>CAJWBQ010000001.1 GCA_913020115.1 uncultured Cellvibrionales bacterium
GCAGCTTGAACTGTTGGAAAACGCGGCCAATAAGCTGGGGCTATCAGCAAGGGCCCAGCACCGCGTCATGAAGGTAGCCAGAACTCTAGCCGATTTGGAGGGCGTGAAACGGATAAGCAACCCTCACCTCATTGAAGCACTAGGGTATAGAGGTTTAGATTGCCAGAGTCGATATTAGTTTGTCCCGTTAAATCCTACCTGTTGAGTGGTGCCTGATTTTTCTAGTGTGTGCTTATGCGTGCTGGTCTAAATTGAGCTGTCAAAAGGTACGCAAATGGAGTACAGTGAATGGATGCAGTATTCGTAGAAATGAGTTCCTTCACGAAATATAGAGCTCACTACTTAGGAGATGAGTATTACGCGGCTTTACAGCAAGCGCTTTTAAACAACCCGCGAAAAGGCGACACCATTGCAGGTACAGGTGGTCTTCGTAAAATTCGCTGGGCTGATTCATGGCGCGGAAAGGGGCAACGCGGGGGCATACGGGTCATCTACTATTACTTCGATGAGGGTGATCAGTTCTGGATGTTTCTTGTCTACAGCAAAGGCGAGTTAGCCGATCTCACTCAGGCACAAAAGAAGGTGTTCCGAGCTGCTCTGGAGAATGAAATTAAACTGAGGCGTTCAAAATGACTGACAGAAATATGTTCGAAGAGTTAATGCAAGGAATTGATGATCTGCAGGCGTCTCGTGAAGGTAAAATTACCCTGCGAAATACCTCTATAGAAGAAAAGCCACGGCTGACCATGAAGGCTGCGGAAATCGTTGAACTTCGAGAGCGGCTCAACGTTTCGCGGCCTTTGTTTGCGTCGATGCTACGAACCAGCCCAAGAACGCTGGAACGCTGGGAGCAGGACAAGGGCAAACCAGACCAAGGTAGCGCAACTTTACTTAAGCTGGTTGAAGCTCACCCAGAAGTATTGCCCTTGATCGCCGCGTTGTGATCAAGCTCAGCCTTACTGTTTTTCAGCCCCATTAACTTCAGCAAGAGTAACTTTAGCTTCTAAAGCTTCTAGCCTTTCCCTAGTTCGCAACAACACCGCCGCTTGAGCGTCAAACTCTTCCCGCGTCACTAAATTCAACTTTCTCAATATCGCTTCAATACCCGCTTGCAGCTTGGGGCCGTCTTCCGCACTTGCTTGGTGCGAAAAGGCTTTATTTACTTCTTCAAATATTTGTTTAGACAGTAGAGACAACATGATTCTATAACTCGCGATAAATAGTAGGGGGTAATTATCCGCCCTTCATTGTTTCGTTTCCAGCACCAAAGTCGTGCAATTTTTACTACCTTCATAAGGCTGCTAAATCTGTCCCAATATTGGTGCGCTGTTCAAAACCTGTGCGCGCCTTTGGTGCGCACAGCTATTTTAGGCCCTGCCCAATTTTGGAGCAAAACCCGAGATTCTGTGATAAGTCATTGTTTAATATGATTTTTTCTAAGTTGGCCCAGTCTATGCAAAAGTCCTGCTTATCGTGAACAAGCATTTTCACGTCAACGCCGATACAACCAGACAATAAACGGCGCTGCACATACAGATCATTCTCATTAGGAGCTAAGCATGAAATTTTTTACAAAGTCTTTAATCGCCGGTGCTGTTTTAGCCGCTACCTCTAGTGCCACCATGGCCGATGTTTCAGCCAACGTTGGTGTGATGTCAGATTACTTTTATCGCGGCATCGTTCAGAACACTACCGCGACCACTAATGGCGGCGTTGACTTTGAACAGGGTGGTTTCTACGCAGGCACTTGGGCTGCTGATGTTGAAGATGGCTTAGAAGTAGATGTATACGGCGGTTACGGTCTTGAGCTGGAAAACGGCTTAGGTTTGAGCGCCGGTTTCACTGGTTACTACTACACCGGTGATTTTGACGATACTTACGAAGAAATTAACCTGGGCGCTTCTTTTGGCATCGTCAGCTTGGAATACAGCTTCGGTACCTACGACAACTTCGATGGCCCTGAAATGGATTACGATTTCACCGCTATCACTATCGAGAAGAATGGCTTCTACGGTAAGTACGGTTCTTTTGGTGACGAGTTCGACGGCAGCTATGTTGAGCTGGGTTACGGCACTGAAATTGGTGGCTTCGACGCGGGTGTTTCTATCGTCATTAACGATGAAGACCTTGATCTAGAAACCAACGACGGCACTGAAACTATTATTTTCAGCCTGAGCAAATCTTTCGATTTGTAAGTGTTTCTAAAGGCGGTTGCGCTGTTTGCAGCCGCTTTTGTTGAAGGTTTTTTTCAAGAATCTATTCAACAAAGGCTCAACAGGTCAACAAAAGCTATTCAACAAAGATTGTTTAATTAAGCACAATAATAATACCCCCGGTGGGGCTAACTTTTTAACTGGAGCAATGTCATGAAACTAGTCACGGCAATTATCAAGCCCTTCAAGCTAGACGCAGTGCGCGAAGCGCTGTCAGAAATGGGGGTGCAGGGCATCACAGTGACCGAGGTGAAAGGTTTTGGTCGTCAAAAAGGTCACACAGAATTGTATCGTGGAGCTGAATACGTAGTTGATTTTCTACCGAAAACTAAGCTGGAAATTGCGGTTGCCGACGATCAAGTAGAAGGCACGCTTGAAGCAATTAGCAATGCCGCACACAGCGGAAAAATTGGCGATGGCAAGATTTTTGTTTCCGCGCTTGAGCAGGTTATTCGTATTCGTACCGCTGAAACCGGTGAAGACGCGCTTTAAACCTAAATATAATTCCATCGGAGAACAAAAATGGAAAACCAAGTTTTTGAATTACAGTATGCGCTAGACACCTTTTATTTCTTGATATGTGGTGCCTTGGTTATGTGGATGGCGGCAGGTTTCGCCATGTTGGAAGCGGGTTTAGTTCGCTCTAAAAACACCACTGAAATTTTGACTAAAAACGTGGCGCTTTACGCAATTGCTTGCACCATGTACATGATTTGCGGTTACACCATTATGTATGGCGGCGCCGATTTCTTCTTAGGCGGTATTGTTGGCGACGGCGTTACTGGCGCTGAAGAGCCTGCTACTTATGCACCCTCTGCAGACTTTTTCTTTCAGGTAGTATTTGTGGCAACGGCGATGTCGATTGTTTCCGGTGCTGTGGCTGAACGCATGAAGTTGTGGGCGTTCTTGGCCTTTGCGGTTGTGATGACCGGTGTTATCTATCCGCTTGAAGGTTCTTGGACTTGGGGCGGCAAAGATGTGTTTGGTCTTTACAACCTAGGCGATTCAGGCTTCTCTGACTTTGCAGGTTCGGGCATTGTTCACATGGCCGGTGCTGCGGCTGCTCTAGCGGGTGTATTACTGCTGGGCGCACGTAAAGGCAAGTACAATGCCGACGGCAGTGCAAACGCCATTCCCGGTGCAAACTTACCGATGGCTACTTTAGGTACGTTCATTCTGTGGATGGGTTGGTTTGGTTTCAACGGCGGTTCTGTATTGGCAACCTCAAGCGTTGATTCTGCGAACTCAGTAGCGGTTGTGTTTATGAACACCAACGCGGCGGCCGCGGGCGGTTTGATCGCGGCATTAATAGTTGCGCGCATTTTGTTTGGCAAAGCCGACTTAACCATGGCCCTTAACGGTGCCTTGGCCGGTTTGGTTGCCATTACCGCTGAGCCTTCTACGCCTACAGCTTTACAAGCCACTTTGTTTGGCGGCCTGGGCGGCATCTTGGTAGTGTTTGCTATCTTGGGCTTGGACAAGCTAAAAATTGATGATCCCGTTGGTGCCATTTCAGTACACGGTGTTGTAGGTTTCCTAGGCTTGATGTTGGTACCTGTGACTAACCCATTGACTGCTGACGGTGGCGCAAGCTTCTCGGGCCAGTTGATTGGTGCTCTAACAATCTTTGGCTGGGTATTTGTCTCTAGCTTGGCTGTTTGGGGTCTCATCAAAGCGGTTGCCGGCATTCGGGTTACCGAAGAGGAAGAGTACGACGGAGTAGACATAGCTGAATGTGGTATGGAAGCTTACCCAGAGTTCACCAGCAAGTAATTTCTCCCAGGGCAGACACCCTTTAATATCGTCAACGAAAACCCGGTCAGCTTGCTGATCGGGTTTTTTGTTGGCTGTATTTCCAGACCTGAAAAGTGTATGGTTAGTCGAAAATAAAAGCCCAAAGGAATTCCCCAAAATGAAATTAGTAACCGCCGTAATTAAGCCCTTTAAGCTGGACGATGTTCGCAATGCTTTGTCTGAAGTGGGCGTACAGGGCATGACCGTCACTGAAGTGAAGGGTTTTGGTCGCCAGAAAGGCCACACTGAGTTGTATCGTGGTGCTGAATATGTGGTTGATTTTTTGCCCAAGGTTAAGCTTGAGCTGGCCGTTGATGACTCTATGGTTGAGCAGGCTGTTGAAGCCATTACCCGCGCGGCACAAACTGGAAAAATTGGTGACGGCAAAATCTTTATCACGCCTATGGATGAAATCATTCGTATTCGCACTGGCGAAACCGGCAGTGACGCGGTCTAAGAGTGCTTAATAACGCAGAATTATGAAAGCCTGCGCTTAAGAGCAAATTAGCCTAATAAAGTGGTCGGAAATTTTGGCCACTTGGTCTATAAAAGATAGCCTAGGAAAGAAACAAAGCTTGGAATTGATTTCGTTAATTCAGGTGGAGATATGGCTAGTAAAACCCCTTATAACACCGAGGCTTCTAATTCAGTAGAAGCCGGTGCTGAAACCCCCGTGTTGGAGAAAGAATACTCCGGCACTAAAGACGCTGGTATCGATGATCACAGCCTTACGTCGCGTCAGCGTCAAAGGGCTGAGTTAGATGACCAGGTGGCGGCTTATTTGGCCCAAGGCGGCGAAATAGATCACGTGCAAGCCCACGTCACTGCAGACCCCCCTCAAAAACCGGGCAGCCGTTATGGCAGTCGACCTATTTAGGTTTCTTTGAGGCTCTTGGGTGGGCACTGTCATACACTTTCGCTAAGTGTTGAAAATCTAAGTGTGTATACACTTGGGTGGTTGATATGTTGGCGTGCCCCAACAGCTCTTGCACGGCGCGCAAGTCGCCGCTCGACTCCAGCAAATGGCTGGCGAAAGAGTGACGCAGCATGTGAGGGTTAACCGAACTGTCCATGCCTTGAGCTAGGCTCAATTGCGCAAAGCGCTGTTGCACCGCTCGGCGGCTTAGGCGTGTGCCCCTGTTACTCAGAAACAAGGCCGAGCTTACAGTGCCTTTCAGTTGTGAGCGCTCGCCCAGCCAATTCTGTAAGGCATTAATGGCTTGCGCGCCCACGGGCAGCAGGCGTGTTTTATTGCCCTTGCCCCTCACCGTGACCAAACCTTCTCGAAGGTCAATGTCTACGCAATTTAAACCAGATAATTCCGCTAGGCGTAAACCGCAGCTGTACATCAGTTCGAGCATGGCGGCGTCGCGCTTGCTCAAGGTGTCATCTCCACCCACTTCCACAAACTGACTCACTTGATCTACGTCTAAGGTCTTGGGCAGTTTTTGCGGTGATTTTGGCGCTTGTATTCCGGCGGCGGGGTTGTTTTTAATCAATTTGCGACGAAGGCAGAATTCAAACCAGGAACGCAGGGAAGACAGCCATCGTTGGAGGCTTTTGCCGCCTAGGCCTCGGCGGTGCAATAAGGCCAAACATTGGCGGACATCGTGTGGCAACAGTGTGCCCACATCGCTAATGTTTTGCTCGTGGCAATAGTGGCGAAACTTGTTTAGGTCTCGCCAATAGCCGTCGTGAGTGCGGGGTGAAAGCTGGCGCTCGCTGAGTAAATAATCGCTGAATTGACTCAGTTCCGCTGCGAAGGGCAGGTTCTCTGTGTCTTTGTTCACAAGCTTAACGGGGCAAGTGCTTGGGTAGCAGGCGATTCAAAACTTCGGCAATGTAGCTCAAAAAGAGTGTGCCCATGCTTGATCGATAATGCTGTGGGTCTTCATGGCCAATGGCCAACATACCAAAGGTGCTGCCGTGAATTAAAGGCGCGGTGGCCACGGAGCCAATCTTGGCGCTGTCACGACCAAAGAGAAAGTCTTGCTCTTCAGGGCGAATCACGCCGCAGCTGGCTCTATTGGCTTTAATCAGGGCGCCGATGTGCTCACGGGCTTCGTCTATGGGCAGCACACGGGCTTCGCTAGCCGGTACAGTGTTTGGGTCGCCGTAGAGAATCAGGGTGGTGTAGGGAATTTCAAATTCGTTGTCAAAGCTGTAACGCAGGGCGTCCACTATGTCGCCTAAATCTAGGCCTTCTATCATGGCCAGCGTTACGCGCTTGGTTTTCTCGTAAAGTTTGTCGTTATCGCGGGCATTGTCTAAGAGCTTGCTCAGGCGGTGGCGCATGTCCATGTTGCGCTCGCGCAGCACCGACACTTGTCGCTCTACCAAGGAAATAGCAGAGCCGCTGTCGTGTGGCAGGCTGATGTCGGCCAATAAATTGGGGTTGTTGACAAAAAATGCCGGATTATTGAGCAAGTATTGGGCTACTTGCTCGTCACTGAGTGCGCTCGCGGCTTCTGCCAGGTTTTGATCTGTCATAAAAAGCTTCGTTTATTAAATTTTTATTTGGCCGTGATAAACCGTACTGGCTGGCCCCGTCATTAATACCGGGTGCTGGCTGTCTTGTAGCGAACCCTGCCATTCAATGTGCATACTGCCGCCGGGCAGTGTCACTTTCACTTTAGAGTCTAACAGACCCTGTAAACGACCGGCTACTACAGCGGCGCAAGCGCCTGTGCCACACGCTAGAGTTTCACCCACACCGCGTTCAAATACTCGCAGGCGTATTTCACTGCGCGAGACAACTTCCATGAAACCCGCATTCACTTTTTGTGGGAAGTGGCTGTGTTCTTGGAGCGCTTTGCCCCAGCGCTCGACCGGCGCGGTTTCTGTGCTATCTACCACTAGTACAGCGTGGGGGTTGCCCATGGACACCGCACCAATGTTTAAGCTTTCCACATCCACACTGAAGGGAATTTTGTAGTCTGAAGCTTGTGAATCGGCCACAAAGGGTATTTGATCGGGTGCCAATTGCGGCACTCCCATGTCCACACACACGTCATTGTTGGGCTGTACATTCAAGGTTAAACGGCCGCCCGCGGTTTCCACCACAATGCGACTTTTACCGGTGAGCTTGCGCTCTTGTACAAAGCGGGCAAAGCAGCGCGCGCCGTTGCCACAGTTCTCTACTTCGCTGCCGTCGTGGTTGAATATCCGATAGCCAAAATCAACGTCGGGCGAGCTGGGTATTTCCACCAGCAATACTTGATCGCAACCCACACCGAAGCGTCGATCGGCCAGCGCGCGAACTTTGTCTGGGTTCAGCTTAATTTTTTGGCTGATGCCGTCAATCACAACAAAATCGTTGCCAAGGCCATGCATTTTTGTGAAGCGAATGCGCATAATTTCCTATCGATCAGGGCAGCAGTGTTTCGCCGCGCAGCAAATCTTCTATTGTTTCACGCTGGCGAACCAGGTGCAGAGTATCGGAGTCTACCATTACCTCGGCCGCACGGCCTCGGCTGTTGTAATTAGAACTCATGGTAAAGCCATAGGCACCGCTGTCCATAAGCGCCAGTAAGTCACCTTCACTGAGTGCTAGGGCGCGGTCTTTGGCGAGAAAGTCGCCGGTTTCGCACACCGGGCCCACAAGGTCCCATTGTTGAGTGTCGGCGGTGCTGGTATTCACTGGGCGTACGGCCTGCCAAGCTTGATACAGTGCTGGGCGAATGTTGTCGTTCATCGCGGCATCAATAATAGCAAAATTCTTGCTGGCGGTTGGCTTGAGATATTCCACGCGGGTGAGTAATACCCCAGCATTGGCGGCAATGGAGCGGCCGGGCTCAAAGACTAAGGCCAATTTGCGATGGCCCAGTTTGGCTTTCACCGCCGCCATGTATTCGGCGGGGGCAGGGGGTTGTTCACCCTGATAATTAACGCCCAGGCCACCACCTAAATCTAAGTGCTCGAGTTCGATACCTTCAGCCGACAAATGGTCAATCAAGCCGAGCATGCGGTCCAGAGCATCAATAAATGGAGCAATTTCTGTCAGTTGCGAGCCGATATGACAGTCTACGCCAACAATTTTCAGGCTTGGCAGCGTGCGAGCGTGGGCATAAACCGCAGGAGCACGTTCTATATCAATACCAAACTTATTCTCTTTCAGGCCCGTAGAAATGTAGGGGTGAGTGCCCGCGTCTACGTCGGGGTTAACTCTGAGAGAGATATTCGCCACACGCCCTGCTTTGGCGGCCACTTGGGCTAAGCGATCTAATTCGGGTTCAGATTCTACGTTAAAGCAGTGAACGCCTAATTCAAGTGCGCTGAGCATTTCAGCCGAGGTTTTACCGACGCCAGAGAAAACGCAGCGAGACGCCTCGCCACCGGCGGCCAATACTCTTTGCAATTCGCCAATAGAGACGATGTCAAAACCCGCGCCTAGGCGTGCCAAAACATTGAGCACCGCCAGGTTAGAATTTGCTTTCACGGCATAACACACCATGCCCGGATGCTCACCTAAGGCTTCGGCATAGGCTTCATAATTGCGGCTCAGGGCGGCACGGCTATACACATAGGTGGGGGTGCCATAGGTCTCGGCCACAGCGTTCAAAGACAAGTTTTCAACAAACAACTCGCCATTGCGGGTGTTAAACGGATTCATAACAGGCACTCAAAATAAAAAGAAAAGTCAGTCGCGTGTGGCAAAGGCTTTATTTTGCCTCTTGCTCAATGGGCGCCTTGTCGTCTTGGGGCAAGGTTAGCGCGCCTTTTTGGCCACAGCCCGATAAGCTGAAAAGCAGGCCGGCCACAAGGGCAAGCAGCGCAGTAGAGCGGATAAAGGTGTTTATTGGGTGTGTCATATGTCGCAAGCCATCGAGTCAGAACAGGCCGCAGTATACCTAGACCCCTGTCGCCAAACAACTTGTGAAGTGAGCAGGCGTAATGTATTGGCTTCTGGCATAATGAGCGCCTATAAAATTCCCAGAGCCCAGTGTTATCACCATGAATGAAGCCCAGTTTACTCAAGAAGTAGAGCGCATTTTTGTCGCCATTGAAGACGCCGTTGAAGAGGCGATGGAAGAGAGCAGTGCCGAGTTAGATTACGAAGGCACGGGTGGTTTGCTGACCATTGATTGTGAAGACTCCAATACTCAAGTGATTGTTTCTCGACAAGTGGCGCTTCTGCAAATATGGGTGGCGGCAAAGTCGGGTGGTTATCACTGTGAATATCGTGATGATGGCTGGTTTTGCACCACCACGGATGAAACCTTGAACAACCTCCTCAACCGAGTGTTGAGCGAGCAGTCTGAGTCTCCCGTTACACTAAATTGGGCCTAGAGTTCAAGCAACGCTCGATTTAGCTTGTTTTCCAACTGGGCTTTTATCTTCAAATAGTGGGACACCTGCAGCTCGCCCTGAGTGTCCAACAGGCTTTTGCACTGGGAAAGGTCTAAGTCGGTAATGTAGCAGGGGTAACGCTCTCGCTTCTGGCGGCGCGACAAAACATAGCTGGCCACGGCCTTGTACAGAGCCTCGGCCAAGTCTAAGCCAATGAATTCCTGTTGATCACAGTAAATATTAAACATGATCTCGCCGTCTGGGCCGGGCTCTGCAATTGCCTGGATGTTGAAGAAGGCAATTTGATTAAGGTCTGTGCTGACATGACAGCGCTCTGCGCGGGGCCCTTTCTTTTCGTTCAGCAGCTCATAGAAGTCGACAGTTTGCACACCAAATGTAGCGGGCAAGTCCACACGTTCCAAGCTTTGTCTTTCGATGGCTGAACGAATAAAGCGGTGCATTGGCTGTAGCAGCGCCTTGGGGTTGGCAAAAGGTATCCGTGTCGTAAACAGGGAGCCTTTTTCGTCCACCACATATAGTGTCGCTATGTGAGTTTCCGCTTGGTAGAACACCGCCAGATCTGGAGCGTTAACGGTTTTACTGATCACATTCAATACATGGTTTTGCAAAGTGTGCCGGTCGATCACGATTGGGCTGTGATTCACTTGTGGCTGGCTTAGATGTTTTACTAAGAGCGCTATTGTTGCGCAGCGCTTAATACTGGCTTGGCCGCCAGTGATCTGCAACACAAAATATTCACTTTTCATCTCAAAAATGTAGCGAGCGTGGGGCGAGCAGTTTTGGCCGCGATAGTAGCAATTGGCGATGTCGTTAAACAGCTGCTCAATGCGCTGGCCAATGGCCGCACCGCGAGTAGGGGTGAAGCATTTAAAGACAAGCTCGGGTAAGGGCTGGTCTTCAACAGAGGATATTATCTGCAGATAATGCACCAGGCTGTTAAGCAGGGCGTCACTGTGGAAGCCTCGGGTGCTCACTTCGTTCCAACTGTTAATGGCGCAGAGGTCGATCGCCATCACAAGGTTTTCTTTTAGGCCACTGTTGCCTAGTGCGTCGGCATTGTCACTCAGGCGATGAATACCTTGTTGTTGTAAGTGTTGTTGAGGCTTGGCGCCTAAATTTATCAGCACCAATATTTTCTTCACAAGGGCCTGTTTTTGGAAGTCTTCATGAGCGGCGGGTGGCAGCGGCAGTTGCAGCCACTGATTCATTAGCTCGATGAGTTGGCGCAGCTCAACATTTGATACTTCCTTGGCGCGCGCGACAATTTCCAGTTTAGTGCTGGGTGTTAAAATACCATTGCAGTGGCACCACACCAGCAGCTCCATTAAGTTGCGGCTCTGCTTAATGGCCAGATTAGGTCGGTAGGGGGTGTCCATCAATGCCTGGGGGTAGGCTATCCAAACATCGCCCTGTTCTGCCTCCCGTTGACGGTACACAATGGTTAGATGCTCTTCGCTGATGTCTAGCGAAATCCCCGGGTTTATCCAATCAATTTTGCCCGCTTTTCGTTCAAAGGCGGCGTATAACTTGCGCCCGAGCACTGTAAGCTCCTCGGCATTGATAGCACTGCCAGCGCCTGTCTTGCGGGCAAAGTCCATGAGGAAGCGGTAGCTGTTGGTGAGTTCGCCTACCACCGTCTTGCGCTCGCTCATCACATGCTGCGCCTTCCATTTGGGCCTAGCGTCTAGCAATAATAAATGCTCACGGCTCCAGCCCCACTCCTCTGTCAGCTTTTCCAGCATTTGCCGTTGCCAGGATTTTTCTCGGCCTTTCTTGGCGCGGCTGAGTGCTTTGTTGACCTTGAAATAAAAGCAGCGACGCAGCAGCTCAAGCCGTCTTGTTTCACCGCGAGACTTTAGGTAGCCCTCCATCTGCCTGTAAATCACCACATAGGGGTCGAGTTCATTCACGTCCTGCTGGCCATCGTATATGGCCTGTTTAAACTGTATTGACAGAGGCTTGCCGCCGGCGAAGTCGCTGGCGTAGCACTCCAGTAGAAGTAGTTTTAATACAGACTTGTAGGGCGACTCAATGGCTTTATAAAGTTGCCAGATACCCGCGCCAGTGAATTCGTTGGGGGGAATGCTGGCGATGCCACCAAAATCCAACACGTCTAGGCTGCGCAAAAAGCGTTTGCCCAATAATACATCGGTGTAGTTGTCGTAGTCTGGTTCTCGAGCGGCGGGCACAAACCACCACAGAGGCATGCGCCCCGCCAGCTTTAAGGCTGTGCGATAAAATTCATCTAGCAGTAGGTAGTGCTGGGCCGAGCCGCTGGCTTCGCTGTCTAGGGCCGCGGTTTCTCCGCGCTTAAAATTATCGCTGTCCATCAGGAAGAAATGCATTTCCAAACCCATGTTCAGGGCCCAGCGGGTGAGCCGCTGGCATTTTTCTTCTAGATGGCTAAGCGCCTTTTGGCTCAGCCCGGGTTTGTGGCAAACCCAAATATCTAAATCGCTGCTGTCGCTGTGGGCAATGGTGCCGGCGCTGCCCATAGAGAACAGGGCGTGAATGTAGCGGTGTTTATGAGGCTCGCGGTGAATTTTAAAGCTGCGAGATATGCCTTGAGCTAAACGAATTTCGTCGGTGCTGGGCGTGTAAGATGAAATGCCGCAAGGTGTTTCATGAGACGCATAGCCCGGTAGCATAGGGTGGTTGGTGTGAAACAGTAAGGGAAGCAGTTCCAGTGCATTGCGGTGGCGATCGGCTAGGGCTGAAAGAGTGCGCTCAAAGCGCTGTTGATTCAGCTGCTCGAAGCGCTGCTTCAATAGGTTCAGCATTTTACGATCTAAGCCGTCATTGATGGCTTCGGTAGAAATTTTCAGTGCGCGCATGGAACCTGAGAAACACTCCTTGGGAGCAAAATAAGGGTTGAGCAAATGTAAGCTAAGGGGATGCTAACCCTTTCTTGGGCTGAGCAAAAGAGGATTATCACCCGGCCGAGTGGGTGCGTTAGGGCAGCGGCGATTTCAATGTTTGTGCTTTGCGTAAAAAGCGCGCTAAGGTTTTGTAGAGTAAGCCGGGCTCAACGGGTTTCGTGATGTAGCCGTCCATACCGCATTCAATACAGCGTTTGCGGTCTTCCTGCATGGCGTGTGCAGTCATGGCAACAATAGGAATTCCAGCGCTATTATCGCCATCGCGAATCAGTTGAGTGGCCTGATAGCCGTCTATTTCAGGCATTTCCATGTCCATTAGAATTAAGTCGAAATAGCCGTTTGGGTGCTTAGACAGAACATCGATGGCTTGGCGGCCATTGTTGGCCAGCACTACTTCCACGCCTTTTTTCTTTAATATACCGATGGCGACTTTTTGATTCACAACATTATCTTCTGCAAGCAGTATGCGGGCTGACGACAACAGCGCTAGGTCTTCAGTGCGTAGAGAGTCTGTTGTGCTTGTGGCAAAAACGCCCTCGCCAAAGGCTTCGGCAATAGCATCGAATAAACGCGATTGACTCACCGGTTTGTGAATGAAACCGTCAATGGACTCGGGAAGGTCAAGACCAAATATTTCATCTTTTTGGTGGGCGGAGACCAAAATAACAGAAGGCTGATGAGCGAGTTTAGAGTCTTGTTTGATTAATCGGCTAGCATCAAGCCCGTTTAAATTGGGCATGTTGTAGTCCATCAGAACAATGTCATAGTGTTGCTCTTTGCTCTTATCGGCTTTTTCCAACATATCGATGGCCATTCTGGCATCGCTGGCGGTGTCAGTTTTAAGGTGTATGGAGTTCGCCGTTTTCGAAATAATGGTGCGTGCGGCTAGGTTGTCATCCACCACCAGCGCTCGCAAGTTGTCAAAGCGGCGCGGTTTTTCCCGCAGCACTACCGTGCCTATCTGGCTGTGTTCAAAGCGGGCGGTAAATTTGAAGCTGGAACCTGCATTGGGTTCACTGCTGACGAGGATGCTGCCCTGCATCATTTCTACGAGATGTTTGCACAGGGTCAGCCCCAAGCCGGTGCCGCCAATTTTGCGGCTTGTGGAGCCATCACCTTGGGTAAAGGGATCAAACAAAGCCTGTATTTTGGCCGGAGACATGCCAATACCGGAGTCTTTCACTTCAAACTCTAATTCGATGAATTCCGGCAGGTCTTGTCGTTTTTTGATTCTCAGCTGAATATCGCCGCTGTCGGTGAATTTAATGGCGTTGCCCATCAAATTACTGATTATTTGGCTTAAACGTGCGCCATCACCTCGGAAAAACTGCGGAACATCGGCATCAACTTCGTATATTACTTCTAAACCTTTACGCTCGGCGCGCGGTGTGAGCTGCCGGGCTAATTTAGCCACCAGATTCTCTAAGTCGATATGTACGCTTTCGAGAAGGAATTGGCCCGATTCAATTTTCGAGAAATCCAATATTTCATTGATAATGGTGAGCAGTGAATTGGCGGCTTGGTCTATGTTATTCAAATAGTCGTATTGCAGGCGATTTAGAGCTGTGTCTTTGAGCAGGTGGCCCATGCCAATAATAGCGTTCATGGGGGTGCGAATTTCGTGACTCATGCGGGCGAGAAATTCACTTTTAGTGGCATTGGCCTCTTTGGCGAATGATTTAGCGGCTACCAAGGCATTTTGATTTTCTTTAAAGGGGGTGATGTCATAGATGCCGCCAACAATTCGGCTGGCTTTGCCGCTGGCATCTTGCTCGAATACCTTAATCTTCAAACGGATCCACATCATTTTCTGCTCTTTGGTGAGCAGGCGGAATTCAACGCTGTAACCTTGGCCAGTCTCTAGGCAGTGCTTGAATTTCTGTAATAGGATAGGTTTGTCCAGTTCATGAACATGGCTGAAGATATGGGCGGGTGTGTGGGGTTCATGGTGGCCATATCCCAGAAGTTCCAGACACTCTTTAGAGTAGGTGACCGCTGCGCCTTTAATATCCCAATCTAAATATCCATCGGTTGAGGCTTCCAGCACCTGATAGGCGAAATCTTGTTCGCTCACATTGGCGAGTGAGTGTTGCAGAATCTGTTGATCATCATTCGATAGCTCGCAGTCTGGCTGTTGTTGAAGTTGTTTCAACACGGCCAATTCATGCTCCAGCTGGTCTATTCGACTCGCCAGAGTGGTTTTGTCTATGTGCTTCGGGCTCATAGTGCCTGCTTCATTATCAAGAGAACGATCTTATTATTTTTGGACATTATTCTGAACGTGCAGAATTTTTCCAAGTTTAGACAGTAATACTTAATAATAGTCTTTTTTGAGAGGCTTGCCAGAGTGAAGTGATGGTTTTTTGGGCGAGGATTTTAAGTGATTGATTTCAAGGGAAATTCAAAAAACGAGTGACCGATGTGAGGCGGGGAGTCACTGAAAAATCCCCCGCTTCACACCTTGCATTCAGTCTTTAGAGGCTGGCTCGCGCACGTTGCACCGCTTCGCGAACTTGTGCGGGCGCAGTGCCGCCAATATGGTTACGTGCGGCCACCGAACCTTCCAGGGTTAAGACCTCAAAAACGTCTTCTTTAATGTCGCTAGAAAATTTCTGTAGCTCTTCAAGGCTCATTTCCGATAAGTCTTTACCGCATTCGATACCGTAGGCAACCGACAAGCCCACCACTTCGTGAGCGTCTCGGAAGGCAACGCCGGCACGCACTAGGTAGTCTGCCAGGTCTGTTGCGGTTGAAAAACCGCGTTTGGCGGCTTCATACATGCTGTCCTTCTTCGAGGTAATTGCCGGAATCATGTCGGCAAATGCCCGCAAACAGTCTTTAACGGTGTCGATTGCGTCAAAAAGAGGCTCTTTGTCTTCCTGGTTGTCTTTGTTGTAGGCCAGCGGTTGGCTCTTCATCAAGGTCAGCAAGCTAATCAGGTGGCCATTCACGCGACCGGTTTTTCCGCGCACCAGTTCTGGAACGTCTGGGTTCTTCTTCTGAGGCATGATCGACGAGCCTGTGCAGAAGCGATCGGGCAAGTCGATGAAATTGAACTGGGCAGAGGTCCACAGCACCAATTCTTCGCTTGCTCGCGAAAGGTGGGTCATCAAGATTGAGGCAAAGGCGCAAAACTCAATAGCAAAATCGCGATCACTCACAGAGTCGAGGGAGTTTTCAGTCGGGCCATCAAAGCCCAATAACTGGGCGGTATAAGCTCGGTCAATGGGGTAGGTGGTGCCGGCTAGCGCGGCCGCGCCGAGAGGCGACTGATTTAAGCGGGTTCGGCAATCTTGCAGGCGGCTGGCATCGCGCTTCAGCATTTCAAACCACGCTAAAAGGTGATGGCCGAAGGTGACGGGCTGAGCGGTTTGTAAGTGTGTAAAGCCAGGCATAATGGTGTCGGCTTCGCGCTCGGCTAAACCCAGAAGGCCTTCTTGCAGGCGTTTCAGTTCGGCGGCAATGAGGTCGGTTTCACTGCGCACATA
Organism: uncultured Cellvibrionales bacterium; assembly: GCA_913020115.1. GTDB lineage: Bacteria > Pseudomonadota > Gammaproteobacteria > Pseudomonadales > Cellvibrionaceae > CAJWCA01. The sequence goes on from CAJWBQ010000001.1 coordinate 15,685, forward strand.
CAGGCGAATGTCGGTGGCCACTTGGTCGTTGCGCGAGCGACCGGTGTGCAGCTTTTTGCCGGTAATGCCAATTCGCTGGGTCAATGCGGCTTCTATGTTCATGTGCACGTCTTCCAGTGCTTCAGACCACTCGAAACGGCCTTCAACAATATCTAGGCGCACGGCCTCTAAACCTTCAATAATTTGCGCTTTTTCGCCTTCGGTGAGCACACCCACTTTAGCGAGCATAGTGGCATGGGCAATAGAGCCGTCAATGTCTTGATTGAACAGGCGTTGGTCGAAATTTACCGAGGCGGTAAAGCGCGCAACAAAGGCGTCTGTGGGCTCTGAAAATCGGCCGCCCCATTGTTGGTTGGTGGCTTTTGGGCTTGCGTCGTTGTTGTTGGACTCGGGTGTTTTATTTTGACTCATGGATCTATTGCCTGAATATAGGGTGCAGAAAGGGTTAGAGGCCGCGGATTATATCGTACTGAGGGGCTCAAACCTATTCCCTCACTTTTTATAATCGAAGCCTGTGTGAGATTGAGATTGAGATTGAGATTGAGAGTGGGAGTGGGAGTGGAGCTTGGCATGGAGATAGCTGATAGCAATATTACTGGGTATGAGGCTACATACTTGAGCGTATCGTCTCATCGCGGTGTTGCGCGGGTGATGTGGAAAGACATTCGCTGTTTTATTGCCGCGGAGAAGTGCGTAACAGTGCGTTGGGTGGGGGGTGAAATGTTTGTGAATCAGTCTTTAAAGGCATTGGAGCGAGATTTCGCTGGGCGCCTGTGGCGCGTAAACCGCAACGTTTTGGTCTCGGTGCGCCACATACACGGTTTGCGGCGCAATGCTGAAGGCGAGTTTTGGTTGAGTGTTCAGGGTTTGCAGGGCGAGTTGAAAGTGAGCCGTCGCCACGCGGGGCCACTCAGGAAGTTGCTCTTGCAGCAATAGAGCGGAGTTTTTCTCTTGTCTATGGTCCATTGCCCAGTTTACAGGCCTGAGCGACGCCATTCTGGGGATTCTTCACCTTCGGGCTAGGGTAATTGCAGCGGCCCTTGTATCATTAGGCACAGATAATTCATCACTTTTACTATGAACGAGAACAACATGGCGTCTACCTTACGAATTGCAACGCGCAAAAGCGCTCTGGCCCTCTGGCAAGCTGAATACGTCAAAGCCCGCCTTGAACATTTTCACCCCAGTCTGCAGGTAGAGCTGGTTCCCCTAGTGAGCCGCGGCGACAAAATTTTAGACGTGCCATTAGCCAAGGTGGGCGGTAAGGGGCTGTTTGTAAAAGAATTGGAACACGCACTGCTTGAGGGTGAGGCCGATATTGCGGTGCACTCCATGAAAGACGTGCCAATGGAATTCCCAGAAGGTTTGGGTTTGGAAGTGATTTGTGAGCGGGAAGACCCTCGCGACGCTTTTGTTTCCAATCAATTTAACAGCCTTGCTGAGCTGCCAAAGGGCAGCATAGTAGGCACCTCCAGCTTGCGTCGACAATGTCAGCTGCTGGCGGCGCGCCCCGATTTAGACATACGCTTTTTGCGGGGCAATGTGAATACTCGCCTGGCAAAGTTAGATGCGGGTGAATATGAGGCTATTATCCTGGCGGCGGCGGGCCTAATTCGCTTAGGTATGGCCGATCGAATTGCAGAATCAATAGCGCCAGAAGACAGTTTGCCAGCAGGCGGGCAAGGTGCGGTGGGCATTGAGTGCCGAGTGAATGACGAGGCTACAAAAGCTTTGATAGCGCCCATGATGCACCCATTAACTTGGCAGCAAGTGAGTGCTGAGCGGGCGATGAATCGTCGGCTTGAAGGGGGTTGTCAGGTGCCTATTGCCTGCTACGCCATTCATCAAGAAGGCCAGCTGTGGTTGCGCGGTTTGGTGGGCAGTCCCGACGGTCTCAAAATGCTCAGCGACCAAATTAGTGGTCACCCCGATGAAGCGGAAAGCATGGGCGTAGTCTTGGCCGAACGCTTGTTGAAGGCTGGGGCCGGTGAGATTCTCGCCGCGGTTTACGGCGCTTAAGGGGTGTTAGCAAGTTTGCCTTTGGCGGGTTTAAACGTTTTGGTCACTCGGCCACGGCATCAAGCCGCCGAGTGGCAAAAAACCCTGCACGAGCAGGGTGCAAATACCCAAGTGGCGCCTATGTTGGCGATTCAGCCAGTGAGCGCTGCAGCCCATTTGCAGGCGATTAAAAACGTCATCTTAGATTTAGACCTCTATCAAACGGCTATTTTTGTCAGCCAAAATGCGGTGAGCTATGGCTGTGATTGGATTGATCGCTATTGGCCTCAGTTGCCGGTGGGCGTGCAGTGGTTGGCGGTAGGCAAAAAAACCGCTGAATCTCTACGGCGCGAAGGCTTTGACGTGCGCTCGGCCGAGGGTGAAATGAACAGCGAGGCTCTGTTGAAGTTGCCCGACCTGCAGAACGTGCAGGGCCAGCGGGTACTTATTTTTAGAGGCCGAGGAGGTCGCCCACACATAGCCGATGTATTAACAGAGCGTGGCGCTAAAGTGGATCACTGTGAGTTGTATGATCGGCTTGTGCCTGAAGAGGCGCCAGGCCAGCTTGCGGCTATGCAGTGGCCCGACCAAGAAACGCTTGTATTGTCGGTGCACAGCGGCGAGAGTCTTAACAATCTCTGGGAGTGTATTCCGCAATCTGAGTCGGCCTTGTATTTGCAGTTACCGGTGTTATTGCCCGGTGAGCGTGTGGCGGAGTTGGCAGAGAAAGCAGGTTTTAAACACATTATTGTGGCTGAAAATGCCACCAGCGAATCGATGTTAGCGGCGCTGATACAGTGGCGTTGTTCCAATGCCGTTTCACATTACTAGCGAGAGAATGCAATTGTGACTGACGAAAAAACTTCACCGGCCTCGGCGCCTAAAAAAAGCAAAAAAGTAAGTACGGCAAAAGGCGGACGCTTGGGCGTGGTGCTGGCGCTAATGGCGCTATTAGGGCTTGGCGGTGCAAGTTACTTTGGCTGGCAGTTGAATCAACAGCAAGCTCAGAGTTTACAAGAGTTGAAAGGCCTGGTGCTCAAGCAGCAGCGAGACGCTAGCAACTCTCAGGGTTTGGAACAAACGGTACAGGTTCTGGCAGAAGAACTTCGAGTGCAAAAGCAACAGAGTAAAGCTTTGCTGAGCCGTGTTGACAGCCAACACAAAAGACTTCAGTCATTGGCTAATACCAGCCGTGAAGACTGGGTGCTGGCCGAGGCGGAATATCTCTTACGTTTGGCCAATCAAAGGCTACTTGTCGAGCGAGCCACCCAAGGGGCGGCTGCTTTGTTGGTGTCAGTTGATAGCATCTTGCGCGATATCGATTACCTTGATCTATTGCCAGTTAGAGACGCCTTAGGCCGTGAAATGCTGGCCTTAAAAGTAGCGGGCCACGTAGACAGAGAGGGTATATTTCTGCGTCTGTCGGCACTGGCCAATCAACTGCAAACACTTCCCTTGATTGTATCGGCCACTGCCCGAGAGCCAGTAATTGCAAGCCCATCGGCAAGCGACCCAGAAGCTAGTGTTGAAAACTTATCTTTCTCAGCGTCTATTGGGCGAAATTTCTGGCAAGCGGTGGGCAGCTTCAGTGACTACATTCGTATCACTCATGAAGAACAAAGTGTTGAGCCAATACTGAGTCCCGAGTACCACTTTTACATTAAGCAAAATGCGCGCTTGATGGTTGAGCGAGCGCAACTGGCATTGATGAGGGAAGAACAAAGTATTTTTCAGGGCAGCTTAGAGCAGGCGGAATTTTGGTTGAATAAGTTTTACCGCCAAAACCTGGAAAAGGAACATTTGGCCTCTGAATTAGCGGCGCTTCAAGAACTGGTAATTACTCAAGATCTACCCGACATATCCGCTTCTCAAGAATTGCTGCGAGCGTATATTGAAAACATGCACGGCATAAGTCCAGCAGCGCCAACCACTACCGAGGTGCAATAGACATGCGTTCCTTACTGATATGGATGGCGGTGTTGTTATTGGGAGGCGCAGCACTTATTGAGCTTGTTGATAGTGATCCGGGTTACGTACTCATTTCAATTTGGCAAACCCGTATAGAGCTGAGCTTTTGGTTGGCTGTTCTTATTTTGCTGGCCAGTGGAAGTGTTGTGGCTTTAGGGCTCAGTCTGCTGCGTTCTAGTTTGCAGTCAACAAATTCGCTGTTGGGCCGAATATTTAAGGGCAGCGCTCGACGCTCAGCTAAACAAACTTCGCAGGGCTTGCTTGATTTTCTAGAGGGAAACTGGAAGAAGTCGCGGAAGAGTTTATTGAAAGGCGCAAAAAAGTCGGACATGCCTCTTGTGAATTATTTGGCTGCCGCCCGCAGCAGTTATGAACTGGGGGAGCAGGAGCAAACACAAGCGCTCTTGCATGAGGCGGAACAATGTTCACCCAGCAGTGAGCTGGCGGTGGGTTTAACCCAGGCGCGCATGCAGTTGGCAGACAATAAGTATGAGCAATGTGTGGGCACTCTGGAGCGAGTTAAACGGATAGCGCCAGACCACCCTGTGCTGCTGGAATTGCTGTGTCAGGTCTACGAAATTGTTCAGGATTGGAAAAAGCTACTTGGGCTATTGCCCGAGTTGAAGCGTAAGAAGGTGCTTGATTCTGAAGCCTTGGCTAAGCTTGAGTGTAAAATTTACCACGCGAATATTTGCGAAGCTAAAGATATTGAGCACGCTCGCTTATACTGGAAAAGTTTACCCGGTAGTTTAAAGAAAGACCTTGAGTTGATAAAAGCCTACGCCTCGCGACTGCAAGCTTTGGGTGTCGAGGATGATAGCGAAGAGCTTGTTCGCAGTACTCTAAGTAAGCGCTGGGACGATTCTCTTGTGCTGTTTTATGGGCTGGTAAAAGGTAAAGATAAGGCGCGGCAATTACTGTTTGCAGAATCTTGGTTGAAAGAACGGCCCAGCAATGCAGTTCTCTTGCTGAGTTTGGGGCGTTTGTGTTTGCGCAATGAGCTTTGGGGTAAGGCGAGGCAATATTTTGAAAGTTCTTTGCAGTTGCAGAAAGACCCGCAAACCTACGCCGAACTGGCGCGCCTACTGGCGCACCTGAACGAGCATAAATTAAGTACCGAGTATTATCAGCAAGGTTTACTAATGACTACAGACGGCTTACCAGATTTGCCTTTGCCTTAATACATAGATCGTTTGTTTCGGCTGATTCTAATAACGCGTTTCTGAGGTCTTTATGCTTGGCTCGCTCAGAATCCAGCTGATCTTGAATGAAACCGCTCCATGCTTCCTCGCAGGTGAATAGACGATTTAGATTTCTTCGAGTTAAGTTCAACAGCATATCGCTACTAATAGTGTCCATGTTGTTGAGGCTTAACTGAATAATATCTTGTGCAAATTTCGTGTCCGTCAGCGGCTGGCGAAGTGTATTGATTGAATTTGCGATGGTTCTTCTATTGCCCAAACTATCGGGGTTGCTTGCATCAATGGCGTTTTCAAATGCGTCTGCCTTCCCTTCTGAGTTTAAAATTCGCGTTGATGCGTGTAAGTAAGCGCGATGACCACGAGCCGACTTGTCACTTTCTTTTTCAGCTTCAATGAGTGCCTGGACACCAGGGAATTGGCGTTCGGCTAAGATAGACAAAAATTCCCAGCGCCTGCGCTGGTCCATTGTCCAGCCCTCAACCTTGTTCATTTGATGCCATTGTTTGAGTTGCGCCAATTGTTCGGGTAAGTAGGCAAAGTCTTGATACATTTCCAGCCAGATCTGAAATTCATCACTACTGTTGTCGCTAGATTGGATACCTTTGAGTGCAAGCGCGGCGATTTGTTTTGCATATTGCTTCTGCACAGCTTCAATGCCGGTGTCTTGCATTTTGAAGAGCCAGCCTTGTATGTCGTATAAGGCTGAACGAATACCCGCTAATATTTGTTTATTAGGTTCTTTTCCGGCTTGGCTCAATACGGTATCGAAGTAATTTGTTGCAGGGTATCGGCCATCGGTGACTCCGTCTTTTAAGGCAACCCACAACAGTGCTCTAGCGTGAGGGTCTTTAATTTGCTCTAGGTATTTGGGCAGATTCTCCAGCGACTTTGAGTCCAGAATCACTTTTATAAAGCCGTAGTCGCCTATGTTAGGCAGGGCAATGACCGGGCAGGTCTGACCAATGGCTTCGGTGATTTCAGTGTGTTCTGCCTGTAGATTTACTTTGTATATGCTGGGAGCGGCTAACTTGCCGGCCGAAGCGGTGTAAAGGCCAAGCTCGATTAATTGAGGGCGTAATTTAAGCGTTTTTCCCTTGGAGTTCTGCACTAAGTTGAGCTTTGTTATTTTATTATTTGTACAGCTCAATTCTGTACTGATACGGTTGACGCCAGTGCTGAGTAACCAGTCCTCGGCCCAGTCGTCCATGGGGCTGCCTGCAGCTGTGGACAGCTCTTGAAGAAGGTTGTCAAACTTGGCATTTTGGTAGGCGTATTTACTCATGTAAGCTTGCACGCCTTGCTTAAATTTGTCTTCGCCAATGAAGTAAGACAACTGGCGAAGCACGGCAGAACCTTTTGCATAGGTGATGCCGTCAATCGCCGCCATGACATATTCGGTATTCTCAACAGGGAATTTAATGGGGTGAGTGCTGACGGCATCATCATCGCGATATCCCCACAATTTGCGCGCCCAAAGGTTTTCAAGCCAGGGGTCTTTAAAGTCGGTGCCCTGTGAGAAGGCGAGATAGCCCGCGAATTCTGCAAAACTTTCGTTTAACCAAATGTCGTCCCACCAATCCATGGTTACCAGGTTGCCAAACCACATGTGTGCTTGTTCGTGGAGAATGGCATTAACAAAAAATGTTTTTCTAGCGAGGCTGCGCTCACCCGGTACACAGCAATACTGGTCGGCAAACGTAACCGCGCCAATATTCTCCATGGCGCCGGAGTTGAAGTCGGGTACGGCCAGTTGGTCGTATTTACCAAAGGGATAGGCAATGCCAAAGAAGTCGTTAAAAAAGGCGAAGCCCTGTCGAGTTACGGTGTTCCATTCTTCTACGGGTACATATTCTTTGTTGGACTGCCGAGAAAATAAACGCAGCGGAATGCCTTCAAATTCTCCGAGATCGAAGCTGGCGTACTCACCGGCGTGCAGGGCGAAAATGTAGCTGCTCATTAAGGGCGAGGGAGGGAAGTGCCAATTGGCTCGCGCTTGATTTTTTACCACTGAATCTTCCCGCAAGTTGCTCACCACTTGCCAGTGTGCAGGCACGTCTGCGTTCAATTCAAAGGTGGCTTTTAAATTGGGCTGATCAAACAATGGAAACAGCTTGTTGGCGCTAAAGGGCTCAAAGTCGCTATAGGTGTAAACGGTTTGATCAACAGGGTCTTTAAAGTAGTAAAGACCAGAGCCTTCCTTGTTGTAAGCGTGGCGAAATTTAATATTTAGGGTGTTCTTACCGGTTTTAAAGTTGTCTTCCTTAAAAGTGAGGAAGTGCTCGTTGTATTCGTAGGCTTCAATCTGGCCGTTGAGGGTAACTTCTAAAATCTCGCCCTTGTGAAAATCTAAGCTTAGGTCAGAGCCCTGGGGCGAAAAGTGGAACTGTATCTGTGATTCGCCAGAGAAGGGCGTGCCTTCTGCATTCAAGATAAATTTCAGTTGATAGCTGGGGTGAGAAATTTGCTTTTTTCTCAATACCGCTACGTCTTGGCTTAAGCCTTTCTCGGCTTTTCGAATCACCTTGCTGGCCGGTGAGGTTTGAGTGTCAGAAGTAGGTGTTTTTTCCCTGAGCTGCTCGCAGCCCATGATACTCAGGCTGGCCATCAGCAGAGCGGTGGTGATGAGTCGATTTCGCATGATAAAGGTTTCCACAATGTGGTCAGGTGCCCAAAGGCAGAGAATAAGTGGGGAAACTAAGCTTAAAGCGCTTAACTGAAGGGCTTCAAATTACTCAGTTTGCAATCCGCCAGTATAAGTTCGCCTAGGTTTTTAAGGAATATTTGGCGAAGGCGAATACGATGAATGGTGCTTATAGGTCGATACACCGAAATATGGGGCTTATTCCCTCATATTTCGGTGGCTGTTCGAATCTCTTTACATGAGCCGCTGCGTGATGAGCGAGTTTATTTGTCAGTATCGAAAATACCGAGTTCGTCCCAGAGCTCATCAACGCGGTTTTTTACTGCTTCGTCCATGACGATGGTTTTACCCCACTCTCGATCTGTTTCTCCGGGCCACTTGTTGGTGGCGTCCATACCCATCTTTGAACCCAAACCTGAAACGGGTGAGGCAAAATCTAAGTAGTCAATGGGTGTATTTTCAATCAGTGTGGTATCGCGAGCTGGGTCCATGCGAGTGGTGATTGCCCAGATTACGTCTTTCCAGTCACGGGCATTGATGTCATCGTCGCACACAATGACAAATTTGGTGTACATAAACTGGCGAAGAAAAGACCATACGCCCATCATTACGCGCTTGGCGTGACCCGGGTATTGTTTTTTCATGGTGACAACGGCAAGGCGGTATGAGCACCCCTCCGGCGGCAGGTAGAAATCGGTAATTTCAGGGAATTGCTTCCTCAGAATGGGTACAAACACTTCATTCAGCGCCACACCTAAAACAGCAGGTTCATCCGGCGGACGGCCTGTATAGGTACTGTGGTAAATGGGGTCTTTACGGTGAGTAATACTCTCAACCGTCATCACTGGAAATTGATCAACTTCGTTGTAGTAACCTGTGTGATCGCCGTAAGGACCTTCGTCGGCCATCTCATCGGGGTAGAGAAAACCCTCGAGAATGAACTCGGCTGAGGCCGGAACTTGCAAATCACTGTTTAAACAATTCGTTACTTCGGTCTTGTCTCCTCTGAGCAAGCCGGCAAAGGCATACTCGCTGAGGGTGTCAGGCACTGGGGTTACCGCGCCCAGAATGGTAGCGGGGTCTGCGCCAAGGGCAACCGCAACGGGGTAGGGTTTACCTGGGTTTGCTAGCTGAAACTCACGAAAATCTAGAGCGCCGCCACGGTGGCTCAACCAACGCATAATGAGTTTGTTTTTACCGAGCAATTGCATCCGGTAAATGCCTAAATTCTGGCGTTCTTTGTTGGGCCCGCGAGTGACCACCAGCGGCCAGGTTATGAGCGGTGCAGCATCATCTGGCCAGCAGGTTTGAATGGGCAATTTATACAGATCAACATCATCGCCATGGGTTTGAATTTTTTGACAAGGGGCCTTGCTCACCACTTTGGGTGACATGTTCAATACTTGCTTGAACACTGACATTTTGCCCCAGGCGTCTTTTAAACCCTTGGGCGGTTCCGGCTCTTTGAGGAAGGCCAGTAGTTCGCCCACTTCACGCAGAGCTTCTACCGATTCCTGTCCCATGCCCAAGGCAACCCGCTGGGGCGTGCCAAACAGGTTGGCCAGCACCGGGGTTGAATAACCAATGGGGTTTTCAAATAACAGCGCGGGACCTTCCGCACGCAAGGTGCGGTCACAAATCTCGGTCATTTCCAAAACCGGATCTACGGCTACCGTGATTCGTTTGAGTTCGCCCCGTGATTCAAGCAGGGCGATAAAGTCGCGAAGGTCTTTGTATTTCATTTAGCGACAAGCTCTTGTGTACCTTGTGTAGGCACCGCTTACTTGCGCTTCATCGACATGAAGAAATCGATGTTTGTTTTGAAGTCTTTTAGCTTGTCGGTCAAAAATTCAGTCGCCGCGGTGTCTTCCATTTCATGGAGCAGTTTGCGCAGAATCCACACTCGCTGCAATTCGTCTTCTTTCATCAGCAGGTCTTCACGACGTGTGCCTGAGCGACGGATGTTAATGGCGGGATAAATACGCTTTTCGGCAATTTTGCGATCAAGGTGTAATTCTTGGTTACCGGTGCCTTTGAATTCTTCAAAGATCACTTCGTCCATTTTCGAGCCGGTATCAACCAGTGCGGTGGCCACAATACTCAGACTGCCGCCCTCTTCGATATTTCGGGCTGCACCAAAAAAGCGCTTAGGTCTTTCAAGAGCATGGGCGTCTACACCACCTGTAAGTACTTTACCTGAGGAGGGCACAATGGTGTTGTAAGCACGGGCTAAGCGGGTGATGGAATCGAGCAAAATAATGACATCTTTTTTATGCTCTACTAAGCGCTTGGCCTTTTCGATCACCATTTCAGCCACTTGTACGTGACGTGAGGGCGGCTCATCAAAGGTAGAGGCGACAACTTCAGCCCTTACTGAGCGCTGCATTTCGGTCACTTCTTCTGGGCGTTCATCAATCAGTAAAACAATGAGGTGACACTCGGGGTTGTTGCGCACAATAGACTGGGCGATGTGCTGCATCATTATGGTTTTACCGGCTTTGGGTGGCGCCACAATCAGGCCGCGCTGGCCTTTGCCGATGGGTGCTACAAGGTCAATCATGCGACCGGTTAAATCTTCTGTTGAACCGTTGCCCGCCTCAAGTATCAAGCGCTCGTTGGGGAACAGGGGGGTAAGGTTTTCAAAGAGAATTTTGTTGCGAGAATTTTCAGGTTTATCAAGGTTGATTTCACTGACCTTCAGCAGGGCAAAATAGCGTTCGCCGTCTTTAGGTGGGCGAATTTTACCTGCGATGGTATCGCCAGTGCGCAGGTTAAAGCGTCTAATTTGGCTGGGCGAGACATAAATATCGTCTGGACCGGCGAGGTATGAACCTTCCGCTGAACGTAGAAAACCAAAGCCGTCTTGCAGTATTTCTAGAACGCCGTTGCCGGAGATGTCTTCACCGCCTTTAGCGTGACGTTTGAGAATGCTAAAAATAATGTCTTGTTTGCGTGACCTGGCGACGTTGTCGAGACCCATTTCTTTGGCGATTTGAATAAGTTCTTCGATGGGTTTTGTTTTTAAGTCGGTAAGATTCATAGAATAGTGCTTTAGATAGTGTTGGAAGGTTTCGCAGAGAATGTCAATCACAGGTCGTGACTGTTGGCTTGTCAGCTTCAGCTGCGGAGTTGAGTGTATATTTTGAGTATTTTCGAATGGATAGCCCTAACTAACACGCCGTTGCCGGTTTTTATTGGGAAAAGCAAAAGGGAGGGATGCATTCGATGGACTGAGTATAGCGGCATTTTCTCGGCAGTGCAAAATATGATCGTAAACTTTCTACTGCCCGCTGGCGAGCAGTAGAAAATATTCGATTAAGCTGCGCTTTCAATGAACTCAATGAGCTGGGCTTTAGATAGGGCGCCTACTTTCATTGCTTCCATATTACCGTCTTTAAAGATCATCAATGTGGGAATACCGCGGATGTTGAATTTAGCCGGGGTTTCTTTGTTGCTGTCTACATCCATTTTGGAAATGGTAATTTTACCAGCGTATTCACTGGCTAATTCGGTCAGTACGGGGGCAATCATTTTACAGGGGCCACACCACTCTGCCCAGAAATCCACCAGTACAGGGCCGTCGGCTTTCAGTACTTGCTCTTCAAAACTGGCGTCGGTTACGTGAACAATAGCGTCACTCATGATTTTCGGTCTCCGGGAAATTCTTGTGTCGGGGGAATCGCGACACTACAAGGCAATAGCATAATAGGGACTGCCCGCCTCTGTAACAAGGGGGCAGGGTCAAAAAGGCTTATGATTTAGTGCTATATGCATAACTCAAAGAGAAGGGGAACCTGTTAGACTTTGCTCACTCTAAGCTCGCCCCAAGACCAAACTTGGGGCTACTGTACATAGGAAATCCCTTTGAAAAAGCTGTTTATTCTATTGTTTATTGCCCTAGTGGCGGGTCTGTTTTATCACTTTGATGGTGCTCAATACCTTTCCGTGGGCCAGTTCAGAGAGTGGTTTGAAACCCAGCCTTTGATGGCCGCGGGTGTCTATTTTGTGTCGTATGTCTTGATCACTGGCCTGTCGCTCCCTGGCGCTGCAGTGATGACCCTAATGGGCGGCGCTGTGTTTGGCTTAGCTTGGGGCCTTTTGCTGGTCTCATTTGCCAGTACGCTGGGGGCAACCTTGGCCTTTTTGGTTTCTCGCAGCCTGCTGCGAGATTGGGTGCAGGCACGTTTTGCCGCTCAGCTAGAAACCATTAATAAGGGCATTGCCCGAGATGGCGCTTACTACTTGTTCAGCCTGCGTTTAATACCCGTCATTCCTTTTTTCGTCATTAATCTGGTTTTTGGTTTGGCACCTATTCGGGCGTGGACCTTCTACTGGGTGAGCCAGCTCGGCATGCTCGCGGGCACGGCTGTTTTTGTGAATGCCGGAGCAGAGCTTGGCAATGTAGAAGAAATTAGTGTCAGTGGAATTATGACTCCGGGAATATTGATCGCCTTTGTACTTCTGGCTCTATTCCCCGTGCTGGCCAAGGCTGTGGGTGTGAGGTTACAGCAGCGCCAATTAACTAAGTCTTTTTCTAAGCCCAAGCATTTTGACAGCAATATGCTAGTGATTGGCGGGGGTAGTGCCGGTTTGGTCAGTGCCCTTATCGCCGCCGCGGTGAAAGCTAAGGTGACCTTGGTAGAAAAGCACAAAATGGGCGGTGATTGCCTCAATACGGGCTGCGTGCCCAGCAAAGCTCTGATTCGTTCCGCCGCCGTGGCGCATCAATTGAAACATGCTGGCGAGTACGGAATTTCTGATGCCAGCGGTGAGGTTGATTTTGCCGCGGTAATGGAGCGTGTCCAAGGGGTGATTAAAACCATTGAGCCGCATGACTCCGTTGAGCGCTTTACAGAATTGGGCGTAGACTGCTTGCAAGGCGATGCGAAAATACTATCACCTTGGGAAGTGCAGGTGGGCGAGCGCATACACACCGCTCGAAATATTGTGATTGCCACCGGTGCGCGCCCCTTTGTGCCACCGGTGCCCGGTATCGAAAACACGGCTTATCTGACCTCAGATACTTTGTGGGAATTGCGCGAACAGCCCAAGCGGCTCATGGTTATGGGTGCAGGGCCTATAGGCTGCGAACTGGCGCAGGCCTTTGCGCGGCTCGGCAGTGAAGTGACCTTGGTGGACATGGCCGATCGCATTATGCCTCGCGAAGACCCCGATGTGTCGGCGCTCGTCAGTCAGCGCTTAGAAGCCGAAGGCATTAAAGTATTAGTGGGCCACAAAACCATAGGCTTTGAATGTGACGAGGGGCAGGGAGTTAAACTCGCTAAATTAGAACCGCAAGCAGCGGGCGCCTCTTCTGGGTCTGAGCCTGTGTCTCTTGAGTTTGATGTATTGATGGTGGCTGTTGGTCGCAAGGCCAATACCGAAAACTTTGGCTTAGAAGCGCTGGATGTTGAGCTGACGCCAAGCGGCACCATCGCTGTTGATGATTACTTGCGTACGCGCTACCACAATATTTACGCCTGTGGTGATGTGGCCGGCCCCTATCAATTCACCCACATGGCGTCTCATCAAGCTTGGTTTGCCAGTGTAAATGCCCTCTTTGGTTTTGCGAAAAAGTTTAAAGTGGACTACAAAGTGGTGCCTTGGGCCACGTTTACGGCCCCGGAAGTGGCCAGAGTGGGTTTGAACGAGACTGACGCTACCGCCGCAGGAATAGAATTCGACGTGAGTCGTTACGACTTGGATGACCTAGACAGGGCGATTGCCGATGGCGAAACTCAAGGTTTCATTAAAGTGCTTACCGCCAAGGGCCGTGACAAAGTTTTGGGCGCAACCATTGTTGGGTATCATGCCAGCGATCTAATTACTGAATATGTCACAGCAATGAAACACGGGCATGGTTTAAATAAGATATTGGGCACCATTCATATCTACCCGACTATGAGTGAAGCGAATAAATTTGTTGCCGGTAATTGGAAGCGCGCCAACGCCCCCGAGGGGGTTTTGCGGTGGGTAGAAAAACTGCACCGCTGGAGACGATAAGGCTCGGTAGAACTAACTTTAAATCACATTGAATTAACAAAGAGGATTACATGAACGAGAGCGATGAAGCGACTAAAGCGGAATTAAATCTGGGCACTGAAGGTCATACCCAAAGTAATGGTGTCGAGAACACTGTGCAAGCGCGATATAGCGAAGGTGCTCAAGCTGTACAAGAAGCTCTGTGTTGCCCCGTTGATTACGACACTTCACTTTTGGCGCTGTTGCCTGCCGAAATTGTTGAAAAAGATTATGGTTGTGGCGATCCGTCTCGCTACGTTAAACCTGGTGATACCGTTTTAGATCTTGGCAGTGGTGGTGGCAAAATTTGTTACATGGCCGCGCAAATCGTCGGAGAAGGCGGCGGGGTTATCGGGGTTGATATGACCGACGATATGCTAGCCTTGGCGCGTAAACACCAGCCAGAAATGGCTGGAAAACTCGGCGGCGATCGTGTCGATTTTCGGAAGGGTTATATTCAAGATCTCGCTTTGAATGTGCAAGATATGGAAGCGTGGTTGAGCGCAAACCCTGTATCGAATATTGATGACCTGCAAGCCTTAGAGCTCTGGAAAGCTCAGCAAAAAACAAGCTCGCCTCTCGTAGATTCAAGCAGCGTTGATCTTGTGATTTCCAATTGCGTATTGAATTTGGTTGCCCAGCAAGATCGGGAACAAATGATTTCCGAAATTTTCAGAGTGCTAAAACCAGGTGGTCGTGTCGCGATTTCAGATATTGTATGTGACGAGTTGGTGCCGGAACACTTGCAAAATGACCCCACACTTTGGAGCGGTTGTATTTCCGGCGCCTTCCATGAAAAAGGTTTTCTCGACGCATTTACCGATGCCGGTTTTGTCGCTGTAGCCTATGACAAATGGGAAAATAGCCCCTGGCAAGTGGTTGAAGGCATTGAGTTTCGCTCGGTAACACTGATGGCAGTGAAGCCTAGTCAAGATAAATTGCTTGATGCTGGGCATGGTCTTATTTACAAAGGGCCATTTCAAACTGTACACGATGACCTCGGCAATTATTTCCCGCGAGGCGAGCGAATTGCGGTCTCTCAGCGCACTTTTGAATTGTTGATGAGCTCTGCTTATGCCGACAGTTTTATTGGCGTCGAGCCTTCGCAAGCATTTTCCAATGGGTGTTTTAATAAGCCGGCTGGAACCGTACGCTTGGTTTCTGAAACCAAAGGCGGTAAGCAGAGCGGTGGGGATAGTTCTTCTGGCTGCTGTTAATTTTCTTGTTTGAAAGGGTGGTGGAATTTTCGCTCACGCTTAAATTCACCACCCTTTTTAGGATCTTCTAGTAGCAAAATATTTCTGTTTAAGACATTGCTTGGTTCGCCGACTTCAAAAAGCCCAATTTCTCAAACGCCGAGCGCAAATCATTCATGGTTACAGGTTTGCAGAGATAATGGTTCATTCCCACAGCGTAAACGGCTTCTCGATGTTCCTGCATGGCGTGGGCTGTTAACGCGATAATGGCCGTTGCCGGCATGCCGCTTTGCTTCTCGTACAAACGAATATTTCGGGTGGCGTCAAAACCATCCATTTCTGGCATTTCGCAATCCATCAAAATAAAATCAAATGCTTTGCTCGCGGTTTTTACCATATGCAAAGCCTCAAGGCCGTTTTCAACAATAATTGGATTAATGTCAAATTTCCCAAGTAAGCCCTTGATAACCATGCGATTCACCGCATTGTCTTCGGCAACTAGTACCCGCAGGCTCTTAAACGCTGGGGCGAATACAACAGGTTCGTTTTTCTGAACACGATCCATTTCGACGTCGGCACCCAGCAGCGCGGCCAATTCAAGTTTTAGTTTTTTAGGGGATATCGGTTTTCTCAGTGCAATGTGAATGCCGTGGGCACTGAGCAGCTCTTCGTTTAATGGAATATCGGTGGCAGTCAGCATAAACAGCGGTATAGTTTTGAACGCCGGATTTTGCCGAATTTCTTTTGCTAGAGTCAAACCATCGGTATCGGGCAATTGATAATCGAGAGACACGAAGTCAAATTTTTTGTCAAGGGCATAGTTTTGTGTAAGTGTTTCTAGCGCGGCCTTGCCACTGCTCGCGATAGTGGTATTGACCCCCCAGCTTTCGCAGTGATGACTGATAATTTCACACAGCGCTGGATTATCTTCAACAATGAGTAACCTTCGGCCCGCAATGGTAGTGCAGACACTTTTACTGTTGGCCTTGCTGGGAGTGATCGATTCCTCCATTAAGTCGAAGCGAGCTGTAAACCAAAACGTGGAGCCCATACCTTCTTCGCTATGCATGCCGATGCTGCCACCCATCATCTCGGCAAGACGTTTGCAAATGGCCAAACCTAGACCTGTTCCACCGTATTTTCGAGTGGTGGAATTGTCGGCTTGACTGAAGGATTCGAAAAGCGCGCTTTGAGCTTCTTTGGCAATACCAATGCCGCTGTCTCTTATTGAGAATCGAATTAAAGGCTGCTCCATTGTTGAGTCGGGCTCTCGGCGCGCTTCGAGAATGACGTAGCCCTCATTGGTAAATTTAAAGGCATTGCCCAGAAGATTAATTAATATTTGCCGTAGACGCGTAGAGTCACCCTTTAAATACAGGGGAGTTGTGGGACTAACACTGCCAAGTACTTCAATATTACGCTTATTCGCCGCGGCACCAAATAACTGGGTGCAGTCTTCTATAAGGTCTTCTAGATTAAATGTAGCCGACTCGAGATCCATTTTCCCAGCTTCAATTTTGGAGTAATCGAGTATGTCGTTGATGATGTCCAGCAGGGTTTCACCCGAGCGGTGAATGACGTCCAGATAGTGCTGCTGACTTTCATTGAGGTGTGTGTCGCGCAGTAGTTCAACCATGCCAATCACACCATTCATGGGTGTGCGAATTTCATGAGACATGGTTGCCAGAAACTGGCTCTTAGCTCGGTTGGCGTCCTGCGCAACCGCTGTTTGACGACGGGACTCAAGATTTTCCTCTTTTTCGGCCAATAGGGCGAGCTCAATAGCATGCCGTTGTTCAATATCGTCCAGCAGGGTTTCGCGCATCTGGTTTACCGCGTCCACCACGTTGTCTAGTTCGTCGGGTTTAACGTCAGATTTCAGTCGGTTCAACTTGAGAGGCGTGGTCAGTTTGTCCAAGCTTAGTTGACGGGTATAGCGAGCGATGGATTCCATATGCCGTGTAAGCAGCGAGCGCACTAGCCACAAAATAAACAGTGAAACGAGAAGGGTTTTGGTGAACTGTAATATGGCAATGAAAAAAGCGCGATCGTAGAGCTTATTATAGACGCTCTCTAAACTTGCGGTGATGATGAGTTCGCCCAATTCTTGTTCTTTGGTATTTTCATCTTTATAGACAAGCTTGTAAGATTTCTGCAGTGTTTTTAAGTTGAGGGCCTCTTCCTGAGCTTGGTATTCTGCTGGCGGCAGTGCTGTCATTTCCTTTTCGTCGTTATTCCAGTCTTTCCAGGTGACGGTAACCTGCACCACATCTTCAATTTTCCAAACGCTGTGAATTTGTACTTTTAGCTGTTCCTCGTCAAAGCCCCACAAGCTTTTGGTGATACTCTCGATGGTGCTTACTTGCACTTGGTCTAAGCGTTTGTCTAGCTCGCCAATGTCATTGACATAGTTGCCGTATAGCTGAAGGAGAATAGCCACAAGGGCCATCAGCGAACTGCTGAGTATAATGAGCCCGAGTAAGCGTGCAGCTATGGGGTTTTCTCTACTGTAGCTTGTCAGTTTAAACATGCTTGTAGGCCGATCCTTCTGTAAATTATTATTGATAGTAACTACTCTCTACTATCGATTAAGGCCATTATTGTCACTGAGTGCTGCGGTGGAGCGTCTGAACTCAGCGGGGCGAGCCAAGGCGTGTGGTGCGCGCCAATACTTAATAATAGCCACGCTTGCGTGAACTTGGCAAACTTTCAATTCGAAGTTTGGGCGCTAATCCAGAAAGCCCTCTAGAAGTGTGTTCAGAAAACGCAGCCCTAAGGGGCTTGCCTGAATTCTTTGCTGCCCCTCTGTCATTAGACCTTTGGCCTGCATAGCCTGCCATTGGGGGGCTATAGCGTTTATGTTCAGGCCCGTGCGAGCACTGAATAAGCTGGCCTCAACACCCTTATTGAGTCTTAGCACATTCATTAAAAATTCCAGTTTTATTTTCCCTAACTCTACAGCTTCGTCTTCAACGGTGTTGATTCCGTTCAGGTAGTGCCGAGGTAGGCGGGTTTTGCGGCGTCGCACCACACTATATTGCTTGTCCTCCAGTAGCGAGAGCTTGCCGTGGGCGCCGGCGCCTATGCCAATATAGTCACCGAAGGTCCAGTAATTGAGGTTGTGCTGTGAGGCTTTATTGGGCCGGCTGTAGGCCGATATTTCGTACTGCTGGAAACCGGCGCTCGAGAGTCGAGCCTGGCCCGCGTCTTGAATGTCGATCAGAGTATCTTCTACTGGAAGCGTGGGCGGGCGGGAAAAGAATTCCGTATTTTGCTCAATGGTTAGCTGATACCACGATAGGTGTTCAGGTTCAAAGGCGAGTGCCTGTTCAAGGTCCGCGAGCGCTCCCTCGAGGTTTTGTTCGGGCAGACCGTGCATAAGGTCTATATTAATGTTGTTGAAGCCGGCCTTTCGTGCCATTTCTACGGCCCTCAGGCCTTCATCGCGGCCGTGAATACGCCCCAAGAGTTGTAGTTGGCGGTCTTGAAAACTTTGTATGCCAATAGATAGGCGATTAACGCCTGCGCTAGAAAAGCCGCGAAAGCGGGCCTGTTCAAAGGTGCCTGGATTGGCTTCCAAAGTGATTTCTATATCAGATTCAAAACCAAGAGTGCGCTCAGCGTGCTCCAAAATTTCGCCAATAGCCCGATCTGTGAACAAGCTGGGAGTGCCTCCACCAATAAAGATGGAGCTGAGTTTACGGCCCTGTGCACTGGGGCTTTCAGCCTGTAAGTCGGCGGCTAGTGCGGCAACGTATTCCTTCTCCGGTAGAGTTTTTTCCGCTTGGTGAGAGTTGAAGTCACAGTAGGGGCATTTTTTTACACACCAAGGTATATGTATGTAGAGACCCAGAGGCGGTAGCTCGGCCCTGGAAACGTCAATTTGCTCAATGTTGCTATGTTTGGACAAGAGATGCAGCCTTTAAGGGTGTATTGCCTGATTGATAAGCGTCAGTATACAGTGCTTAGGCTGTGTCACGCGAAAGCTCTTACTCGCCATCTGCCACGTTGCTCCCTCGCCAAGTCTGCTAAATCCCGCTTGTGCTATTGATTGCCTAGGGGGCCGCCTAGCTCTGGAAATTATTCGAAATTGAGCGAGCTTTTGTGTAAGATCGCGAAGCTTCTGATATCGCTTTATTGAACCATTCCCACATGAGTCGCTCGGATTTATGAACAAAGTTTCTCTAGATTATCGCGCCGATATTGACGGCTTAAGGGCGATTTCAGCTCTGGCTATCGTTTTTTTCCATTTAGGCTTTACGGGTTTCACCGGCGGTTTTGTAGGCGTAGACATTTTTTTTGTCATCTCCGGCTATCTTATTGTCCCGAAGCTCGCCAGCAATTTGCAGGCTGGCACCTTTACTCTGGCGAAGTTCTATGAAAATAGAATCCGTCGAATTCTACCCGCCTTACTGCTGGTGCTACTGTTCACAACCCTCGTAGGCTTTTTTATTCTTAGCCCGCGGGAATACTCGGAGTATGCGGCCAGCACTCTGGCCGTGCTGGCGTTTGGCGCGAATATCTTTTTTAACGATCGCTCTGACTATTTTGCCGATGCTGCCCATCAAAAACCCTTTCTTCACGCTTGGTCTTTGGGTATTGAAGAGCAGTTTTACATCATTATTCCTTGCCTGCTTTTGCTACTTTGGTCGCTGCGTCGCCAGACGCCGGGAAAAGTGATTGTGTGGGTAACACTGCTCTCTTTTATCTATAACTTGGTATTTATCAGAATAAATGAAACCCATACTTTCTATATGCCAATGTCTCGCTTCTGGGAGTTGGGTCTGGGGGGGCTGTTAGGGCTTTATTCGAGTCAATTTAAGGTGCATTCACGTTTCGCCTTGCCTTTGGGTGCACTGGGCATGGCCTTACTGATTGTGGCCATTTTTAGTGTCGATGATTCCTTAGCATATCCAGGTATCACGGCGCTGCTGCCAGTGCTTGGCGCTTGTCTGCTCATTTACGCTGGGCAATTGCGCGATAACGGTTTGAGTAAGTTATTGGGTTGTTGGCCTCTACGTTATATTGGCCGCTTGTCATACTCACTCTATTTAATTCATTGGCCTTTGATAGTTTTTGTTCGCTTGTATCTCTCCCGCCCTCTGGAGCTATTTGAACAGCTCGCTATTCTCGCGTTCAGCTTTGTTTGGGCCGCTTTGTCTTGGCACTTCATGGAAAGCAAAATTCTAAACAAGCAGGCAATGAGCTATAAATCCGTTAAGTGGGGCACCGGTTTTGCGGCGAGTTTGTGTGGTCTCGCTGCCATTATCATTGTCAATAATGGCGGTCTTGAAGAGCGTATGAGCGAAAAGTCACAGCTTTTGTTGAGTGATATCCGACAAGAAAAACAGCTCATGAAGTCGGAGTGCGCAGAGATACACCCCTTGGGTGGCAAGGCCTTCTCCCGCTACCCTATTTGCGTGGACGGGAATACAGAAGCGAGAAAGATACTGTTTTGGGGAGATTCCCACGCCGAGATGATAGGTGACGGTTTTCGTGCTTTGGTAGCGCCTGATTTATTTCAATTGGCTATTGCAGAAATGCCCAGCTGTTCGCCGCTAGTGTCTGTGCTTACCTCTCGACGGAAAAACCGTGAATTGTGCGGAGACTTCGTAAATTTGGTACTGGAATATGTCCAAAAATCTGAAGTGGATGTTGTGGTTTTGGCTGGCCGTTGGGCTAACTTGGCTTCCAGTGTTCGCTCTCCAGGAGACGGCGGTCGCAGTCATCAAATTTTTGATCGCGAAGCTGGCGATGCGCCAGTGAGTTTACAGTTTGCCCTTAAGCGGACAATTGCAGCGATTGAAGCGGCAGGCGCGAGTGTATTGGTGCTGGGGCCTGTACCAGAAGTGCCTTTCCATGTACCCGATACTTTAGTGAGAACCCGCAGCGGAATTGGTCAGTTGCCAGAAGTGAGTCGAATGCAGTTTGATCTTCGTCAGGCGCAAGTACTCGCGGCACTTAAAAATATTCACCTATCACCCTCCGTACAGGTGCTTTACCCCCACGATTATTTATGTGACGAAGTGGCGTGCGCTGTTGAGAACGGTGCTTTAGCTTTGTATACCGATGACGATCATCTGAGTGTTGAAGGCACTCGGCCTATTATTGAGAATTTGGTCTCAAGCTTGCGGGTTTTACAGTAGCGCGGCCACAAGTTGGCTTAAGGCTTTGCCTCTGTGACTAATGCGATTCTTGTCAGCCTTCGCTAGCTCAGCTGAGGCACAGTTTAATTCTGGCAACCAAAATAATGGGTCATAGCCAAAGCCGTTGTTGCCACTGGCATCGCGCATAATAGTTCCCGACCATTCGCCGTGGCATATAATTGGCGTCGGGTCGTGCTCATGACGCATATAAACCAAACAACAAATGAATCGAGCTCCACGCTCTTCGTCGGGCACATCAATAAGTTCGCGTAACAATTTTTCATTGTTGGCGGCATCACTGTTGACGCCATTGTTTTCGTCTCTTGCGTATCGCGCAGAGTAAATTCCAGGAGCGCCCTTGAGCGCGTCTACGGCCAAACCTGAATCGTCGGCTATGGCGGGCAAGCCGGTGTGCGCGCAGGCAAAACGGGCTTTGATAATGGCATTTTCAACAAAACTAAGCCCGGTTTCTTCAACATCTGGGGTATTGAAAACAGACTGCGGTATTACTTTCATTCCGCAGTCAGCCAGTAAGTCCTGGAATTCTTTTAATTTTCCAGGGTTGCCACTGGCCAGTACAACTTCCATTGGTTTTGCCATAAGAGTTTTATCGATCCACGTAGAGGGTTTTGGTAAAGCGCACAATGAAGGGCGCCTTGTTTGGATCAGGCTTTACTGAGATCTCAAAATTTAGCACTTCTTCGTTGGTGAAGCGGGTGCTCGCCAAATAATACACGGCGTTCTGTTCGTTGATTTCCGCAAATTTTAATTTTTTCTGCTGTTGCATGAGGTTGGCCGCGTGACCTTTAACCACAGCGGCTAAGCCGTGAGTGTCGCCATCAGCGCTGGTTTCTACAACTGCAATATTGATAATTGCTCGGTCTTTACCGCGAACAATATTGTTCGCTTGGGCAATTTCAGGACTAATGAAACTGCTATTAAAGACACTGAAATGCACTTTGTATTTGCCAAAAACTTCATAGGGTTTCTCGGCGGCGCTTGCGGTGCAAGCAAGCAAAATTAAAGCCGCGCTGCTTAGCCATTTTTTCATTGTGATGACTCCTTTGGTTCTAAACTAAGGTGATAGAGCGCCGTTTCTCCAAAGAGATTGGGGCGCAGGTCTTTCAATACACTGAGATGGCCTTCGGCCACTACTTGGCGATTGAGAATGTGTATGTTTTTTTCCCTGCACAACACTTCAAAATCATTAAAGGTACAAAAGTGAATGTTTGGAGTGTCGTACCATTCATAAGGCAAAAGGTCGGAGACTGGCATGCGCCCATTGAGTGCTAAATGCCAGCGGGCTTTCCAGTGGCCAAAATTTGGGAAGGTGACAATGCATTCTTGACCAACACGCAACATCTCGTCTAACACAAGGTGAGGGAAGCGCATAGCTTGAAGCGCCTGAGTCATAATAACGGTGTCGAAGCTATTGTCAGAAAAATTACTTAAACCGTCGTCGAGGTTTTGCTCAATCACATTCACTTGCTTGGCGATGCAAGCGGTAATCTCGTCGGCGCCAATTTCTAGGCCGTAACCGCCGACGTTTTTATTGTCGCGCAGGGTGGCCATAAGTGTGCCGTCCCCGCAACCTAGGTCTAAAACACGGCTGTTGGTCGCTACCCAATCTTGAATAATAGAAAGATCAACACGCATGCTCATGACGCCACCTCATCAATAGACAAAGTATTCAGGTGTTGTCTAAACACTTGTTCATACCGCTTATTGGGCAAAAGAAACGCGTCGTGTCCGTAGTTCGATTTGATTTCAGCGTAGCTCACGGTTTTGTTGGCATCCATAAGTGCATTAACAATTTCTTTGGATCGCTCAGGTGAAAATCGCCAGTCGGTGGTGAAGGAAATCACCATGAATTTACACTTTGCCAACTTGAAGGCTTCAACCGCATTTTCGTTGTACTCTCGAGCTAGATCAAAATAATCTAGAGCTTTAGTCATCAATATATAGGTATTGGCATCAAATTTTTTCGAAAACACATCGCCTTGATGCCTCAGGTAGCTTTCCACCTGAAACTCTACGGCGTCGTCAATACCCCGTTGGAAACTGCCCGCTTTGAGTTCTCGGCCAAAGCGCTTGCCCATGGCGTCGTCTGACAAGTAAGTGATGTGACCGATCATTCGTGCAACCGACAAGCCGCTTTTTGGATAAGTGTTTTGCGCTAGATAATCGCCGTCGCAATATTCAGGGTCTGACAAAATGGCCTGTCGCGCAGTTTCATTAAAGGCGATGTTTTGCGCGGTTAATTTCATCGCCGAGGCAATAACCACGCAACTCTGCAGTCGCTCGGGATACTCAAGTGCCCAGCGCATTGCCTGCATTCCACCTAAACTGCCACCAATCACAGCGGCCCACTGCTGAATGCCGAATCGATCGGCGAGGCGTGCTTGAGATTCTACCCAGTCGCGCACCCGTAGTTTTGGGAAATCTTTGCCCCATACGCTTTCAGTGTCTGGGTTGATGGAGCTGGGGCCGGTTGAACCATTGCAGCCGCCAAGGTTGTTTAAACTCACCACAAAAAACTGGTTCGTATCGATGGGTTTTCCTGGCCCAATGTATGCGTCCCACCAACCAGGTTTTGCGTCTGATTCACTGTGATAACCCGCGGCGTGATGATCGCCCGACAGAGCATGACAAATAAGCACTGCGTTGGACCGGCTTTGGTTTAGAGTACCGTAGGTTTCTATCATAAGATCATAACTCTTGAGTGTGACTCCACACGCAAGGTCTAGGGGCACATCAAAGTGATGTAATTCTTCTGTCACGATTCCTACGGAATCGGCTTGTTCAGCCTTAGACATATGTTTTTCCAAATTCCTATGGGGCTTAAAAATAACCGGGCACTATGCCGCGGGGTAAGCCGGTATTGCTCGCGAAGTGAAACAAAATGATATCCACCACTTTTAACACCATAAACAACAATATGGGTGAAAGGTCTAGCCCACCCATAGGCGGTAGTACTTTGCGAAAGGGAGCGGTTACTGGGTCTAAAATTTGGCGAAGCAGTAACAGTGCTGGGTGGTAACTTTGTGGAGCTACAAAGCTGACGATGATGGTTATAATCATGCCCCAAAAGAAGATATCAACCGCCATTGATAATATGCCAATTGCGCCCCACGCGAGCGCGTGCAGCGGGTTCACAAAAACCCCCACCATCAGTGCACTGAGATTAATGAGCAGCAATTGCAGCAGTAGCGCTAATACTACGGCGGCCATATCTAAGCCCAATATACCGGGGACAATTTTACGCAGTGGTTTTAGGCCTGGATTACTGGCTTTGACAATGAACTGAGAGATAGGGTTGTAAAAGTCGGCTTTCGCTACTTGGAACAAAAATCTCAATATAACGAGACTGAGGTAAATAGACCCCAGTGTTTGCAAAACGTATATGCCTATTTCAGACAGCGCGCTCATACTTTATCTCCGGTGTTGGTATTGCCTAACTCGGCCGCCATTTCCTGTGCTCGGTCAGCACAGCGAGCCATCGCTGTAGCAACCATTTTTGCTAAACCCTGTTGTTCAAATGAGAACACGGCCTGTTCTGTGGTGCCGCCAGGCGACATCACCCGGCGGCGTAATTCAGATACGTCCACGTCGCTCTGCTGGGCGAGGCTGGCCGCTCCCAATGCGGTTTGTATGGTCAGTTCGCGAGCGGTGCTGGGTGTTAATCCTTGAGCTATGCCCGCGGCTATCATAGCTTCCATGAACATAAAGTAGTAGGCGGGCCCAGATCCGGAGACAGCAATCACCGCATCAATGAGATCTTCTTTTTTAAGCCACTCAACAATGCCTACCGCCGAGAGAATGTGCTCGGCGGCGTCTTTTTCTTCTTTGTTAGTGTGGGCGTTTGCAAACAGACCGCTGGCGCCGACCTGAACCAGCGATGGGGTGTTAGGCATGCAGCGAACAATGGCCAGCTCTTCACCCATCCAGCTTTCTAGGCTGCTCATGGGAATGCCGGCGGCCACTGAGATAATCAAAGGCTTGTGCTTAAGAAAAGGCCTGAGCGGCAGCACGGTTGCTTGCAACATCTGTGGTTTTACGCCAACGACAATGATGTCGGCCGCACAGGCTGCTTCATTGTCAGTGGTGTAGTTCACGCCATACTCAGCGTTCAGAGCTTCTAGTTTCGGCAGGGTGCGACCTGTCGCTGTGATTAGTGTGGCGGGATAGCCGCGTTTTACTAAGCCGCCGATGATAGCGCCGCTCATATTTCCGGCGCCAATAAACGCAATTGAACTGTTCAAGCTAATATTTCCTTACTGGTGGTGTTATTGGCGGCGAGCGCCAAAAATGTCGGTGCCCACTCTAACTAGGGTGGAGCCCGCCGCTATGGCTGCTTCCAAATCGCCCGACATGCCCATGGACAACGTGTCGAGCGGCTGTGCGGGCAGGGTTTTCTGCAATGATTCAAGGGCCTTAAACAAGCGATTGAAGCTGAGTTGTTGGGCCTTCGGGTCATCTAGTTTCATTGGGATGGCCATGAGGCCACGCAATTGCACACCCGGTAAATTGGTTATTTCTTCGGCGAGTTCAGCGATCTGGTTTAGGGCTACACCCGACTTACTTTCCTCTGCATCAAGGTTGACCTGTAGGCAGAGTTTTATGGGAGGCATAGCTTTGGGTCGCTGCTCGCTCAAGCGTCGAGCAATCTTAACGCGATCCACACTGTGAACCCAGTCAAAGTTTTCAGCGATGGCCCGTGTTTTGTTGGATTGAATGGGCCCAATGAAGTGCCAAGTGATGGATAAATCGTTAAGCTTTACTTGCTTGTCTAGGGCCTCCTGCAAATAATTTTCGCCAAAGTGCCTTTGGCCTAGCTTATAGCATTCGCGAAGAGCCTCGGCTGCTTGAGTCTTGCTGACAGCAAGCAGCGAAAATGACGCTCGGTCGCGATGGCAGGCGCTTGCGGCATTTTGAAGTCGAGCTTCGAGTTTAATTAGGTTGTCTTCAATGATCTTCAGCATATACTTGGGGGATGGTCTCTCTTTTTCTCCATTAGAGCCGTCTCTTTAAGGACTCTTATAATAAGGTAGTGGTATGGATATTACGGAACTCTTAGCGTTTAGTGCAAAGCAAGGCGCATCAGATTTGCACTTATCGGCCGGTTTGCCGCCAATGATTCGAGTGGACGGCGATGTGAGGCGTATTAATCTTCCGCCTATGGAGCACAAACAAGTTCACAGTTTGATCTACGAGATCATGAATGACAAGCAGCGCAAAGACTTTGAAGAGTTTTTAGAGACCGATTTTTCCTTTGAAGTGCCCGGTGTTGCCCGCTTCCGTGTCAACGCCTTTAACCAAAACCGCGGTGCTGGTGCCGTCTTCAGAACCATTCCCTCGAAAGTATTGACTATGGAAGAGCTGGGTATGGGGCAGGTGTTCCGCGATATCTGTGCGGCGCCTCGGGGTTTAGTGCTGGTAACGGGCCCTACGGGCTCCGGTAAGTCTACGACACTGGCGGCCATGGTTGACTACATCAATGACCATAAATATGAACATATTTTAACCATTGAAGACCCCATCGAATTTGTTCACGAGAGTAAAAAGTGCCTGGTAAACCAAAGAGAAGTACATCGCGATACCCACGGCTTTACTGAGGCCTTGCGATCGGCTTTGCGTGAAGATCCAGATATCATTCTAGTGGGCGAATTACGAGATCTAGAGACCATTCGCTTGGCTTTGACCGCGGCGGAAACAGGCCACTTGGTATTTGGCACCTTACACACCACGTCGGCGGCTAAAACCATTGACCGGGTGGTGGATGTATTCCCCGCGAATGAAAAGTCGATGGTGCGATCGATGCTGTCGGAATCACTGCAGGCTGTTATTTCACAAACCTTGCTGAAGAAAAATGGTGGCGGCCGTGTGGCCGGCCATGAAATCATGCGGGGAACATCGGCTATTCGCAATCTGATTCGTGAAGACAAGGTGGCGCAGATGTATTCTGCGATTCAAACGGGCGGCTCTCTGGGTATGCAGACAATCGACCAATGCTTGGCCGATTTGGTGGCCAAACGGATCATCTCGCGTGACGTTGCTCGCGAGAAAGCTAAGATGCCTGATAATTTTTAATCTCAAGAGCTGGAAGCTCTCACTAAGATACGGAAGGTACCGTTATGGATTTTGACCGTCTTTTGCAGTTGATGGTAGAGAAAGGAGCATCAGACCTTTTTATTACGGCGGGGGTTCCGCCATCGATGAAACTCAATGGCAAGGTTGTGCCAGTAACCACTACACCTCTGTCCCCTGAAAAGGCCAGAGAGACGGTGTTAGGCGTGATGAACGACCGTCAGCGGGCCGAATTTCTTGAAACCAAAGAGCTTAATTTTGCCATCAGCGCTCGAGGCGTGGGTCGGTTTAGAACCAGTGCTTTCTACCAGCGTAACTTGGCTGGCATGGTGTTGCGTCGCATTGAAACCAATATTCCCAAGATTGATGATTTGGGTCTGCCACAAATTATTAAAGAGCTGGCGATGGAGAAGCGCGGCTTGGTGATTTTTGTCGGTGCTACGGGCACCGGTAAGTCTACTTCGCTGGCCTCGATGATTGGGCATCGCAATACGAACAGTAAAGGGCATATTATTTCGATTGAAGACCCCATCGAATTTATTCACCAGCATAAGGGCTGTATTGTCACCCAGCGTGAAGTGGGTATCGATACCGAGTCCTTTGAGGTGGCTTTGAAGAACACCTTGCGCCAAGCGCCAGATGTTATTCTCATCGGCGAGGTGCGCTCTCGCGAAACGATGGATCACGCAATTGCCTTTGCTGAGACAGGGCACTTGTGTCTTTGTACCTTGCACGCGAACAATGCCAACCAAGCTTTAGATCGTATTATCCATTTCTTTGATGCAGATCGGCACAGTCAGCTGTTTATGGACCTGTCCTTAAATTTGAAAGGCATTATTGCCCAACAGTTGATTCCCACCCCTGACGGTAAGGGGCGGCGGGCGTGTATGGAGGTTCTGCTCAATACGCCTTTGGCTTCAGATTTGATCCGAAAAGGCGAAATTCATGAGCTCAAGGAGCTGATGAAGAAGTCAACTGAGCTCGGAATGCAGACTTTTGATCAGGCTTTGTACGATTTGTATGACGGCGGTGAAATCACCTATGAGGACGCGCTGGCCTACGCTGATTCGTCCAATGACCTACGTTTGATGATTAAACTGGGCTCAGAGTCTGACCCAGATTATCTGAGTAATGCGGCGGATGAGCTGTCGATGGATACCAGTGATGATCGCAGCGGCAGCCAGTTCTAGTTAACTTTGTTCGTTAAACCAAGATTCTAAAATCAGTCGGGCAGCTATGGAGTCTACGGGGTTCTTACCGTAGTCTCTGGAGCCTCCTTTCGCCATCACTTCGCCTTTTGCTTCATAACTTGAAAGGCGCTCATCGACCATTTCTACCGCTACCCCAAAACGACCGTGCAATCGTTGGCCGAACTTTCGCGCCCGGGCGGCGAGTTCACTTTCGCTATCGTCCATATTTAAAGGCAGGCCTACTATCACTAGGTCGGGTTTCCATTCTTTAAGCAGGGCTTCCACCTCTTGCCAGTTGGGCACGCCGTCTTTAGCTTTTAGTGCGGGTCTTTCAACGGCGGTGCGGGTGACGGATTGGCCGCTGGCAAGGCCTATGTTGCGGGTGCCGTAGTCGAAGGCCAAGTAGGTTTTTGACATGTAGTGAGCTCGATTGGGGGTAATGTTGTTGGCTTGCTTGGTTTAAGCGTGGCCTGCGGTGGATGACATCAGGTTTAGGTCGATGCCCAGTGATTGCGCGGCCAGTGCCCAGCGCTGTTCGCAGGGGGTGTTGAATAAAATGTCACTGTCGGCAATGAGGGTTAGCCAAGTGTTTTCGGCAATTTCTTCTTCTAGTTGCCCCGCGCCCCAACCCGCATAACCGAGCGCCACTATGGCTTCTGGTGGGGCTTCTTCGTTGGCAATGGCGGCGATGATGTCTTTGGAAACCGTTAGGCTAATGTCTTTAGATATTTCGAGGGTTGAGTTCCAAGTGGTGCCGGTTTTGTGAAGCACAAAGCCTCGTTCCAGTTGCACCGGGCCGCCGGCGAATACGGTGCGTTTGTTGGCCTCGTCAGAGGCGGTGAGTTGCATCTGCTGAAAGATTTCTTCCATGTTGATATTCAGTGGGGCGTTTATGACTATGCCCATTGCACCTTCGGCACTGTGCTCGCAGACCAGGGTGACTGTGTGTGCGAAGCTGGTGTCGTCTAAGCCGGGCATAGCGATAAGGAAGTGATTGCTCAGGTTGCCCTGAGTTAGGTCGCTTTGGCAGAGGTCGCCGTTTTCTTTAGGGGTTTCGTTGTTTGTCATAAAGTGATTATAGCTGAATTTATCTTTAGGCCCAGTGATTAGCTGGAGGTTGAGAGGCCGGTAATTTCAAAGTGCCAAGTGCGGATAATTTCGAGCTGGTCATACTCTTTACTGATATCAGCGGGAAAGGCCATGAACGGTGATGCGAGGTGTACAATTTGCAGCGCGGCTTGGTCTAGCATGGGGTGTCCGGAGGACTGCAGTATTTCCACCCGGTCAACAGTGCCGTTTGCTTTGATCACAGCGGCTAAGCGCAAGGTGCCAAAAAGGCTCTCTTTGAGGGCTTCTTCTGGGTAGTTCCGATTGCCAATAAATTCTACTTTACTGCTCCATCGATGCAGGTATTCGGCTTCTAATGAGGTTTTGGTCGCAACGGAGGTTAGGCGGCGTATGCGAGGGCGCTTGGCGTATTCTTGTCTCTGTTGATCGAGTTTGGCTCGCAAGCTAGTAATTTCTGCACTGAGTAGTGGCAGGTCTTCCAAACTGCCCTCCTGAAGCTCGACTTCGTCACTGGGGTTCGGGTCAATTTGCAGGCGTGCCTTCTGGGGGCTGTTGCCGGTGGTGGTAACTTGCTGCAGGTCTTTTTGTTCGCTGGGGGTGACGGCCCGGGTCTGTGGTGTTGGGTTGATGTCTCTAATTACGGTGTCGGCAAATTCAGCGCTTTGGTCTGTGGTGAGTTGGCGGGCGTCGTCTTCAGTGCCGCTAGCTTCTTGATCAAACTGGGCCAGATAGTCGGCTTTGTTGGGGGCGACGGAAGATTTGTGAGTGGCCAGTGTTATCTCAAGGGTTGGGCTCTGATTGCCACCTCGGTCTAAGGTAAAGCTGATGCCAAAAATAAGTAGGGCGTGAAGCGCCAAGGCTAAAAACACCGTGAAGCTCAGGCGGTCACCGGTATCTACCGGCGGGCCTGAAGCAGGTGCTGAATAACTTGGCATCACGGCTGTCACGACAGGCGTTTTTCAATCGCTGTCATTAGCTGATCGCCAATGTTGGTGCCGTAGGTTTTGTCAATTTCACGAGCGCAGGTTGGGCTGGTCACGTTAATCTCCGTGAGGTAGTCACCAATAACGTCTAGCCCAACAAATAAAAGCCCTTTTTCTTTCAAGGTAGGAGCGACTTGATCTACGATCCACTGGTCTCTATCGGTGAGAGGCTGAGCGACACCGCGCCCGCCAGCGGCCAAATTGCCCCGAGTTTCTCCCTCTGCTGGAATGCGCGCCAAGGCGTAAGGCACGGCAACACCGTCTACTACCAGTATGCGTTTGTCGCCTTGAGTGATTTGAGGGATGAAGCGCTGGGCCATTATGAAGTTGGCTCCCATGTTCGTAAGCACTTCTAGAATCACGCCTACATTGGGGTCTTTAGGGCTGCAGCGGAAGATTCCGGTGCCACCCATACCGTCAAGCGGTTTGAAAATCACATCACCGTGGGTCTTGTGAAAGTCTCTTAGCTGCGGTTCGCTGCGGCTCACCAGTACGTCTGGGCAGCACTGAGGAAAGCGCGTTGCAAAAATTTTCTCGTTGCAGTCTCGCAGGCTCCGAGGGTCGTTGACCACCAGTGCGCCTTGGTCTTGAGCGGCTTCAAGTATGTAGGTGCTGTAGATAAACTCGCTGTCAAAGGGAGGGTCTTTCCGCATCAAAATAGTGTCGAGCTCACCAAGAGGCATCGCACGCGCTTCGCCGAGCTCAAACCAGTGATCATTATCGTCCATTACCTTCAAGGGGCGAACTTGGGCCAGGGCAATGCCTTGGTCCAGATACATATCGGCCTGCTCCATATAATACAGGGCCCAACCTTTGGCTTGAGCTGCGAGCAGCAGTGCCAGAGTGGTGTCTTTATAGGGCTTGATTGTCGCGATGGGGTCCATGACCACACCAAGTGTAATACTCATAAGAAAACCTGTTATTTGGCTGGGTAGTATACGCCAATTGAACTAATCTCAAAGGGTCGTAAGAGTTGACGCTAGCGGAATCTAACGTTAAGTGTTCGGGGCAGCTAAAGCAATAGTAAATTTTGCCGATTCTGTCGCATAAAATACTATGAATATTCAATTTATTCAGGCGCTTATAGATATGCCCGAGAATCTATGTTAAAAACAGAACAGGTGACTTTCTGGCGCAGGAAATGCCACAAAATTGCTTGAAATTACGTGATAAAAAAATAACCCATAAGGTTAAAAGAGTATGGACGTAAACATGGAAAGCCTGAAGGTAATGGTGATTGACGACAGTAAAACCATTCGTCGAACGGCTGAAACCCTGTTGAAAAAAGCGGGATGTACCGTGGTTACCGCCACCGACGGTTTCGATGCCTTGGCAAAAATTGCTGATACTCGCCCTGATATTATCTTTGTCGATATCATGATGCCTCGGCTCGACGGCTATCAAACCTGCGCGCTCATCAAGAACAACAGTGAATTTAAAGGTACGCCTGTGATCATGCTGTCCAGCAAAGACGGGCTATTTGATAAGGCTAAGGGCCGCATTGTAGGCTCAGACGAATACTTGACCAAACCTTTTAGTAAAAGCGAATTGCTGGGTGCGATAGAAAACCACATTTCCTAAATTGATGGCTCAAGCACTATAAATAATAAAACTGACAATCAGAGGAACGCATGGCCAGAGTATTAATTGTTGATGACTCTCCCA
Organism: uncultured Cellvibrionales bacterium; assembly: GCA_913020115.1. GTDB lineage: Bacteria > Pseudomonadota > Gammaproteobacteria > Pseudomonadales > Cellvibrionaceae > CAJWCA01. The sequence continues at coordinate 47,850 of CAJWBQ010000001.1, forward strand.
CTGAAACTTACAAGCTTGCCGGCATGTTAGAGAAAAATGGGCACGAGGTACTAACAGCCGAAAGTGGTGAAGACGGCGTGGTTGTTGCCAAGAAAGAAAAGCCCGATATTGTTTTGATGGATATCGTTATGCCTGGGCTCAATGGTTTCCAGGCAACACGCCAGCTAACAAAAGCCCCCGAAACAACCCATATTCCCGTTATTATTGTCACCACCAAAGATCAGGAAACTGACCGTGTGTGGGGCATGCGTCAGGGTGCTAAAGCGTATCTCACGAAGCCTATTGAAGAATCTGTATTGTTAGAAATCATCGCCGATTCAATAGCCTAACTGGGGCCGAAATAAATAGCCCCGATTCTATGGGGCTTTAGATTATAGGAAAAGACCTTATGCCAGAGCAGCAAGCGGCTTTTCGAGCCCTGCTAGATTTGGCGCAGCGCACACGACGCTCCGCTAAAGGCTTGCCCGCACAGTTGGATATTCGGCCACACTGGAGTGGAGTGGGTTTTTCTCTGCTTGGTCAACGTTTCGTGGCCCCCATGGGTCAAGTATCTGAAATGTTGGAAGTGCCGGGATATACCCATTTGCCCAATGTACAAGCTTGGGTAAAAGGGGTGGCTAATGTGCGCGGTCGCCTGCTTCCTATCTACGACATGGCCAATTTCTTTGGCACCAGCCTCTCCGGTCACCGCAAGCTGCGGCGCGTATTAGTACTCGAGATTGGCGGCCTATATACCGGTTTGATGGTCGATCAAGTGTTTGGTATGCAGCATTTTCCCATGGACACCTATCAAGAAGAAGCGGGTCATCTGCCGGCAGAAGTTAAACCTTTTGTTGAAGGTTGTTATCCCGCGGGAGCGCATTTGTGGTCTGTATTTAACCCCGCCACTTTGGCTACTGATGAGCGCTTTGCCGATGCGGCAATGGCGTAAAGCAATTGATAAACCAAGGCGGGCAAATGCGCCGCTTAATTTTGTATTAAACCACCATAGACTAAAACCAGTGTTGCTTAGGAGCACTTAGCATGAAAAACGAACCCAGAAACAGGGTAGCCACCCTTAGGGCGAATCCCACCATGACAGCATTTGTGGTGGGATTATTTGTCCTATTGCTTGCCATGGCCGTCAGTATTTTTATGGTGCAACGCGACTCAGCGCGAGACCAGAGCTACTTAAACCTCAGTGCTGAACTGCGAACCTTCTCTTATCGGGTGAGCGCGCTTTCGCGTGAGGCAACCTCCGGTGACAAAAAGGCGTTTGAAGAGTTGCAAACGGTTGTGAGCGGTATGGATGACGCTTGGAACCGCTTGCGCAATGGCGACGCCCAAACCCGCCAGGCCTTGGCTGAAGAGTTCGGAGGTTATGATGGGATCTGGACCCGTGTTAAGAACAACGCCGATACCATTATTACCAATGAAGATACGATCATTTTCCTGAATGACGTGGCCAACACTTTGAATGAATCTCTGCCGGAGCTACAGGCCGAGCACAACACTATTGTTGAGATTCTGTTGGATAAAAATGCTCCCGCCGATCAAGTATCGGTGGCGCAGAAGCAATCGTGGTTGGTTGAGCGTATCGGTCGAAACGTTGACAAAATGTTGCGTGGTGGAGGCAATGCTGACACGGCCGCTGACCAATTTAACTTAGACGCCAATGTCTTTGGTAAAGTATTGGCCGGTATGACCGACGGTGACCGCACCTTGGGTATTTCCAGAGTGACCGACGGCGAGGCCATTGAAAGCTTAAGTGAGGTGGGTAAGTTATTTGAGTTTGTGAGCGGCTCAGTAAAAGACATTTTCGCGGCCTCACCCGCACTTTTTAAAGCGCGTCAGTCTGCCAATGCACTGTTAGATGATACGCCACTTCTACAGCAGTCTCTTGCACAACTATCTGATCGAATTTCTCAGTTGTCGACTACTCGCCAGCCCAACAATCTGATTGTTGCCATTCTGGGTGGTTTGTCGGTTTTGCTTATTTTAGCTATTGCCGCACAACTTCTGTCGGGCACAAGAACTCGCCTACAAGAAACGGCAGAAACCAACGAGCGTAACCAAACTGCAATTTTGCGGCTTCTGGATGAGCTGGCCGACCTCGCTGACGGTGACTTAACCAGTACCGCAACGGTAACAGAAGATTTCACCGGTGCTATTGCTGACTCCATCAACTTTACCATTGACCAACTTCGAGTTCTGGTATCGCGTATTAATGATACTTCTGTAAATGTATCGGCAGCTGCACAAGAAACCCAGCAAACAGCACTGCACCTTGCGGAAGCTTCTGATCACCAAGCACAAGAAATTGCTGGTGCATCGGCGGCCGTAAATGAAATGGCTGTGACCATTGACCAGGTATCAGCTAACGCCGCCGAGTCAGCAGGCGTTGCGGAGCGCTCGGTATCCATTGCAAACAATGGTTCGAAAGTGGTGCAAAACACCATCAACGGCATGGATACAATTCGCGAACAGATTCAAGACACCTCGAAGCGTATTAAACGATTGGGTGAGTCTTCACAGGAAATTGGTGACATCGTAAGCTTGATTAACGACATTGCCGACCAAACAAACATTCTTGCACTTAACGCCGCGATTCAGGCATCTATGGCGGGTGACGCCGGTCGAGGTTTCGCCGTGGTAGCGGATGAGGTTCAACGATTGGCGGAACGTTCAGCAGCGGCGACAAAGCAAATTGAAGCCTTGGTGAAAACCATTCAAAACGATACCAACGAAGCTGTAACTTCGATGGAACAAACAACCTCTGAGGTGGTTCGAGGCGCAAGACTGGCACAAGACGCCGGTGTTGCTCTGGAAGAAATTGAAAGTGTATCGGCTAACTTGTCTGATTTGATTCAGAACATTTCCAACGCCGCAAGACAGCAAGCCTCATCGGCGGGTCACATTTCCAATACCATGAACGTGATTCAAGAAATTACTTCTCAAACCTCTGCTGGTACCGGTGCAACCGCATCGTCTATTGGTAACTTGGCCGAGATGGCACTTGATCTACGCGAATCGGTTGCTGGCTTTAAACTACCGGAAGATGCAGAACCTGTTGTATCCATAGCGGATGCAGTGCCCGCTCAAAACGACGAGTATGAGGCGCCAATAGCAGAGGCGGCTGCTCTGGGTGCGGCTGATGACATTGAAACACTGAATAAGAACGAAATCGTAGCGGACGTTGACGTTATAGACGAGATTGAAACTCTAGATGAAATTGAAATTCTAGATGATATCGAAACCCTCGACGATATTGAGACTCTGGAAGACGCGGTGGATCTAGACTTGGGTGATGACTTCGACGATGAGCTCAACGTTACGCAAATACATACCGACTTCGATTTAGACAATGCAGACGATGAGCATTCGAGAGCTTAAACGGGAAGATTGTTGATGGGATGGTCCTTGCAGGCTACACAGAGTTTGTCTGCACTGCAGTTTGAACAGTGGAATGGATTGTTAGAAGAACGCACCGGCATGCATTTCCGTCAAGTTCAGCAATCGCATTTGCAAGCGCAATTATTAATGCGTATGCGAGAGCTGAACTGCAACAGTTTTGATGAATATTATCAAATTGTGCGCGCCGCAGATGCTGAGGAGTGGGGCGTGTTTGTTAGTCGAATAACGGTTAATGAAACGCGTTTTTTTCGCCACATTGAATCATTTGATTTTGTGCGACGAACCATCGTTGAGAAGTATGAAAAAACGAGTGCATCACTCAATGTATGGAGTGTAGGTTGCGCCACTGGTGAAGAGCCCTACTCATTGGCTATGTTATTTGAAGAGGCTGCTGAGTTACATGGAGGCGACCTTAGTTACACTATAGACGCCACTGATATTAGTGCTGAAGCTATCGCTCTTGCCAAACTCGGTGAATATCCTGGCAGCGCTTTTGCTGAGGTAAAACCGGCGCTTAGAGAGAAATATTTTCAAACTCATGGCGGGCGCCTGAAAGTGACCGATGCAGTGAAAAGGCACATTCGCTTTCATTGCGAAAATATTTTGGACTTAGCGCATAAGCCCATAGAAAAAATGGACATTATATTTTGCCAAAATCTGTTGATTTATTTTCAGGAGTGGCGAAAAAAAAGCATTCTGGATGCCCTGGTTAAGCAGCTCAAGCCAGGGGGGATTTTAATAATAGGCCCAGGGGAAGTTATGACCTGGAAGAATATATTTCTCACGCCTTGTCGAGAGATTGGTGTGCAGGCCTACCAGAGAATTCAGACCACATGAGGACCGCTCCAAATGGGAGATAGTCACAATTTTGCTGCATTAGATTGGGTGATTGAGGAAATTGACTCAACCCTGAAGCAAGCGGCGCAAGCACTAGAAGCCTTTGTGTCAGACCCAGAAGATTCTACGCGCATTCGTTTCTGTTTGACCCACTTACACCAGGTGCACGGAAGCCTGGCGATGGTGGAATTCAAAAGTGCGGCTAATTTAGCCAGTGAAATGGAACTCTTGTCTCAGGCTCTGATGACGGGCGCCTGTGCAAATAGTGAAGATGCACATCAAATTCTAATGCAGGCAATTTTGCAGTTGCCTATCTATCTCGACCAAATTAAAACCTCACGTCTCGAAAATCCACTGCTGATTCAATCACTCCTTAATGACCTGCGGGTTGTGCGAGGCGAAGAACTGGTCGGCAATGATGTTGCCGCGACCATTGATCTGGCACCTGCAAAAATTGTTAAAGGTGAGCGTGTTTCGGCGGCAAATAATAGCCAACAATTTGTAGCAGTGGTTGAAAAGCTTCGCCAGATGTATCAAGTGGCGGCTAATGGCCTTATTCGTGGTGTAAAGCTAGAAGAAAATACCGCCTATCTGCACAAAGCGTTTTCACGCCTTTACAAATTAACCCAAGGTAGCCCTAGGCAGGCAATTTGGGACATCTCTCTCGCTTTACTCGAAGGGGTGGCCAAAGACTCTATTGAGCACAGTGTGTCTGTTAAGACACTGCTGAAAGAATTACACAAAGAGCTAAAGCGTTATGTGGTGCGTGGAAACGCCGAGTTGGATACGCCGGCCGACGAAGAATTATTAACACACTTACTCTATTACGTGGCCGGTGCGAGCAGTGAGGGCGCGCACCTCAATCGTATCAAATCACTTTATCAGCTGGACAATGTCATTCCTAAGGGGGTAGACCTTGCCTCCTTAGTTTTGCAAAGTTCATTGTCCCCAGATTTAGATGCGCTGCGTTCGGTCGTGGCCGCGTTGAAAGAAGAGCTGCATTCAGTTAAAACGCTGTTGGAATCTCCGGAGTTAGAACAAAATCCTTCTGAAACACTAAGCCGCATCACTCCTATCTTGTCTCGCATCGCCGATACCATGGTGGTGATTGACGTTGAGGAACTACGTCAGACTGTACTTGCCCAAGTGCAAGAGCTTGAAACTTTGAGCGTGGATTCCGAAGTTCCTTCGTCACAGACTCTTCTGAATGTGGCTGGAAAAATTATCAGTGTTGAGGCGTCGCTTGACGCCTTGGTGGGCATTACTGCTAGGCAGGGCGAAGAGCCGCCCACGCCCACCGAAGGGCATGTTGAGCTTGCGCATGAGTCTGTGTTGCGAGAAAGCAGCATGGGCATAGAACAAGCTAAAGATGCCATTGTTGAATATATTTCTTCACAGTATGACGCTCGTCAATTGGAAAACGTACCGCGCTTACTGAATGAAGTGCGTGGTGGTCTTGGCCTAATGCAGCTGAGCCGTCCCGCGGGTATTATTGGAGCCTGCGCCAATTTCGTAGAAAATAGTTTGGTTGAGGGTGGCGACAAGCCTGAATGGAGTCGCCTTGAGCTCCTAGCTGATGCGATGTCCGGGGTTGAATACTATCTAGACAATTATCGTGTCGACCCAAAAAATGCCGACGATGATCTATTGTCTCATGCGGAAGAAAGTTTATATAAATTGGGCTTTGATCTTCGTGGTGAGGCCGATAGTAAAGAGGCCAGTGCCCCAGAGGAATTACTTGAATTAGATATTCAAGATTCCTCTGATACTTCCAGTGAAGTTTTGCTTGAGACAACTACCGATGTAACTAACGAAGCCGTCAGTGTGGATGACGAGGCTCCGGCCTCTGAAGGCGAAGATTCAACGGCAGAACTCTCAGATTCTGAAGTTGTTGAGCCAGAAAACATTGCGCTTGAAATTGCGACAGCTGTGGCGCCGGATGAAGTGTCATCGCCTGTAGAAAAAGAAGAGCTCAGCTCAGATATTGATGAAGAGATTATTGAGATATTCATCGAAGAAGCGGCTGAAGTAAATGACACCATTACAGAGTACTTACCGCGCTGGGCAGAAAACCTCAACGATGGTGATTCACTTTCAGAGGTGAGGAGAGCATTCCATACTGTAAAAGGTAGCGGGCGAATGGTCGGTGCCTTGCAAGCTGCTGAATTGGCATGGGTAGCCGAGAACTTATTGAATCGCGTGATTGATGGTGGTGCAGAACGAAACGCACTCACCGTTGAATATGTTCGCCAGGTGCATGAACTCATGCCTGAATTAATTCAGGCTTTTAATGATAGACGTACTGATTGCCAGATAGAAAGAACGCAGGAACTTCAAGCGTGGGGTGAAAGCTTAGCGAATGGCGTTGTCCCTGAAGCGCTGCTCGCGAGTTTGGCCACTGATCATGAGCATGCTCCGGAACTTGAAAGTGCCGTAGTTGAAGACCTTGAGGAAGCGGATGAGCTTTCAGAAGAGGATGAGAATGATCGGGTTCTTTGGGAAATATTTAGTACCGAAGCTGAAGCCCACCTAGAGACGATAGAAGAATTTATTCATGAAATGGATGAGGCAGCGCCTCTCTATTTGCCGCCGAGTGATGCGACCCAGCGCGCTCTGCATACCTTGAAAGGTAGCGCCCATATGGCAGGCGTGACACCCATCGCCGAGCTGGCGACACCTTTGGAGTTATTTGCAAAAGAACTGCGCACTTATCAGGTAGATGTCAACGCCGACATACTCCAGCTCTTGCGTGATGGTGTGAGCTATACCCGTGTGGGTTTGGAACAATTGCTCGGTGAACAAACCGTCGAACTTCCGCGTCTTGCTCAGTTTGTGGCGCGTCTCGCTGAACTTAAAGAGCTGTCCGTTGGGCATCTTATTCGTCAGCAAGAGGCTGCGGAGAATAACAATAAGTCGGTAGACCCACATTTATTGTCTATTTTCATGGCGGAAGAGATGAATCTCTTGCTCGACGCTGATGAGCTTATTGATCGCTGGCAGCAAGCACCTGCGAATTTAGAGATATTCAAACCACTGGTGGCTGAATTGGCCACGCTTGAACAAGGCGCTGTGCAGGCAAATTTACCTGAAATGGCGGGTTTGGCAAGTCAGCTTCAAGGCATTTACGACGCAACTGAACAAGGCTTATTGGGTGCAGATGAAGGTTTGTTTCCGATATTAAAATCTGGTCACAATGCACTGTTGGATATGGTTGATGCGGTGGCTGCGGGACAGAATATTCGTCCTATAGATCCGGACTTGGCCAAGTCTTTAAATAACTTGTTGGCCATTCCTGAGCTAAATAATGGATTGCTTTCTGAGGCTGACACCCTAGCTGAAGCTGAGGCCTTGGCCGAGGCTGAGACTCTGGCGCTGGCGGCTGCAGAGTCTTTAGCAAAGGCCGAAGCAGATGCAGAAGCTAAAATGTTTGCCGAATTGGAGGCCAAGGCTGAGCTTGAAGCTCAGGAGCTTGCAGATTTGGAAGCCAGGGCGGAACTTGAAGCTCAAGCACTTGCGGAAGCAGAAGCCAAGGCGGAAGTGGAAGCTCTGGAACTTGCAGAAGCAGAGGCAAAGGCAGCGCTCGAAGCTCAGGAGCTTGCAGAAGCGGAGGCAAAGGCTGCGCTAGAAGCTCAGGAGCTTGCAGAAGCGGAGGCAAAGGCAGCGTTTGAAGCTCAGGAACTTGCAGATTTAGAAGCCAAAGCCAAAGCCGAACTCGAAGCTCAAGAACTTGCCGCAAGGAATGCTAGGCTCGAAGCTGAAGCTCTAGCAGCTTCTGAAAATACTAATTCCCAAGATGAAGAGAAAGAACACAAACTTGTTGATGACGAGAACGATATTGACCCAGAAATATTGGAGATTTTCTCAGAAGAAGCCGATGAACTCTTAGATGATATTGATCAGTCCATTCATAATTGGCAGAGTGATCGGAGCAACATTGAGAGTGTTGAAGAATTAAAGAGGGCACTGCACACACTGAAAGGTGGCGCTCGTCTTGCGGGCTTAATGGGCTTTGGTGAGCTGGCTCATAATTTTGAAAGCTATTTGATTGAGCAGGGTAGTGGCACGGACATCAATGACACATTCTTTACCAGTGTTCACGCCTATCAAGATTTGTTACTAAACAGTACTGACAAAATTAAATCAGACAAGATGGGCGCTGAGGAATTACTGGCCGAAAATGCTCCGCAAATTGATGCACCGTCTGAGCCTGTAAGCTTAACGAGTGTTCCAAGCCAGAAACCAGCAGACGAGCCCGAGCCGCTTGAAGCGCCCAAGACTGTGAACAAGGGTGCAGAGATTTTGCCGTTTTCGCCAAAGGCGAAAGAACCCACCTTGTCACCCACGCCAGCGCCTTCGCTGAATACCGGCGACGTCAATGTACCGCATTCGCCCGCGGCCGCAGCGATAGCCTCTCAGCGAAGCACACCGCAGGAAGTTGTGAAAGTTTCGGCCGAGCTCTTGGAAGATTTGGTTAACCTAGCCGGTGAAACCTCCATCAGCCGTGGTCGGATGGAAGAGCAAGTGAGTGAACTGAGTTATTCCATTGAAGAAATGGATATGACCATTAATCGTTTGCAAGAACAACTGCGTAGGCTTGATATTGAAACTGAAGCTCAAATGGTCTTTCGCCAAGAGCAGTTAGCAGAGCACGAAGATTTTGACCCCTTGGAAATGGACCGCTATTCCATGTTGCAACAGCTGTCGCGTTCATTGACAGAGAGTGCGTCGGATTTGATGGATTTAAAATCGACCCTCTTAGACAAAACACGTGATACCGAAACTCTACTTCTGCAACAGTCGCGAATTAACACAGACTTACAAGAGGGCTTGATGCGTTCTCGTATGGTGCCCTTCTCTCGTTTGGTGCCGCGCTTGCGTCGTATTGTCAGGCAGATTTCTGGCGAACTGAACAAGTCCGTTCATTTCAATTTGGAAAATGTTGAAGGTGAATTGGATCGTTCTATGTTGGAGCGCATGGTCGCACCTTTAGAGCATATGCTGCGCAATGCTGTTGACCACGGCATTGAAAGCAGCGATGAGCGACGTGCGGCGAGCAAGGCTGACTTAGGGCAGGTAACCCTAAGCTTGGGCCGAGAAGGCGCGGACGTATTAATTCGCTTGCAGGATGACGGCCGAGGTATCGACCTTACTAAGGTGCGAGCTAAGGCAGTGGAGCGGGGGCTTATTAACGAGCACACAGCGCTCACCGACCATGAAGTTATGCAGTTTATTTTGCACCCCGGGTTCAGCACCGCCGAAAAAGTGACTCAAATCTCTGGTCGTGGCGTGGGCATGGACGTAGTTCATTCTGAAATTAAGCAGATGGGCGGCAATATGCAAATTGTCTCCCAGCAAGGTGTCGGCACAGAATTTGTTGTACGGCTGCCCTTTACCGTATCGGTTAACCGTGCCTTGATGGTGCAAATTGGCGATGACCGTTTTGCTGTGCCCTTGAACAGTATTGAAGGTATTGTGCGAGTCAGTCCTTTCGAGCTAGAGCATTATTACGAAGACCGTGACGCGCGCTTTGAATACGCGGGCCAAAATTATCAAGTGCGTTATTTGGGGGAAATGCTTAACACTGGCGCCAACCCAAAATTGGAAGGGCAGGTGTTGCCTATTCCAGTTGTGTTGGTGCGCAGCGCTGAACACGCCGTGGCTTTGCAAGTTGACAGTTTAATGGGCAGCCGGGAAATCGTCGTGAAAACCCTGGGCTCGCAGTTCAGTAATGTGGCGGGTTTGTCAGGCGCAACCGTGATGGGTGACGGTAGTGTCGTCGTCATTTTAGATCCCCATGCCATGGTGCGTCAGGAATTGGTGCGCTTGGAATCTGACAAGGGCGATGATGCCCAAGCACTTCTCGCACGCCAAGAAGTCTCAACGCCGACGATTTTGGTGGTGGACGATTCGGTGACCGTAAGAAAAGTGACTACGCGTTTTCTTGAGCGAGAAGGCTATATTGTACATACCGCAAAAGATGGTGTTGATGCCTTGAGTCAGTTACAAGATTTACAGCCTGACCTTATGTTGCTCGACATTGAAATGCCCCGAATGGACGGTTTTGAAGTGGCAAAGAATGTACGCTCCAGTCAGCGTCTCAAAGATTTGCCCATCATTATGATTACCTCACGCACGGGTGATAAACATCGGGAGCACGCATTCAGTTTGGGTGTGAATAATTATTTGGGTAAGCCTTACCAAGAAGAAGTTTTGGTGACAGCGATAAAAGATTTGCTGGGCGACGACGAAACTGAGGCCTAGTGCCTTGAGCACGGTTTGTGTGGGCCTTGTCTGTAGTGCGCGAATACAACAACTCAGCTTGGCCCAAGCGCTCGCCGACAGTGATTTACAATTGGGGCCCTGCCTTAGGCCTGAAGATTTTTTGGCCGGTGATGTTCGACAAAATCCGCAAGCTGATGCTTGGATAGTCGACGTGAGTGACGAGCAGGGCAATGAGGCCTATAACGCTTGGTTAGAAACTGTTGAGCAGCCTATTATTTTTGGTGACGGCTGTGCGCCTGATGTCGGTAGTCACGCACACACACTGTGGTTCGAACGAATTCTAGCGCAGTTGGTGCAGCTTAAGGGGTCTTTGCAAGACTTCGACACGCGACACTCTCGGCAACAGAACGTTTGCGTATTGGCCGCTTCAACCGGTGGGCCTGCAGCAGTAAAAACTTTTTTAGCCGCGCTGCCGAAGGGTTTGGATATCAGTTTTATTTACGTGCAACATATTGACGCTGAGCACGATAAAACTCTGTTGAAAATGATGAGCGCCAATAGCCATTACCCAGCCTATATCGCGGCTCATGGCGAAAGATTACAGGCGGGGCGGCTTGCATTAATGTCGCCCACTATAGCGCTAAATGTGCTCGATAACGGGACATTTTGCCAAGCAAAAAATTCCCAGTGGCTCGGAGCGTTTTCACCGTCTATCGATCAGGTGATTGCGAATGTGAGCAGTGTATATGGCGCTAAGGCGGGCGCAATTGTTTTCACTGGTATGGGTGAAGACGGTTTGGTAGCCTGTCGTTTGTTAGCCCAACAAGGTGGTTATGTCTGGGCGCAAACACCGGAGTCTTGTGTGGTTGGCTCTATGCCGGAGGCGGTAATCGCTGCGAAGTTGGTGTCTTTTTATTCAACACCAGAAGGTTTGGCGAGGCATTTGGTAAACAGTTTAAATCGGCGCAAGTATACAAAGGCGCGAAAAATTACAATGAATAATGCAAGTCAGTGAGTGGGGATAGGAAAGCGCTGTGTTAGAAAATACTGCTAATAATTCGCAAGAGGTCATCGATGAAGTGGCCAGTCTTTTGATTCCGATGGTGGACCGCATGCTGCTGTTGCCAACGGTTAGTGTGGCGGAAATGGTGTCGTGGAATATGCCGGTACCGGCCTTGAATGCCCCAGATTGGTTTCTGGGCATGTTCGCTTGGCGAGAGCAGCAGGTTCCTTTGTTGTCGTTTGAGGTGATTAATGGAGAAGCCCAACCTTCACTCAACCATCATTGCCGAGTAGCCATTTTGAATAATACGGGCGAGAGCGAGGAGCTGCCGTTTATTGCCATCGCGACTCAGGGTATTCCTCGCTTGGCTCGGGTGAACGACCGAGAAATTACGGAAATTACGAGTGCTGGAAAAAAGTCGTTTGAGTTAATGCAGGTTTCATTGGCTGGCGAAATGGCGGTAATTCCTAACATTTCAGCTTTGGAACAGGCGTACTTGGCGTATAAGAAGCAGGCTTCCTAAGGCACGCTTTGTTAAAAATCACCCCACAGTTGCTGGCATAAACTTAAGGCAACCAGCGGGGCGGTTTCAGTGCGTAATACTCTTGGCCCCAGTGTTAGGGGCACAAAACCTGAGCTTTCGGCTTGGGCAATTTCATTTTCATTTAAACCTCCCTCTGGGCCAATCAATAAGGCGATTGACGTGGGTGCATCTCTCTCTCCCAGACCTGTGTCGCTGCGGTGGTGCAATACGAGTTTGAGTTGAGCCTGGCAGGAGGCGATGTATTGGTTAATATTCTGTGGTGTGTTGAGGCTTGGTAGGCGGTTGCGCTGGCACTGTTCGCAAGCGCTGATAATAATTTGTTGCCAGTGCTGCATTTTTTTGTCGAGCCGCTCAGGCTTGAGTTTAACTTCGCTGCGCTCGGTGAACAGTGGGGTAATTTTTGTGACGCCCAGTTCGGTGGCTTTCTGGATGATCCAATCCATGCGCTCGCCGCGGGAGAGGCCGATGCAAAGTTCTATGTTAAGGGGCGATTCTCTATCGTTGGTGTGTTCGGCGTTGAGTGTGACGCTGGTGTGTTTTTTTTCTAGCCGGCTGATGGTGGCGGTGAATTCTCCGCCCTGACCGTTGAACAGTGTGAGTTCGCGGCCTACGGTCATGCGCAGTACTTTGGCTATGTGGCGGGAGGGGGACTCTTCTAGGTCTATTGTGGCGCCTAGGGTTAGGGGCTGTTCGGTGTATATTCTTGGGATGCGCATTTGAAGGAGTCCTTGGGTTTTCTGGCGCTGGTATATCTTGTACTACCTAGCTTGTTGGTGCATCTCTAGAACCCGGACTGGCAGCACCTCACCTAATCCGCCCGAACGCACGCTTTTTCCCTCTGACCAAGCCGCTGCGGAACTCGCCCGTGCCGGACTCAAACAGTCCTCGCTAAAAGACCTTGGTCAGAGGAAAAAAGCTTAAAGACGCGTTCTGAATGGGCGGATTAGGCAAGGCGCTGCCAGTCCTACCACTATGCGTCGATTTTATTTTTATGTTTTCTATTCTTTTTCTATTCTTCTACTGGAATTAATCCGAGATTTTTTACTATTGTAGCTGAGGGCTCGGTCTGGTTCATTGTGTAGAGGTGTAAACCTGGAGCGCCATTCTCTAGTAATGTCTCGCAAAGGTCTGTGGCTAGGTCTATGCCAAAGGCTTTGATTGAGTCGGTGTCGTCACCAAAATCTTCTAGACGCTTTGCTAGCCAGCGAGGTATTTCGGCTCCGCAGGCTTTGGAAAAACGCGCTAGGTTTTTGTAGTTCATGATGGGCATGATACCGGGGTAGATGGGCTTGTCTATGCCGGCCCGCTGACACTGGTCTATGAAGTAGAAGTAGGCGTCGGGGTTGTAAAAGTATTGGGTGATGGCGCTGTTGGCACCGGCATCCAATTTGGCTTTTAGGTAGTTTATGTCGTCGGCGTAACTTTTGGCTTCGGGATGAATCTCTGGGTAGCAGGCAACTTCGAGTTCGAAGTCGTTGGCAAATTCTTCGCGAATGAAGGTGACGAGTTGGTTGGCATACACGAGTTGTGATGAACCACCCATGCCGGAAGGCATGTCACCACGCAAGGCAACAAGACGTTTTATGCCGGCGTCTTTGTATTCTTGTATGAGTGCTTTGACGTCTTCTTTGCTGTCACCACCAAAGGATAGGTGGGGGGCGGCACTTTGCCCTGAGGCTTGGATGTCTAAGACGGCATTTTTGGTGTTGCTGCGGGTAGACCCGCCGGCACCGTAGGTGACGGAGAAGAACTCCGGCGCAAAGGCCGAAAGTTCTTCTCTTACTGTTTTGAGTTTGGCCTGGCCTTCGGGTGTTTTTGAAGGAAAAAACTCGAAGCTTAGGCGTATGTCGTTGTGGCTCATGGGGTTTCCTAGTACTTGTAGCTCTCGGGCTTGAAGGGGCCGTCTAGTGGTACGTTTATGTAGCTGGCCTGGGCGTCGGTCATTTGGGTGATCACGCCACCAAATCCTTCTACCATGTCTTTGGCCACTTCTTCGTCCAATTTTTTGGGCAGTATTTTTACGTAGAGGTTGGCGGCTTTGTCAGCTTCTGACAGTGCGGCAAAGTTTGCTTCGTAAAGGTACATTTGCGCGAGTACTTGGTTGGCGAATGAGCCGTCCATGATGCGTGAGGGGTGACCTGTGGCGTTGCCAAGGTTTACTAGGCGACCTTCTGAAAGCAGTATCAGGTGGCTGTTGTTGGCGGCGTCTACGCTGCTGGCGCGGTAAATTTTATGAACTTGGGGTTTCACTTCGTCCCAGGTCCAATTTTCGCGCATGAAGGCGGTGTCAATTTCGTTATCGAAGTGGCCGATGTTACAGACGACGGCACCGCTCTTTAAGCCGGTGAGCATGGCGCTGTCACAGACGTTGATGTTGCCGGTGGTGGTCACGACTAGGTCGGTGTTTTCTAAAACGGCGGTGTTGATGTCTGCCACTTTCCCGGTGTTGTTGCCGTCATTATAAGCTGAGACAACTTCGAAGCCGTCCATGCACGCTTGCATGGCACAGATGGGATCAATTTCGGTGACTTTTACGATCATGCCTTCTTGGCGCAGTGATGCGGCAGAACCTTTACCTACGTCGCCGTAGCCGATGACGAGGGCTTTTTTACCGGCCAATAGGTGGTCGGTGCCGCGTTTTATGGCGTCGTTAAGGCTGTGACGACAACCGTATTTGTTGTCGTTTTTAGATTTGGTGACGGCGTCGTTTACGTTGATGGCGGGTACTTTAAGTTGACCCTTCTCCAACATTTCTAAGAGGCGGTGAACACCAGTGGTGGTCTCTTCACTAATGCCGTGGATGGCGTCTAACATGGCGGGGTATTTGTTGTGACACATTTCGGTGAGGTCGCCGCCATCGTCCAAAATCATGTTGGCGTTCCAAACTTCGCCATTAGCCAGAATGGTTTGTTCGATACACCACAAGAATTCTTCTTCGGTTTCACCTTTCCAGGCGAATACGGGAATGCCTGCAGCTGCAATGGCTGCCGCTGCGTGGTCTTGGGTGGAAAAAATGTTGCACGACGACCAGCGAACGTCGGCGCCTAGGTCTACTAGGGTTTCGATGAGTACGGCGGTTTGAATGGTCATGTGGATACAGCCCATGATACGCGCGTCGGCCAAAGGTTTGGCGTCGCGGTATTTACGGCGCAGGGCCATCAGTGCGGGCATTTCGCCTTCGGCGATGTCAATTTCTTTGCGGCCCCAATCGGCGAGGGTGATGTCAGCAATTTTGTAATCGGTAAATGTAGCGTTTGTCATTGTGTTTGTCCTGTTCTGGCGCGAGCTCAGGGCTGGCGTCAGTGAATGTTTTGTTTAGGGGTATTTAGTGACTTTTAAAGGGCCGATTTAAGCGCTTCTACTTTGTCAGTTTTTTCCCAGGTAAAGTTTTCGAGCTCGCGGCCAAAGTGGCCGTAGGCTGCGGTTTGACGGTAGATGGGGCGTTTTAGGTCAAGCATTTCTATTAGGCCGCGCGGACGCAGGTCAAAGTGCTCGTGCACCAGTGCGGTGATGGCGCTGTCGGCAATTTTGCCAGTGCCAAAGGTATTCACATCAATTGATGTGGGTTCCGCTACACCGATGGCATAAGACACTTGAATTTCACAGCGTTCGGCTAGGCCGGCGGCAACAATATTTTTGGCGACGTAACGGCCAGCATAAGCGGCTGAGCGGTCTACTTTCGAGGGGTCTTTGCCGGAGAAGGCGCCGCCGCCGTGCCGTGCCATACCACCGTAGGTGTCGACAATGATTTTGCGACCGGTTAATCCGCAGTCGCCCACTGGGCCGCCAATAATGAATTGACCCGTTGGGTTGATATGGAAGAGTGTGTCTTTATGCAGCCACTCTGCAGGCAGGGTGTGCTTGATGATCTCTTCCATCACTGCTTCGCGTATGTCTTTCTGGCTGACATCAGGGTCGTGTTGGGTCGACAGAACGACGGCGTCGATGGCAACGGGTAAACCGTTTTCATATCTCAGTGTGACTTGGCTTTTAGCATCGGGGCGCAACCAAGGCAAAATTTTGTTTTTGCGCAGGTAAGCTTGGCGCTCCACTAGACGGTGAGAGTACAAGATGGGGGCTGGCATTAGCACTTCGGTTTCGTTGGTGGCGTAACCAAACATGAGACCTTGGTCGCCTGCACCCATGTCTTTGTCTTCGCCTTCATCAACACCCATGGCGATATCCGGTGACTGTTTACCAATGGCGTTTAATACTGCGCAAGAAGCGCCGTCAAATCCCAAGTCACTAGAGTCGTAGCCAATGTCGAGCACTACTTCGCGAATTAGGTCTTCAAGATCAACGTAAGTGCTTGTGCGGACTTCACCTGCAACCACGACCATGCCGGTTTTCACGAGCGTTTCCACTGCAATTCGGGCTTCTTTGTCGTCGGTGAGGATGGCATCCACGATGGCATCAGAGATCTGATCGGCCATTTTGTCGGGGTGCCCTTCCGAAACGGATTCGGAGGTAAAAATTGAATATTCAGCCATGGAGCTTCTCCTGCCGGTAACTGTTAACTATAGGTAAGAATGGATTTTTTGTGCGCGGGCATTGGCCTGCGCTTTGATAAAGTGTCGTACTTGTACTTGAAAGCCATTACGCAAAGCAAAATATACGCTCTGGCCTTCCTTTAGACCGGCCTGAACGGCCCAGCGGGTAAAATCTTCGGGTTCAAAGCCTTGCCATAAATCGCCACAGGCTTCTTTGGCCCAACCTTGATCGTGTCGACATAGGTCAGTCACAATTAGGTGACCGCCGGCACTCAGCAAATGGCTGAGATCTTGGAATACTTCGGCAGGTGATGGTGTGTGGTGCAATACCATATTCACCACCACGCAATCGGCCTGTAGCTTTCGGCGCAATGCCTCGCGAGTATCGCCCAAAATGAAATTGATGTTGTGGAGATTTTCCTGTCGGGCATTTTGTTCGGCGCAGGCGAGCATAGGAGCGGCGTTGTCGAGGGCAATCACCTCTTTATAGAGCGGGCTGAGTACCGATAAAAATTCACCTTCACCAGGGCCAAGCTCCAGGGCGCGCGGGTGCTCGCCAAGTCCACTCACCATATCTTTCACAGCTTCAGCGTATACGGGATAACTCGCAATCATGTCCTGTTGTTCTCTGAACTTGCTGACATTTTCGGCGAAAAACTGCTTTGAGGTTGATGCCCGCTCTTCCTGAATCAGGTTGACTTGAGCGACTAGGGCCGGCGATATCGAGGTTTCATCTAAAGACTCAAAAAGCTGTTGCTGTAAACGACAGAGCCCAGATTGTTGGCTGGGGTTGGCACGCCGATAAAAGATAGAGTTGCCTTCGCGACGTGAGGCTACCCATCCTGCCGCCGTAAGTACCTTGAGGTGGTGACTCATGCCCGACTGTTTAGTATTGAACAGCCTGCTGAGTTCCATCACTCCATAAGAGTCTCTCTCGAGGATGCGCAAAATCTCCAAGCGCAAAGGATCACCCGCCGCTTTTAAGCAATTGGCGAGTTGTGGCAAGTCCTCTGAAGATGGCATAGATAGTTGTGACATCTGCGGATTCTAGCAGTAGATCCACTCTATATCAAAATATATTGATATAGAGTGAGAAATAAGCACACTTTTCTTTATTAATAGCCCGCTGACGCTTTACCTTGATGGGCAAGGTGGGAGAAAATAGCGCCCGTTTTCACACCCCCTGTTTGAGTTATCTGTTTACGTTACCCAAGGAATACTGAGCCCATGCCCTCTCGCGCCGAACTAGCCAATGCCATCCGAGCCTTAAGTATGGACGCCGTCCAACAAGCCAATAGTGGCCACCCGGGTGCGCCCATGGGAATGGCTGATATTGCTGAAGTGCTGTGGAACGATTTTTTGCAGCATAACCCCAACAACCCTAATTGGGCTGACAGAGACCGTTTTGTTCTTTCCAATGGTCACGGCTCTATGCTGATCTACTCTCTGCTGCACTTGAGCGGTTATGATCTGCCGATCGACGAATTAAAGAATTTCCGCCAGTTGCACTCGAAAACTCCGGGTCACCCCGAGTATGGATATGCACCTGGTGTTGAAACCACCACAGGCCCACTGGGTCAGGGCATCACTAATGCCGTAGGCATGGCATTGGCCGAAAAAATTCTAGCCGACCAATTTAACCGTGAAGGTCACACTGTTGTTGACCACAACACCTACACTTTTGTGGGTGACGGTTGTCTTATGGAAGGCATCTCCCACGAAGCCGGTTCACTGGCGGGCACCTTGGGCTTAGGTAAATTAGTCGCGTTTTATGACGACAACGGCATTTCCATTGACGGTGAAGTGGAAGGTTGGTTTACCGACGACACCCCGAAGCGTTTTGAAGCTTACGGTTGGCATGTCATTCCTGGCGTTGACGGGCACGACAGCGCTGCGATTAAAGCGGCGATTGAAGCCGCTAAGGCCGAGAGCGACAAGCCGACACTTATCTGCTGCAAAACCGTTATTGGTTTTGGCTCACCTAATAAGCAGGGTAAAGAAGATTGTCACGGTGCTCCTTTGGGTGCTGACGAAATTGCACTCACACGCAAGGCCTTGGGCTGGACCCATGGACCCTTTGAAATTCCCGCTGAAATTAGCAAAGCCTGGAACAACGCCGAGCGTGGCGCCAGTGCTGAAGCCGCTTGGAATGAAAAGGTCGCCGCTTACCGTGCCGCCCATCCTGAATTAGCCGCTGAATTTGAGCGTCGTTTGGCCGGTGATTTGCCTGCAGACTTTAGCGATCAGGCTGACGCCTACATTCGCGACTGTCAGGCCAGTATGGACAAAATCGCCTCTCGAAAGGCTTCTCAAAACACCTTGAACGCTTATGGCCCTTTGCTGCCTGAGCTCTTGGGTGGCTCTGCTGATTTGGCGGGATCAAACCTAACAATTTGGTCTGGCTGCAAGGGCATCACAGCCAACGACGCCAGCGGCAACTACATCTATTACGGTGTGCGTGAATTTGGCATGAGCGCCATGATGAACGGCTTGGCTCTGCACGGTGGCTTTGTCACCTATGGCGCCACGTTCTTAATGTTCATGGAGTATGCTCGCAATGCTGTGCGCATGGCCGCACTGATGAAGCAAAAGAGCATTTTTGTGTATACCCACGATTCCATTGGCTTGGGCGAAGATGGCCCAACTCACCAGCCTGTAGAGCAGATGACTTCACTGCGCGCAACGCCCAACCTGAACACCTGGCGCCCTTGCGATACCGTTGAATCAGCCGTGTGTTGGAAAAGCGCCATTGAGCGCACTGACGGCCCAAGCGCTTTGATCTTTTCACGACAGGGTTTAGAGCCTCAAGCGCGTGATGAAGCTACCTTGGCCAATGTGGCGAAGGGCGGCTATGTATTAAAAGACTGCTCGGGCCAGCCCGACGCAATTTTGATTGCCACTGGCTCCGAAATTGGTTTGGCCGTTGCGGCGGCTGACAAGCTCAGCAGCGAAGGCAAGCAGATACGTGTTGTCTCCATGCCTTGTGCGGAAGTGTATGAAAAGCAAGACGCTGAGTACCGAGAGTCAGTATTACCCATCAGTGTATTGGCTCGAGTAGCGGTTGAAGCGGCTCACCAAGACTTCTGGTACAAATATGTGGGCTTGGACGGCGCTGTTGTGGGTATGAGCACCTTTGGTGAATCTGCCCCAATCAACGACCTGATGGAGCACTTTGGCTTCACATTAGAGAACGTTGTCGACACCGTGAAAGAGGTGATGGCCTGATTTAATGGCACTGCGCGTTGCAATTAATGGTTACGGCCGCATTGGCCGTGGTGTGCTGCGGGCGCTCTATGAATCGGGTGCTCGTCAACAATTGCAAGTCGTGGCCATTAATGAACTGGCTGACTGCAAAACCATAGCTCATCTGACAAAGTACGATTCCACTCACGGTCGCTTTCCCGGCGAGGTGAGTGTGTCTGACGACTGTCTGATGATCAATGGTGACTCTATTCAAGTTCTGCACATTGAGGCGATCGATGAATTGCCTTGGGGTGAGCTCAACATTGATTTGGTGTTGGAGTGTACGGGCACATTCAGCGACCGTGAGACCGCCCAGAAGCACATCGACAGTGGTGGCCGGCGAGTGTTGTTTTCCCAGCCTGCACAATCTGATGTAGATGCCACCATTGTTTATGGTGTGAATCATCAGAGTTTGACGGGTCAGGAAACCATTATTTCTAGCGCTTCTTGTACGACCAATTGCAGCGTACCGGTTATCAAGGTACTGGACGATGCCTTTGGGCTTGAAAGTGGTGTGATTACAACCATTCACTCGGCGATGAACGATCAGCCGGTTATTGATGCCTACCACCACACAGACCTCAGAAAAACCCGCAGTGCTTTTCAATCTATAATTCCTGTCGACACGGGGCTAGCCCGTGGCATTGAGCGGCTTCTGCCCAAGCTTACGGGTAAGTTCGAGGCTCAGGCGATGCGTGTTCCCACAACGAATGTCTCGGTGATTGACCTGTCGCTGGTTGTGGTGAGTGATGTAGACGCTGTGCAAGTGAACCAAACGCTCAAAGATGCCGCCGATCAACAGTTTAATGGTGTATTGGGTTATACCGAAGAACCCTTAGCGTCCTGTGATTTCAACCACGACGAACGCTCCGGCATTGTTGATGCTAGCCAGACCCGCGTGGCCGGTAAGCGTCATATCAAAGTGCTTACATGGTTTGACAACGAGTGGGGCTACGCGAACCGAATGGTAGATGTTGCCGTTGCTTGGGGCAAAAAATTCAATTCTTAAGAGGACGTGTTCATGGCTGTTAAGTTAATGGCTGATTTAAACCTTAAAGGTAAGCGCGTGTTGATCCGCCAAGATCTCAACGTGCCCGTGAAGAACGGAAAAGTGACCAGCGACGCTCGCATTCGCGCGTCTTTACCCACTATTGAGCTGGCCTTGAAAGCCGGTGCCAAAGTGATGGTGATGTCCCACTTGGGCCGCCCCACTGAAGGTGAATTTGTTGAAGAGTATTCATTGGCACCCGTAGCGGCCCATCTTGCTGAACTGCTAGCTCGTGATGTGCCTTTAGTGAGCGACTGGAGCGAAGGTTTGCCGTTGAACGAAGGTCAACTCGTTCTTTTGGAGAATGTTCGCTTTAATGTCGGTGAGAAAAAAGACGAAGACGCACTAGCAAAACGTTATGCAGAATTGTGCGATGTATTTGTGATGGACGCCTTTGGCACCGCGCATCGTGCTCAGGCCTCGACACACGGTGTTGCGAAATTTGCCGATGAAGCTTGCGCTGGCCCCTTGTTGTCGGGTGAATTAGACGCTCTGAAACAATCTCTAGCGAATCCTGCGCGGCCTATGGTGGCGATAGTGGGCGGCTCTAAAGTTTCGACTAAGCTTACTGTATTAGAGACCTTATCGGACAAAGTAGATCAGCTCATTGTGGGCGGTGGTATTGCCAATACATTTTTGGCCGCAGCGGGCCACAACGTTGGCAAGTCTCTTTACGAAGAAGACCTAATTCCCAATGCTAAGGCTTTGATGGCAAAAACCTCAATTCCAGTGCCCACCGATGTGGTGACAGGCAAAGAATTTTCCGAAACAGCCGAGGCTACGCTTAAGTCGGCGGCTGAGGTGGAGTCGGATGACATGATTTTTGATATTGGCCCCGATACTTCGGCTGAACTGGCTCGTATTATCTCCGAAGCTAAGACCATTATTTGGAACGGCCCCGTAGGTGTATTTGAATTCGATCAATTTGCCGCGGGTACCAAGGCACTTGCCGAGGCTATCGCTGACAGCGAAGGCTTCTCGATTGCAGGTGGCGGCGATACTTTGGCGGCGGTTGATAAATACAATGTCACTGAGCAAGTGTCGTATATCTCTACCGGTGGTGGCGCCTTTCTTGAGTACGTTGAAGGAAAGGTATTACCTGCCGTTGCCATGCTAGAGCAGCGTGGCCTAAAATAAATTAACACGATGGAAAAACCAAAAGCCCAAAGAGGCTTATGGCTTTAGTGAGCGCTGCACAGATGGCGCCACTGAACATAAAAAACCAGACACCGATACTTATAAGCCCACGTATACAGAAACAGGATACAGAAATATGGCACTTATCAGCTTGCGTCAGATGCTTGATCACGCCGCCGAATACAATTACGGCGTACCCGCCTTTAACGTTAACAATCTAGAGCAAATGCGGGCCATCATGGAAGCCGCCGATAAAACCAATTCACCGGTTATTGTGCAGGCCTCAGCTGGCGCGCGGAAATATGCCGGCGCGCCCTTTTTGCGTCATTTAATTTTGGCGGCTATTGAAGAGTTTCCTCATATCCCCGTGTGCATGCACCAGGATCACGGTACCTCTCCTGCTATTTGCCAGCGTTCTATCCAGTTGGGTTTTAGTTCCGTGATGATGGATGGCTCTCTGCGCGAAGACGGAAAAACCCCGGCCGATTACGACTACAATGTGGGCGTAACCAAGTTGTCAGTTGATATGGCTCATGCCGGCGGCGTGTCTGTTGAGGGCGAGCTGGGTTGTCTCGGTTCACTTGAAACAGGTGAGGCTGGCGAAGAAGACGGCGTAGGCGCCGCGGGTAAATTAACTCACGAGCAAATGCTAACAGACCCAGAAGAAGCGGCAGACTTTGTTAGGGCAACCCAAGTGGACGCTTTAGCCATTGCCTGTGGCACCTCTCATGGAGCTTATAAGTTTTCTCGCCCACCTACGGGCGATATATTGGCCATTGACCGTATTAAGGAAATTCACAAGCGTATTCCTGGTACACACTTAGTAATGCACGGTTCTTCTTCTGTGCCACAAGAGTGGTTGAAAGTGATCAATGACTATGGCGGTGAAATGCCAGAAACTTATGGGGTGCCAGTCGAACAAATATGTGAAGGCATTAAGCACGGCGTTCGTAAAGTAAACATTGATACCGATCTACGTTTAGCCTCCACCGGCGCAGTACGGAAGTTTTTGTCAGAAAACCCGAAGGAGTTTGATCCTCGTAAATTCCTGATTGCCAGCACCAAAGCTATGATGGAGATTTGTTTGTCTCGCTATGACGCTTTTGGCGCGAGCGGCCAAGCGAGCAAGATCAAGGTGCTTAGCTTAGATGCTATGAGTGAGCGCTACGAAGCAGGAGAACTAAACGCTCAAATTAATTGATTGTTTAGATTTTTGAGTTCATTTATAAGTGAATTGTGCCAATAAATCGGGCCGCCAGGGTGCTTCATGTTGTGGCCGGTCGCAAATTTTTCAGTTTCTCCGGCTGCTGCGGAACTCGCTTCGCTCAAACAGTCCTCGCAAAAGACGCCGGAAAAACTGAAAAATTTAAACGCTCCCTTAAAGGCCACAACATGAAGCACCCTGGCAGCCCTGCTCTTGTGCCATAGTTGAAGAGTAATCTCCAATGAAGTAGTGAGCTTGGGTTAGAAAAAGCATTTAGCTTGGTGCGTAAAGAGAAAAAACGATCATAATCTCAATGTAAAAGTTGTTGGTGGAGTTATTTTCAAGAATGAAAAAGTCTCAGCTCAACCAATTGGCCGAAGTTTTGCCACCTTTCAATTGCTCTGAAGACGAGATGAGCGAATTCATTGAAACGTCGAATGTTCAGCAGTACCTCAATTTTTACGGCATTAACTTTTCCAAAGAAATTCCAGGCGTAAAACATCGCTTTACATCGATTCAGTCGGCTGAATATAAAATTGCTGTGCAGTGTTGGAATCTGGAGGAATCGAAAGGGACGATTTTTCTGGCGCATGGTTATCTCGATCACACGGGAGTCTTTGGTCATGCCATTCGCTTCGCATTGAATAATAACTACTCTGTTTGCGCTTTCGACTTGCCTGGCCATGGCCTTAGTAGTGGTGAGGCAGCGACTATTAGTTCCTTCGATAAATACACGGATGCCTTACAGGCTGTGTATGAATTCGCGCAGGAAGGCATGGTTTCCCCTTTTCATGTCTTGGCGCAAAGTACCGGTGGTTCTGTGGTGCTAAATCATCTTTGGCGTTATGATCCAGCCGCATTTGATAAGGTGATTTTGTTGGCGCCACTTATTCGCTCTCACGGTTGGGGGATTACGCGCTTGGCTTTCTTTTTCTTAAAGCCGATCCTAAAAAGTACTCCGCGCCACTTCAATGAAAATACCCACAACATGGATTTTATTGATTTCCTTAGAGAGCAAGATCCGCTTCAATCTCGAGTGATTCCAACTGAGTGGGTGGGGGCGATGTCGGCATGGTGGAAGAGATTTATTAATCTTCCGACTTTAGATAAGTCGGTTTTAGTGATTCAGGGGGACGCGGATACAACGGTAGATTGGCCCTATAATATGCGCCAAATAAAATCTCGCTTGCCGAACGCTACTATCAAAGTGGTGCCGGAATTGCGTCATCAGGTTGTTAATGAATCAGATTCTTTTCGAAGGACTGTTTTCGCTAAGGTTACAAGTTTTTTAAATTCATAAGCCCCTTCTGCAAGAAATTTCGTCGATTCTCTTCTAGTATCTTGGTACGGTCTTGGTTTCTAGACCGTACCAAGTTCATCAAATTAAAACAGAACCCGACAGCGAATGGTTCCTTCAATGGCCGACAGTTGCTGGAGTGCAATCTCACTGTAATCTGCTTCAATATCTATAACTACATAACCCACGGTTTCATTTGTCTCCAAATGCTGCGCGTTGATATTGATGTTGTTATCAGAAAATACTTTGTTGATTGCCGACAAAATACCAGGTGAATTTGTGTGAACATGCAAAAGACGGTGCACATTATCGTGAATGGGCAGAGCCACTTCAGGGAAGTTTACAGAGCTAATGGTTGTGCCATTATCGGAATACTTCACTAGCTTCTCAGCTACCTCAAACCCGATGTTCTCTTGGGCTTCCATGGTGGAGCCGCCGATATGCGGTGTAAGAATCGCGTTGTCGAAGGCCCGTAAGGGAGACATAAATTCGTCATCGTTGCCTCGTGGCTCCACAGGGAATACATCAATTGCGGTGCCCGCAAGATGACCTGATTCCATGTTGGCGGCCAGTGCGTCAATATCGACCACTGTGCCTCGAGAAGCATTCAGCAGAATAGAGCCCTTTTTCATCTGCTCGAATTCTTTTGCGCCAAACATATTTTTGGTGGAGGCTGTTTCTGGCACGTGCAGGCTGACGATATCGGCTTCATTGAGTAAATCTTTCAGAGATCGTACTTGCGAAGAGTTTCCGAGGGCTAGGCGCGTCACCACGTCGTAGAAGCGCACTTTCATGCCTAGTGCCTCCGCCAATACGCTCACCTGACTGCCAATGGAGCCATAGCCAATGATGCCCAGAATTTTACCGCGAATTTCAAAAGAGCCATTGGCCGATTTTAACCAGCCGCCGCGGTGACAGACGGCATTTTTTTCGGGGATGCCGCGAAGCAATAAAATTGCCTCTGCAATAACCAGCTCTGCGACAGATCGGGTATTGGAATAGGGTGCATTAAAGACGGCAATACCCATTTCTCGGGCCGCGGCCAAATCCACCTGATTGGTGCCGATACAAAAGCAACCCGCCGCGATTAGCTTTGGCGCGCTTTCTAATACCTTGCGAGTTAGTTGAGTGCGAGAGCGCAGGCCAACAAAATGGGCGTCTTTAATACGCTCAATCAGTTCTGCCTCTGGCAGCGCCGTTTTCACATAGTCAACGTTGGTGTAGCCTTCCTGAGCCAGGGTGTCGACTGCCGACTGGTGAACACCTTCTAATAGCAGAAACTTGATTTTTGATTTGTTCAGCGATGTCGTCTTGGCCATAATTACCTCGTTTCGAGCAGCATTGGCGGCCGCTCAAGCGTTTCAATAGGGGTTAGAAGTGCACCTGTTATACTGGCTCGGCGCTTAAAAAGGGCGCGGCATCATACCACATAAGGGCTGGGTGCAGGAGCTCAAGCAGGGTGTTCCTCGGTGTTTAGGCGAAATAGGTGGCCGTAAGCACCTGAAAACAGCAGATCCAATCAAGATACCCGAAAGGCCTCTACTCCTAAGCCGGCTGAATCGGCCAAATCTACACCTGTTGTGCTAAATTTAAGCAATACAAGGTTTAAACGTTTGGCCAATATATTTTCACGATAAAAAGAGCGGATTGAGGCTATTCGTGCGTCTTATCCCATCAGAGCATATTGGCGAAGAGAAAAAGTAGCATGAACACTGGGTTTCAACGTGATTGAGCATCTATAAATGACGCCTCCCGGGCTGCATTCATTAGCACCCAAGCTGGATTTAAAATCAGCGGATGAGTCGTGGGCCACCAGCTCGCCGGATAAAGACAGGCATATACGCGCCCTCTATCTCAAGCTTCAGGAAGAACTGGTTCGAGGCGTGATCAAGAAGTTCGATGTGGGCCGCAGTGAAGCTGAAGATGTGGTTCAAACGGCCTTTACGCGCTATGCCGAGGTCACGAGCGTCATTGAAAACCCTAGGGCTTTTCTCTATCGCTCGTGCTCCAATATTGCTATCGATCAAATTCGCCGTCGGCAGGTGCAGTTAAGTTATGCCCAGCAAGTCATTGATAGTGAGACCAGTAATACTGAAGAGCTGGGCCCAGAGCGAGAGGTGGAGGGCCGGCAACGGCTTGGCATTGTATCGCGAGCACTTTGGGCGATGCCCAGCAAGCGGCGCAAATTATTAATAATGCACCGCTTTGACGGTTTGTCTTACGCGGAAATTGGCCGGCGGGTGAGCCTCTCTGAGTCGGTGGTTCGAAAACATATTTCAAATGCTTTGGCAGATTGCCAAAAAGCATTGCAAGTACAACGCTAAGGCGTCTTTGGAAATTATTATGCAAGCAGGATTCGCCCCACATACAGAGCAAGTCAACAAAGAGGCCAGAGAATGGCTGATGTTGATGGAATCTGGCGACGCACTCGAGCATGAGCGAGAGGCATTGGCGGTTTGGTTGGCCGCGAGTGAGAAGCATCGGGACGCTTATCAACAAATTGAGTTGATTTGGTCGGATTTGGGCACTGTGGCAAATTCACCCCAGGGTGAGGCTTTGCGAGCGGCATCGGTTCCAAGTGCTCTTGAGGGCGCATGGGGCAGCTTGGTGTCGGCTGCGCGGCAGTTTTTTAATGAGACGGTATTAGGCGCACTTCCGCAAGCGGCCTTGGCGGTGGCTAGTGTGGCGATTGTGGCTGGGCTGTTTTATGTTTCTCAGCCGGAACCGGCGGCTTTCGAGCGTTATGCTACGCAGGTAGGTGAGATTAAAACCATTCAACTGGACGACGGCAGTGAGGTAACGCTGGGTGCTAAGTCGGCGTTTAAAATCCGCATGAGTGAAGGGGAACGGCGCGCTGAGCTGGAGAGTGGGCAGGCGTTTTTTGTGGTAGCTAAAGATGCTTCTCGACCATTTTTTGTGGACGCTGGTAGCACTAGGGTTCGGGTGGTGGGTACTCAGTTTGATGTGCGGCGAAATCAAGGTCGAACTCGTGTGGCGGTGTTGGAAGGGGTGGTTAATGTTTCTTCGTCGGTAGTGGGCGCTTCAGGCGCTGCTGATCCGCTTGTGCTTAGGGCGGGGCAGCAGGCGATTAAACCGAGTGATGAGGTTTTGCGCAGGCTGGATGATGTTTCGACGACTGAGCTGGGGGCTTGGCGTGAAGGGCGCTTGGTGTATCGTAATGTGGATCTGATTGATGTTATTGCGGATGCTAATCGCTATTTTAAGGGGAGTATTTCTTTGCAAGCTACTGAGTTGGCTACTCTGAAGGTAACTGTGGCGCTGAGGGTGGACCAGGTGGGGTTTTTGCCGGATATGCTGGCGGAAACTTTGCCTATTGCTGTGGAACGGCAGTTTGGGCAGCGGGTTGTTATTTCTGGGTTGTAGTGGGGGGGATTTTTGGGCAGTGTTTGCGCTGTACTGGGCTGTACTGGGCTGTGCTGGGCTGTGCTGGGGCGCCGGCATAGAAGGGCAGACAAGCCCGAGGCCGGTCGCAAGTTTTTAAAGCCACTTGGCACAGTCGCAACTCGACCATTTTTTTGCTGCGCAAAAAAACCGATGTCAACACGCTTCGCGTGCCTCCACCCTTCGGGTAACCTACGGCTATCGGAAATTGCATGCGCAATTTTTGGGACTCAAACAAGGCTCCTTCTAAAGACGCCAAGCAACTTTAAAAACTTAATACGCTCCCTGAATGGCCTCGGACTTGCCTGCCCTTCTATACCTCAATTCATTTCACATTTCTGACGTCAGAATTCCCATTTACCAATATAAAATCCAAATCCAAATCCAAACCCAAACCCCGGTCCCAATTCGATTCTCGTCCCTATCTCTCTGTTATATTTTTGGGGCTTTCGTTAGGTAAGCAACTTACGTTTTAAGCGATTGATATTTTTTTGAAAATAAAAAGAACGGATTCGTTGTATGTCTGCGTCATATTGCAAGCGCTTAAATTGGATATGCGGTTTTGGTGATTTTGGCGCTAGGAGATGAAAATAATATCGTTTATAAAATTCGACGAGAGAGAGTTGCGATGTATAAGAAAAGTTTGTTGTCTAGTGCGATTTTTGCGGTTACGGCATCTGTAGCGGCTGTGCACGGTGCGTCTGCACAAACAGCGGCCGATAAGGCCTATGCTGAAACTTTGGAAGAGGTGGTGGTTCAGGGGATTCGCGGAAGTCTTCAGCGGTCTATGGATGTGAAGCGGGATGGCTCTGGTGTGGTAGATGCTATTTCTTCGGAAGATATTGGTAAGTTCCCGGATCAAAATGTGGCGGAATCTCTGCAGCGAATTACGGGTGTGTCTATTGACCGTTCGGGCGGCGAAGGCCAGTTGATTACGGTGCGTGGTTTTGGCCCTCAGTTCAATACTGTGTTGGTGAACGGCCGCCAGGTTGCGTCTGAAAACCAAACCCGTGCGTTTAGTTTCGATACTCTGGCCTCTGAGATGGTGAGCAGTATTAATGTTCATAAGACTTCTTCGGCTACTACGCAGTCGGGTGGCATTGGTTCTACTGTTAATGTTACGACGGCGAGACCTTTTGATCTGCACGGGTTTAAGGCTGTGGGCAGTGTGAAGGGTTTGTATGATGAGAACAGTGAGGAATCTTCTCCTGAGGTTTCTATGTTGGTGAGCAATACTTTCTCGGAGGATTCTGTAGGTGTATTGTTGGCGGTTTCTCATAAGGCTAGTGATACTCGCCTGAATCAAGCGCAAACTGATGGCTGGTTGGAAAATGTTGGTATTCCGGATGCGCAGTTGAACGGCGGTGCGGGTCATAACGGCAATGTATTTTCTGCGCGTAATTATGATACTAAGGTAACTTTTGAAGAGCGTACGCGAACTAATGCTAATTTGGTTTTACAGTTTGCGCCGACTGATGAGTTGACTCTAACGGTTGACGCTTTGTATTCTGATTTTGATATTGAGACGGATGCTACGTCCTATGGACACTGGTTTACGGGTCCTAATGTTGAAAATGCGATTACTGACAGCAATGGTACTGTAATTGATATGTACCAAGAAGAAGGTTTGGCAACGGATTTTCACGCTAAGAAGTTTGATCGTTTGACGGAGACTACGTCGTTTGGCTTTAATGCCGATTGGCAGGTTAACGATTCTTTGAACCTGCAGTTTGACGCCAATATTTCTTCGGCGGAGCGCGAAGCAAATAATGGGGGTGGCGATCAGCTGTCTCTTATTGGTTACGCCAACCGTGTGCGCTTTCAGGTGGACGGTGCTGTGCTGCCTTGGGCGAGCGGTTTTGAAAGTGCAGCGAATGGAATTGAAGATGGCGAAGGTGTTGTTCGTCCAGTATCAGATTATCTAGACCCCGCGAATGGTCGTGCTCATGTTATGTTGCGTCGTGGTTGGGCTGTTGAAGACGATGTAGATCAGTTCAAGTTTGATGGTGTTTGGGATGAAGGTTCTGATGCCGGTATTGTCTCGGCAAAGTTTGGCGCAATGTTTTCTAATGAAACTAAGAACATGGAGCGT
The DNA here is from genome assembly GCA_913020115.1 of uncultured Cellvibrionales bacterium. Lineage (GTDB taxonomy): Bacteria > Pseudomonadota > Gammaproteobacteria > Pseudomonadales > Cellvibrionaceae > CAJWCA01. The sequence goes on from CAJWBQ010000001.1 coordinate 77,762, forward strand.
TGGGACAATGAAGGTGTAGGTATCCACTGTGTCTATTGTGGTTATCCAAATTCTCCTGATATTCCTGATGAGTTCTTGTCCATTTTTGATGCTGGCGGCGATTTCCTAAGCGAAGTGAGTGGCAGTGGCCGCACACCTACGGTTTGGTTACGTCACGATGGAGAACAGCAGTTTTCCTTCTTAGAGGGCACCAGCGGCGCTAATTTTGATGCGGTACGTCGCGATAATTCTTACGAAGTTGAAGAGGAAACTTTCTCTGTTTACTTGGAAATGGATTTTGCCGGCGAAATTGCAGGTATGTCTCTGAGCTCTACTGCGGGCGTTCGCTACGAGAGCACTGAGGTGACGGTTGTGGGAACGGAGGCACCCATTGAGTTGCTGACGATTCTCGATCAGACAGAGATGGTGTCTTCTTTTGGTGGCGCCTCAGCAATCAGTGCCGACGAAGACTACAATTATTTATTGCCTAATATGAGCGTTAAGCTGGATGTGACGGAGGAGATAATTGCACGCTTTGCGGCGTCTCGTACTCTAACTCGTCCGACGCTGTCTAGTATGGCTCCGGTCACTGTAATTGGTACAACGCGACAAGGTGGTAATTTAACGGCTACTTCTGGCAACCCAGGTTTGAAGCCATTTTTGTCTGACAACGTAGATCTTTCTCTTGAATGGTATTACGACGACGCCAGTTATGTTTCGTTGGGCTACTTCCAGAAAAACGTGACTAACTTCATTGTAAACGGTACTGCCGATCAAACTTTTGTTACCAGTGATGGAAGTTTGTTAACTGATCCTTCTACGGGTGACGATGTCAATGCACCTGATGCTAACGACGGCGTTGCGGTTTTCACAACCACTTTGCCTAATAATGGCGATGATGCTGAAGTGACGGGTATCGAATTTGCGGCGCAGCATACCTTTGCAGAAACAGGCTTTGGCTTGATCTTTAACGCGACTTTAGTGGACAGCGATTCTGAGCTGGATGCGGCTGATATTAGCCAAAAATTTGCGGTAACGGGTTTGAGCGATTCTATGAACTTGGTTGGTTTTTATGAAAAAGGCCCCTTCCAAATTCGTTTGGCGTATAACTACCGTGATGAATTCCTACAGTCACTGACACAAAGTAACGGTGATGGCGTTACGTTTGTTGACGACTATGAGCAGTGGGATATGAGCGGCAGTTTCGATATCAGCGAAAATGTAACGGCGTTCTTCGAGGTGACTAACATCACAGAAGAAGTGGTGACTAAGCACGGTCGTTTTAGTAATCACTTCTTGTTGGCGGAAGATGCCGGGCGACGTTTTGCTCTTGGGCTTAGTGCGAGCTTCTAATGGCGATTAATTTACCTTAGCCTCCTCTATTGGGCTACCTCGTATGAGGTGGCCCCTTTTTGGTTTTGGTGAGTGAATAATTTTATAAGGTGACGATATGGAAAAGCCTGTTAGGTCGATTGTTATTGTAGGTGGCGGTACGGCCGGTTGGATTACGGCCGGACGAATAGCGGCTGAGCATCAGCATGATTCGGCGCAAGCGGTGCAGGTCACTTTGGTGGAATCTCCTACTATAGGTATTATTGGCGTGGGTGAAGGTACTTGGCCAACCATGCGTAATACTTTGATGAAACTAGGGGTTTCAGAAACCGATTTTTTTCGGGAATGCAACGCCAGCTTTAAGCAGGGTGCGAAGTTTGCGAAGTGGGTAAATGGCGCTGACGATGATTTTTACTATCATCCATTGATGTTGCCGCAAGGTTTTCAAAAAGGGGATTTGTCATCCGCCTGGCAGCGAGAGGGGAGCGCGCAATCTTTTTCTGAGGCTGTGTGTTATCAGGAAGCAGTGTGCGAGCACGGCCTCTCACCTAAATTGATTACCACGCCAGAATTCGCCTCTTTAGCGAATTATGCTTATCATTTAGACGCAGGAAAATTTGCCGCTTTTCTCCAGAAGCACTGCACAACAAAACTTGGCGTGAAGCATGTTTTAGCGGATGTTACCAGAGTAGTGGCAGCGGAGAGCGGTGATATCGCCGCGGTGGAAGTTGAGCGGGCTGAATCTAATGGTTCAGATCAGATCGCAGGGGACTTATTTGTCGATTGCACGGGCTTTTCTTCTCTTTTACTCGGTAAGCATTTCGAGGTGCCTTTTGTTGACCGCAGTGATGTTTTATTTATTGATCGCGCGATCGCTGTACAAGTACCTTACGCCGATGATGACAGCCCCATTGCATCTCATACAATTTCAACCGGCCAAGAGGCCGGCTGGATCTGGGACATTGGTCTGAGCAATCGCCGGGGGGTCGGATACGTTTATTCCAGCCGTCATACTACTGAGACTGAAGCTGAATCCACTCTACGCAACTATGTGGGTGATGAATTTTCAGAGTTGAGTCCAAGAAAAATTCCGATCACTTCAGGGCATCGAGAGCTATTTTGGAAAAATAACTGCGTGGCCGTTGGCTTGTCTGCTGGGTTTTTGGAACCTCTGGAAGCTTCGGCACTGGTGCTTGTAGAGCTTTCCGCTGAAATGATTGCGGAGCAATTGCCTGCTTGTCGCTCGGTAATGGACATCACCGCAAAGCGATTTAATGAAACATTTTTATATCGTTGGGACCGAATTGTTGATTTTCTCAAGTTGCACTATATTCTCAGTGAGCGCGAGGAACCTTTTTGGGTCGATAACCGAAAGCCTGAGTCTATTCCAGACAGCTTGCAGGCACTGATGTCACTGTGGAAATTTCGTGCTCCCGGCGATCACGATTTCACGAGTAATAACGAAGTGTTTCCGGCGGCAAGTTATCAATATGTGCTCTACGGAATGGGTTTTAAGACCAACATGAATTGGCGCTCTGCGAGTGATGCTGAACGTATGTTTGCCCAGGAACAATTTGCTCTGAATGAACGAGCAGTACGCCAGGCTTTAGATACACTGCCCAGTAATCGTGAGCTTATAAGCAAGATAAAACAATACGGATTTGCAGCGATTTAATATTCATCAGAGATTTGATGAAACAATAATATTCACGATACAGAGACACAAAGATGGCAAAGCTAGTATCGCTCCACAACAGTATTCATCAAGAATTAAGAATCTCACCTGAAAAGGCTGAGTATCACGGCGCAGAGCTCAACATGGTCCCGGTAATGTTGAGTGAATTCTTGAAGCTGGCCGTACAGTTTCCTATTGCACTGACCAAAAATAAGGAAACAGGCAAATTTGCCTGTGTCGCTATGTTAGGTTTCGCAGAGAAAGAAAATCTATTTTGGCAGCACTCGAAGCTAGATACCCTGTATACGCCTCTACATATTTTCAGGCAGCCATTTTTTCTCGGGCGCAATGATGCTGAGGGCCATTCAGTCACCGATTCGGATCAGCAGTATGTGGTATGTTTTGATGCTGAAAGTAATAGTGTTGTCAGCGAAGGGGGAGAATTATTGTTCACCAGTGCGGGTGAGGAAACCCCTTATTTACAGAAAATGAAAGCCGTATTGGCTGAACTGCTCGACGGAGAGACTCGCACTCATACCTTTGTTGAGACATTGTTAGAGTTGGGTTTATTAACGTCGATGCAGCTCGACATTACTTTTGCTAACGGCGAGTCGCAGCGTGTGAATGGTATGTATACCATTGATGAAAAAAAGTTGAATGCATTGTCGGGCGACACTGTGGTGAGGCTTCATAACGAGGGTTATCTCGCCCATATTTACGCCATGGTAACCTCCACCGGGCAGATATATTCTCTGATCCAAAAGAAAAATGCACGTCTGTCGGCGGCTGCCCTGAATGTTTGAGTCGGTATCGCTTAGCAGTGACATGACCATTGAGGTTTTGTCCATTGGGCGAGAACATCAGCCTGTAGTGGTGCTTGACCAGGTCCTGGCTAACCCCGAAAATTTGTTGAGCTTTGCCGCCGGTGGCGATGCATTTAGTGCAACGCCAAACGATTATTATCCCGGGGTACGTAAAGAGCTTCCTAAGCAATATTCAGACTTGTTGTGCCAGCTTATTCTTGAGAAATTCCCTGAAATTTTTGGGGTATCGAGCGATAGCCAAGCTAGGGTTAATTTGTGCGCTCTGTCAATGGCGACGACGCCAGCGGAAGACCTTAGGCCTATCCAAAGCTTACCGCACTTCGACACTTGTCATAATTCACAACTGGCCGTTGTTCATTATTTGTGTTCTGAATCCCATGGTGGCACATCCTTTTTTCGCCACAGAAACACGGGTTTCGAGGCGATTACCGAAGGCCGTATCCAGCGCTATGCTCCGGCATTGAAGGCCGAAGTAATGGGCACACGTTTCCTCGGCCAGCAATATGTAAATGGAGATAATGAGTGGTTTGAGCGCACGGGCGGTGTTGGCGCGAAATTCAATCGTGCCATATTCTATCGAGGGAATATGTTACATTCCGGTGACGTACGGCCAGAAATGGGTTTGAGTCCAGAGCCGGAGGCGGGGCGGTTGACAGCCAATGCTTTTATTCAATTGGAAAGTTTTTGAGGTTTTACTATGACAACAATGACAGGCACAGCCTTGCAAAATGATCGATCGCATAAAACGACGGTGTTTAAAAATACCGTAGTAGTCGCCCTCGGCGGTTTACTATTTGGTTATGACACCGGTGTTATCGGTGGTAGTCAACTCTTCTTTACAGAATATTTCAAACTCAGCCCTGGTGAGCAGGGCTGGGCGGTGAGCAGTGCACTTTACGGATGTTTGGTCGGAGCATTACTAGCTGGATATTTAACTAAACAGATTAGCCGGAAATATACTCTGATACTTTCGGCCTTTCTATTCACTCTATCAGCCTGGGGCTCGGGCCAAGCAGACTCGCTTTCAGCTTTGGTTATTTATCGCATTATTGGTGGTCTTGGTGTGGGTTTGGCTTCCATGGCGTCACCAATGTACATAGCTGAAATTTCGCCGCCAAAAGATCGTGGGCGTATGGTGTCTTTGTATCAACTGGCCGTAGTGATCGGATTTTTTGTCGTATTTCTGGCGACCTATTTCATCGGTGGTGGTAACACTGAGGGCTTGTCGGTCGCTGATATAGCACTGTCTCATGAGCACAATGTAAACCAAGGGTGGCGCACCATGTTCTGGTCTGAGCTCTTGCCTGCGGTGGGTTTTTTACTGTTATTGTTTTTTGTTCCTCATAGCCCGCGTTGGTTGATGTTGAAAGGGCGTCGTGAAGAAGCCCGCAAAGTATTACTTACCATTACCGACAGTGAGGAAGAAGCTGACCGCGAAATCGCTGACATTGCCTATTCCCTGGAAAACTCTCAAGGCCACAAAGCTTTAACACTGTTTGCCAAGGGAATGGGTTTTGTGTTGTTTTTGGGTATTGCCTTGTCGGTATTGCAACAGGTGACCGGCATTAACGCCATTTTGTATTACGGTGCTGAAATTTTTAGTAATGCTTTGGGTTACGGTCCTCAAGATGCTCTGAAACAACAACTTTGGCTGGGCGCAGTAAACTTAATCTTTACCTTTGTTGCCATTTACACGGTCGACAGCTGGGGTCGCAAACCTTTACTCATTACCGGCACGCTTGGTATGGCTCTGGGCTTGGGCGTCTTGGGTATGACTTTGTATACCCAGCAAATGGGTGTGATTTCTTTGATTGCGATATTGGTTTTTATCGGTTCATTTGCACTGTCTATGGGGCCCGTTGTCTGGGTAATGTTGTCGGAAATATTCCCCAATAGCATTCGCAGTGTTGCTATGTCCATTGCGGTTGCAGTGCAATGGTTGTTTAACGCCATTGTTGCCAATGTGTTTCCGGTGGTGAATAACAGCGAATTAAACACGGGGGCGTTTAACGGCGCGCTTTCCTATTTTATCTTTGCGTTCTTCTGCTTGGTGGCGGTAGTGTTTGTATGGCGGTGGGTCCCAGAAACAAAAGGTAAAACACTCGAGGAGATGGAAGGCTTGTGGGCGTCTAAATAGGGTGAAATGTGCCATAGAGGGCTATCGATAAACTGACATTTTTGCTATATATAGGTCACCATAATAAAGCGGCCATTAGCAGACTCTAGTCTATCGATGAGAAACCCTAGCCCACGAAACAAGTTATTTAATGACAAACAAAGGAGCACCGCATCAGCCTTGCTCCTTTGCGTGTCGCTGTTTGTAACTTCCAGCGTGGTGGACGCGCTCGAGGGTGCTAACAAGGCGCTTAGGTCGGAGGTTTTAGTCCGCTTCGCCATCCCAGCTCAATCCCTCGACAGTGCATTGTTGCAGTTTGCCGCGCAGGCCGATATGGACTTGGTGGGTTTGTCGGCGAGCTTGGCCGAGCTTCAGGCCCCCGCGGTAGTGGGGAGCTTTTCCCCTGAGGCAGCACTGACCCAGCTGTTGAGTGATAGTAATCTTTACTTTCACTTTTCTCGACAGCACGCCGTCACCATTACCGATATAGAGCCAGAAAGCCCGGTCGACATTGAGACGGTGTTTCAGCCTTCAACTTTATTAGAAGAGGTTACCGTATCGGCCACGCGCCGCAATACTAACTTGCAGGAAACGCCCATAGCGGTGACGGCGGTTAATGAGTTCACGCTCAATCGCAACCAAGTGAAAGATTTGCGAGACATGACCGACATTGTGCCCGGCTTAGAAATGACCAGCACCGGCCCGCAGTCTGCTTTGTTGGTACAGTTGCGCGGCATCGGCACCACCAACATAACTGAAATTGCTGACGGTCCAGTGGCCTTGCATATTGACGGTGTTAATTCGCCACGCTCACAAGGTGCCGCGACCTTGCTATATGACATCGCCCGCATTGAAGTATTAAGAGGGCCTCAAGGGACCTTGTTTGGACGTAATTCAACAGCGGGTAACATCAATATTTATACGCGTCCGCCAGAATTTGCCAAGACCGATGCAGAAGTTTCAATGTCTTATGGCAATTATAATAAACAGGCCCTGCGTGGTTTCGTAAATATCCCCGTGGCCGCCGATCTGGCATTTCGGGTCGCCGCCGCGAGTAATAAACACGACCCTTATACGCGCTTGATTGATGATTACGTGGGGCTAGGACCGCAATATCCCAGCACAGACGCCGCTTTAAATGACTACCAGCGCGGCCGTGATGTTCGAGGCCCTGATGAAGAAAATCAGAAAATGTTTCGGCTTTCCATGGCCTGGCAAGCAAGTGAAGACTTGGACGTGGCAACAAGCTTGGAGCGCTATCGTGACACGGGATCAAGTGTTACTGAGTTAGACCCTTCATTGGTTGAGCGTGGTGAGCGCGTTACTGTGTCAGACTCGGCTGCGTTTATTGACATGACCAACGACGTATTTCGAGCTCGCCTTGACTATCAATTACCTCAGGAAACCACCCTAAGTTACATTGGTGGAATGGCTCGCATGACACGGAAGCAGTCATTTGACTTGGACAAAGGGCGGGATGGTGGTTATGAGCAGCAGCGAACACACAGCTCAGGTTTCGATTTTTACTCCCACGAAATTCAATGGGTGAGCCGTGATGACGCAGTGTTCCGCTGGATGTTGGGGGGCTTCATCTCCAGTGAAAATAACGGCATTGTATTTGCGTTAGACCAGCAAAATAGTGGTGGCGACCGTGTCCCGGGCACTGGCAGCAGTTGGATTAGTGATGACGCCGGTGCGGCAGTAGCTTATTTTGTTCAGCCCGAACGACGCGTTAAATCGAAGGCTCTCTATGCTCAGGGGACGCTGGAGATGAGTGATAATAAGCGCCTAACGATGGGTATTCGGCGCACAGAAGACACCAAATCAGATGATGGCGGTCGCAGTTTAAACTGTCGAGTCACTTCGAGTGCAGGCCCCTATAGTGAGCCAGGTTCTGTTGCCGCCGGGGCGCCGAGACCCGATCAAATTTACGCCGACCCAGACGTTTTGGCCGCTATTGCCGCGGGCCAGCCCTACGATGGTGGCAGCAATGTGGGCATTGGAGATGAGCCTTGTTGGGTGAGGCAGGTTAATGATTACTCGGCCACTTGGAAAAACACCTCTGGTTTGCTGCGTTATGAGTGGGATTTGCAGCAAGATGTCATGGCTTATGCTTCGGCGGCTACAGGATTCAAGTCGGGCCATATTCAAGACAGTGGCAACGAAGCGGCACCCGAAGAAGTGCTGAACTATGAATTGGGCCTGAAGGCCACCTTGTTTGACGGGACACTACGGCTGAATACGGCGCTTTACCACGCAAATTATCAGGAGTTGCAGTTCTCAAGTCGCGACCGTTTTGATTTGAATGGTGATGGCGTGGCTGACAGCACCGGTAGCACTATCGTGCGCAATGCGGCCGAAGCGACTATGCGAGGTTTCGAGCTCGAGATGGAGTGGGCCGCGTCTAAGCGAGATCATCTACAGATCACAATGACCCTAATGGATGCCCAGTTCGACGATTTTCAGGCCCCAGACACGCTATTTGGCGACCTGTTCAATCCCTATGTCTCCAATACCGCTACATCAACGCTAGATCCAGTGGAGCTCTCGGGTAACTCCCCGGTAATAACACCTGACTGGAAAATGACCCTAGTGTATGAGCACGACTTTATTCTCGCCAAGGGAACGGTCACACCCCGTGTAAAAGCGACGTTTTCAGATGGTTATTTCCTGGATATTTATAATCGCACCAATGTTGAGGCCGGAGTATTCCCTGGAATTCCCAATGGTGCAAAGAACTTGTCGGTTCAAGAGGCCTACGAATACTTCGACCTTAGCCTGCGCTATGTACCGTTTACCGGTAACTGGATGCTGGAAGCCTATGTGAACAATCTCAGCGACCAAGCAGTAAAAACCTTTTCAGGCAGTTTCATTACTCAAAATGGCATCGCTGCCATATTCACGCCTCCTAGAGTGGGCGGTGTCACCGCCAGCTACCATTTTTAGATAGCACGGTTTCTATAGCGATTCAGAGTGTTCAAAAAGAGAGCTGACTCTGGCAAGCTTTCCCAATGAGTGTTCGCGCAAAGATCGTGCTAGGCTAATGCTCCGAAGTACGGAAACTAAGGAATAGTGTGATGAATAAAATTTCGTTCGCCTTGTTGTGTGTGTTTTTGCTTGGGCCAACTAAAGCTTTAGCCGAAGGCAAGAATCTCTTCGAAGGTCAGATCGCGCCAATTTTGGAGGGCATGGGCGCCCATCAGTTTTCAATATCCTCTAAGGCAAAACGCACAGATACCTTCTTTAATCAGGCTATCGCTTTGGCTTACGGCTTCAATCACCTTGAAGCGGGACGATCTTTCAAGCAAGTTGCGCAACTAGACTCAAAATCGGCGATGGCTTATTGGGGTCAAGCCCTAGTGTTAGGGCCCAACATAAACGGCGCTATGGAAGCCACAGCGGTTCTACCCGCTTTTAAAGCGATCAGTAAAGCTAAAAGCCTGAAGCAATATGCCTCTAAAAAGGAAAGTGCTTTAATCGATGCGCTTTCAGCTCGATATTCTCAAGATGAAACGCTGGCCGACCGAACGCAATTAGATCAAGCCTACGCCGCGGCAATGGAAGATCTTGTCAAAAAATACCCCGATGATGCCAATATTCGCACCCTATTTGCCGCCGCCTTAATGGTTATTCACTCGTGGGACTACTGGCATGGTGATGGCCGTCCAAAAGAGTGGACGCCCAAAATACTTGCAGTACTTGAAACAGGCTTGAAAAGAAACCCCCGCCATGCAGGCCTTATTCACTATTATATTCATGCTACTGAGGCTTCTAAAAACCCAGGGCGGGCGGAGATCTATGCCGATACTCTTCGCGACTTGGTGCCAGGGGCGGGCCACCTAGTGCACATGCCCTCTCATATTTATTTAAGAACAGGCCGCTATCAGGACGGCGTTATCGCCAATGAAAAAGCCATGAGAGTTGACGACAACTATATCGCTCAGTGCAGAACACAAGGTGTGTACCCTGTTGCGTATGTTCCTCACAATCGACATTTTTTATGGGCTATGGCGTCTATGCAAGGCAGTAGCTTGAAGGCGATTTCCGCGGCTGAACATATGGCTGGTCATATCGATACGAGTTTGATGCGTGAGCCAGGCTTGGGTACCTTACAACATTACTGGGTGACCCCAAATTTTGCTTACGTACGTTTTGGTCAGTGGGAAAAAATTCTAAAAGTGAGCAAGCCAGATGTGGATTTAAAATATCCCATGGGTGTTTGGCATTACGCACGCGGAATTGCTTTTACGGCGATGGGTAAGCTGGTAGAGGCGCGAGCCGAGTTGAAGTTTTTGCAAACTCTGGCCGAAGACGGCGAATTGAAGAATGTGACGGTTTGGGAAATCAATAACGCTCAGAACGTTCTTATGATTGCGGCATTGGTTCTTGAGGGCGAGGTCGAAGCCAAAGATCTAAACTTTGAACAATCGATTAAGGTGCTTAAACAAGCGATTTCACTTGAAGATGCGCTTAATTATAATGAGCCGTCTGATTGGCACTACCCTGTTCGCCAATCACTTGGCGCGATATTGCTGGAGGCGAAAGATTATCTTGGTGCAGAAAAGGTGTATCGAGAAGACTTGCTGACCTTTCCGAATAACGGTTGGTCTTTGTTTGGCTTGCAACAATCTTTGCTAAAGCAGGGAAAAAATAATGAAGCTAGTGTGATTAGAAAACAGTTTGAAGCAAGTTGGAATTGGGCGGATATTGAATTAAGCGCTTCGAGAATTCTATAGATAAATGGGGCAAGAATAGGGGCAAGATTTTTTTGGATTGTTGTATGTTGCTTATTCAGCGGGTCTTTTAGTGGGGCTTGAAGTTATAGTACTCGCCCAGATGGGGTGATTTGTCCCCACCTTTGCAATTTGTTAGATAGTATATTTATGTTGTAACCCTGTACGCAATGCCACAACAAGTCTAAGTAGTGAAAGCACTTAAGGGCTTGTTGGTATCGTGCGGCACCGTCACCGACAAAATTGGCGTGATGAACGTAGTGCTTGATGAGCTCTTCAGTTTGCATTTTATTCAATTTTGCGCTGTCAGAAAATACCGCCAGATCAAACCAAGGACAACCGAGAGTCGCATATTCCCAATCTATAATTTGCAAACCATTCGGGGTATTGATTAGGTTTTCTACCACTGGGTCGTGATGGCAAGGTTTCACATCGCGCAGATTTTTTTGAAAGTCTTGAAAAAAATTCTCGATTTGTGAAAACAAAGGCAGTATGAGCTCGCCAAAATCACTGTTGGTAAATTCAATTTGCTGCCAATAATACTTTGCGAGTGCAAGGTAATCTATTGCCTCAGACTCAATCGGCAAGCTGTGAACTTTTGCGAACTGCTTCGCTATATTAAAAAGTTGTTGGTGACGTACTTCGTCTGTATCACCCAGCTGCCAAATTTCGCCGTCGGCATAAAATTTAACAATATATCGATTTTCGGGATCTGTATAGATTAACGACGGAGCCAAGTCTGCCATTGAGGCGGCGCGGTGAAAGCTAATTTCTTGTGCGCGATTTAGCCCAAGTTCCTGACTGTTCTCGGCATTTATCCTGAGAACTATTCTGCCTAGGTCACTCTTAAGCAAATAGCTTTTGTTAGTTTTCCCTTGAAGAAAACTATCAATCAGGGTGGGTGGGGTTTTCAGTTGCAAAGACCAAAGTGACCATTCTTCCAGTATTGTATTAAAGTCACGAAGCCTATTCAAAGGGCTTCACTCCTGGCGTTCCGGAGTTCCGGGTTTTGCTCACGCCACTCAGCTCGCCATTTTAAATAGCCAAAAATGACAATAATTTCGTAGGCTAAGAATAGCGCCGCGGTGGGGTGAAGGCCTCGATCAAGATAGAGAAATATGCATATTCCGTCGATAACAAACCAATAAATCCAGTTTTCGAGAACTTTTTTTGTGACCATGTACGTGGTCAGAACGGCGCCCCAAGTGGTGAAAGAGTCAATGAAAGGTCGTGCAGCATCTGTGTTGTCGGCAAGTAATTGACCGCTTAGGTATGACAGAACCAAGGTGGCTGCAATCGCTAGCCCATGCTGCTTAGTTGTCCAAGTAGAGATTGCCAAACTGACGGTATTATTTTCAATGGAGTCCTTTTTACGCCACTGTTGCCATCCATAAAGCGCCATTGCTAGGTAGTATATTTGCAGAGCTGATTCCATGAGCAAATTTACGTCCCAAAACAAAAAGGCGTAAATGCTGGTACTGGCAAACGCCGCGTACCAGCACCAAAGGTGCTGGCGCATGGCGAGTAGCAAATACACTATGCCGAGTAGCACGGCACACTCTTCCCAGTAGGGCATGCGCAGTGCTAATTCTCGAAGGGAACTAAAAGCCTGTTCCACTTACAGCGCCTCGTAGCCAGGAATGAACTTGCAGACAAATATACCCATGCCATGCTCTTCTCGCTGCGCTTTCATCTCCACTTTTAACATGTCCATAAGCAGATCGTGCTCGCCCATGACAATGGTTGCGGTTGGAAATGTTTGTACCTGAAGGCCCTCATAGCTATTTAAACGTTCAATAAAACGATCAATTGGCGGAATGAAGTTCTCATGATTTGGGTACAAGCTTATTTCGGCTGTAAGTATCATGCTCTTGCTCCTTAGAATTGATAGCCGCCGGACACACCTATCATGCGAGGTTCACCCAGTTGTGTGAAGGTGGCGGGCGCATAAAAGGTGCGAGGGTCATTAGGGAAGTTAAAACCTCGAACTTTCACGTCCTCATCGCTTAAATTTCGGCCCCATATTTCAAAATTCCATTGCTGGTTTTGATAGTTGAGGCTGGCGTTGATGAGCTCGTAAGCGTCAGATTGTTCATTGTGAGAATTGGAAAAATAGAAATCGTCCTTCCCTTCAAGTGACACCTTGGCATCCCAGCTTTCAGTTAATACTACGTTGAGGCCCAGTGCAAATTGGTAGCCCGGTGCATGGGGTTGATCACGGCCGTCCATTGAATAGGCAATGCCGTCTTCTTTGTTGGCTTCTGCGTGTTCATAAGACAAGTAGTTTTTGAACTCGGTTTCGAGTATGCCAAAGCTTGCGAGCAAGGAAACTCGCTCGCTCATTAGATAATTTACAGAAGCTTCTAAACCGTAATTTGATCCTTTGGCCGCATTGTTGGTGAAGTCGATGAAATCACAAGGGCATTGATCGCCCTCCCTCGGAATAATGCGGGATTGTTTAACCTGAATGTCGTCGCGGTCCTGATAGAATAAAGCCACTTGTACTTGTAGCGTGTTATCCAAAAACTGATCTTTCAAACCGATTTCATAATTCCACATGATTTCGGTATCGAAGTTTGTCTCCGAGCTAGCAAGCTCCGGATCGGCGTTAAATCCACCGGCTTTGTATCCGCGGGAAATTAATCCGTAGATTAGACGGCCGTCAGAATCTAGATGTTCTAGACTGATCTTCCCGCCCCAGAGGTTTTCACTCGGTGAAAATGCTGCCATATTATTGTCTTTATAGTCTGCATCACGTTGTTCGAAACGCAGGCCAGTTACCAAAGACAAAGTGTCCGTTAGAGGGAAGTCAACTTGACCGTAGAGTGCTGTATTTTTAGTTTTAAATTCGCTGATGAAATTTGCTCGGTCATTGTATTCGCGCACCAAATCAACATCTTGGTCGCGGTAGTAGATGCCAGCTACCCAGCCGATGCTGTTTACCTCTGCTTTAGAAACGAAACGAAGGTCTAGCGTGCTATTCACATTGTCACGAAGATAGTTGTCTTCGGATACATAAGCCCAGCCGTCGCAGGCCTGGCCCGCGCAAATTCCGTCGAAGGTCCAGTCTTCGTCATAGCCATATTCCAATTCGGAATTGGCGTGGCTTACCAGTGCGACGAGGTCAAACGCTTCCGGTTTAGACCAGGTGGCCTGTGTTGAAAAGGCGAGAGATTCTTGACGGTCCTGGCCAGGATTGTCGGATAAGGTATGGCGGGTATTTACCAGAGAAAAGTCGTCGTAGCCGTTGTCAACATCCACGTAGAGCGCGGTGAAATCTACGTTTAAATGTTCGTTGGCTTGCCATGCTAGTTTGGCGCGCAGCGTGCTTTCGTCGATATTGCTGGTGTCGTCACGGCCGAGAAAATCGTTCTCAATAAAGCCATCGCTGCTGTGGGTCTCGGCGGCGATACGGTAGGCCAGTGAGGAATTTAATGGGCCGCTGAGATAGGCGTTTACTGTTTTGGTATCGTAGTCGCCAAGTGTGGCTGATACTCCGCCATGCAAATCTTCCGTGGGTGCATTAGATTTTAAATTGATGAGTCCCGCCAGTGCGTTTGCGCCATATAAGGTGCCCTGAGGCCCTCTTAATATTTCAACTTGCTGTAAGTCTAAAGTAGTTGCAGCGGCGCCTATACCCGTAAAATCGATGCCATCGATCAGAATGCCTACCGAGGCGCTCAGAGGTTCAACGAACTGACTGCGCTCACCAATTCCACGAATTTGCACAAAGCGACCGCGTGACGCGCCGCTTGAGAAATTGATGTTTGGCGCCAAACCCAGCAGTTGCTCTAAATGCTGGGCGTGTTGCTGCGCAATGACTTCCTCGGTAATTACCGTTGCGCTAACAGCGGTTTGTTGCAGCGAGCTCTCGCGAAATTCAGCCGTCACTGTGATGTCTGGCAGCGATGCGGTGCCGTCGATTGCAAAAGATAAAGGAGACAATGCGAGTGCAATAGCGCTTGTCAGTAAGGGTGTTTTAGAGATGAAATTCATTTTTGGGTCTCTTAGTTAGTCACTAATAAAGAGAGCCGGGTACGGACGTGCAGAATGGTAGTTATAGACCCATCCCTCCGCCGGTATTAACCGGATCAGGTTCTAGGGGTTTATTCACTGTGTGAAAGTCTCAGGCCAAAAAAGCCACCCCCTGGGTTGCAGTCGCCTTGCTGTGTGAGCGAGACGAGCGCGGGGAGTATAGTAGAGTTAAGGGCTGGAGGGTAGTGCTGTGTTAGTTTTTCGGCTTTGGATGTTCGAGTAACAGAGTGCTTCTTCCTTTGTTTACACCGTAGATATCGCTCGGTTCGAAGCCGACCGTCACGTGGAAATCTTTGGTTTTCAAACCCAGAGTCGCGCGATAGTTTTGTGCAAGACTAGATTCAAGCACCACAAAATAGCTTTCGGCAGAGGCTTTTTTAACGCTACCCAAACCCAGCCACTCAAACTCACAAGGCGCGGCGTCGAGCGCTTTTTCCCGGTCTATTTCTTTTAGTTCGAAGGGATTGACCAAAGTGACATGAAAACTTTGTAAGTCTCGACGGGCCTGGTGTGCCCGTAGGCGGAGGTATTTTTCAGCGCCCACCACCCCGTTTAGGCGTTTCAAGTAGGGCAGAATTTTTTCTGCGCTAACGCTGCAGCCCAAATAAACTAAGCCTTCCCGATCTTTCAATATCTCGGCCTGACTACCGGCCATCACCTTGTATGATAAAAGTAGAAAGACGCTAATAAAAACCTTTAGTTTGAACGCTGTAAACATAAACTTAACCTGATGACTATACGAGGTGCTGTGTATTAATTGGGTGCTGAATTTTCGCTTACAGGCTGAGGCCGCTGTACAGCAAAAATACCAGCATGCCTAAACCAACGGTCCAATAGATATTGCCTGTTTTCCAAGCCGCAATAATGGCAACAATGGCAGCACCCAAGTAGGGATTGTTCAGCGCGACATTGAGGTGGTGATCTTTGATGAAGATTATAGGCATGCAAATAGCGGTTAAAATAGCGGGCCCGCTGTAGGACAAAAACTGACGGGCTTTTGCGCCCATACGAATCGGCAACCTGCCTTCCAAAAATAGATAGCGGGTGGTAAACGTGATTAGCGCCAATAAGAGAATGGTTATCATGGTCATTGCAGGCGCTCCCATTGGGCGACGGTAAATCCGGCCGTCATCCCCAGCAAGCCAGAAAACACTAAACTTAATTCAATGTCCATTAGTTCGAAGGTCACAGAGCATACTGCGGCGACTAACACCGCAACTAAAACAGAAAGTGATTTGATGCTGGGCACAACCAAAGCAATGAAGGTAGCGGCAATCGCAAAATCTAAACCCAGTTCAGTCAGATCGGGAAGCGAGGCTCCGGCGATTATGCCAATGAAGGTCCATGCATTCCAAGCTAGGTAAAAGCTGCCTCCGGCGCCCAAGGCATAAAATAAACGCAGGCGGCTTTTATAGGCTCGGCGGTGACCAGACAAAGCAAATAATTCATCGGTGAGTAGAAAGCCCAAGGACAGTCTCCAGCGTAGGGGCTGTGTTTTAAGTCGCTCTCGCAAGGTTAAGCCGTATAGGAAGTGACGCGAACTTATCACAAAGGCGCTGAATAACACGGTGAAAAGACTGGCGCCATCAGCCATCAGTTCCACTGCCATAATCTGCACGGCACCACCAAAGGTAATGGCCGAGAGAGCTTGAGCCTCAAGCCAAGTAAAACCTCGTTGAATGGCGAGAGAGCCAAATAAGATGCCCCAAGGCAAAACAGCCAGGCTGAGTGGCAGCATGTCGAGGGCGCCTTTGCCTAAGGCGGAGTAGAAAGGGTGGCTAACTTTTTTCACGGAATGACCTGATTGTTTCTTGTTCGGAACGTTACTATTCGGGAACGATGTTATTAATGGCAAAGTGCCCTTGATCGGGTGCCAATTGCTCCTTCAGGCCTGGCAGCGCGTCTACAAGCAGAGAGGGCAAAGTCCACGCTGGGTTCACGGCGATAATACCACTGGCTGTCATGCCGTGTTCTTCGTTGTCGGCCTGCAGGCCAAATTCAAACTGCCAGACATTGCGCATTTTACTGGATTTAAATTGCTTTAACATGCGGTCGATGGTTTGGCGTTGTACCACTGGGTACCAGAGTAGATAAGTGGCTGTTGGCATCCGCTTGTAACCTTCACTCAGCGATTCCACCACCTGTTGGTATTCGGTCTTTATCTCATAGGAGGGGTCCATCAAAATCAATGCGCGCTTTTGCGGTGCGGGCAACAGTGATTTCAGCGCGTGGTGACCGTCGCTTTTGCTAACACTTACTCGCCGGTCGTTTTGGAATAATTTGCTCAAGCTTGGCTGGTCTGTGGGGTGGAGTTCAAAGAGCTTTAATTTGTCGACTGGACGCAAAATTTCAGCGGCGATTAGGGGTGAGCCAGGGTAGAGGCCTTTGTGGGCATAGGATTCGAGTAATTGCCCATAGTGTTCAAAGTGACTCGAAAGCGCTTCAAATTGTAGGGCGCCTGCGCCACTGGCGTGCTCGTGGGTGCGCTGAGCCATGCCGCTGTTGAGTGGGTAGCGTCCCGCCCCCGCGTGCGTGTCTATATAGAGCAGTGGACCGGGCTTCTGCAGCATATGCTCCAAGCTCTTTAACAGAACTAGGTGTTTGAGCACGTCGGCATAATTACCGGCGTGAAAGGCGTGTCGATAACTGAGCATGGTGGAATCTAAATGTTGAGAATTGAACTTAGAATGTGCTCCTAAAGCGACAAATTATCAAGGAGCTATGGGCAAAATTTGCCAAACCGAGATTATGCAGGGAAGTGAAAACTTCCCTGCATAATCTCTTGTCTGGGCTTGGACTTAAAGCATAGGACTTAAGCGCTGAGTTGCTTAACGCCGTTTGCGGTACCCAGCAGCATCACATCGGCTGGGCGAGCGGCAAATAAACCGTTACTTACAACGCCGGTAATTTGGTTTATCTGGCTTTCCAATGCACAGGCTTGGTCAATGCGAAGTCCGTGTACGTCTATAATGACATTGCCATTGTCGGTAATGACTCCCTGACGATAAACGGGGTCGCCGCCGAGCTTAAGCAGTTCGCGCCCTACGTGTGAGCGGGCCATTGGAATCACTTCTACGGGCAAGGGAAAAGCGCCAAGGCATTCTACCCATTTGCTGTCATCGGCAATGCAGACAAATTCGTCTGCAACGGCGGCGACAATTTTTTCCCGGGTAAGGGCGGCACCGCCACCTTTAATCAGTTCCAGTTGGGCATTGCTTTCGTCGGCACCGTCAACATAGACCGCTATGGTGTCTACTGCGTTGAGTTCATATACGGGAATGCCGTGGCCGCGAAGGCGCTCTGCCGAGGCTTCTGAGCTGGCAACGCAGCCATCGAAACTGGCTTTTAGTTCTGCAAGGTGGTCAATAAAGAAATTGGCGGTTGAACCTGTGCCCACTCCCACAATTGAATCGCTGTCGAGTTTGGGTGCAATGTAATCAACGGCGGCTTTGGCCACGGCTTGCTTCAGTTCGTCTTGGGTCATGGTGCTCTCTTTCAACTTGGGGGCAATAAGGCAATCTTGTCGCTGGGGATTATACAGAATCGCAGCCTGAGCGGGTGTTTGGCCTGCACAAATAGTTTACTATTGCCGATCTAATTTACTGAAAGAAAGTGTGGCATGCCTCAGTCTTACATCAAGCGAATATTGAACGCCCGTATTTACGATCTGGCGGTGGAAACGCCCCTAGACCCAGCACCTATTCTCAAGGAGCGCTTTAACAATAATATTTTGTTGAAGCGGGAAGACCTACAGCCGGTTTTTTCATTCAAAATTCGCGGTGCTTATAACCGCTTGCTGCATTTAGATGAGGCCAGTCGGGCTGCAGGTGTGATTGCTGCTTCGGCAGGTAACCATGCGCAAGGCTTAGCTTTGGCGGCTAAGCACATGGGTATAAAAGCCACTATTGTGATGCCCAAAACCACTCCAGCAATTAAGGTGGAGGCGGTAAAGGCCCGTGGTGCAAAAGTGGTGTTGCACGGCGACGCTTACGATGAAGCTTCGGCGTATGCGCAAAAGTTGGTCGCGGAGAAGGGGCTTACTTATATTCATCCTTTTGATGATCCGGAGGTTATTGCGGGTCAGGGCACTGTGGCGATGGAAATTTTGCGTCAGCACCCGGGTCATATCGATGCCATTTTTGTGCCTGTTGGTGGCGGCGGTCTCTGTGCAGGGGTGGCGGCTTATATCAAATATGTGCGCCCGGAAACTAAGGTGTATGCGGTCGAACCGGAAGATGCGGCTTGCCTGAAAGCGGCTATGGAGAAAAAGCGCCGGGTAACTTTGCCGCAGGTAGGCATTTTTGCTGATGGGGTGGCGGTGGCACAAATCGGTAAGGAAACGTACCGGGTCATTAAAGACACTATTGATGGTGTAATAACGGTTAGCACTGATGAGATGTGCGCGGGCATTAAAGATATTTTTGAGTCAACTCGCTCAATTGCTGAACCCGCGGGTGCTTGTTCACTGGCGGGCTTGAAGAAGTATGTGGCTGAGCAGGGTGTCGAGGGTGAAACTCTGGTGGCTCTTGTCAGTGGAGCAAACACTAATTTTGACCGCTTGCGGTATATCTCTGAGCGCACTGAGCTGGGCGAAAAACGTGAGGCAATTCTTGCGGTCACTCTGCCGGAGAAACCTGGTGCTTATAAAACTTTTTGTCAGGCTCTGGGTAAACGCAATATCAGTGAGTTTAATTACCGATATTGTAATGGCTCTGACGCTAAGGTGTTTGTGGGAATCCAGGTGACGGCGGGCAATGGTGATCGCGAGGATTTGATTGCCGAGCTGGCGTCGAAGGGTTACCAAGTTGTGGATATGACTGACAATGAAATGGCTAAGTTACATATCCGCCATATGGTGGGCGGTCATGCGCCAGATCTAACGGAAGAGCGGGTCTATCGCTTTGAATTTCCAGAGCGCCCAGGCGCTTTAATCCACTTTCTAACTCGCTTAGCAGGCCGCTGGAATATCTCTATGTTTCACTATCGCAATCATGGTTCCGCCTACGGGCGCGTTCTTGTGGGTATGCAAGTGCCCACTTCTGATCGAAAGGCGGTGAAGGCTTTCCTCGATGAGCTGAATTATCGCTACTGGGATGAGAGCGATAATGAGGCTTATCAGTTCTTTTTAGGGGCCTAGGTTTGTTGTGGGGCCCTTAGAGGCTGCCAAGCCGAAGGCCTGAGAGGGCGGCAGGGCCCGAGGCCGGTCGCAAGTTTGTAAAGCCACCCGGCCGCTGCGCAACTCGACCATTTTTTTGCAAAGCAAAAAAACCGATAAGAACGCGCTATCGCACGCTCTACCCTCCGGGTGACCTGCGGTCATCGGAATTTACTGCGTAAATTTTGGGACTCAAACAGTGCTCGCTTAAAATCCGCCGGGTGACTTTACAAACTTAAACGCTCCCTAACTGGCCTCGGACCCTGCCGCCCTCTCAGACCTTCACTCCTGCACGTTTAATCATTGAATTGTTAATCCGTGCTAAACAGATTCTAACTTTGTGGCTGAACCGGAGTTTTGTTACTGAACTAGTCTTTCTTATACTCGAAAAAACTATACAAAAACCCTAGTCATTTTCGTGATATAGGCCATACTTCCAAGAATCTACATTAACAAGGATTGACCCCTAAGAGCTCGAACTCTATAGTAGCGAATAGATTATTCTTTAGCCGAAAACACAGGCGTGATGGCCATTGTACTCACTCGAAGCAGAACTCGAAAAAAAGCTAGATCAGCTCATTCTTATTTGCGCCCGTCTCGATCGGGAAAATAAAGAGCTGAAGGAACGTGAATCCAATTGGCTGCACGAACGTACTCGCTTGGTCGAAAAAAATGAACTGGCTCGTAGCCGTGTCGAGGCTATGATTGGCCGTCTCAAAAACCTAGAAACTGAATCCTAGATGAGTCAGGCCAGTAGCCAGGGAACTATCGCCATGAGCAATGAAACTATTTTTGTGAAAATACTCGATAAAGACTATCAAGTTGCTTGCCCCCCAGGGCAAGAAAAGGCCCTCATTGAATCGGCTCGTGCCCTCGATGAGCGCATGCGCACTATTCGAAATTCGGGCTCTGTTATCGGGCTTGAGCGTATTGCGGTTATGGCCGGCTTGAACCTGAGTTATGAATTGCTTGAAGCAACGGAGAAGACGAGTTCTCGGGAAATTGACGACGATTTATTGTCTGAACTTAGTGAAAAACTTGATCAAGCACTCGAGAGTTTTTCCTAAACCCCTTATAATGGCGTCCAGCCCTAGAGTGTTAGCTAGTCGATAAGTCCTCGAGCCGATAATCTTTAACCGGAGGTCACTCGCTGATGTTGATGTGCATGTCCGCGCGACGGAAAGCCTAATGCGTTTCAGTGACCCCCACCTTGAACCATCGGGTTCAAGGCCAAGTTGACGGCGGCACTCCGGGGCCCTAATTCTTTCAATACCTATTCCAGCGCAAGGATTCCAATTGTGGAAACCAGCCATTCAAGGCAGAATTTGCGGCGTGAAATCAGGCTGAAACGCCAAAATCTAAGTCTAAATCAACAGCGCTCAGCAAGCATTGAGCTCGTCAATATCCTTTGTAATTCCCCTCACTTTATACAGAGCCAAAATATCGCTGTATATCTTGCCAGCGATGGAGAGATTTCGCCTCAGGCTGTGATCGAGGCTGCGTGGGCCAAAGGGAAGCAGGTTTATTTGCCGGTGGTTCACACGGCAGGTGATGAGGGTGCTGAAAAGGGAATGGCTTTTTATCGATATAATTCAGATACGCCACTTCAGCGCAATGTATATGGCATCGAAGAGCCGGTAGTTGAGCACAGCGAGTCTATTAATCCGGAAGATTTAGATTTGGTGCTTTTGCCTTTGGTCGCGTTTGATCGTCAAGGCGGGCGACTGGGGATGGGTGGGGGATATTACGATCGTGCCTTTGAGTTTAAGGCTGGGCAGGCGCAATTAAACCCCTACCTATTGGGCTTGGCGCATCATTGCCAAGAAGTTGATTATCTTGCGCTGGCGGCTTGGGATATTCCCCTAGCGGCGGTGGCTACGGATATTGAGCTGATTGAGGCTTAACGCGCCGGCAGCTTCCGTTCTGAGGGGCGTTAAAATTGAGCGGCTCGTTGAAACCACAAGGAATTTTGCCCTTTTAGTGTGCAAGTTTGGCTTCACTGCCAATTGTTAGCGCAGTGCAAAACCTTGCTGTAGAGCGGTGGGGGGCTCTTGATCGTCGTAGAACGTGTCTTCTGTTCCAAAGCTTGATAGTAGAAGGCCAACTACAAATACCGCGGCCGCTAGAGACATAGCATCAAATTTCATACCTAAACCTATAATACCCTTTCAACATATTCTGTTTGTTTTCTACAGCGCATACATGGGTAGAGCAAATACTGTTCCAGTTGCGGGTCTTGGAGTATAGAAATTATGACAAGTTCCGCGCAAGGAGAGGGCGCTGGAACTGTGGTTTAGGTCACGAGAATGACGTCTCAAGCAACATTTTCTCATGAATGTGTGCTTTGTAAGCCACACCCGACTAAACCTTTTCGTGATAGCATACCCGCTCTAATTACGAGGCCTGAAATGAGCAAATCTACTACCCTGCCAAACTTCGATATCTTGTGTGATTCACTGCTTTCTCTGGGCGCTATAAACTCGCCGTCTGAGTTGCACGGTTTAGTGAGTGGCAAGCTCTGTGGCGGCGCAAAGCTGGACCAGGCTGAATGGCATAAGGAAGCGGCTGAATTCCTAGACCTAACGTCTACGCCCGATGAGCGGGCGGACGAGCTTATAAGTGCGGTTTTATCCGTAACTCAAAAGCAATTTGAAGACGCTGAATTTGGCGTGCACTTGCTACTGCCGAGTGACGAGAGTGATCTGGCCACAAGGGCTGATTGTCTAGGTCAGTGGTGTCACGGTTTTCTTTCGGGCTTTGGCAGCGCGGGTATTAGCGGCGACCGTCCTATGTCGGCCGATGTGTCGGACGCGGTACGAGACTTAGCGGCGATTGTACAAATTGGTGGCGATGACGAGAGCGAGGACGGTGAGGCGGGTGAAGCAAACTTCATGGAGATTGTGGAGTATGTGCGTGTCGCGGCCATGACGATTCACGCCGAATGTGCGCAACTTGCGGCCCCTTCGGCCGATAAAAGTAGTAACTTGCACTAGAAGAGTAATTTCATGAGTGTCACAAAAAAGGAATATGCACGCCGTCGCACAACCTTAATGGGCTTGATGGGTGTGAACAGTATTGCCATATTGCCCGCCGCTCGGGAAAAAATCCGCAGCCGTGACACTGAATATCATTTCCGCCAAGACAGTGATTTTTACTATCTCACGGGCTTCGATGAGCCAGACGCGGTACTGGTGCTATTGCCTGAACGACCGCACGGAGAGTATGTGCTGTTCTGCCGAGACCGCGACCCGGCCAAAGAAATTTGGGATGGCTATCGGGCCGGTCCCGACGGGGCCTGTGAGAAGTTTGGTGCCGATGATGCCTTTCCTATAGACGATATAGACGAAATACTGCCCGGCCTTTTAGAGGGGCGAGAGCGGATGTACTACTCGCTGGGTAGAGACGCTGATTTTGATGGTCGCTTAATGTCTTGGGTGGACGGTTTGCGCGCCCAAGCCAGCTCGGGTGCATACCCTCCAGGTGACTTCTTAGATCTCGATCACTTATTGCACGATATGCGCTTGTTCAAAAGTGCCGCTGAACAAAAGGTGATGCAGCGAGCGGGAGAGATAAGCTCTTTGGCTCATCGGCGTGCCATGCAATCTTGTCAGCCGGGGATGATGGAATATCAGCTAGAGGCCGAGCTATTGCACGAGTTTGCCGTTAATGGCGCTCGTCATGCGGCTTACACCACTATTGTGGGCGGTGGTAAAAACAGCTGCATACTGCACTACATTGATAATAGTGAGGTATTGCGCAGCGGTGATTTGGTATTGATCGACGCGGGTTGTGAATACAAGGGCTATGCCTCTGACATCACCCGTACGTTTCCCGTCAATGGAAAATTTACTCCAGCGCAAAAAGCTCTCTATGAAGTCGTGTTGGCTATGCAGGAAGCGGCAATTGAGGCGATTAAACCAGGCAATCACTGGGACGAACCCCACGAGGTATCGGTTCGCGTGGCGACAAGTGGCTTGGTCCGTTTAGGCATACTCGCAGGCGACGTGGACGAGTTAATTGCCTGTGGCGCCTATAAGAAATTTTATATGCATCGTGTTGGGCATTGGATTGGTTTGGATGTACACGATGTGGGTGATTATAAAGTGGGGGAGCAGTGGCGAGTACTCGAACCTGGTATGGCCATGACGGTTGAGCCGGGCCTCTACATTGCCCCTAATGACGAAAGTGTTGCGCGCAAATGGCGTGGCATCGGTATTCGTATTGAGGATGACGTTGTAGTGACTAAAACGGGCTATCACTTGTTGACCAACGCCCCAAAAACTGTGAACGAAATTGAGTGTTTAATGCAAGAGGTGGAAGCGATTGAAAATTTCGCCCTCGTTTGATGTTGCGATTGTAGGTGGCGGCATGGTGGGTGCGAGCCTAGCAGCACTCATGAGCGCTATGCGCCCCGACTGGCAAATTGCACTGATAGAAGCTCATCCCATGCCCGTTCCTGAGGGTTCGGCCACGCTTTATCAGCCCAGCTTTGATGCTCGTTCAACGGCCATTGCGAGTGGTAGTGTTGATCTTTTGGCGGCCTCTGGCCTTTGGCAGCAATTAAAGCAACAGGCGTGTCCTATTGAGCAGGTACATGTGTCTGATCGCGGCCATTTTGGCGGTGCAGTGATTGATAGTAGAGCACACGGTTTAGAGGCCGTGGGTTACGTACTTGAAAATGCCTGGATGGGCAAAGTACTTCTTAGCCATTTGCATACTCTGAGCAATGTAAGTTTTTTGGCTCCTGCTAAGGTTGAGCGCATTACACCAAAGCAAAATGGCGCAGAGCTCAGTGTTGTAGAAGGTTTGGGTGAGAATACTTCAGCACGCAAATTAATGGTGAGCTTGGCCGTGATTGCTGACGGTGCCAACTCACCGCTGCGCAAGAATCTAGGTATTGATACCCAAGTTGAGAATTACCATCAGCACGCCATTATCAGCAATGTAAGTTTTGATCGTACTCATGACCATAGAGCCTATGAACGCTTTACGGACGAAGGCCCGCTGGCACTTTTACCGCTGTTAGATTTTGAAGGGGCTCATCGCTCTGCCTTGGTGTGGACTGTGCCCAGTGAAGACAGTGAATCGCTTATGGCGCTGAGTGATGAAATGTTTGCGAAGCAACTCCAGCAGCGCTTTGGTTTCCGTCTGGGCATGATCTCTCGCGTCGGTGAACGCAGCGCTTACCCTCTGCAGCTCACGAGCGCCTGTGAACAAGTGCGTTCTAATGTAGTTTTAATGGGCAACGCGGCGCACTTTTTACATCCCGTAGCGGGGCAGGGTTTCAATTTGGCTTTGCGAGATTGCGCCAGTCTTTGCGCTAGCCTTGCGGAGGACGCCCATCTGCCATTGGGTAATCTGACAACGCTGCTGAAATATGTACAAGCACAAAAGCTGGATCAGCAGGCTACTGTGGGATTTAGCGACTCGGTGACAAAATTGTTCTCTCGCAGCGATTTACCTTCTGCCGTATTAAGGCAGCTTGGATTTTTAGGTCTGGAACTTGTGCCTCAGGCCAGTGCGCTTTTTTCTCAGCAGGCTATGGGTCGCGCAGCAATACAGGCTCATGCCAATGGCTTTGCGCATAAGGGAGATCTTGGGTGACAGTGGGTGAAGAAACGAATTTTGACCTTATTGTAGTGGGCGCCGGATTAGTGGGTGCCACTTGTGCCTTGTCTTTGGCGTCAGGCGGAAACGGTGAACTCAATATTGCACTTATTGAAGCCGGGCCTGAAACGGCTCAGCCGAATCTGGCAAATTTTGATCCGCGAGTTGTGGCCCTAACACCGCACTCTCAGGCATTGTTTCAGCGCTTGGGAGTATGGCAAGACATGGTGTCGCAGCGAGTATCGCCCTATCAGGACATGTTTGTTTGGGATGCTGAAGGCACCGGGCATATTTCCTTTAATGCGCAGCAAGTACAGCAAGCTTGCTTGGGTCATATCGTTGAAAACAGCGTGGCCCTAGCGGCGATAATGAATACAGTAGAACAGCATCCGGCTATTACAATTATTCGCCCCGCGCGCGTGAAACAGTTGATGTTACCCAGTGAGACTCAAACCCAAGTGCTGGTTATTTTGGAATCGGGAGAAACCGTAAAGGGGTCTTTGCTGGTGGCCGCCGACGGCGCTAATTCAAAACTCCGCTCACTGGCAAATTTACCGACAAGAGAGTGGGCTTACGGCCAAAAAGCGATTGTGACAAGTGTACAAACAACGGAGTCACATCAGCGCACGGCCTACCAACGTTTTTTGAGCAGCGGCCCTCTGGCATTTTTACCTCTGCAGGATGATCGTGATCAGGGTACCTCGAGCTCCATCGTATGGTCGGCCGATGAGGCGCTTGCTGATCGTATGATGGCTTTGAGTGATGAAGAATTTTGCGAGACTCTGGGCGAGGCATTTGAACATCGTCTGGGCGAGGTTACCCATGTTGATAAGCGTTTTTGCATTCCTTTAATACAGCGTCATGCCATTGATTATTTTACGCCGGGAATGGCTTTGGTGGGTGATGCCGCGCACACTCTGCATCCTTTAGCTGGGCAGGGTGTGAATTTAGGATTGCTGGACAGTGAAGTGCTAACAAATGAAATTCTACGAGCGCATCAACGTTCAATTCCTTTCGGCGAAACGCAAATTTTGCGCCGTTACCAGCGCCAAAGAAAAGCCGGTAATTTGGGAATGATGGGAATGATGGAAGGTTTTAAGCGATTATTTGCCAGCGATGAATTAGGTGTGCGTTATTTGCGCAATGCTGGAATGAAACGTTTAGATCATTGGCCTTTGTTGAAGAATACGATTATTCGGCAAGCCATGGGTTTGTAGTAAAAATATAATATTATTAATATTAATTTAGTGAATTTGAATGAGGTTGTAAACATGACCATGGGTAGTGACGAGCAACGTTTTTGGGAGTTGGTAGACGAACTGATTGAGCTGGCCAACGGGCACTCTGAAGCAGATGGGCCCGATATGGTGAACTCAGCCCTGCAGTACGCTAGCGCTCGGTTTAGCGCTTTTGTTGTGGCCACTAATACCGATAATCTTGCCGATGAAAAGCCTGAGGCTTTGCGTTTTTTAACGAATCATTACCGTGAGGTTTTGGACGACAATTTAGAAGACTTTGTTGAGAATCCCGTTGAGAAATCCCCGGAACTTTAAGGCATTTTTATTTTTATTTGTCACGACTTCCACTGGCGCTGTATTTTGGTAGAATGTTCAGCGTCTTTAGGTGTAATAATTAGGATAAAAAAATGGCAGACTTAGTTTCGGGTGTAGTTAAGTGGTTTAACGATGATAAAGGTTTTGGTTTTATAGAGCGCGAGCAAGGGCCAGATGTGTTTGTTCACTTCCGGGCCATCAACGGCGAAGGTCGTCGCTCACTGGTTGAAGGCCAGACAGTGTCGTTTGAAGTGGTTGAAGGTCAAAAAGGTCTTCAGGCCGAAAACGTTACCGCGGTTTAGTTAAACGCGCAGTAATGGTAAAAACCCCGAGGAGAACTTTTCAGTTTGCCTCGGGGTTTTTGCGTTAAGCGCGCCCGTATACGTCTTCGAAGCGTACAATGTCGTCCTCGCCTAAATAGCTGCCCGACTGCACTTCAATAATACGCAGGGGTATCGCGCCGGTATTTTTCAAACGATGTTTCACGCCCAGTGGAATAAATACCGATTGGTTTTCACTTAATAGGAAGGTTTCTTCGCCTTTGGTAACTTCAGCTGTACCACTCACTACTATCCAGTGTTCCGCGCGGTGATGATGCATCTGTAAAGACAAGGTAGAGCCCTGCTTCACTTCAATACATTTCACTTGATAACGGTCGCCTAGGGCAATACCTTCGTAGTTACCCCAGGGGCGATGTACTTTGCTGTGAAAATCTGTTTCTAAGCGATCTTCAGACTTTAGTGCTTCAACAATCTTTTTAACGTCTTGAACCTTTTCTTTGTCTGCTACCAATATAGCGTCGGTAGTTTGCACAACCACTAAACCGCTGACGCCAATGGTGGTCACTAGGCGGTCTTCTGAAAAGATTAAGTTGTCGCTAGATTGCTCGGTAATCACGTCGCCGCGCACAGCATTGTTGTGCTCGTCTTTCTCGGCGTGGTCCCACATTGAGGACCAAGAACCTAAATCGTTCCAGCCCGCATCTAGCGCTACAACAGTGGCCTTTTGTGTACGTTCCATTACAGCGTAGTCGATGGCAATGTTTGGGCTGTTGGCAAAATTCGTGGCATCAATTCGCAAAAAATCTAAGTCGCGCTGACTGGCATCAAATGCGGCCGATGCGGCATCAAAGACAGCCGGTTCAAATTTTTGCAGCTCTTCTAAGTAAGCGGATGCCTTAAACAAAAACATTCCGCTGTTCCAATAATACTGGCCGCTATCTAGGTAGCTTTGAGCGGTAGCGCTATCGGGTTTTTCAACAAATTCAGCAACGGCAAAGGCATCTTCAGTGGCTTGTTCGGCGCCTCGTTTAATGTAACCAAAACCTGTTTCTGGCGCGTTGGCCGTAATGCCAAAGGTGACGAGTTGGCCCATCTCGGCTTGTTGTTGGCCGCGGCTTAATGCCTCGTGGAAAGCGGCTTTGTCGCTAATGACATGGTCGGCTGGTAGTACTAACAGCAGTGGGTCACGGCCTTCGGCCTGAGCGCAAAACGCCGCAAGGGCCACCGCTGGTGCTGTATTGCGACCAACAGGTTCTAGCAATATGTGGCTGTTATCGGCGCCTATGGATTGAAGTTGCTCTGCAACTAAAAAGCGGTGGTTATTATTAGCAATGACAATAGCAGGCTCTAAGTCGGCTAGGCCGCTCAGTCGAGTGAGCGTTTCCTGCAGCATGGTGTGCTCGCCCGTTAAGGGTAAAAACTGCTTGGGGTAGTGGGTGCGAGACATAGGCCAGAGGCGTGTGCCGCCGCCGCCAGACAAAATAACGGGTATCATTGAAACTCCATGGAGGGCTTTGTCAAAAATGTGGGGCAATTATGCTGTGCCGGCAATGGGTATGCAACGCTAGTCGTCCCGATTGGGCACAAAGACACTTCTTAGCCAGTTTAACCAGCCATTGTTGGCCAAAGTGTATTTGTCTAGCTCATCAAGATTGCGGTGGTAGTGGTCGGCGTCGGCAAACAGGGTTTCTCGCTTGAGCATTCGGCGTTCTGGGTTGATGGTTTTGATCACCTTGGCCGGGTTGCCCGCCGCTATGCAATTGGCCGGTATGTTCTTGGTGACCACCGACCCTGCACCTATGACGGAGTTTTCGCCAATGCGTACGCCCTTGCCAACAATGACCCGCTCACCCAGCCAAACATTGTCTTCCAGTACCACCGGTTTAGTGCAGCGAAAGGGGCGTGTTCGGTTATAGACGCCATGCCAATCGCAGTCTGATATATAACAGTTGGCGGCGAGCATGACATTGTTGCCAATACGGATGCTTTGCGCGGCGGAAATGCGATTGCCTGGAGAGATGAGGCAGTAGTCCCCAATGTCTATACGACCAGGGTTGCCTTTGCTTGGCCAAGTGGTAAGGCGAATCTTGCTGTCGCTGGCAGCGATGATGTGGGGGTGATGGCCGATATGAATATCCCGGCCAAACACCACCACATGCTGCGGTGAAAAGACGTGAGGCGCCCGCCCTAAGCTATCGAACTGCGGTGCTAAAAAGCGCTTGGTGTACTCTCGGTTGAGCCAGTTCAGGCACTTTTTAATAACGTAGGGCTGATTATTTCTGCGCAAGATGAAGGTCCGCCATGGGCAATACCTTCACCGTCGTGAGCAAGGCGTGGGCGGCGGTGTGCTCAGTCAGGGCGTCAGCCGCCAGCAGAATCGCGCCCGCAGTCCAGGTGGTTTTCTCTTCGGGCCAGATGGCCTTGTCGGGAAAAACGTACCCGGTCCAGTACCCGCCATCGCCATCTAAAAACTGATGTAGCCAACTGTATACAGCCACTGCGCGGGCATGATCTCCGGCGGCGAGTAGGGCCATAGTCAATTCGCAAGACTCGGCAACCGTCACCCAGGGCTCATCGCTCACACAGCGACAGCCCAAGCCGTCCTCTACAAATTCATCCCAGCGTTGTTCGATACGCTTGCGGGCTTCCGCGCCGCGAATAACGCCTGCAATAATGGGGTAAAACCAGTCCATGGAATAGCGAGCTTTACTTTCCCAGGTGCGATCGAAACACTCTGGGTGAAAATGCAAAGTATTTTCCAGGCGCTGGCGAGCCTCGGCCCACAGGGGCTTGGGCATGTCTAAGCTGCTGGCGATGTTGAGCGCACACTCCAGGCTTTTATAGATAGACGAGCACGCGGTTACAAGCGCATCTCGCCGGGGCTCGCCGTCATTGTTCACGGCCCAGTATATTTCACCCGTGTCTGCTTGATGACTCAGAACAAAATCTATGGCTCGCTCAATCATCGGGAAGCGGGCATTGAGAAAGTCGAGGTCTTGGGTGATTAGAAAGTGGTGCCACACGCCGGTTGCGCAATAGGCAATGAAATTGGTCTCGCGGCGGTCACCTTTTATGGGTTCATTGCCCTCGTAGTGAGCCCACCAACTGCCGTCTTCGAGTTGCTGTTCGGCCAACCACTGGTAAGCGGCTTCAGCTTGAGTATATTCACCACCGATAGACAGGCCCATCGCGGCTTCAATATGGTCCCAAGGGTCTGTTTTGCCGTTTGGAAACCAAGGAATAGCGCCATCTGCGCTTTGTACACTCAAGATATAGTCAATGGTGGGCCGCAGCAGAGTTTCTGGGAACAGCCCCTTACTTAGATATAAACCCTTCACAGAGAGGCGTCCCTTTTAAAATACATGACGACACTTTTACCTAAAATGGGATTGAGCAGCCGTTCTAGGTTTTGTGTGAGCCAGGGTTTTTTCATTAAGTCCCACACCAGCATTCGATGATAGGTTTTTACCAGCCATTGTTCGTCCCCTTTCTCCCAGAACAAACACTTTAGCCACCAATAGGGCGAGTGCAAGGCGTGTGCCCAGTGTCGAGCATAACGGCTGAGGCCATAAGTTTCGACTTCTCGATGTAGCGCATCTGCCTTGAAAATTCGAATGTGACCGCCTTTGACTAGGTGGTAGGCCTCACTCAGTTGCCAGCATATCTTCTCGGGCCAGGACCTTGGAACGCTAATTGCGAGCAGGCCGTCTGGTTTGAGCAGGCGATCAATTTCGCCCAGCATCGCTTTGTAGTCGGGAATGTGTTCTAGCACTTCCGAGCAGATGATTTTGTCGAAACTGTTGTCTGCAAAAGGCAGAGCCAAGCCATTTGCACAAAATAGCGCAAACTGCTTGTTTGGGTTCTCAGCTTCGGCAAAATCCTGAAAGCGTTGTTGAGCTGTGCTCAAGTCTTTTTGGCTAAGGTCTACGCCGACCACATCAATATGCTCGTGGAGAATATAGGCGCTGATGCAGTGGCGGCCTTCACCACAGCCTAAATCTAGAACTCGGTCACCCGGCTGCAAATCTAGACGTTTAAAATCAATGGTTAACATTTAGTCGTTTGGGCCTTAATTATGTTGTTGTAGTAGTGACTAAGGCGCCGGGCTTTTACGGCCCAGCTGAACTTCTCTTGAATACGTTGGCGGCCTGCAAGGCCAAAAGCTCGCCGTTTATCAGGGTGCTTGAGCATATGCTCAATAGCCTCGGCTAAGGCCAGATCGTTGGCCTTAGGTACAATTAAACCTGCATCGCCCACAACTTCGGGTAATGCGCCGCCATCGCTGGAGATTACCGGGGTTTCACAGGCCATAGCTTCACCGGCCGGTAAACCAAAGCCTTCATAAAGCGAGGGAGAAATAGCCATCGTCGCCCGATTGTAGTGCTCCACTAGGCTTTCCGTGCTGATGCCAGAGACAAACTCTACTGCTGACATTAGTTGGAGTTTTTGCAGTCGTCTCTCAGTATCACCGCCTAAGCGTAGTTTTCCAATGATCAGAAGCTTGAGTTCTGGATATTGAGGACGCAGCAGCGCGAGGGCTTCCAGTAAATAGCGCAGCCCTTTTAGAGGCTGGTCGGCTGAAGCGGTGGTAATTAAAAGATGTTCTTCACGCTCAATATGGGGAAGGGCGCAAAACACCTCGGTGTCGATACCGTTGTACATAAGATCAATGGTTTCGATCGGCCTTTTGAATTCCGAGGCAATATCCTCTCGAGACTGCTCTGAAACAGTAATTATGTGCTTGAGCTTTTTGACTACGCTGGCCTGCATATTCAAAAAGGAGTGCCAGCGACGAATTAACAGACGCTGCTTCCAGTTTTGGGCGGCGTCTAGGGCGAGTCTTCGATCACGGGTTATGGGGTGGTGTACTGTGGCCACCGTAGGCAAGCCAGAGGTCTGTAAGCTGAGCAGGCCATAGGCTAAGCACTGGTTGTCGTGAACAATGTCGTACTGATGGCTTTGATTCTTTAGATACTTAACCACACGCCGACCAAAGGTATAAGGCTCAGCAAAGCCGCCAGTGAGCATGGTAAACCACTCAAAAGTATCACTGAAAGACTTGAGGTGACGTGGCCGGAGGGCTGTAACGTGATCTTTGGCCGCAAACAGGTCCAGGCTGGGCATTTTGATCAGGTTCACTCTGGGGTCGAGTTCAGGGTATGGTTGCCCTGATATAACGTCCACTTTATGGCCAAGGTCAACCAAGGCCTTGCTCAAATAATTGATGTAGATACCCTGGCCACCCACATGGGGGTGGCTGCGGTAGCCCAGCAAACAGATATTAAAGGTATCGCCCTCATAAGCGGCGGCATTTGGCACCGTATCTTTTGAGAGTTTGTGAACAAGCGACGTGTTGGCTTCAATAGATTGGAGTGCGGTCATAAAGTGTTAGCTTGGCAAGTGATTCAGGCCATGCTAATACAAAAGTTGGCGCTGATTGAATGGCCCGATTATAGGGCCGCGCTGGCGCCAAGGCCAATTACGAGGCCTTATTGTGCCCGCTTATTTGTGAACTATCAGTCATTTGGCGATTTAATGCGCTAATACCCTTCCTATTTGTATTGAAATTGGTGACAATCAGGCTTGGTTGTAGCCCTGCTCAGGAGAGATCAGTCAGCCTTCCAAAGAACAACACATGCCATCGGACCGGATAAAAAAACCAATAATCGTGGGTCTAAGTGCGTGAATGATAAAAAAGTAAGCGCCAGATTAACGGCTAATAACCGTGGTTTGGTGATTGATATAGTGGGCCGTCTCAGCCTAGATATCCATCGTGAGTTTCGTTCAGTCTATGAATCTTCCCCGAAATGTGAGCGCTATGCGGTCAATTTACAACGCTGCGTTGGAATCGACAGTAGTGGTTTGGGAATGCTATTGATTCTGCGGGATTTTGCGGGTCTGAACAAAGACAATATGCTGATTGTGAATTGTCCGTCTCGGCTAGGAAAGCTCCTAGGTATGGCGAAATTTGATCAGCTATTTACCGTCCAAAATCTCAATCAGGGCATCCACTAGGCTTCTAGGCGTGCTTTAAGGTGTAATCATACGTCTCTCTACTGGCGTGCCTTGGCCTGCAAGCGATATAATCCCGTTTCAATTTTTTACGGCAACGGAGACCATTATGTCGGAGCGCGCAGCAAAGCTGAGTCGCAACACCCTTGAAACCCAGATAGACGTTACTGTTAATTTGGACGGTAAAGGCAAGGCGAGTTTTGACACAGGTGTTCCCTTTCTAGAGCACATGATGGACCAAATTGCCCGTCACGGCATGATTGACATGACCGTTCGCTGTAAAGGCGATACCCATATTGATGACCACCATACCGTTGAAGATATTGGCATTACCCTCGGTCAGGCCATTGATAAAGCGCTGGGTGACAAAAAGGGCATCCGTCGTTATGGGCACGCCTATGTGCCGCTGGACGAAGCCTTATCTCGGGTGGTCATTGATTTTTCTGGTCGCCCTGGCTTGGTGATGGAGGTCCCTTTTACCCAAAAACGGGTGGGTAACTTTGATACTGAGTTGTTTTGGGAGTTTTTTCAGGGTTTCGTAAATCACGCCAACGTAAGCCTGCACATTGACTGCCTGCGTGGCTTCAATGCTCACCATCAGATTGAAACTGTGTTTAAAGCATTTGGTCGCGCCCTGCGCATGGCCCTGGAAGAAGACCCTCGCATGGCTGGCATAATGCCTTCTACTAAAGGCAGCTTATGAGTTCCAATAAAATTGTTGTTATAGATTATGGCATGGGTAACTTGCACTCAGTGGCCAGTGCGCTTGAACATGTCGCACCCACGGCGGAAGTGGTGATCAGTGCAGACCCTGAGGTAGTGCGCAGTGCAGACCGAGTTATTTTTCCCGGTGTCGGTGCTATTCGCGATTGTGTTGCGGCGATACGCGATACGGGTGTCGATGCAGTAGTTGCCGAATTTATCGCCAGTGGCAAGCCGCTGCTAGCAATTTGTGTTGGTATGCAGGCGCTGCTAGAGCACTCTGAAGAAAACCAGGGCGTCAGTTGCCTGGGCTTGCTCGAAGGCAAGGTTCGCTTCTTTGGTGCCAAGTTACACGACGCGACGGGGCTGCATTTAAAGGTGCCGCACATGGGTTGGAACCAAGTGCAGCAGCAATCTGCACATCCCTTATGGCAGGGTATTGAGCAGGGCTCGCGTTTTTACTTTGTGCACAGTTTTTATGTTGAGCGCGAGAGCGTGTCGAGTCATGCCATTGCCGCCAGCTGCGATTACAGTAAAGAGTTTGTGGCAGCCTTGAGCAAAGACAACGTATTTGCGGTGCAATTTCACCCTGAAAAAAGCCACACGGCGGGTTTGCAGCTCTTGCGCAACTTTTCAGAGTGGGATCTTAATCACAATAGTGTGGAAACGATTTAATGGCATTAGCAAAACGTATTATTCCCTGTTTGGATGTCGATAACGGTCGCGTTGTTAAGGGCGTGCAGTTCGTTGATATTCGAGACGCAGGCGACCCAGTAGAAGTGGCCCGCCGTTACAATGAGCAAGGCGCAGATGAAATCACTTTTCTCGACATCACCGCCACTCATGAAGGCCGCGCGACGACGGTGCATACGGTTGAGCGTATGGCCAGTGAGGTGTTCATCCCCTTAACGGTGGGTGGCGGTATTCGCACGGTAGATGATATTCGCACCATGCTAAACGCCGGCGCTGATAAGGTTGGAATTAATTCTGCGGCAGTGACAAATCCTGATTTTGTTCGGGCTGCCTCCGATCGTTTTGGCGCACAGTGTATTGTCGTGGCAATTGATGCTAAAAAAGTGAGTGCGCCGGGGGAGTTAAACCGCTGGGAGATATTTACTCACGGGGGCCGCAATCCCACAGGTATTGACGCCATTGCTTGGGCGGAAAAAATGGCTCTGTTTGGTGCCGGTGAAATTCTGCTCACCAGCATGGATCGCGACGGCACCAAAAACGGATTTGATTTGGATATTACTCGGGCTATTAGTGACTGTGTTGATATCCCGGTGATTGCGTCTGGCGGAGTGGGAAATTTACAACACTTGGCCGATGGGGTAATCGAAGGCAAAGCCGATGCGGTTTTGGCGGCGAGTATATTTCATTTCGGCGAGTATTCGGTGATGGAAGCTAAAGAGTATATGGCTGCGCAAGGGATTGAGATGCGCTTGTAAGCTGACTGGCGCACTGTCCAAATCTATTCTCAGGCTTTTATCACATATAATTTTAGGAGATGCAGTTGGACCTCGATAGTAAGTTGGAATTGACCTATAGCGTAGAAACTAAGGATTTAGCATCGGCACTTTCAGCGGATGAGCAAGATGCTTTTCCGGCGGTACTGGCAACGTCCAGAATGGTTGCGCTTATGGAGCTGGCCGCGGCTCGTCTAATGAAACCCCTATTAGGTGAGGGTGAATTATCGGTTGGGGTTAACGTCAGTATCAATCATTTGGCTGCAACGCCTAATGATGAAGAGGTTAAGGCGCTGGCAGTGTTTAAAGGGATGGAAGGCAAGTTGTACAAATTTGAAGTTGAGCTACACGACAATGGCGGCCTAGCCGGCAGTGGCACTCACACCCGAGCCATTGTGAAAACGGAACGCTTGCTCCAGAGTGCAATGGGTCGGGTGAAAGCTTAGAGTTGTGGGTCTCGAGTACTACGCTACGCGTTGTATGTCGGTCTGGCTCGCTAAATACTCATCATAAGTACCTTGGTAATCAATCACCTGCTGATCTTTTATTTCCACCACTCGTGTGGCGAGAGATGAGACAAATTCACGGTCATGACTAACAAATATTAAAGTGCCTTCATATTGGGCTAGAGCGCTATTGAGTGCTTCAATGGCTTCCATGTCTAGGTGGTTTGTTGGCTCGTCCATGATGAGTACATTGGTGTCCATCATCATTAGTTTGCCAAAGAGCAGTCTGTTTTTTTCTCCACCGGAGCACACTCGCGCTTTCTTGTTAGCGTCATCGGCGGTGAAGAGTAGGCGGCCTAACATGCCCCGTACCATTAGGTCGTCATGTTTGGGTGTGCGCCATTGTGACATCCACTCAAACAAGGTCAGGTCACTGTCGAAATCACTTGTGCTATCTTGAGGGCAATAACCCACAATGGCATTCTCAGACCACTTTACAAGGCCCTCGTTTGCTTTGATTTCATTGACCAGACAGCGCAGGAAGGTCGTCTTACCAGCACCGTTGCCGCCAATTACGGCAAGCTTAGCACCGGCTTCCAATATTAAATTGCCCTTGCTGAATAAACTTTCGCCGTCAAAACCGTGAGCCACATTTTCTAGAACTAAGGCCTGGCGGTGTAATTTTTTACACTGCTTCATGCTGATGGATGGCGTGGCGCGACTTGAGGCTTTCACTTCGTCGAGAACTATTTTGTCCATTTTCTTGGCGCGGGAGCTGGCCTGCTTAGCCTTTGATGCGTTGGCAGAAAAACGATTCACAAAGGCTTGTAGTTCGTCTATCTCTGCGCTTTTTTTCGAATTCTCTGTTTCTAGTTGCTCGCGAATTAAGGTTGATGCGGCAACAAAATATTCGTAGTTCCCTGGATAAACGCGCAGCTCGCCGTAGTCTATGTCGGCCATGTGAGTACAGACGGAATTCAAAAAGTGACGATCGTGAGAGATGATAATCATGGTGCTTTTGCGTTGATTTAACGCTGTTGCTAGCCAGTTGATTGTGTCGATGTCCAAGTTGTTAGTGGGCTCGTCCAACAGTAAAATTTCAGGGTTGGCAAACAGAGCCTGGGCCAGTAAAACTCGCAACTTCCAGCCGGGTGCCACTTGCTGCATTAGGCCGAAATGAAATTCTTCTTCAATACCAGCTTCCAGCAATATTTCGCCGGCGCGACTTTCGGCGCTGTAGCCATCCATCTCTGCAAATTGGGTTTCGAGCTCAGCAACTCTCATGCCGGCTTCATCAGACATTTCGGTCTGTGCATAGATGCTGTCGCGCTCCTGCTTAACTTTCCACAGCTCTACATCGCCCATGATAACCGTGTCCACGACACTGTATTGCTCGAAGGCAAATTGGTCTTGGCTGAGTGTGCCTACTTTGTAGCCCGGAGTGACCGAAACGTTTCCGGAGGTAGGCGTTAGCTCACCGCTGAGAATTTTCATGAAGGTTGATTTACCGCAGCCATTGGCGCCAATTAGGCCATAGCGATTGCCGTTGTCGAATTTGGCGGAGATGTTTTCAAACAAAGGCTCAGCGCCAAACTGCATGGTGATGTTTGCGGTAGATATCAAGGGAGTCTTCCTGGAAGCTTACAAGTATAGGATGTATACCGGCAGTTGCCTTTAGCGCCTGAGGGTGTACACAAGGGGGCGCACTATAGAGAGTGTGGGGCTAAATGTCGAGGAAAATTGTACATAATTCAAGCAGAAAAACCACTTGCTAGTGTCTTAAGAGTGACGCTAGCGAGTGGCTTTTTAATACTTGCGAAGCGGAGAGCTTGTGGCTTATGCCGCAACTCTCGCACACTGTTTAAAGGCTTGCACAACCTTGTCGTCTGCAGCGCAAATAAACTCTATAAATTCTGCGACGCCTTGCTCGGCCTGAATGCAGGAGTCAAATGGGCCGATATTCACACCTTCTCGAGTGGTGTAATACCAATAGTGTTCCATTTGGAAAAAACGCTGGTTACGGATGGCGTGAGTTTCACTTTCACCGTTCCTGTTTGACATCATGGTCATAACATCAACTCCGCTGTTTTTGTTGCTCTAACTTTACCCGCTTTCTGGGTGAGAGCAATGTTTTTAATGCCTTTTCGCCGATGTACATGCGGTATTCACTGGCTTAAGCGTAGCGCATATTCCTTACTCTGCGAGTAATTTGATGCTTGCGGCGGTACCTAGGTGCATATACGGGAAAAGAGGCGCCGGATTTTCGTAATCTTGAGGTGCCAAATAAAACGGAATGGGGGCGGGTTCTTGAGGTGGCTCGGGGCTTGAGTTTGTCAATAGAGACGATATGGAGACCAGCTCAATATTCAGTAAGTTAAGTTCGGGGATCGCTTTTGTTAGATAAGCGAGCGTTTCGGGATAAGGGTGGCCGATCCCTACGGCTTGCCCCTGGCTCGTCGCAATTCTTAGCAACCTTTGAAATTGTCGCTCAATGAAAGCCTCGTTGCGCTCATGGTCGAGAAAAATGTCTCGTTTCAAGGTGGGCAGGGCCTGATTGCGGGCGCTTTGCCATGCTACGCTATCGGCTGAAGTGCGGCTGTCGACAAAATACAGTTGTTGGGCTTTTAGCTCGCCCATTAACCACGACATGGCGGGTGCCTGCTGGGTGAGTAAGCTACCCATGTGGTTGTTTAGCCCCTGAATGTGGGGCACAGAATCTATACTCTCACGCAGCCGCGATATAAAGGTTTCACGGTTCATATCCTCGGTGAGCGCACCGGGTTCCATTGGCGTACCCTTGATGTTGGACATCGGCGCATGCAGCATCAGTTCTTTGCCCTGTTTGTGGGCTAGATTAGCAAGACGAGTGGCATTGGGTGTAAATGGAATAACCGCGAGCGTTACGGCGCCTGGTAGGTTGATACTGCGCTTTCCATGGCCGTAGTGGTAACCAATGTCATCAATAATGATGGCGATTCGGGCCTTTGTGGGCGGGCTGTAGCCTGGCTCGGAAGCCTCGGCGGCTTGTGTGCCGTGGGCGAGCATTGAGAGAGGCAATAATAGCCTCAATACCCCCTTAATAATTGAGGTGTTGAGGCTTGGTCGATTAGCTGTAGTCATTCTTGCGAGTATGGGCCGTTTTCATCAGGGTTTTTCGTCAAGTTCGCTTGAGTCAGTGTCGGTGCTGCTGTCACCCGCGGCCTTAGCGATGGTTTGCGCTGAAACTTGGGAGTGTTGACCGAAAATATGCAGGCCGCGCAGTAATGTTAGGGCTTCGAATAATTGATTGTCGCGGTTAAACAACTCATCACTTCGCTCTGCCTGCTTGGCAATTCGGTCTGATGAGGAGCTTTCCTTGCTGCCGCTGGCATTGTCTAAATGACCGCTGAGATCGGCCTCTGTAATTCGACTGCGCGGCTTGATGGCAGTGATTCGGGCCCGTTCAACCAATATATCGGGTTGTATGCCCTTGGCTTGGATTGAGCGGCCACTGGGTGTGAAATACAGAGCGGTGGTGAGTTTAATTGCCCGCTCATCGCTAATGGGGATAACGGTTTGCACCGAGCCTTTGCCAAAACTGTCGGTGCCCATTATGACCGCGCGTTTATGGTCTTGCAGGGCGCCGGCGACAATTTCTGAAGCAGAGGCAGAGCCGTCATTAATCAGCACAACCAAAGGCAGGCCGTGGGTGATGTCGCCAGGGCTAGCGCTGAAACGAACCTCTGAGTTAGGTGCACGGCCTTCAGTGTAGACAATTAGGCCTTCTTGTAGGAATGCGTCTACCACGGCCACTGAGGCCTGTAAGACCCCACCGGGGTTGTTGCGCAGGTCGAGCACTATGCCTTTGAGTTCTGGGTTCTCTTCCAGCATGGTTTGCACGGCATCGGCCATGTCTTCGCCGGTGGCAATTTGGAACTGGGCAATACGTACGTAACCCACATCGTCTTCCAGTAGGCGGGTACGAACACTTTTCACTTTAATGGTATCGCGGGTGAGTACTACATCAAATGGGCCGTCTTTGCCCTCTCGCACCACGGTGATGTTGATGGTGCTGCCTTTGGGGCCGCGCATTTCACTGATCGCGTCACTCAAACTCATGCCTTTTACCGACTTGGTGTCGAGTTTGATAATTAGGTCGCCCGCTTCTATACCCGCTTTGTCGGCAGGGGTGTCGTCAATGGGAGACACTACCTTAACAAAGCCGTCTTCCATTCCTACTTCCATTCCCAAACCACCAAACTCGCCAGTGGTATTCATCTGTAGGTCATCGAAGGAGGACGCGTCGAGGTAGGCGGAGTGAGGGTCTAGCTCAGACAATATGCCTTTTATGGCGTATTCGAGGAGCTTGGAGTCGTCAACATCTTTCACGTAGCCGCGGCGTATGTGGTCATAAACCTTGGTAAAGGTGCGCAAATCTTCTAGTGGCAGTGCGTCGCGGGTCTTTTCATTGGTGATCGGCGGTACAGTGGGTGCTGTATCGGCACTTTTATTGTCGGCGAAAGCGGTGCCGCTCAGACAGAGGCTCAAGGCTAAAGCGCTAAGGCTGTAATGGCCCCGAGCGGCCTTTGAGGTGAAAATTGACATAGTACTTAAACTCCTGAAGTGCGCTGGGTATGAGTATATTCCAAGTACGCTTTATTGTAGACCTGTGCTGAGGCAATAAATTCGTTATCTAGCACTGAATGATGTCGTGATACTTGCGCGTTTATTAGTTTTGAGGGCTGATTTAGGGTCATTTAACCCGCTTTAAACCAATTTACGGGGTTTATGGGCTTTCCCTTATGTCGCAATTCAAAATATAAACCTGTTCGACTTTGGCCTCCGCTGTTGCCCACCGCCGCAATCACTTCACCCGCTTCAATCCAGTCGCCGGTATCGCGTAACAAGCTTTGATTGTGGGCATACAGGCTCATATACCCATTGCCGTGGTCGACAATCAATAATAAACCATAACTTTTCAGGTAGTCTGAAAACACTACTTGGCCGTGGTGAATGGCGCTTACATCGCTGCCTTCCGCCGCGGTGATCAGCAAACCGTTCCAACGCATTTTCCCATCAGCGCGGGGCGCGCCAAAAGATTGGGCAATTTTTCCGCTTACAGGCAAGGTGAGTGCGCCGAGTTTTTTGCGGACAGAGGCCCCTTTTACAGGCAAGTTCGCAATGGCGGTGGCCACCTTTTGCAGCAATTGCTGCAGGCGATTTTGGTCTTCGTTTAATGTCTTGAGTTTTGCGTCTTTTGATTTGATGGATTTACTTAATCGAGCGAGTGTCGCTTGGCGTTCGTCCTGGCTTGTATTGAGTGCCGTGCGTTGTCGCAGCAGAGCTCGTTTGGTTTTCTCCAAGGCTTGCGACTCATCTTCAATTTTCGGTTCGAGCAGATCAAGTTCATGCAGGGTATGGCGATAGGCGTCGAGTTTCTCCGCTCTAGCCTCGAGGAAGTAGTCGTAGTATCGCAAAATACGACTAACATCTTCAGGCGCTTCCTGGTTCAGTAGCAGCTTGATATTACCCTGCTGGCCTAGTTTGTAAGCGGCGCGTATCTGCTCGCTGATATGCGCCTCTTGTGCTTTTTTATCGCTGCGCAGCGATGTACGCTGGCTTCGTAACTGAACTAGCTTGCGAGTTTGGGAATTTTGATCTTTTTTTGTTTGGGTGAGCGCTCGGTTGAGTTTGCCTATAGATTGCTCCGCGGCCTGCAGCTCACCTTGCAGTTCACCGCGATCCCCCTTCGCACGATTCAACTCCTTGCCTAATGAACCCATTTGGGTTTTTAAAGCTTTGAGGCGACGTTGATAGTCGGCCTCGGATGACTGTACAGAGTTCGATTGAGCGCCGAGGGGAATGGGTGCTAAGAAAACCGCAGCCAGGAGGACAAATCCCAGCCGCCGCGTAGTTTTTAGGACCTTATTTATTGTATTTGAACCAAGCACTTGCCGGTCATTTCCTTCGGCTGTTCTAAGTCCATCAGCGCGAGCATCGTGGGTGCAACATCGGCCAGTGAGCCGCCTTCTAGCAGTGTTAAATCCCGTGG
Organism: uncultured Cellvibrionales bacterium; assembly: GCA_913020115.1. GTDB lineage: Bacteria > Pseudomonadota > Gammaproteobacteria > Pseudomonadales > Cellvibrionaceae > CAJWCA01. Next base: position 119,709 of record CAJWBQ010000001.1, read on the forward strand.
GCCCACATACACAAACGGCACAGGAAGTGTGGAGTGTTGAGTGCTGATTTGGCCAGACACAGCATCAAACATCTCTTCCACGTTGCCGTGGTCAGCGGTCACTAATGCCTCGCCGCCCGCCTTTGCTATGGCTTCAAGTACTTGCCCTAGGCATTCGTCCACGGCTTCTACGGCCTTTACGGCCGCGTCAAATACGCCGCTGTGACCGACCTGGTCGCAGTTGGCGTAGTTGCAGATAATGGTGTCGTACTGCTCAGACTCAATGGCGGCAATGAGCTTGCTGGTGACTTCAGGGGCATTCATTTCAGGCTGAAGGTCGTAGGTTTTCACCTTGGGTGAAGGCACCAAGATACGGTCTTCTCCCTCGTAGAGCGACTCCTGACCGCCGCTAAAGAAGAAAGTGACGTGGGCGTATTTCTCAGTCTCGGCAATGCGCAGCTGACGGCGCCCATGTTGCGAGAGGTAGTCGCCCATTGAGTTTATTAGCGGCACGGGTGGAAAGGCACAAGGGGTGTCTATGTCGGCTGCATATTCTGTGGTCATGACGAAGTCGGACAGTTCAGGGCGCAATTCACGCTCAAAGCCATCAAAGTTGTCGTCGACAAACGCGCGGGTGATCTGTCGAGCGCGATCTGGGCGGAAATTCATGAACATTATTGCATCGCCGTCGTTGATGGTGGCGACGGTTTCGCCTTCACCCACAATGACAGTTGTTTCAACAAACTCGTCATTTTCGCCACGCTCATAAGCGGCGTCCAAGCCGGCTTGGGCGGTTTCAGCGTCATACTCCGCGGCACCACTGGTATATAGGTCATAGGCTTTTTGAACTCGATCCCAGCGTTGATCTCGGTCTAGGGCAAAGAAACGACCACATAGGCTGGCGACACGACCAATGCCCAAATCACGCAGTTTATTATCAGCAGCAGCTAAGGGCGCTTCGGCACTGCGGGGCGGTGTATCGCGACCGTCTAACATGGCATGTATATACACTTCTTTGGCGCCGCGTTGGGCGGCCATGTCGACCATCGCCAAAAGGTGGTCGGTGTGGCTGTGAACACCGCCAGAGGACATCAGGCCGAGGATGTGCACGGCTTTGTCGGCTTTCACGGCCTTGTCGATGGCGCTGATGTAAACTGCGTTGTCGAAAAAGTCACCGTCGGAGATGGCTTTGTTAATTCGCGTGAAGTTTTGGTATACCACTCGGCCCGCGCCTAGGGTCATATGGCCCACTTCGCTGTTGCCCATCTGCCCTTCTGGAAGGCCCACTTCCAAACCGGAGGTGTGAATCAAAGTTTTCTTTTTGTCGGCCCAGAGAGCATCAAAGATAGGCGTCTTGGCAGAATAGATGGCGTTGTGTTCGGTGCTCTCAGAATAGCCAAAGCCGTCCAGAATCAGTAAAACAAGCGGTTTTTTAGCGTCAGTCATGGTGGTTAACAATTCACTCGTGAGGTGGGGGGAAACAGGAAGGCTGAATTCTACAGGTTTGCGGCTTTTATCGCCATTCATCGGAGTGATGGTTAAGAAATAGACTAAGGTGTATACTTCGCCGCTTTTCGGACAGTGCTAGGCACCGTTCTCCTTAAGACGATTGTAAGGAACAGCAAAACCGTGGATTTTTTTGTATTTGTCAGTGAGCAGTGGTTATTGGTCAGCACCTTATTGTTGTTGGTGTATGTGTATATGTGGCGAGAGAAGGCTAAAGGAGGGCGCGGTGTTAGCGCTCATGAAGCCACGCGGATGCTGAATCGTGACGAAGGCATCTTGGTTGACCTGCGTGATGAGGCTGAATATAAGGCCGGGCATATAGTCGATGCCTTGAATATCCCCCATGGAAAACTGGCTGAGCGCAGCAGTGAGCTGAATCGCCACAAGCCAAAAACTTTGATCTTAGTCGACAAAATGGGTCAGCACGTTGGCAATGCTGGGCGCACGCTGAAAGAGTTAGAATTTGAGGTATGCCGTCTAGAAGGCGGCATGAGTGAGTGGCAATCTCAGAACTTACCTGTGGTGCAGAAATAAGCCTATGTCAAAAGTAACGATGTACACGACCCCTTACTGTCCTTACTGCGTGCGAGCCAAGCGTTTGCTCGAGAACAAGGGCGCCGCTTTTAAAGATATTGACGTGAGCCGCCAACCTCAATTGCGCAGTGAAATGATGCAGAAAAGTGGACGCCAGACGGTGCCGCAAATCTGGATTGGCAAGCAGCACGTAGGTGGTTTTGACGACCTTTGGGCCTTGGACCGCAGCGGCAAGCTCGACAAACTTTTAGAATTAGAGGTTGCTCAGGGTTGAATTTACACCCAGCACCCCAATAAACCTTGGTATTCGCGTAAAAACGAACCCAAGACAATCAAAAAAAATAGATTATTAAAGGCACTATCATGGCTGAAGAAAACAACACCGAAGCAGCGGCAGGCGCAGAGCAAGAAGCGCCACAGCAGCAATTCAATGTACAGCGCATCTACCTGAAAGACCTCTCTTATGAAGCTCCTCTTGGTGTCGAGGCATTTAAGCAGCAGTGGCAGCCAAAAGTTAATCAAGAGCTGAACACCAAAACCAACAAAATTGACGATTCAAACTACGAAGTCGTGCTGACATTGACTGTCACCGTTAAAGTGGGTGAAGACACCGCGTTCTTGGTCGAAGTCCAGCAAGCAGGCTTGTTCTTGGTGGCAGGGCTTGAAAATCAAGCTTTGGCTCAAGTGCTGAACACTACCTGTCCGAACATTCTGTTCCCTTATGCACGTGAGGCGATCGACAATGTAGTGACTAAGGGTTCATTCCCAGCACTGATGTTGCCACCGATCAATTTTGACGCTCTGTTTGTTCAGGCCGTGAATCAGGCTCGCCAGCAAGCTGAAGCCGATCAAGGTCAAGCGGCTGAAGAAGGTCAATCTGTTAACTAAGTACAATTGACTGATTGAATGCTAAAAACCACCTCCGGGTGGTTTTTTTCTATGGGGCGTGGCAAGGTGCTTTAAGTTCACGGTGAGTAGAGGGATGCAACTTATGGGCTCACGCTACGAATTATTCCAGCCCTTACTCACCGAGTCAGGCTTGTCGAGATTTGCTTTGTCGCTTCAGCAGCGAACGGCCAGTGGACCTCTCTCCGGTATTGTTCATTCGTTCTTGCAAATCACCGCCACTCGGCCAACGCTCTACCCAATGATTCCAGATGGTACCCAGGCCGTTTTTATTGGTCCTAACTCTGTGCATCTTCGGGGCGCCCAAACTAAAACTTTAGAGCTTCCAATACCAGAGCCGGGTAAGTACTTTGGTATCCAGTTCTTCCCTGGTACTTTGCGGTACTTTTTTCAGGAAGATATCAGCGGCATCACAGATCGTTTTGTGGATGGAAACTATTGGCCCTGTCGCCAGTTTGCTCAATTGCAGCAGCCTATTTTCATGAAAGCCAGCTTTGCTGAGCGTGCAGAGGAGTGTGAAAAATGGCTGTTAGAGCGGGTTCAGCCAAGTGCAACTCAGGCCTTTGATCGGGCCTTAAGTGAGGTGTACCAATCACTGGGTGCTGTGAATGTGAACGTGCTGGCTGAGAAAGTGGGGCTCAGCCGTCGTCATCTGAATCGTTTGTTTCAGCGTTATATTGGTTTGAGTACAAAGACTTTTTCCCAAACAGTTCGGGTTCAAGCCGCGTGTCGAGCATTGTTTAAGGACCCCAGTAGCTCCTTAAAAACGGCGGCTGACTTGGGCTTCTTTGACCAAGCGCATTTGCTGAGAGAATATAAGAAGAGCTTACTTCTGAGCCCTCGATCGCTCTTTACTCGTTTCAGGTCCGATTTATACAATAGATAATTACTGTGTTTGCTAAGCTCAGGCGCTTCTTTTTTAGGTTGGGAGCGTGGAAAATGCAGTTTACGCCGTCACAGGTTTTAGAAATGTCAGCAGGGCAATTTTTTGGTGAAGGTAATGCCCAGCTTCCCAGTGAGCAGATGTTGATGGTGGATCAAATTACCAACATTGCGAACACGGGAGGAGAGTTTAATCGAGGCCAGCTCAGCGCAGATTTGAAGATTAATCCGGACCATTGGTTTTTTGCCTGCCATTTCAAGGGTGACCCAGTCATGCCTGGCTGCTTAGGGCTTGACGCCTTATGGCAACTCTTGGGGGTGTTTCTGGGCTGGTCGGGCTTGCCAGGACGAGGTCGTGCACTAGGAGTTGGCACAGTGAAATTCAGTGGTCAAATATACCCAGACGCAGGCAGTATTCACTATGAGTTGGACATTAAGCGCGTGATCAAAAAACCACTCGCTATGGGTATTGCCAACGGTCGAGTTATTCATCGGGGCAAGGTTATTTATCAGGCCAATGACCTGAAAGTAGGGCTTATTAAGGGGTAACCAAGAGAGTGGTAAGAATAGAAAAAAAACCCCATGTACACACTCTGATTTTAGCAGCGGGTGAAAGCCGTCGTTTTCAGGGGTGTAAACAGTTGGCCATGTTCAAAGGACAAACATTGCTGTCTAGAGCAGTGACGCTCGCTGAGCGCGTTACGCCTGAGGCAATTCATGTGGTACTTGGCGCAAATGCCAAACGTATCCGAGCTGAGTCGCACACATTATTTCAGCGGCCCGGTCTAAGTACCCATTACCACGAGCGCTGGTCGGAAGGTATGGGAAGCTCATTGGCTGCGGGTATGGCCAGCATGCCGAAGCAGACAGACGCAGTACTCGTGTTGCTGGTCGATCAAGTAAACATTAGCCTTGAAGACTTGCAGTTGATGATTGCTGCTTGGTCTTCTACCCCCCATAATATTCGGGATGCTCAGATTGTTTGTGCGAATTACGGCGCAACACTGGGTGTGCCCGCTCTGTTTCCCGCCCGTTATTTTACTGAACTTAAGCGGCTGGGCGGAGATCGTGGGGCAAAAAAAATAATAAGTCGCTATGCTAGTGATATTTTAGCTCTGCCGATGGAGTCAGCCAAAACTGACATTGATACGGTGGAAGAACTCAATCGAGAGCTCTCTCGCTAGCCCTCAATATTTTCGGAAAATCGCAGCCGGTAAGGAAAACACAATCATGATGAAGCTAAATATTAATGGTGAAATACACTCTCTCGACGCCGACCCGGAGATGCCCATCCTATGGGCCTTGCGTGATATTTTGAAGTTGAAGGGTAGCAAGTTTGGTTGTGGTAAAGGCCTGTGTGGGGCTTGTACGATCCATTTGAATGGGCAGGCAATACGTTCGTGCGTCACTCCGCTGGCGGCGGCAGAAGGCAGTGAACTCACCACAATTGAAGGTTTGTCCGCTGACGGTTCTCACCCGGTGCAGCAGGCTTGGCTTGAACACAATGTGCCTCAGTGCGGTTACTGTCAGTCAGGCCAAATCATGAGCGCTTCCGCCTTACTCGCCTACAATGCTGCACCGAGTGATACCGATATTGATACCGCCATGGCGGGCAACATTTGTCGCTGTGGCACTTACCCTCGAATCCGCAGCGCCATTAAACGTGCCGTTGAAATTCAGGAGGCGAAATAATCATGGAAACTATTTCTCAGGTCAATCGCCGGCAATTTTTGCAGTTCACCGGCTTAGTGTCAGGAGGCATTATGCTGGGGGCGAGTTTGAATGTCTCTGGCCAGGCGAATAAGCTCATTGATGTGCCGCCGGGTACACCAAGTGAGGCTTTAGCGTTTAATTTATTTGTTCAAATCAGTCCAGACGGTCAAGTGTATATTGTGGTCCATCGCTCGGAAATGGGACAGGGCATTCGCACGGGGCTGCCACAAGTGGTAGCCGATGAGTTGGAAGCCGATTGGCAGAGAATCACTGTGGTTCAGGGTTTGGCAAACAATAAATATGGCAGCCAAAACACTGATGGTTCCAATAGTATTCGCGATTTCTATTCTAAAATGCGAGAAATGGGTGCCGCTGCGCGCGCAATGTTAGTACAGGCGGCGGCCAATCAATGGCAGGTTCCCGTGCAGGAGTGTTTCGCAAATCAACATAAAATTATTCACAAACCCACAGGTAAAAACTTGGGCTTTGGCGATGTTGCCGTTGCTGCTGCGTTGTTGCCGGTTCCTAAGCTGGCTGAACTCACTTTAAAATCGAGCGACGATTTCAAATACATCGGCAAGCCGGTGCCAGTGGTTGATTTACAAAACTTTGTTACCGGTGATACCGAGTTTGGTATCGACGTAGATTTGCCGGGAATGGTTTACGCCAGTATTCAACGGTGCCCGGTAGTGGGTGGACATTTGAAGACCCTTGACAGCAAAGCGACGAAAGCAGTGAAGGGCGTGTTAGCGGTTCTGACCATTGAACCAACACCTCTGCCGGCCGCATTTAATGCTCTGCCCGGTGTCGCGGTTATTGCCGATAATACTTGGGCGGCCAATCAAGGCCGAGAAAAACTTAAACTGGAATGGGACGCCGGCGCCAACGGTACGCATGATTCTGATGAGTACATGGAAACCCTGAAGAAGAGCTTACAAAGCGATGGTCGGGTAGTGCGCTCTAAGGGGGATGTCGATAGAGCTTTTGATGCACATACACATCATGTAAGCGCACAGTACACGGTACCCTATCTAGCACATGCGCCGATGGAACCCACGATAGCAACGGCCGTAGTGAATGAGCAGGGAATTGAAATTTGGACGTGCACACAAAACCCTCAAGCAACCCGAGATGCGGTGGCGGCTAAACTTGAAGTGGCACCGGAAAAAATCGTCGTTCACGTCACCCTGCTTGGCGGAGCGTTTGGTCGGAAGTCAAAGCCCGATTACGCCGTTGAAGCCGCGCTGTTATCGAAACAACTTGGTGGTAAACCAGTAAAAGTTACGTGGACTCGTGAAGATGATATTCAATTTGATTTCTATCACGCAATTAGCGCGCAGCAGTATAAAGCTGCATTAAATGAAAACGGCAAGGTGATTGCCTTGGAAGGGCGCACCGCTTTCCCATCGATTAGTTCCAATTGGAGTTTAGACGCCAATTTTGCTTCTGACGGAGAAGTGTCATTGGGTTTTGTTGATATGCCCTTTGAACTAGATAACCTGCGTTTACAAACCCATCGTGCGGATACTCATATTCGTATTGGCTGGATGCGTTCGGTGTCGAATATTCAGCATGGCTTTGCTATCAACAGTTTTGTGGGTGAATTAGCTCAAGCCGCCGGGCGTGATAGCCGCGAGATGTTGCTTGAGCTGCTGGGCTCTGAGCGCATGATTGATTTAAGTCAATCAGGCGTTAAAAAGTACGGCAATTATGGCGAGCCGATTGAGAAACACCCTTTAGATATTTCGCGTTTCCGAGCGGCGGTAGTGGCCGTAACAGACAGCGCCGGTTGGGGAAGTAAAACAACGGCGGATGAAGGTTGGGGTTTGGCGGTTCACCGCAGTTTTGTTAGTTACGTTGCTATTGCAACTCGTGTGAAGGTATCGAAGGGCAAGGTGGAAGTGAAGGAAGTGCACTGTGTGGCTGACTGCGGTTTAGTGGTGAACCCCGACCGAGTTGAGGCGCAGATGGAAGGTGCTGTAATTTTTGGTTTGAGTATCGCACTCATGGGTGAAATCAAGGTGAAAAACGGCGCGGTAGTGAATTCTAATTTCCATGATTACCCTGTGCTAAGAATAAACCAAACACCGGCTATCACCGTGACATTGTTGCAAGGCAGTGAAATACCTGGCGGAGTGGGTGAGCCTGGTGTGCCACCTGTGGCCGCTAGTGTTACTAATGCTATTGTGGCTGCAGGCGGCCCCAGAATTAGAGATTTACCAATCAGTGGCCATTTGCTTGTATAAGAAATACTATTAATGCGGGCATAGCGCTCGCTTTTTTATTCGCTGTCGTTTTCAGACATTCCCAGCTCTTTCAGTTTGCGTGTAAGTGTATTGCGCCCCCAGCCTAAGAGGTTGGCGGCGTCTCGCTTGCGGCCCGCTGTGTGTTTCAAGGCTGTTTCTATAAGTGCTCGTTCAAAGGTGGGCACCGCTTCACTGAGAATGTCATTTTGACCTCGCGCTAAAGCTTGGTCTGCCCAGTGACGCAGGGCTTTGTCCCAATCCATGGTGGGCAATTCACTGCTGCTGTTTTGCATTAACTCTGGTGGTAAATCTTCAATGTGTACTTCACGGCTAGAAGCCATCACAGTGATCCAGCGGCAAGTATTTTCTAGCTGACGTACATTGCCCTGCCATTCTAGGGTGCAAAGATACTCTTCAGTTTTTGGTAATAATATTTTAGGTTCCACTCCTAACTCAACAGCCGCTTTCTTAAAAAAGAATTGAGCCAATTTAGGAATGTCTTCTTTGCGTTCAGACAACGTCGGGATGTGAATGCGAATGACATTTAGGCGGTGAAATAAATCTTCCCTAAAGCGATTGTCAGCCACCAGCTTTTCCAAATTTTGATGGGTGGCGGCAATAATTCGCACGTCCACTTTCACTGGGGTGTGGCCACCCACGCGATAAAACTCACCGTCGGCTAAGACACGCAACAATCGTGTTTGTGTCTCGGCGGGCATATCGCCTATTTCGTCGAGAAACAGTGTGCCGCCATTGGCTTGTTCAAAGCGACCTTGGCGTTGGGTGCCCGCACCTGTAAAGGCACCTTTTTCATGACCAAAGAGTTCAGACTCAATGAGGTCTTTAGGAATGGCTGCCATATTCAAAGCGATAAATGGATGCATTCGACGGGGGCTATGGCGATGTAAGGCCTGAGCCACTAACTCTTTGCCGGTACCCGACTGCCCGTTGATTAATACGGTGATGTTCGATTGTGACAGGCGACCAATTGCGCGAAACACTTCTTGCATGGCGGGTGCTTCGCCAATAATTTCTGTTTCTACTTCCGGCTCCTGATCGAGTAGCTCAGAGCGCTGCTCGGCGGCGTGTGCTAAAGCGCGCCGAGTTACGGCTACGGCTTCGTCTATGTCAAAAGGTTTTGGTAAATATTCGAAGGCTCCACCCTGGTAGGCCGCCACGGCACTGTCTAAATCCGAGTGAGCGGTCATGATGATAACGGGCATCTCTGGATATTGTTGGTTGAGGTTGCTTAGTAGTGCGAGACCGTCAACACCGGGCATACGAATATCGCTCAAAACCACATCAGGCTTGTCATTTTCAAACTGCTTGAGGGCGGTGTCGCCGGATTCAAAACACACGGTGTCCATGCCCGCCTGCTGCAGCGCTTTCTCTAATACCCAGCGGATGGATCGGTCATCGTCGATGATCCAAACTTTATTTGGTGCTTGCATGGTGAATGTCCTGTTCAGCTTGATCCTGAGGAGTCATGGGTATGTAAATTGAGAAACGGGTGCAGCCGGGTACGCTCTCGCACTCTATTAGACCTTGGTGTTGACTAACGAGTTGCTGAGAAATGGCTAGACCTAAACCCGTACCCTCTGCACGACCCGAAATCATCGGGTAAAAAATCTCTTTAATAAATTTGTCACTAATTCCTGGGCCGTTGTCTTCGATTTCAATACGACACACCAATGGGTGATACAAGGTGCCCACTGTGAAGTGCCGTTGTACTCGAGTGCGTAAAGTAATGGTGCCCTTTTGACCCCCGCTTGGCGGATTTTCTGTCAGCGCTTGCATGGCGTTGCGGACAATATTGAGAGTGGCTTGAATGAGTTGTTCTTTATCCGCTTCTACATCCGGAATACTGGGGTCGTAATCACGAATGATCGTCAGCGCGTCGTTATTTTCGGCTCTAATGAGTGAGGCCACGCGCTCTAAAACTTCGTGAATGTTGAGAGCTTCGCACTGCATCGGTTGATTGGGCCCAAGCATACGGTCTACCAAATTACGTAGACGGTCGGCTTCTTCGATAATCACATTGGTGTATTCAGTGAGTTCTGGGTTGGGCAGCTCGCGGGACAATAATTGCGCCGCACCACGAATGCCGCCGAGAGGGTTTTTAATTTCATGGGCCATGCCGCGCACTAAATTGCGTGTGGTTTCCTGTGCGGCTATCAAAGACTCGTCTCGGCTGATGCGCAACAAGCGATCTAGGGGCTGTATTTCCAGTAGCAGGCTCGCACTGTCTCCTAGGGGCGTTACGGTGTAATCAACAGTAAGCTTCTCGCCGTTGACCAACTGCCAATGGGCGCGACGCTTGGTGTAGCTGAGTGATTGTTTGTTGGCATCCAGCAGGGCTGCTACGGCGCTTTCAGACTCGTGGAAGAAGCTTGTAATGGGTTCGCCAGTGACTCGTGCGGCACTCACTGCCAGCAACACTTCGGCTGCAGGATTGAGATGTTGCAGGTGTAGGCTGCCATCTACCACGATGACGGCGGTACTGAGACTGTCGAATAATTGCTTGTAGGCTGAATCGCGGCTCATGCTCTCGCCCAGCTCTGGGCTCCTTGGTGGATACTGCATCTAAAGGTCGGATTTCTGGCTTGTTATAGCAAGATGCTTACCAAGTCTGAAAGCTGCGTAAATACTGGGGCTGCGTTTAGTAGCATAGACTAAGCTTACAGAAGTTGCACCAACTTGGTGCGGCGGTGAACTTTGGTGCATGGGCATGCACCGAATCGGAACTTAAGGCCGAGCTCTATACAGGTATTCAGCTTTGAGCTTTGGCCTTGCGGGCAGGTGAGTTGAGGGACGGGCGCTTAACATATAGCGTGATACTGGGTGATTGAGTGAGTATTTTGCCGTTTGCATCGATGATCGCAACACTCAAGGTATGTTCGCCGCGCTCGAACTCGCCCACGGTAAAATGCTCGCTGGTCACCGCTTGACCATGCAGCATGCCATCGAGCATTGCCTGCAGATAAAAACCGGGTTTTAAGGCTGGGCGAACGCTTACATTGACGTTAATCCTGCGCTGATTGTTGTGCAGGGTGTCGCCATTCACGGGGGTCAATATGGCGACCTGATAGTTCAGGCTTTCTTGGGGGCGATTTTGTTGAGTATTGAACGAAGGTTTTACCGCAGGTTGAGTGTTAATCGCAGGCAATTTAACGCTCTTCGCTTGCTTGTTGGTTTTCGTGTCGGAATAAGTAATATTGCCGTGTTTGTCGACAGATTTGTAAATCTCTTCCGCGTAGGAGGTGAATGGCGCGAGAATGAGCAGGGTCAGAATTAGTACCTGGCGGGTGGGCCTGGTGAATTTTGCAGAATATTTCGCCATGTTAAATCCAGCCTATAAACATCCGTTTGGAGGGTGTTTCCAAACGGATGTGGTTTCATCCGAAATACATAAAATGCCGTGTGTACTTAGAGTACTCCATTGCATTTGTTTCGTCAGCTTAGATTTTTTAGTAATCCGCTCATATAGAGCAGGTCAGCTCCCCTAGACGCTTTGTGAGTAAGGTATTCTCTTTATAATCAATGGGGACCACCACTAGGCTGGGGCCTTCTTCATTGAAGGACTGTCTCAATACGGCTTGCAGGTCTTCTGACTTTGGCACCAAGTGACCGTGCCAACCAAAAGATTCGGCCATTTTCACCCAGTCTGGATTACCAAAGGCGAGGTCTGTGTGCCGGCCAAATTCATTGGTTTGCTTCCAGCCAATTAGGCCGTAACCGCCATCTTCCCATACCATTACGGTTAAATTGAGGTTTAAGCGGCGCGCCGTCTCCATTTCCTGCATATTCATCAAGAAGCCGCCGTCGCCACAGATGGCTAGAACCTTGCGGTCAGGGTATATCAAAGAGGCGGCAATGGCGCCGGGCAGAGCAAATCCCATGGAGCAAAAACCGTTGGGGATGAGGCAGGTGTTGGGCTCGTGACATTGGTAGTGTCGCGCAATCCACATTTTGTGTGCGCCCACATCTGATAGCAGAATGTCGTGAGGCCCCATCACTTCGCGAGTGTCCCATATCGCTTTTTGAGGACGAGTAGCATTTTCAGTTTGGTCGTCTTTATGTGCGGCTAATTCGGCCGTCATATCTCTTCTCACGGCGGCCTGTTGGTCTAAATCAAAAGACCAGTTCTTATCGGCTTCGGCGCGTTCATTGAGCATCCACAGCGCGTGTGCTAAATCGCCGACCACTTCGATGTCTGGCTGGTAGTCTTCGTCAATTTCGGCAGGTAGGAAATCTATGTGAATGATGGGTTTCGCGTGCTGGTCGTTCCAGAGTTTTGGGTGATATTCCACCATGTCGTAACCCAGAGTGATGACTAAGTCGGCGGCGTCTACGGCGCAGGCGGGAATGTCTTTCGAGCCTAAGCCAATAGTATATAGGCAGTAGGGAGCGTCCATATCAACACAACCCTTGGCCATAAATGTACTTATTACGCCAATACCTGTTTGCTCGCATAGTAAGCGCAGTTGTTTACTCGCTCGACGACGAATACAACCGTTGCCGGCAATAATGACTGGGCGTTTTGCCTGTTTAATACGCTCCCAAGCCATGTCCATAATCTTGTCTGCGGGCACTGGGCGACGGAATTTGTGCACGGGTAAGGGATCTTTGCTCACTGGCAATTTTGCAATATCTTCTGGAAGTTCAATATGCACAGCACCGGGCTTTTCTGTGCGGGCTACTCGCACAGCTTTGCGGACAATTTCAGGGATATTTTCTGGGTGCCAGATTGTGGTAGCCCATTTAGTGACCGGTTTGAACATGTCCACCACATTCATTACTTGATGAGATTCTTTGTGAAGGCGGGTTGATGCGCCTTGGCCGGTGAGTACGAGCATGGGCGCGCGGTCCATATTCGAGTCGGCGACACCGGTGATCAAGTTGGTGGCACCGGGTCCTAGGGTACCCAAACAGCCGGCGGGGTTCCCCGTTAGTCGGCCGTAAATCTCGGCCATAAAGGCAGCGCCCTGCTCATGCCTGACCAGTACAAAGGTGATTTTTTCTGATTTTTCTAGGGACATCATGAAATCGGCATTTTCTTCGCCGGGAACACCAAATATATACTCAATGCCTTCTTCTTCTAAGCATTGCACCATTAAGTCTGAGGCTTTCATCGATTCAGTTCCTTATTGTTATAAATACTTTTTATGACACTGACTATAGACCATAGGAAGAATGAAAGCACATGGCTTGGACCGGCGCGAAAGAGCTTTGATTTTGGAGATTTCCTTGGGATTTGCCATTAAATGAAGCACTGCGTTGTAGTGAGTCATTGCTTTTGGTATAAGCCATCTAGTAATGCTGCGCGCAGCCCGATGCGCTAGCGGAATAATCAATAGGACGTGGTATGACAGAAGTAAACACCCCGCAAGACGCCGACGAACGTATTTCCATCAAGGAATACACGGAAAAGGCGTATTTAGACTATTCCATGTATGTGATTCTCGATCGTGCCCTGCCCAATATTGGCGACGGCTTGAAACCCGTGCAGCGTCGAATTGTGTATGCCATGAGCGAGTTGGGTCTGAAATCAACGGCTAAGTTCAAAAAATCGGCGCGTACCGTGGGTGACGTTATTGGTAAATATCACCCACATGGTGATTCGGCTTCCTATGAAGCCATGGTGCTGATGGCGCAACCTTTTTCCTATCGCTATCCGCTGGTAGACGGCCAGGGCAACTGGGGCTCACCCGATGATCCCAAATCATTTGCGGCCATGCGATACACCGAATCGCGACTCACTAAATACAGCGAAGCTCTGCTGGAGGAGCTGGGCCAAGGCACCGTTGATTGGGCGCCAAACTTTGATGGCACCATGGACGAGCCCTGTGTCTTGCCCGCAAGAGTGCCTAACATCTTACTTAACGGTACTACCGGAATTGCCGTGGGTATGGCAACGGATATTCCTCCGCATAATCTTCGCGAAGTGGTGAGTGCGACTATTCACATGTTGGAAGACCCGAAAGCCACAGTGGCTGAGTTATGCGAGCACATCAAAGGGCCTGATATGCCCACGGACGCAGAAATTATTACGCCCCGTGCCGACCTGCACAAAATGTATGAGACAGGGCGTGGCAGTTTGCGCATGCGAGCGATTTGGGGCAGGGAAGACGGCGACGTGGTGGTCACCGCGCTACCTCATCAAGTGAGTGGTGCAAAGGTACTTGAGCAAATTGCTAGCCAGATGCAGGCGAAAAAATTGCCGATGGTGGCGGACCTACGAGATGAGTCAGACCATGAAAACCCTACCCGCTTAATTATTACACCGCGGTCTAATCGTATTGACCTCGATCAGCTGATGAATCATTTGTTTGCGAGCACAGATCTTGAGCGCACCTATCGTGTGAACATGAATATGATCGGCGTTGACGGTCGACCCGCCGTGAAGCCCCTGAACACAATTCTGAGTGAGTGGGTTAATTTTCGGCTGGTGACTACACGCCGCCGCTTACAGTATCGCTTGGACAAAGTTGAAGAGCGCCTGCATAAGTTAGATGGTTTGCTGATTGCGTTTTTGAATATTGATGAAGTCATTCATATTATCCGCACTGAAGAAGACCCCAAAAAGGCTCTGATGGCGCGCTTTGAACTGACTGAGGTTCAAGCCGAGTATGTGTTAGAAACTAAGTTGCGGCAGTTAGCGCGCTTGGAAGAAATGAAAATTAGGGCCGAGCAAGAAGTATTGGGCAAGGAACGCGACTACTTGCGTCTCACTCTGGACTCGGCGCGCCGACTAAAAACACTTGTGCGCAAAGAGTTGCTGGCCGCCGCGGAAGAGTTTGGCGATGATCGTCGCTCACCGATTGTTGAGCGTGGTGAGGCCCAAGCATTCAGTGAAACCGATTTACTCACAGCAGACCCAGTGACCGTAGTAATTTCTGCGAAGGGCTGGATTCGCGCAGCCAAAGGCCACGACGTTGATCCCACGGCATTGAATTATAAGGCGGGTGATGGGCCGGGTTTGTCGGCCCAAGGCAAAAGCAATCAACCGGTGCTCTTGCTCGATTCCACGGGGCGTAGTTATTCTATGGCCACGCACACCTTACCCTCCGCACGAGGGCAGGGTGAACCAATATCCGGCAGTTTAAATCCTCCAAGCGGCGCGACTTTTGAAGGTGCCTTAATGGGCGGGGATGATCAACGAATACTGCTCTCCAGTGATGCGGGTTACGGCTTTGTAGCGCGTCTCGGCGATTTACACTCCAAAAATAAGGCGGGTAAGGCTACACTGACACTACCAAAGGGGGGGCGAGTGATGGCCCCGCAAGTGATCAAAAATGCCGGTGCCAGTTTGCTGGCTGCAATCAGCAACGAGGGGCGCTTACTGGTATTTCCTGTGACCGAGTTACCGGAAATGGGTCGCGGTAAAGGCAATAAGATTATGAACATCCCCTCGGCCAGAGTGCTGTCGCGAGAGGAATTCGTATTGGCCATTGCAGTGATTGGCGAGAGTGAAAACTTAACGGTGTATTCTGGTAAGCGTCACTTAACACTCAAACTGGCAGACTTGGAGCATTACCAGGGTGAAAGAGGGCGACGCGGCAATAAATTGCCCAGAGGTTTCCAGAACGTTGACCGCGTAGAAGTGAATGAAAAATAATAATTAGCTGAATTAGGGGATATAGATGAGTTCTGAAAAACGCCACGGAAATCGTACACCTATGCGGTGTAGGATTAGAATTTGGCACGACTCATTTGGTGATATGGATGTCATCACACGAGACGTTTCTGATACCGGAGTGTTCTTATTGATTCAAGACACTGAGCAGCTGCCCATCGGCGCTATTGTCAAAGGTCAAATTCAAGGAATGCCGATGGAGGCCCCTATTTTGGATATGGAAGTCATGCGCTTGGCCCCTGAAGGCATGGGTCTGCGCTACTGCAACTAAGCTAGACTTATTCACTTAGGTAGGCCGTCACCACACTTAGCGAGGTGTCTGGCCTGCCTTTTAGCTAAGCCCCCTCTCTATTGCTTGATTTCATCGATTATTGTCATTTTGACAATAATGATTACCAAAATACCCTATATATCTTACCAATGAATATGGTGATAATGCCGCCCTATCTTGCTGAAATTCTATCTGGGAGACATTTGTGGTAAAGGTTAAAGGCAACCCAATAAGTCGCTTTCTAAAGTCAGCGTCGAAAATTGAAGCCGGCGAGGTCAGAGCGACAGTGGCTTCTTTTCTTTTTGTTGTAGTACTGATGTCTGCCTATTACATTCTCCGCCCAGTAAGAGACGCGATGGCCAGTGATTGGACAGACGCAGAAGTCAGTTGGTTATGGACCTTAAATTTTTTCATCAGCACAGCGATCGTCGCTTTATATGGCTTAGCCGTTTCGCGAATTCGCTTTCAGCTTATTGTTCCTGCGATGTACGGTTTTTTTGCACTCACCTTCGTAGCCTTTTATGCATCCTTGTCAGGTGCAAGCGATCGGGTATTTATCGACAAGGCCTTCTATGTATGGGTTAGTGTTTTCAGTCTCTTTCATATATCGATATTCTGGAGTTTTATGTCTGACCTCTTTAACAAAGAGCAGGCAGGAAGGTTGTTTAGTGTCATTGCCGCAGGCGCCAGTGTTGGCGGGTTGATTGGCCCGTCTATCCCCTCATTCTTTTCTGAGTCCTTAGGCACCGATAATTTAATGCTGATTGCGAGCGCAATGTTATTGGTCCCCATTCCAATAATTCTGTTCTTGCAGTCGCTGAAAACAACCGAACTACACAATGAAGGTTTGGCCGCTGACAATGCGGCTGCGAAGATCGGTGGAAATCCTTTCGCGGGTTTTAAGATGTTTTTTTCCAATCCCTATTTGCTCGGCATCGGCCTATTTATTTTGCTTTACACGGGTATCAGTTCGTTTGTTTATTTCGAATTGAAAAACTTAATGGCTGACTTAAGTCGCCCAGAGCGTACCGCGGTTTGGGCGCAAATGGATCTGCTGGTAAACATCTTGTCTATCGCTACAGGTCTATTTGCTACGGGTAGAATTGTCGGCAAATTTGGCATGCCTTTTACCATCGCTCTTGTTCCCGTGCTGATCTGCGTCGGCTTGATAGTGATGGCTATTTCACCGCTGATGGCTGTTGTTGTTGGTCTTCAGATTATTCGCCGCGCCGGAAACTATGCTGTGACCAGGCCCGCACGTGAGATGCTCTTTACTCGGGTTGATCGAGAGACACGCTTTAAAGCAAAACCGGTCATAGATATTGTCGCTTATCGAGGCGGTGACACAGTGATGGCCTGGTTGTTCACCGGCTTGACCCAGGGTTTAGGGGTGGGCATGGCCGGCGTTGCAATTGTTGGGGCAATAATTGCCGCGCTCTGGGCGATGGTAGGTATATTCCTTGGCCGCTGGTTTGAGCGCGATGAAAAATCTCAAGGCGAATAAATCACCGCAGGCGGGCAGCTAACACCGTATTTTCTCCGACGACTGTCGGTGTAATATTTAATTAATGAAGTTAATGTAAAAAAGGAAATCAATATGTACTCAAATTTTCGAGTTTCTAGGCGATCTACGCTGCGAATGCTGACATTTTTTTTCGGCTTCACGGCCTTGAGTTCGTTCAGCAGTTTTGCTGCAGAGCTTAAATACACCGAGTTCACTCGGCTTGGCGACCCAGCTGAAGTGCTTGAGGTGAAGCTTGAGAAATCACGCCCCCTGGCCAGTGGTGAAGTTCGAGTAAAGGTTTTGGCTTCACCGATTCACCCTTCAAATTTATTACAGATTGCAGGTAAATACGGCACTATGCCGGCACTGCCTTCCACGCCAGGGAGCGAAGGTATCGGGCAAGTCGTTGAAATTTCATCAGAAGTCAGCGGCCTGTCTAAGGGGCAATTGGTATTGCTTGTGGGGGGTGGTACATGGCGTGATGAAATGGTGGCCCCAGCAGGAAACTTCATTCCCCTACCGGATATGGGCGCTCAATCCCCTGAAATGATTGAACAGCTTTCAATGGCGGCCATTAACCCGCTTTCGGCCTTGCTTATGCTGAACAATTTTGCTGACCTTAAAGAAGGTGACTGGATTGTTCACAGCGCTGCAAATTCGGCGGTGGGTGGCTATATTATTCAACTCGCAAAACGACGGGGTATAAATACAATCAATGTTGTTCGTCGCGAAGGTTTAGCCGAAGACTTGATGAAGAAGGGTGGCACGGTTGTATTAATCGATGGACCAGATCTAGCGGCGAAAATTGCCAAAGCGGCGGGCGAGAGCACCGTGGCACTCGCAATCGATGCGGTAGGTGGTGAAACATTTTCTCGCTTGGCACAAAGTCTTGAGCATGGAGGCACGCTTGTGAGCTACGGCGTTCTTTCTGGAAAGCCAGCCGTGTTTAATCCTGCAATGGCCATCTTTAATGATATTCGTATCCGTGGTTTTTGGTTGTCTAAATGGTTTGAGACTGCTGGAGCTAAGGAAAAGCAGGCGGCCTTTGGCCAGATAATTCCCTTGGTTGCCAGTGGTGCGATTAAGGCCAACGTGGACTCTCGTTTCTCTGTCAGTGAAATAAAGCAAGCCGTGGCCCGTGCGGCACAACGCGGCAGAAACGGCAAAGTACTTATCGTTCCCAGCGCACTTTAAACATACAACGCGCCGCCGGCACAGGAAGTAAGCAAGTAGGCCTCTTTCCTGTGCTTGGTTGGTGCAATTGATCTTCCCCTGACGCCAATTGCGTCTACGCGACTAGATTGATCGCGTTCCCGCCCCTCCTCTTGGAAGTCCCTCTCAGTATTAGCCTCGCTTAGGTATTGCTGTAAGCAATTAACATATTAATAGTAAATATACCCCCTTTAATCACGCCGGCTGGCTCAGCGTTAGTAGGCCTCCGTCTGTTTAATGCGAAGAGGCTTTTCTTCTTTTGTGAGTGCGTGATCGCCTATTGGTAGGCGGTATCGTTGTGAATGAAGGTCAACTTTTCTACGAAATTTATTTTTTTAATAACCATTTGTTAAAAATATGGTATTTTCTATGTCCCTCAAATTATAGGCCGTCACTAAACTCAGGATGAAGCCATGCTATTGATCTCTAAAATCGCCCTCTACACTGTGGTGCTCTTGCTTGTGTGCGCACAGGCAGGAAACACCTTAGCCGGTGGAGACAACGCCGCAGTGCAAAGCCCAAAAAATGTCATCTTGATCATTGGTGATGGCATGGATGATCATCAAATTTCTATTGCCAGAAATTACCTTGTGGGCGCCCGTGGTCGTTTAAGTCTAGATTCCATGGCACATAGATCGGTAGTGCAAGTGCTAACGGTTGATAATGCACAGCCGGAAAAAGCGGTTTATGTGGCGGATTCAGCCAACAGTGCATCGGCGATAGCCAGCGGTTCGGTCACCAGTCGTGCTCGAATAGCCACCTCCGCAGGCACGGATAAAGATCTGCCAACCTTGGTGGAACTGGCATCTGCCGCTGGGTTTAGAACCGGCGTAGTAACCACCGCCAGTGTCACAGACGCAACCCCTGCTGCATTTTACGCTCACACTAATCTGCGTTACTGCGAAAATCCTAGCATGATGAAAGACGCTTTGGCCTATGGGCGCGTGCCTGTAGATTGCTCCCAAGATTTAATAGCCAATGGAGGTTTGGGCTCAATTGCTGAACAGCTGCTCAGCTCCGATTTAGACCTCGCGTTTGGTGGTGGTCAAAAACACTTTGCCATGTTGGGAGAGGGTAGTTCGAAAAGTTTATTGGTTCAGGCTCGGGAATCGGGTTTTGAGTTACTGGACTCTAAAGCCCAGTTGGACAAACAATACCCGAATAAAAAAATGCTCGGTCTTTTTGCACGGAGCACCTTACCTGTAGTTCTCAGAGGACAGGGGGGCAGAGGTGCCGAAGCAGCGGTACCCAAGCAAAATGGAGTAAGCTTGCCTGAGGCCATGCCTTGTGAAAACAATCCGAAGTTTGCGGACACACCTAGCCTGAAATTAATGACAGAAGCCGCTCTGGCACATTTGTCGAGGGAATCTCAAGCGGGGTTCTTTTTAATGGTTGAGTCTGCTTCCATTGATAAGCAATCACACCTTCGTAATGCTTGCGGGAGTATTGGTGAAGTGGCTCAGCTAAATGAAGCCTTAGATAGTGCTCTTTTGTTTGCCGAAACTCACGAGAATACCCTGATTATTGTGACCGCCGATCATGGGCAGGCCGCACAACTCATACCCAGTGTTAGTCTGTACAGCAATCCTGATCTGGCCATTTATTCCCCGGGCAAGCTATTCAGAATTATAACGCCGGAAGGTGCCGTGATGGCGGTTAATTACGCCACTAACGACTTCGTAAGCGAAGAGCATACTGGTGTTAACGTGCCTTTATTTACTAATGGGGTAGGTAAAAATATTTTACCCAGCATGCTAACTCAACCTGATCTTTTTGGCGTGATGAGCGACTATCTTGGGCTTGACCGTCAATAATCCGCAGAGCCAAATCAAGAAATTGTTGTGGGTTGACTGACATCAACCCACAAACATCTACGTCTGTACAACCTTAGACCTTGCCATATCACTAAAGACTTTAACGAACAGTCTTGATCCTATTCTGACTGTATCTGTATTACTCTAAGCGGTTTGTGCGAATCATGCTACGTAGTTCTTCTACGTAGTGCATACCGCGGCCTGAATATTTCTCAAGCCCAGCGACCATCAATGCACCCTTCAGACTAGTGCCCTGAGCACGGCTTTCGGCACGAATGTTACGCACACTCTGGTAGGCCGCGTGAGTATTTATATTGAGATAGTAGGCCTCAACAGCGGATCCCACGGAAGCAAATAATTTCACTTCATGGGTGTCACCACTGGTGCGCTGTAAGGGCACAATCCCGCAGCCAGATGAAAAGCACCATTGGCCAAAAAGATTATTGGCTTGGCGGGCGAAGCGCGAAGTGCCCCAAGCAGATTCCATCGCCGCCTGGGCTAAAACCATGGAGGGCGGCAATTCATCAATGCGCAACAGTAGGGCGTCAATTTGTTGTTCGGTATTGAGTGAAGGTTTTAGTCTGTAGCGTGTGGCGAGCTGAGAGAGACCAAGGCGAGTGAGTGGGTCCAAGACTTTTTGTGCACGAAGCTGCATTCGCCAGCTTTGCAGAGCGTTGTGCTGATCTCTGGCCTTTTGATTGTTGTATTCAATGGCGGGGCGCAGATAATTGAAGAATGCGGCCTTTTTTTCTTTAACGTCAGTAATAGCCGCAAAATCTGGCAGCGCAGAACTGGTGTAAGGCTTGGGGTTAAAAATGGCTGAGTGAAAGGGGGTAAAGCTGAATTCAGGTTCCACTGGCTGAAGAGGGTGGAGGCTTAAATAGGCCGTGAGGCTCAAGCAGCCAAACGCATAGCTTAGTACACACACAGGCAAAGTCCATTTAATGAGTAAGGAGCGCATAAAATTACATAAACCGTTCGATGATAGCTTGTAGTTGCTCTAGATATTCTCTATCTAGATCGCCAAAGTCGTTCAATTGATCGCTGTCGATATCCAGTACTAGCACGGTTTCCCCCGCTTTTGAAAAGGGCACCACAATTTCTGAACGGCTCTCGGTACTGCAGGCGATGTGCCCCGGGAATTGATTCACGTCGGCCACTATTTGTGTGCTACTTTTGGCCCAAGCGACGCCGCAGACGCCCTTGCCTCGAGGAATGCGAGTGCAGGCAAGCGGGCCTTGGAAGGGGCCGAGCACGAGTTCGTTCCCCATGACGCGATAGAAACCAACCCAGAAAAACCCGAAGGCTTCTTTCAACGCCGCGGCAATGTTGGCCAAGTTTGCGGTACTGTCATTTTCGTGGGCCGTCAGTGAGGCAAGCTGGGGCAGCAAGGCCTGGTATTGAGCCTTGCGATCACCGGCCTTGGGCAGAGTGTTGGGTAAATTTAATTCTTCACTCATTGGCAGTAAGGCACTCATTCAGGTCGGCTAAAAAAGCTTCCACTGTTTCGGCTGCGGTATCCCAGGCACACATAAAGCGATAGCCTGCTCCGGGAAACTCATAAAAGTGCCAGCCGCGCTGGTGTAAGGCTTGAGCTGTGGCATGGGGCAAATTGGCGAACACGGCATTCGCTTGCACTGGGTAGTTAATATTGATTTTGCCTGTGGCCTTAATACCCGTCGCAAGTTGCTGTGCCATGTTATTGGCGTGTGATGCGTTGCGGCGCCATACATCGTTGTTTAGCAGTCCCAGCCATTGCGAGGACAAAACGCGCATTTTGGAGGCCATCTGACCGGCTTGTTTACAGCGCCGATCAAAATCTTTCGCCAATGACTTGTTGAAAAACACAACGGCCTCGCCAAGCCCTAAGCCATTCTTGCTGCCGCCAAGGCACAGCACATCAACTCCAGCTCGCCAAGTGATATCAGCGGGATGGCAATTGAGTGTGACAAGAGCATTGGCGAAGCGTGCGCCGTCCATATGGGTGAACAATCCCTTTTGCTTGGCGGCCGCGGTCAATGCCGAGAGTTCACTGGGGGAATAAACGGTGCCGCACTCTGTGTTCTGTGTGAGGCTCAGTACTCTGGGGAGGTGACTATGGAAATTATCTTCTGGATTACTGGCTAAGCGAAGCACATCTTCTGGCCTAAGTTTCCCCTCCACTCCTGGGGCGGTGAGCATTTTTGCTCCATGAGTAAACAGTTCAGGGGCGCCACACTCGTCTACTTGAATGTGCGCTTGCTGTTGGCAAATGATGCTGTGGAAACCCTGGCAGAGGCTCGATAGCGCGAGAGCATTGGCGGCAGTGCCGTTAAAGACAAAAAACACCTCGCAGTCTGTGTCGAAAATCTCGCGTATTTTGTCACAGGCCAGCTGAGTGTATTCATCGTCTCCATAGGAAACGGCGTGGGCGTGATTGGCATCGCTCATGGCGCTGAATACTTCTGGGCAAATGCCGGCGTAGTTGTCACTACCAAAATGCTGTTGAGGGGTGGGTTTCATAAGTAAAATAATGTCCTAGCGATTCTCGAAACGTTTCGTCTCATAATTTTTAAACACTTCATCGGGTGTGAACAACTGGCCGTTCATCATAATGTAAACGCCGGGTGCAACGGCGTTCAAGGCTCCAATGGCGGTGCCGATGTTAAAAATGGCGTCGGTTTCGGCAAAGGCGGCCGGTTTCATCGAACCCGTTAGTACCACGCGTTTTTGGCCTAAGTCTTTCAATGCCTGTGCGGTGGCTACCATGCCATCGGTACCGTGAGTGATGAGAATATGTTCATGTTCGCTGTCAGTGACAGTGGCGCAAATAAGCTGCCGGTCCTCATCGGTGAGATCTAAACTGTCTTTTTGCAGCAATTGGCTTACTTCAAACTCAAAACTGGGGTTCATGCGCTCGAGAATCTTGCCGACTACGGGGCCGCCAATTTCATATTCGCTGTTGGCGTCGAAGTAGACTTTGTCTATGGTTCCACCGGTGGTAATAATCTGTATTTTCATCTTGGGTCTATGCTCAATGACTATAGTGCGGAAACATTCATGGGGTGTTAGAGAGTGCGCCTAATATTGACTCTGATGCGACTGCAGGGTCAATAGGAAACCGCATATTGTCGCTATTGCGAGCCTTAGGTCAATAGGGGGATATCCTAGGCTTAATTGCAATTGCTGGAAAGTCACGAATGGGCTAGGTGTTTTGTAGCACCAGAGGGGAACTTCACCGCAAGTTCTGTAGTCTTTTGTTGTATAAAAGCTTATAAAGAACGGCATTCACTCGCTTTAAATTCAAAATATCCACAATAACAAACGGAGACATACTGTGACCGCTTCCCTCTGCAGCTTCAGATCTTGGCGAAACCTTGCAATTATGGGCACTTTTTCAGTGCTGCTGATTGGCTGTTCTCAAACGCCCTTGCCAGAAGGAAGCGCAGCTCTACCCAAGGGTGTGCGCTTGCTTGATACCGTAGAAGCCGAGGTGGGAAAAACCGCAATTCCCTATAAGAAGTATGTGCTCGACAATGGCTTAACAGTGATCTTACATGAAGACCACTCAGACCCTCTGATTAATGTTGATGTTACCTATCATGTGGGCTCTGGCCGCGAAGAGGCCGGCAAATCGGGTTTTGCGCATTTCTTTGAGCACATGATGTTTCAAGGCTCAGAGCACGTCGCCGATGAGGAGCACTTTAAGCGGGTGACTGAAGCGGGTGGCACTATGAACGGTTCTACCAGTGTAGACCGCACTAACTACTATCAAACAGTCCCCTCTAACCAGTTAGATACAGTGCTGTGGCTAGAGTCAGACCGCATGGGTTTCTTGCTTAACGCGGTGACTCAGGAAAAATTTGAAGTGCAGCGTGAAACCGTTAAAAACGAGCGCGGGCAAAATGTTGATAACCGGCCCTACGGTCGTTTTTACGAGCGTGTAAGTGAAGCGCTTTACCCTGAAGGCCACCCTTATTCTTGGCCCACTATCGGCTACATTGATGACCTCAATCGAGTGAATGTAAATGACTTAAAGGCGTTTTTTCTGCGTTGGTATGGACCCAATAACGCCACCTTGACCATTGGCGGTGACATCGACACGGCGACAACCTTAGCCTCTGTGCAAAAGTATTTTGGTGCGATTCCCAGAGGCCCCGAGGTATTGATGCCCGAGAAGCCTGTGGTGACATTAGGTGAAGATCGCTACCTATCCATGGAGGACAACGTTCATCTGCCCTTAATTTATATCAGTTTCCCAACGGTATATGGTCGACACCCAGACGAGGCGCCTCTTGATCTGCTGTCTGAAATCATGGGGCACGGAAAAACTTCTCTATTGTATAAAAATTTGGTGAAAACCCAAGATGCCGTACAGGCAAATTCTTCTCATGCCTGTAGTGAGCTCTCTTGTCAGTTTGCCCTGTTGGCATTGCCACACCCTGCATCAGGAAAATCCTTAGGTGATCTGGAAAAAATTATTCGAGATTCACTGCTTGAATTTGAAACTCGTGGGGTTGAAGAAGACGATTTGATTAAAGCCAAAGCCAAAATGGAAGCAAGTTTTATATTTGGTTTGCAGAGTGTTCGCGGTAAAGTCGCGCAATTGGCCAGCTATGAAACTTATACAAAAAACCCCAATTGGATCAGTGAGGACATTAAGCGTTACAACAGTGTGACACGTGAAGATGTTATGCGGGTTTATAATAAATATATAAAATCTAAGTACGCAGTTGTTATGAGTGTGGTGCCGCCGGGAGCTGAGGCCATGATAGCAAAGGCCGATACATTTGAGCGTCCCGATCGTGTTTTTTCTGAGGTGTCAAAAACTTCTTCAGAGGATTTAGTCTATCGTACAACGAATGACTCGTTAGACAGAAGTAAGGCGCCCTTAGTATCGGCCTCGCCGAGTGTGCCGGTTCCGGATTTTTGGCGTGAAGCCCTGCCGAGCGGTATTCAAGTCTTGGGAGCCAATAGCACCGAAACACCTACAACCTCTTTGCTCATCAATATTCCTGGTGGCCACTTCTACGAGTCAAAGAAGCAGACAGGCTTGGCTGATTTGACGGCCGCTATGTTGAATGAATCGACAAAAACTTATTCGACGGAAGAGATGAGTAAGGCACTGCAGATTTTAGGCAGCACAATCACCTTCAATTCAAGTGATCGTTATACTTCGATTTTTGTAAGTGCACTGTCTAAAAATTTAGCCCCCACGCTCGCGCTCTTACAGGAGAAGATGTTCAGTCCGGCGTTTGATAAAGCCGATTTCGAACGACTAAAACAGCAGTCTATACAGGGGCTTATCAATAATAAAAAAGATGCTTCCTATTTGGGGCGACGAGCATATGCACAGTTGTTGTATGGCGACACAATCGCAGGCGCGCCGGGAGGAGGAACAGTTGAATCACTGAGTCAATTAAGCCGAGAAGATATTGTGCAGTTTTATACGGCACATTTTAAGCCTCAAGATGCGCAAATTATTGTGGTGTCCGATCAACAGCAGAAGACTTTGCTCGCGTCTTTGAAACCGGTGCTGGACACATGGCAGGGCCTTGCTCCGCCATTAGAGATATCTTTACCGCGTCCGGAAATCGATAAAACGACCATTTACTTAGTCAATAAGGACAAGGCGGCACAGTCCTATATTCGCATCGGCAAGCGCGGCTTGACCCGAGACTTCACCGGTGAATTTTATCGCCTAGGTTTGATGAATTACCCCCTGGGAGGGGCGTTTAACAGTCGTATTAATTTGAATCTTCGAGAAGACAAAGGTTATACCTACGGTGCCAGAAGTGGGTTTTCGGGCGGCAAGCTAAGCGGCACCTTTACCGCTAGCGCGTCGGTTCGAGCAGACGCAACCATCGCCTCAATTAAAGAGTTTATCACTGAGCTTGATACTTATCAGTCTGATGGTATGCGGGAAGACGAGCTGCTATTTATGCGTAAAGCCATCAACCAAAAAGACGCTTTGAAGTATGAAACTCCCAATGCAAAATTAGGCTTTCTAAGCAAAATTCTTGAATATAACTTGTCGAAAGATTTTGTGAAGCAGCAGGCAAGCATTGTAGATCAGATCTCTTTAGACGAAATCAACGCTTTAGCCGAGCAG
This sequence comes from uncultured Cellvibrionales bacterium, assembly GCA_913020115.1. Lineage (GTDB taxonomy): Bacteria > Pseudomonadota > Gammaproteobacteria > Pseudomonadales > Cellvibrionaceae > CAJWCA01. Next base: position 146,003 of record CAJWBQ010000001.1, read on the forward strand.
CACCTGAAGTTGGATGAGATGATCATTGTGGTGGTTGGTGATGCAGAAACTTTGCGCCCCCAGCTGGAAGCGCTCGCCTACCCAGTGGTGGATCTGGCGATCTAGTTTTACAAGCCTAACTCTTCGCGCAGGGCTTTGAGCCTTGCGCGATTCTCTTCGCTCGACAGTGGTACTTCGATTGTCTCTGGCAGCAAGGGTGTTGAAGGTGGCGCAAGAACTTCTCCACCAATAACCCTTTCTACATATTGCTTGTAGTGACGCTGAAATACCGGAAAGGCAACATTTTCTGTGTTGCTGCTGAGAAAAAACCAATCACTGTCGCGGCCCGCGTAATATACAGCCGGATGTTGCCACTTGGCGTTGGCCTTGGGGCTGGGTGCCCGACAGGCTTGAATGTAGGCACTGTGCGCGTCAGGTAAGCCTTCACTCGATTCTGATTCACAGTGGTGAATCATAGTGTGTAGTGTAGGTAAAAATTCACTATTCTCAATCACTCGCTTAACACCACGCAGCAAGGTTTCCGCTGAGAAGCGAGCCAAGCTTTCCAACCACAAACGTTTAATTTGGTTGAGTACCTGAGTGTCACTATAGGCTTTGTAATATTGATTGTGATAGTTGATGCGCAGCAGAGCAAAGACCTCATTCAAAGCATCAATGTGTGCGTCCGTTGGTTTAGCGCGCTCAGCTCTAGCCTGCCCAGCTTCTGTCGGTGAGGTCGTCGACGAGCGAGCGATCTCTTGTGCGGCTTGGTTGAGGAGTGTTTTGCTGTCCTGCATGCTGAGAACCCTGTAGTGATTGTGAGCCAGTCATTGGCAGTTCGTGGCGTCGCGCCCAATGGTATTTCGCGTGTTGTAAAAATTTGGTATTCCAAGAGGTGTGCACCTGATTGCTGTCACGCCAAAATAGAATGAATTCTGGAACAAGAGAGCGAGCAAAAGCGATATCAATATTGGCCAACTTCAGCACGTCAAACACGTCGCTGTTGGGCTGCCAAGTTTCAGGAATGCGGCGTGGTTCAGTGTCGTGTTCTATGGCCGAATTATAACGTGCCCATTGACGGCGCACATGTTGAATAAATTTGCTGTTCCAGGCGCGGGATTTTTCACCGCGCTCTTGCCAGTAGAGCACGAACTCTGGCACTGCATCGTCAATAAAGGCCGGATTAACTTGTGCCTGACGTGTCATTATTTCCACTGCATCTGGGCTTGGACGCCAGCCCGAGTGCATGCCAATTTCTTGATCACGGCGCCCGAAGTCGGTTTGGCGCTCTCGCCACTTACGCAGAACCTGCTTTAAAAACTTCGAGCCCCAAGAGTGATGAGGTTCATCCCGCTCACCCCAGTAAGTGACGAACTCTGGAATTTGCTCGTAAATGAACTCCACTGAAATATTGTGCTGGCAAATTTGTTTTACCAACTCTGCACTGGGCTGCCAGTTGGGCGCGATGCGGTTTGCGCCAGAGCGGGCATGTGGCTGGGTTTGCGGGGCTAAGGGCGCTGTGCGAAAACCAGCAGAGGGCAAAGTGGGACTTACACCTTGTTGGCTTACTTGCTCATTGAAGGCAAAGTGAAACTCGCGACTGCGGCTGTAAGGAGCTGAATTCAGGAGAAGAATTCCCGTATCCACCAAGTTTTTGGCAATGCGTTGAATGTCGTGCTCGCTCCAAAACGGCATGTAGCGTTGCAGGCTTTCCTCATTGAGGCGCAGCCATTCATAGCCGCGCGAACGCTCGGGTTCGCGGTGCTCCAGAAGATCTGAAAGCACAGAGAGCATAGTGGCTTCCTCCAGGCCAATAGTGGCGGCCAGAGAAGGTGAAACCTGAAGAGTTTTTTCGGGAATAAGCGACATAGACATAGATCGCCATTTTAGCACAAGTGTGTCGCCATTGGCATGGCAGCAAGCGCTCTGGTACGGTAGGCGAAAATTGACGAAATGAACTGTTGCAGGCAGTTGAGTAGAGGGTGAGTGGCAAAGCAAAAATCAGCGTATGTGTGTAGCGACTGCGGGTCAGATTACACCAAGTGGCAGGGCCAGTGCAGTGACTGCAACGCCTGGAACACCTTATCAGAAGTGCGCCTGGGGCCTACCCCAACAAATCGTGGTGCCAAATTTGAAAGTTATGCGGGCAGCGCCACATCGGCGGCAACAGAGTTGCAAACTCTCGCCGACATCGACCTGAACGCAGTTCCGCGATTTTCCAGCGGCACTCATGAGTTTGATCGGGTATTGGGCGGAGGCTTCGTTCCGGGTTCTGTTGTCTTGATTGGCGGTAATCCGGGGGCAGGTAAGAGTACTGTACTCCTGCAAACTCTCTGCTATCTGGCTCAGCAAATGCCCGCGCTGTACATCACGGGAGAAGAGTCTTTACAGCAAGTGGCTATGCGTGCGCAGCGTCTCAAGTTGCCGACTGAGCATCTGAAAATGCTCAGTGAGACCAGTGTAGAAAGCATCTGCGCCACCGCTCAAAAAATGCAGCCTAAAGTCATGGTGGTGGACTCCATACAAGTTGTACACATGGCTGACATCGCCTCGGCTCCTGGCTCAGTATCTCAGGTGAGAGAGAGCGCGGCTTTCCTCACGCGCTTTGCCAAGCAGACCGGTACCGTTTTAATCCTCGTAGGGCATGTCACTAAAGACGGCAGTCTGGCAGGCCCTAAGGTGCTAGAACACATGATAGATTGCTCCATACTCCTTGAAGGTTCTGACGACTCCCGCTTTCGCACCTTGCGCGGCAGTAAAAATCGCTTTGGCGCCGTCAACGAGCTTGGTGTTTTTGCCATGACTGAGCAAGGCCTAAAAGAGGTCAAAAACCCCTCAGCTATCTTCCTTCAACGCAGCGAAAAAGTGGCTTCAGGCTCCGTAGTCATGGTTATGTGGGAGGGCACTCGCCCTCTGCTCGTAGAAATTCAAGCTCTAGTCGACGACAGTAATATGGGTAACCCCCGCCGAGTTGCCGTGGGCTTGGATCAAAACAGGCTCAGTATGTTGTTGGCGGTGCTGCACCGTCACGGCGGCATCATGGTTGGCGATCAAGACGTATTTGTTAACGTTGTTGGGGGCGTGAAAATTATAGAAACCAGTGCCGACTTGTCTCTGTTGCTCGCCATTGTTTCTAGCTTCCGCGACCGGCCATTGCCTCAAGACCTTATGGTATTTGGGGAGGTGGGTTTGTCTGGGGAAATACGCCCAGTGCCCAGTGGGCAAGAGCGTTTAAGAGAAGCCGCCAAACACGGCTTCAAGCGAGCGATAGTGCCCGCGGCCAACGCCACTAAAAGTGGCGTGGCGGGCATGGAGGTTGTTGCTGTAAAGACTTTGTCTGAAGCTTTAAGCGCAATAGATTAAGGGAGCGTATTTTAGCCGAGCGCCGATTTAGCTCTCTCCTGCTGGATGCGCTCATAGATTTCCTCCCGGTGAATTTCAACATCATCGGGTGCCTTAATGCCTAGGCGTATTTGATTGCCCTTGGCTCTAAGAACGATCACCTCAATATCATCACCAATTGTAATTGTTTCACCGCTACGTCGAGTCAGAATTAACATGCCAATTTCCCTATTGATTGAGCACAGAGAAGTCGTGCCCAGTAAAGAAAATGGTAAGTCTCTCTCTTCCATTCAACTATCGGCAACCCACCGGTAAATTCAGCAGGAAATACCCCAAACACGGAAACCAAAGCCAAAATAAACACGGTAAATATGGAGTAATAGAAGAGGGCGCGCATTGCGCAGTCTGAAATTAGCAGAGCTCTAAAGGTCTATTGCGGTGATTCGCGGCTTGCCAAGGCCGCTGCATCAGTCAAAGATTATGGTCATCTACCATGCTCTCAATGCTCCGCTCTGCATCCGAAATCTTATATTTCTCTAGCAGCTCTCGAAGTCGAGATTGGTTATCAATTCCAGTTGCCCGAGACTCAATGCCTAAGTAATGGGAATTTTGATGCGCCAAGCGGCCTTGCATCTTAATCGTAGAGTCGTCATCTGTTTCAATGGTGAGCACCAGCTCATCACCTACCTTGAGCGTATGTTTATTAATCACAGCCGCCAGAGCGCCATTAAAAGAAAGATCCAGAATGTGAACTTCCAGCTTTTGTTCCAGAGTGATTAAACTGGCGTAAGCTCGGTAGCTTACGCGGGGGAAATATCGTCGGTTGCGCCCTTCTTTAGTACTAATAGTCAAGACTGCTATCCTTCTTAATCGGTGGCGGCTAACTCAGACAGCTCGCGTTCTGCGGCCTGAGCATCCCCTAAATTCAGCTCCACCAGTCGACGTAAATGACTGATGCTTTCGACGTCAATCATCTCACATTTAAAGCCCAGCTGAGTAGCTTGTTGGTGGCTTAGACGGACCGTCATAGAGATGCACGCTCCGCCTTCTAGGCTAATTCTTGCCTCCAGAGCTTCATTCTCGTTCAGTTTTAGCGAGTCTGGAGCTGCCACTAAAAGCCCTTTCAGCGACACGTCGAGCAAGCGTACCTCAGTTTCTACCCCAGCTTGAATCAGCTGTGTAGACGCATTGAAGCGAATCCGCTGAAATCGACGTTGATTGGTTTCAGTGTTCATACTGCTTTCAACCCTAAATGAATGATCATCTTTAAATTGTAGGTGTTTGTAGCTCAATCAGCTAGCGAGTTACAAACGCCTACAATGTTTTAGCTTAGGCTTTTAAGCGTTTATATTTCTTGCGTTGAGGGGTGGCATTAGCACCTTTGCGCTTTACAAAATCTTCATGATATTCCGTGTAGTTACCCTCGTGGAAAACAATTGTCGAGTCGTCTTCATATGCCAAAATATGGGTTGCTACACGGTCCAGAAACCAACGGTCGTGAGAAATCACCATCGCACAGCCGGGGAAGGCCAAAATTCCTTCCTCTAGCGCTCGCAGAGTTTCCACATCTAAGTCGTTAGAGGGTTCATCCAGCAGTAGTACATTGGCACCCTGCTTGAGGGTATTGGCTAGGTGTAATCGACCTCGCTCACCGCCCGAGAGATCGCCGACACGTTTCTGCTGATCAGAACCCTTAAAATTAAAGCGCCCCAAATAAGCTCGTGAACTCACCTCGTAATTGCCAATGCGCAGCATGTCGTGGCCACCTGAGACTGCCTCCCATACCGTTTGTTTGTCGTCTAGACTTTCACGGCCTTGCTCAACAACCGCCAGTTGCACTGAATCACCTAAGCTAATACTGCCGCTATCTGGAGTTTCTCGGCCGCTAATCATACGGAATAACGTTGATTTACCCGCGCCGTTGCCGCCAATAATGCCGACGATCGAACCTTTTGGGATGGCAAAGCTGAGGTTCTCAATCAGTAAATCATCGCCATAACCTTTACTCACGTCGTTAAACTCAATCACCTTATCGCCCAAGCGCTGGCCTGGTGGAATGTAGATTTCGTTGGTTTCATTGCGAGCTTGGAACTCTTGAGATTGCATCTCTTCAAAGCGAGATAGCCTTGCTTTGTTTTTTGCGTGGCGGCCTTTGGGGTTCTGGCGTACCCATTCCAGCTCCGACTTCATCGCTTTGTTGTGAGAAGTTTCGGCTCGGGCTTCTTGCTCCAGTCGCTCCTGCTTGGTCTCAAGCCAGGTGCTATAGTTGCCCTCATAGGGAATGCCGTGACCCCGGTCTAATTCCAGAATCCAGCCTGCGGCGTTGTCGAGAAAGTAGCGATCGTGGGTGATGGCGACCACTGTGCCATTAAACTCGACCAGAAACCGTTCTAGCCAATGCACACTTTCGGCGTCTAAGTGGTTCGTGGGTTCGTCGAGTAGCAGCATATCGGGTTTGGAGAGAAGTAGGCGGCATAGCGCCACTCGGCGGCGTTCACCTCCAGACAGCTTGCTCACATCAGCGTCCCAAGGTGGCAGACGTAGCGCGTCGGCCGCAACTTCTAGGGTGTGGTTGAGGTTGTGCGCGTCCCAGGTTTCGATAATGTTTTCAAGTTGGGCTTGGCGTTTTGCGAGTGCATCGAAATCGGCGTCGGCCTCTGCGTAGTCGGCATATACCTTATCCAGTGCGGCCAAAGCATCAACGGCTTCTCTGACGCCGTCCTCAACATTTCCCCTCACGTCTTTCTCAGGGTCTAGCTGAGGCTCCTGCGGTAAGTAGCCAACCTTAATGTCAGGCATGGGGCGGGCTTCGCCGTTATAATCCTTATCAACACCGGCCATGATACGCAGTAAGGTAGATTTACCTGAGCCGTTGAGCCCCAGAACGCCAATTTTGGCACCCGGGAAAAAGGACAGGGAGATATCTTTTAGAATTTCGCGTTTTGGCGGGACAATTTTGCCCACGCGATTCATTGAATAAACAAACTGAGCCATGAACTTGCAGCCTTTAGTGATGAATTCCAGGGCCTATATCGTGTGGAAGCGCCGTTGGGTGAAGGTTGTTATTGTAAACTAGGGCTAGGGAAATAAGAACTTTGTAATTCTTTTATACGAGCTCAGCTATACTTCTTTCAAAATTCCAATGCTAATTGATGAGATCTTATGGATTCTGAGAATAAGCCGGATGCTGAGAGCAATGCCGTGGGGAGCGCTGAGACTAAGGGGGCGGCAGGGTTTGAGCCTGAGTTCAAACGATTTTTTGTGCACACGCCGGCTCTGCTGGCCGTGGCAGATTTTGAAGCTCGTTTAGTGTGGGTGAACGAGAGCTGGGAAGACGTTCTGGGCTATGGCGCTGAGCAGCTTCTTAGCCAGTCCTATGAGAACTTAGTTCATCCCGACGACAAAGATCCCTCGAAAAATATCCTGCTAAAGAAAGGCGCGGGTGATGAAGACACGATTAAAACCAACAACCGATACCGTCACGCTGACGGCCACTGGGTCCATTTAGAGTGGTATATCAACGTAGATTCCAAAAATAAGCTCTTGTATGGCATCGCTAACGACGTCACTAATATTATTTCTCGAAATGCTCTGCTCAAAGAATCTCAGTTACGCTTTAACTTGGCTCTAGACGCTTCGAATGAAGGCATTTGGGATTGGGATATTGATAAGGAAGAATTCTTTTTTTCAGATCGCTGTAAAACCATGCTGGGTTACGAGGCGGATGAAGTGGGGAATTCTTACCGAGAATGGGGGCAGTGGATCAGTGCAGAAGACGCCGCAAGCAATAGGGTTAAAGTGCTCGCCCACTTGAAAGAAAAAACGCCCTACGAGGTAGAGTGTCAGTTTAAAACTAAGCTGGGGGAGTTGCGTTGGTTTTTGATACGAGGGCAAGCGGTTTGGGATGAGAATGGCAAAGCTCTGCGTATGGTCGGTTCATTCTCTGCGATTCACGAACGAAAGCTACATGAGCAACAGCTGCAGGAAGCACGCAATAATGCGGAAGACGCCAGTAATGCTAAAAGTGTATTTTTGGCGAACATGTCCCATGAACTACGAACGCCCCTAAATTCTATTATTGGATTTTCTAATCGTATCTTAAGGCGTTCTAGCGATATTTCACCAGCAAAATTTATGGATAGCGTCGATGCAATTTTTCGCAACGGAAAATATTTATTAGAGCTGGTTAATTCGCTGTTGGATCTGGCAAAAATCGAAGCCGGCATGATGGTTCTAGATAAACAGCTTTCCTCTGTCGAGGGCTTGCTGGAAGATGTTTTAACTCAAATGTTGCCGCTAGCGGAAGAGAAGGGGCTGGTACTAAAGGTCGCGTGTAGGGGAGAGCGATCTGTTTATAATTTTGATTTTATAAAAGTGAAGCAGATTTTGGTAAATCTATTGTCAAACGCCGTTAGGTTTACTCATAGCGGTTATGTTGACGTAACGATATCTCCATTTGCGACTGACGAAAATTTTTTGGAAATCATCGTAGTCGATACGGGTGTTGGCTTGTCAGAAGACGAACAACAACAAATTTTCAAAAAGTTCATTCAGCTGGACAGCGCAAATGATAGTGTGCGCGGCGCCGGTAGTGGCATTGGCCTGGCTCTAGTTCAAGAGCTTAGTAAATTACATGGGGGTAGCGTGAGTGTGAGCAGTGAAAAAGGTACCGGCTCGGTTTTCACCGTTGTGCTTGATGTGAGTGAGAAGTCTTAACGATGTCGGCTTCTTCGATACTGTTGGGGGGATAAGCCAATCACTTTCTTAAATAATCGAGAAAAATAATAGGCGTCGTCATAGCCCATTTCGGCGCTGACTTGTTTTACCGAACGGCTGTTGCTATCGAGCAAATAGCAAGCGCGTTGCATCTTCATATTAATGAAATACTGAATGGGGGAATGCCCCGTGAGTTGCTTGAATTTCTTTGAAAAGTGGTACTTTGATACCTGAGCCTCTGCCGCCAATGTGTCTAGGTTGAGTTGGCCGTGAACGTGTTCTTGCATGGTCGCACGCAGGCGCTCCCAGTCTAGAAGTTTGCCACTTTGCGGGTCGTGTTGTCGGGCTAGCAGGGCTAAGTAGCTCATTAGGGCTTGTAGCTGATGGCAACCCTGTACAAATTCTGCGACTTGATAACCGCTGTGTCGAAGTTCTGCCAGGGCATCAAAAATGCGCACCACCCGTGCTTGAATCCCAATGCTCAAGCGAGGCGAGCTCAAGTTTAAATGGGCGTAGAAGTCTTTTGCTGCCAGACCTTCGAAATGCAGCCAGTATATAGTCCATGGTGAATGCTCTGAAGCTTCATAAGTGTGGGCGGTTCCCTTAGGTAGACAAAAGCAATCTCCCGCGTTAATAGCGAATGTTTTTTGATTTACCGTGAGGGTGCCACTGCCGGCGGTGCAATAAATCAGCAGGTAGTTGTCGTGATGATGCCTTTCCATCTTGTGACCGCGCGCCGAAGGGTAATAGCCCATGGCCAGTGGGTACAAATTTCGGGTGAGGGGGTCTTTCGCCAATTGAGCAACGATAAAATACGGACTCAAAAAGCGAATTCCGTCATGGTGAAGCGGCCATTGCGATGTTATTTTATTCATATCTATTTGATATATATAAAGTTATTCTTATTTTTCCCGATTTTCTAGTTCTTCTCTATAACGCAATATAATCCATCAAATAAACAAGATCGTCAATCCTCTGCAAACGTCGTCTATGGTTATATACTAGCCAAGTCCACAGGCTCCCGAGCATTGCTCAAAAGCAATGACAAGAGCGCTGTTATAGTCCCCCTTTTAATTCAGGAGAAGAACCATGGGCGTTGAATCCCCCGTAGAAATGAGCCCAGCCGCACTGAAGGTTCAGGCGCTAATTGAGCGTTCGCGCAAGGCTCAGGCGCAAATTGAACATTACACTCAAGCCCAAGTTGATGAGTTGATTTCCACCATGGTGTGGGCGGTTGCCCGTCCGGAAGTGGCTGACAAGATTGCTCGTTTTACTGTAGAAGAAACGGCGCTGGGTAACTATGAAGGCAAATACCTGAAGATTTTCCGTAAAACTCGGGCTACATTATTTGACATTATTCACGATAAGTCTGTGGGCGTTATTGAAGAAGACGCGGAGCGTAACCTAGTAAAGATTGCCAAGCCTATTGGCGTTATTGGTGCTTTGTCGCCAACGACGAACCCCGAAGCTACCCCAGTTATTAAGGCCATCTCGGCGGTTAAGGGCCGTAATTCAATCATTGTTGCACCTCATCCTCGAGCTAAACAAACCAACAAAATGATCTGCGACTACATGCGCGAGGCTATTGTGGCGTGCGGTGCGCCCGCAGACTTGGTCATCAGTATTGATACCCCTGAGCTAGAAACTACCGCAGAACTTATGCGTCAGTGCGATCGTGTTCTGGCCACCGGTGGTGGTGCTATGGTGACGGCCGCATACTCCAGCGGCACACCGGCTCTGGGTGTTGGCGTTGGCAACGCTGTGATCACGGTTGATGATACGGCTGATTTAGATGAAGCGTCTGAGAAAATTCGTATTTCGAAAACCTTAGATTTAGCGGCCTCTTGTTCTTCCGATAATTCGGTGCTGGCATTCGAATCGGTAAAAGACACGTTGCTGGAAAAATTACAGGCTGAGGGCGGATATATTGTTTCTCCCGAAGAGAAAGCCTTACTGCAAGCGACTATGTGGGAAGACGGCCATTTCAATACGCGTATTGTTGCGCAGTCGGCCGCGACTATTGCTGGAATGGCGGGCTTTACTCTACCTGAAGATGTTAGCTTTTTAATTGTACCTGAAACCGGCGTTGGCCCAGACAGCCCATTCTCAGGGGAAAAGCTATCGATTGTTATGGCGTTTTACACCGTGAAGGACATCGATGCTGCTATTGCGCTCACCAATGCCATTCAAAGCTATCAGGGAGAAGGTCACTCTTGTGGTATCTATTCTTACAATGACGAGCACATTATGAAGTTTGCGATGAACACCAAAACTTCACGAGTGATGGTGAATCAACCTCAGGCGGCCTCAAATAGTGGCAACTTATGGAACGGCATGCGTCAGACATTCTCGCTGGGCTGTGGTTCCTGGGGAGGTAATAGCACCAATAACAATATTACCTGGCGCGATCTGATTAACGAAACGTGGGTGTCAAGGCCACTGGCCGTTAGTAAGCAACTGCCGCCTGATGAAGAATTATTTGCCTTGGCTCTAAACAAGAAATTGGCGTAAATAAAAAACCGTAAAGCGGACATTCCTTCTGAGGAGTGTCCGCTTTTTAGGCGAGACGGAAAACCCGCTCGCTATGTGTACTACCGAAAATCTTATTAGCGGGCGTTCTGTTCGTTAAATCACGGAGAAACCATCGCAATGAATTTCGACCTTTCTGACGAGCAGCTGGCCTTCCAGGATGCGGCACGCGCATTTGCTTTGGGTGAGATGGCGCCACACGCGGCTGAGTGGGACGAGCAAGCTATCTTTCCTCGCGAGCTTATTGGCGCGGCTGGAGAAATGGGTTTTTGTGGCATGTATTCGCCTGAGAAAAATGGCGGTATGGGTTTGTCCCGAATGGATACCATGGTGATTGTTGAAGAGCTGGCGGCCGCTTGTCCTTCTACAGCCGCCTTCATCACTATTCATAATATGGCCACTTGGATGATTGCGAATTGGGGGCAAGAAAACCTTCAAAGCGAATGGGGTGAGGCGCTAACCAGCGGTCAGAAGCTGGCGTCCTATTGCCTAACCGAGCCGGGTGCAGGCAGTGACGCGGCGTCCTTAAGTACCTCGGCTAAAGTGGACGGTAGTGACTACATTGTGAACGGCAGTAAGGCGTTTATTTCCGGTGCGGGCGCCACTGATATTTTGGTGGTAATGACTCGTACAGGAACGGTAGCTGAGGGCGCAAGAGGTATCACTGCGATTGCCATACCCGCTGACAGCGCCGGTATACATTATGGGAAAAAAGAAGTGAAGATGGGTTGGAACAGCCAGCCTACTCGCACTATCACCTTTGATAATGTTCGTGTGCCCATGACTCATCGATTGGGGGATGTTGGCGAAGGCTTTAAAATCGCCATGCGAGGTTTGGACGGCGGCCGTATCAACATCGCCACCTGCTCCCTGGGGGCCGCGCAAGCCGCGCTTAACGCGACACAAAGCTATATGTTAGAACGAAAACAATTTGGCAAAACTTTGGCGAGCTTTCAAGCTCTGCAGTTTAAGTTGGCCGATATGGCGACTAAGTTAGTCGCTGCTCGACAAATGGTAAGGCTTGCGGCATTTAAGTTGGACCAGAACCACCCTGACAAAACTACTTATTGTGCTATGGCAAAACAACTTGCGACTGACTTAGGTTTTGAAGTGTGTAATGAAGCTCTGCAGTTACACGGGGGCTACGGTTATATTCGTGAATACCCTTTGGAGCGGTTAATGCGTGACGCCAGAGTGCATCAAATCCTTGAAGGCAGTAATGAAATTATGCGTGTAATTATTGCGCGTCGAATGTTAGAAGAAAACGCAACGGAGACCCTGCGATGAGCGACTTACTCAAACTAGAAAAGCGCGGCCATACGGCTATTGTCACACTCAATAACCCACCGGCGAATACCTGGACTCCAGAGAGTTTGAATTATTTGCGGGAAATTGTGGGCGAGCTAAATGCAGACCCTGAAAACTACGCGCTGATCATCGCCAGTGAGAGTGAAAAATTTTTCAGTGCTGGTGCCGACCTGTCGCGCTTTAATCATGATGATAAAGCTCAGGCTTTTGAATTTATTGGCGCCTTCGGCGCGGCCAACGAGTGTTTGACTCAATATCAGGGCGTTTCAATTGCGGCCATAACCGGTTTTGCAATGGGAGGCGGTTTAGAGACGGCGCTGGCCTGTGATATTCGCATTGCAGAGGAGCAGGCTCAGATGGCATTGCCGGAGTGTACGGTTGGATTGTTGCCTGGAGGTCTTGGAACGCAACTACTGCCTTGGCTTGTGGGTGAAGGTTGGGCGAAGCGGATGATATTGCTAGGCGAGCGTATAAAAGCTCCAAAGGCGGAACAAATAGGTTTGGTTCAGGAGGTTGTGCCCACTGGGCAAGCACTGACAAAAGCATTGGAATTGGCTGCAAAAGTTGAAGGCCAGTCGCCCACATCGGTGCGAGTGTGCAAAGAGCTGATTATGTCGGCTAGAGAGCGGCCTCTCAGCAGCGGCTTTGCAATTGAGCGTGAGGTGTTTGTCAAATTGTGGGATACCCAAGATCAAAAAGAGGGTGTCGGAGCATTTATGGAAAAACGCAAACCCAATTGGAAAAACTGCTAATGACGACTGATGCCCCAGTAATTTTTGAAGAGAGAGCGGCCGGCGATACACATAAAGTGGGTATCGCCACGCTGAGCGCTGAGAAATCGCTCAATTCCCTCACCTTGGAAATGATCGACCTATTACAGCAGAAGTTCACGGTCTGGGAAAATGATGCGTCTGTTGTCTGTGTTTTTTTACAGGGTGCCGGGGACAAAGCGTTTTGCGCCGGAGGTGACGTAGTTGCTATGCACCGAACCTCAGCGGCCTACGGTGAGCAATTGAACAATACTCACACGCAGGATTTTTTCAGTCGTGAATATCGCTTAGATCATCACATACATACCTATTCCAAACCAATAATTGTTTGGGGGAATGGTATTGTAATGGGTGGAGGCTTAGGTTTGATGAGTGGCGCCAGCCATCGAGTGCTGACAGAAAGTACTCGAATGGCTATGCCCGAAGTCACTATTGGTTTATACCCAGACGTAGGCGGCACCTTCTTTCTAAATCACGCTCCGGGTAAAACGGGATTATTTCTGGGGCTAACGGGCGCTTCGATAAATGCCTCTGACGCAAAGTTTGTAGGTTTAGGTGATCGCTTTATTCGTCACGATGAAAAGTCTAAGGTCTTGGAGGCACTCACCGGCGCGAACTGGTCAGCCGAGAGCTCGAGTAGCGTCGTAAGCCATTTGCTTCGCGAGTTTGAAGAGGCCTGCATTGAAGAACAGCCTGAGGGTCAGGTGCAATCTCACCTAGATTGGATAAACGATGTTTGCGACGCAGATAATACACCGGCTCTTGTAGAAAAAATTCTTAGCTATGATGGCGATGATGCCTGGCTGAGTCGCGCGGTGAAAGGTTTGGCAAAAGGTTGTCCTGTTACGCCATATTTGGTGAAAGAACAAATGGCGCGCGGTAAACATCTATCTCTGGCTGACATTTTCAGGATGGAGCTGGTGATGTCCGCTAATTGTGCATTACGAGGGCATTTTAAGGAGGGTGTGCGCGCGCTTCTTATCGACAAAGATCGCAATCCGCAGTGGCTTCCCGCTGAAGTTGCGGATGTTAGCGATGCAGAAATAGAAGCATTCTTTACCGCCCCGTGGCCTGAAAATGACCATCCACTGAAAGACCTGTAGCATCTGAGGACGTATCACAATGAGTCAGAAAAACAGCAATAAAAAAATCGTAGCCTTTATTGGTCTTGGCAATATGGGCGGCGGCATGGCCCCAAATTTGGTAAGGGCTGGCTTTCAGGTTCATGCCTTTGATTTGTCTGCGCCAGCCTTGGCGCTGGCAGAATCTCAGGGATGTTCTCCGTATTCTTCAGCAAAAGAGGCGGTTCAGGGAGCAGATTTTATTATCAGCATGTTGCCTAACGGGGATATTGTTGAAGCAGTATACATCGACGGACCGGAAGCTCTGTTGAATAGTATCTCGCCTTCCGCGCTCATTATTGATTGCTCAACAGTAGCGTCTGCGAGTTCAATACGACTGGCAAAATCGGCATTGGAAAAAGGTATTAAGGCCATCGACGCGCCAGTGTCAGGGGGAGTAGCTGCGGCCGCAGCGGGCACTCTAGCATTTATGTGTGGCGGTGAAAAAGGTGCCTATCAGTCTGCTTTGCCGGTGCTGAATGCCATGGGTAAAAACATATTTCTTGCCGGCGCCGCGGGTGCGGGTCAAATTGCAAAAATCTGTAATAACATGTTGTTAGCCGTACATATGACAGGTACCGCAGAAGCGCTTCAGTTGGGTGTGGACAACGGTTTAGACCCCAAGACGCTCTCTGACATAATGATCAAAAGTTCAGGCTGTAATTGGACCGTTGAAAAATACAATCCCTACCCAGGTGTGATGGAAGGTGTTCCTGCCAGCAATAACTACGAAGGTGGTTTTATGGTGGACTTAATGCTCAAAGATTTGGGCTTGGCTCAGCAGGCCGCGTTGGCGAGTCAGTCGGCAACCCCTATGGGGGCTGCGGCGAGAAATTTATTTAATTTGCATAAGCACAGTGGCGGCGAAAACAAAGGCGGCAAAGATTTCTCATCGATTTTAGATTTGTATCGCCGCGATTAGCCGAGCAATTTTCTTTCCTTCTTAAGTGCGTCGGCGAGCTTTTCACTGAAAAGCTCCTCGGGCCGGGCAAGTAAAAATCCCTGTGCATAAGAAACCCCCATCTCTATGGTTTTTTCAAGCACCTCAGGGGTTTCGATATATTCAGCTACCGTTTTAATCCCCATTACCGAGGCGATGTCGATAATGGATTGCACAAATACAGTGTTTACTGGATCGTCAACCATTCCTCGTACGAACATACCATCAATTTTAATGTAGTCGACCGGTAGCTCCTTCAAATAGCCAAAAGACGACATACCACTGCCAAAATCGTCAAGAGAAAACTGGCAGCCAAGGGCCTTCAATCGCAGTATGCTTTCTTTTGCATCTCTTAGGTTGCGAATAATGGCGGTTTCGGTAATTTCAAAATTGATCATTTTGGACGGGAGCTTAGCGGCTGAAATTTTTTCTTCCAGATAGTTCAAAAACTGTGGGTCGCTAATACTGGCGCCAGATATGTTTACCCAATAACTCCGCTTATCGCCGAAGGCTTCGCGATATTTTGGCAAATTGGTAATAAGATGATTAATTACCCACTGATCTAACTTAACGCTTAAACCATATCGTTCAGCGGCAGGAAAAAAAGCGCCGGGTGGCGTAAAGGTGATTCCGTCTGAATTTCGCAGTCGCAGTAAAATTTCTACATATTCATTCCTTTCCTCGGCACCCAGCGAAAACATTGGCTGTGAAAATAACACAAGGTGATCTTCGGCCATCGCTTTATGTAAGCGATGCGCCCACTGCATTTCGTTTTGCGTTGCCGTGATTTCAGCGTCTTGAGGGTCTATGAGGTGAACACGATTGCGGCCAGATTCCTTGGCCAGAAAGCAGGCCGAGTCCACCTGTTGCAGAACTTTTGATACGTCTAGGTCAGATAAATAGCTGGCCATTGCGCCAATGCTAGCACTGATCCGAAAGGTATCGCCTTGCCAATTGAAATGTATCGACTCTATCGCGAGACGTATGTCTTCCGTTATACGCTGCGCTTCATTTTTATCGCAATGATAGAGTAACAAGGCAAATTCGTCGCCTCCCAACCTGACAACCAAGTCGCCCTGGCGAACCTTCTCGCGTATTTTGTCGGCGACTTGGCACAGTAGTTCATCACCTGCCAAGTGGCCGCAAGTATCATTGACGGTTTTGAATTGATCCAAGTCTAGAATGCTTAGAGTGTGCTCTCGATTGGCGTTTCTCGGATCTTTCTTTACTTCCAGTAGGGCTTGATTGAGTACCCGTCGATTGGCGAGCCCAGTTAAAGAATCATGCTGCGCCTGAAAAGCCAACTCAAGTGACAGCCGTCTAGATTCGGTAATATCTTGAATTTGCACGACGGCATAACTGAAACGATTTTTTTTGTCCAGCACAGATGATACGCTCATGGCGACCGTCAGAGTGTTATCCCTTATTCCCTGACAGCGAATTTCCACGCTGAATTTATCAATTTTGTTGAGCACTAATTGTGTGAATTGGATTCCAACCTCGCGTTGGTCAGCGGGCGAAATAATGTCTTGAACTTGCTTGGGGCCTAAGTCTTTTAAGCCCAGTAGTGATTCAGAGACCTTGTTGTGGCGAATAATATTAAGCCTCGAATCAATCAAAACCATGCCGATGGGCGCATTAAGGAAGGCTTGTTCAAATCTCGATTCTAGGTCTTTGTCGCGTACCTCGATGATTTCTAGCATTGCATTGAAATTGTTACTGAGTTCACCAACCTCGTCGGGGAAGTATGAGTGACTTCTCAAGGAATAATTTTTGGTTTCGGTAACTTCTTTGGATATCTTAGATAAGGCAATTATTGGTTTGGTGATTGAACGAAGGAAAAAATTCGCAAATAGGGTGCCGAAAATGACGGCAAGGATGGCTGTAATCAATAAGGTGTATGCTGACCTATTGGTTTTCTCATGAAGCTCTGAGTCGTCAAAACTGAGGGACAGCTCGCCGATAGTTTCCCCAGATTCTTGCACTGGAATAACAAGGTTGCCAATGTGGTTATAGTCTACTCCAGGCAAGATTTCAGCATGTTTTCGTGGTTGTGATAGGTCGAAATTTTGGGTGATCACACGGTCAAGCTTATCACTGGAAAGACTGGCTGATACGAGAGCTGGGTCTGAACTCAGCGCTGAAAGAATCTCATGGATGGCGTCTTCGTCATTAAATAGAACTGCTGCGCTAATGTTGCTGGCGACTAAGTTGCCTTGATTGCTTATGCGTTGATGAAAATAATCTCGATCGGAGTGGTAATTACTGTACGCCCAGTAACTACCGGCGATTGTAAATACCAGTACGGTAGTGACGGAATATACGGCAAGTAATTTTTTCCGAATGCTCAATGTGTAGATCATAGTTTGCTCCCATTTTTCGACAGTCTGAGGAGCTTTGAGCTGATTCTGAAATTGTTGGATTCTATTTTAGATAGTGCGATCGAAAAGGACATTTTATTTTCGACAATCTTTAGCTGTACGTCCATTCCAAGAGCAAGCGCGTCTGGCATATCAGAAATTTCCAGAAGGTTAGGAGGAGAGAGTGTCTCTCGATATTGTATGGAGTTGGCGTCCCAGTACGCCAAGTTGCACTGAGTGTAATCTGCGGGGTTTGAAACGACCTGAAGATGACGGCCGCCGCCTATCGCTAGGTTCATTAGTGATGAAGATTGGGCGTGTATGTTTGCATCTGAATAGAGGCAAAATTTTATGTGTTTAGACGTCGAAGGCCAGGTCACAAATTTGACAATATTTGCGATGTAAGCGGTTTTTAACTTCTCGCTTAGATCTGTTGCTTGAGCCGTTTCTATTGAGAGTGCGCTACATAAACCGAAAGTAATCCACCTGAGTGAACGCAGCCAAGTGTGCGCGAGGTGCAACGACAGTGCTTGCTTGTCTCTGTTCACAGTTAGATTCACATCGGCCAGTCGTACGAAAAGCGAAGGAAAAACTCTCTTCCCGGACTTCGACCGCCCAACCCAGAAAGTGTTTCGTAAGGCCTTTCATTGCTTAAATTTTTCGCGATCAAGCTAATGGTAAGAGGCGTTCTATTGGCATCAAACATAATCTTTGGTTTGTAATCTACACGTGCATTTAGGTAGAGGTAGTCGTCTAGAGGGCGAGGCGCGTCACCATCAAACACAATGGGATACCAGAAACTGGGGGCGGTGTATTCATCTCGCCAACTGGCTTCCAGATTAATTGAAACATTATCGCGGGGTGTATAGTAAACACCTGCATTGATTTTATATTCTGGTGAGTAAGTGAACTCTAGTGGGTTTTCACCTGAATCTGTTAGCTCGTTACTGGCTTTGTTTTTTTGGTAAGACACATTCGCAAATAGTGATAGTGTTTCATTCGGCTTAGATTTCACTTCAATGTCGACACCTTGAATGTGGGCGTCACTGGGGTGATTTTCAAAGCGAAAGCGGGGGTAAGCGATGCCAATTGAATTCTCGGTAGTGTTGTCGTAAGCGTCAATTTTAACCTGAGCCGTATTTGAAATTTGGTAAGAGAGCCCAAATTCAAAGCTTCGAATTGTTTCCGGCTTGAGTTCAGGATTCGGTGTGAAACTCACCAGTGGAATGACTTCGTTTGGCGCCTCTACAGACAGGAAGCCAGTACTTTGATTGAGCTCAGTGAATGACGGGTAACGTGTGGCTTTGCTCCAGTTGAAGCGCAGCGTTGTTTTGGGTGTTAGTGAGCCCACCAATGCCACTCTGGGAAACAGGTCACTGTCAAACAACTCGGTGGAGGTTTCGCTGTCATAGCGCAGGCCCGCAATCAATGTCCATGGCGTGGCGGTGGGCAGTTGCCAGGAGTCTTGAATAAATAAAGCTGATTTATTATACGAGGTAACAGAGCCTGTGTGCTGTTCTGCGTGGTCGATTCCTTCCTCAGTTCGGTGGAATTCATGGTCGTGGTCACCGGCGGAAATTTTGCGGTATTCGGCGCCTACGATGATATTGTGATTGTCAAAGTAGTGCAGGCCAATTTGACTGTTGGCAAAAAATTGGTAGCCGTGATCTTCTGATTTATGGAAACGCGTATCTTCGGTGGGAGCGTGACAAGCGGCGCAATGGCTGCCATTGCGGTTGGAATACGAGGTGTTGGCCTGAACGGACCAGCGATCGTCCTTGCTTTGAGTATTAAATTGAGCCGCAAGGATGTTAACGGTTTGCCTAATATTCTCCGCGCTTTTAAATACGCTGCCACTGGGGAATCGCGGGTTGTCGGTCGGCACATTAAAGCCTTCAAAGTTGTCCTGTCGGCGGTAGTAAGACATTTGTAAGTCGTTGAACTTGGCTTTCACAAACAAGTCGTAGGCCTCGGCCCCAGCATTTTCTTTGCGCCATATTTCACCAGGTAGTTGTCCTCGGCTGGCCCTAAAAGACGCAAATATTGATTTATCGTCGGCAATACGCCGACCAGCGGTGATGCTGAGTTCCCTTGCCTCGCTTGCGCCTGCCGAGAGCTTTGTTTGAGTGCTTTCGAATTCTTCACCGGAGAAGGTGACAATGTTGATCACGCCGTTAAGTGCATTTTCGCCGTAGAGAGCGGAGCCTGCGCCTCGTATCACCTCAATGTGCTTAACGTTACTGAGGTTGAAAAAATCGAAGCCGGGGTGCTGAGGAAATCCGCCTTTGTTCCAGGAATTGTAAGGGACACCATCAATCATCAAGAGAATTTTACTGGTGAAGGGGTTTGAGCCGAAGCTGCGGGCGTCAATGGTTTGCACCATTGGGTTCCAGCGAACGTTCATCCCCGGGACCAAGCGGAGAAGTTCTGGAATGGTAGTGGCTGCCGAACGCTGAATATCTTTATAGGTAATTACAGATACCGAACCGGGTATTTTGGATAGAGGCATGCCTGACTTTGTTGGCGTTACCACTTCATAATTAATGATATCTTCAAAGTTCATCTCCAGTAATTCGTCGAGAGTCGTCTCGTTCTGGGCATGACTCGGTAGGTGCAGCAGGATGGCAAATATCAAACAGATTTTTTTTGCTGTATAGAATTTGTTAAATATCATGTTGTGGTTGCTCAGCCGTGGCCTAAATCTGTTGAGTTAGATGTTGCTGAGTTTCTGGGCGCGCGGGTTGGGTCAGAAAGCAATGCACATCGTTAACAAAACATCGTTATACGCATAAGGCTCGCTAGAGAGAGCCTGTCTAGTCCCTTGGCGCGCATTATCTCTTGTTCATCCGTTTTAGTCCAGAAAGTGACTATTTGGTCATTTATACTGGTGTGGTGGTTCCCCATCCCGGAGTGTTCTCCTCCGAGAACAATGTTTCTCATAGGAAAAATATATTTCTTATGAGAAACTACCGATACAGAGGATGCGGTGAAGCCTAAACAAGGTATAATCTGCGCTCCCAAATTTTCATCAACGTTTGCTAGGGCAATAACATGTTTGACAAAAACCAAACTATTGAGTCTTTTGACCCAGAATTGTGGGCCTCCATCCAAAATGAAGAGCGCCGTCAGGAAGAGCACATTGAACTGATCGCCTCTGAGAACTACACCAGCCCCATGGTATTAGCGGCTCAGGGTAGCGGCTTAACCAACAAATACGCTGAGGGTTACCCCGGCAAACGTTACTACGGTGGTTGTGAATACGTTGATGTGGCTGAGAGTTTGGCCATTGATCGCGCCAAAGAGCTGTTTGGTGCTGACTACGCTAACGTTCAGCCTCACTCTGGCTCTCAGGCCAATTCGGCGGTGTACGCTGCATTGTGCGCGCCAGGCGATACTGTTTTGGGTATGAGCTTGGCTCACGGTGGGCATTTGACCCACGGCGCTAGCGTTAGCTTTTCGGGTAAAGTTTACAATGCCATTCAATACGGTCTGAATGCTGAAACCGGTGAAGTGGATTACGAAGAAGTGGAGCGTTTAGCGCTTGAGCACAAGCCCACTATGATTGTTGCAGGCTTTTCTGCCTATTCGCAAATCATGGATTGGCAGCGTTTTCGTGATATCGCCGATAAGGTGGGTGCTTACCTCATGGTGGATATGGCCCACGTTGCCGGTTTAGTCGCCGCAGGTGTATATCCTAACCCTGTAGGCATTGCAGATGTGACGACTTCCACTACCCACAAAACTCTGCGTGGCCCTCGCGGTGGCATAATATTGGCTCGCGCCAATGAAGCCATTGAAAAGAAACTGAACTCAGCGGTATTCCCTGGTGGTCAGGGTGGTCCTTTGATGCATGTAATCGCCGCAAAGGCCGTTTCTTTTAAAGAGGCAATGAGCGAAGAGTATGTACAATATCAAAAACAGGTAGTGGTGAACGCCAAAGCGATGGCCGCGACCTTTATGGCGCGCGGAATTAACATTGTTTCCGGCGGTACAGAAAATCACTTAATGCTGGTGGATTTGATCGGCAAAGACTACACCGGTAAAGACGCTGATGCAGCGCTGGGTTCGGCGAACATCACCGTAAACAAAAATGCTGTGCCAAACGACCCACGCTCGCCGTTTGTAACTTCTGGTTTGCGCGTAGGTACACCTGCGATCACGACTCGCGGTTTTGGTGAAGAGGAGACTGTGCAGCTCACAAACTGGATTTGTGATGTTTTAGAGTCGCTTGAAAACGGCACTTCCGAAGCCGTAATTGAAGCTGTGAAAGGCAAAGTGTTGGAAATTTGTACTCGCTTTCCCGTTTATGGCTAAGTAATTGTCTTTAGGGGCATTGCTAAAAAACCACCCTTTTAGGGTGGTTTTTTTATGTCTAAAAGAGGATGTTGACGACTTAAGTCAAGAAATCCTAGAGGCCTTATAGATAATATTTATGGTAAGATGCACGCGATTTTCCCCATAAACCGTGAGATTTCAAGCCATGCATTGCCCTTTCTGTAGTGCAGACGACACCAAAGTAATCGATTCAAGGTTAGTGGCCGAGGGTGGCCAGGTGCGCCGTCGGCGTGAGTGTTTGTCTTGCCACGAGCGTTTTACCAGTTACGAAATTGCCGAACTGCTAATGCCGCGCATTATCAAGCAAGATGGTACCCGAGAGCCTTTTGATGAAAGTAAGCTCCGTTCAGGTTTTCTCCGCGCTTTGGAAAAACGTCCGGTTAGCACCGAATCCATTGAGGCCGCGATTAGTCAGGTGAAGCACAGTCTTCAGGCTACAGGCGAGCGCGAGATACAGGCACTAATTGTCGGTGAGCGCGTTATGGAGCAGCTGCAGCTATTAGATGAAGTTGCTTATGTGCGTTTTGCTTCGGTTTATCGTCGCTTTCAGGACATCAGTGAGTTTAGACAGGAAATTGATCGACTTGAGAAGCAACCTGAAGCCCCTGTAAGCCCCGAAAATAAACCGACGAGCTGAATTAATGACTTTGAACTCCACTGATGCCACTTACATGGCACGGGCGATTCGCCTAGCTGAGCGCGGTTTGTACACCAGCATGCCTAACCCCCGTGTGGGTTGTGTTTTAGTATTAAATGACGAAATTATTGGCGAGGGTTGGCACGAGGTGGCGGGCCAGCCGCATGCAGAAATCAATGCTCTGGCTGCGGCCGGTGGAAGTGCTCAGGGCGCCACAGCCTACGTGAGCCTAGAGCCCTGTAGCCATACCGGAAAAACGGGGCCTTGTTGTGAGGCTTTGGTGAAGGCGGGTATTGCGCGGGTAGTTTACGGCACAGAAGACCCTAACCCGGAAGTGAGTGGTTTTGGTCTTATGCACTTGCGCAATGCTGGTGTTGAGGTGTCGGGTCCTCTGATGGACGATGAGGCTCGGGCGCTGAACCCAGGTTTTAATCGCCGTATGGAACGAGATCTACCGCTGGTCAGAGTAAAGTCAGCGATGAGTTTGGATGGCCGAACTGCGATGGCCAGTGGTGAGAGCAAATGGATTACCACCCCCCACGCAAGAGCCGATGTGCAGCAATACCGCGCTCGCTCCTGTGCGATCGTGAGTGGTATAGATACAGTGCTGAAAGACAATGCTTCGCTCACGGTGCGGCCTGCTGAGCTGAATATCGAGGCTGCCGAGGCGGCGGCTGCGAAGCAACCCTTACGAGTTATTTTGGATTCGAAGTTAAGGTTGCCAATGAATTCCGAGTTGGTGGGCATTCACTCACCAATATTGCTGGTGCATGCCGATGCTGACGAGAGCTCGCTCAAAGAACGGCCTGATCATGTGGAGTTGCTGTCTCTTCCTGGCCCCGATGGTCGAATAGATTTGCGCAAGCTGCTGCGAGAATTGGCCGGGCGCGAATGCAATGAAGTGCTTGTGGAAGCGGGGGCTACACTATCAGGCAGCTTCCTAAAGAAAGGTTTATTAGACGAGCTCGTGGTTTACATGGCCCCGAAGCTCATGGGCAGCGACGCGCGTCCGCTGTTTAATTTACCCCTACAATCCATGGCGGCACAATTGCCCTTGTTTATAAGTGATGTCAGGGCGGTGGGTCAGGATTGGCGAATTACCGCCCGGCCCGACTTTGACGGATAAGAAATTTCAAAGTTAAGAAGAACCGAACATTCAGGAGTTACCAGTAAATATGTTTACAGGAATAGTAGAAGCACTCGGCGAAATAGTCGCCACCAAGCCTAAAGGTGGTGATTTGAGGGTTAGGGTAAATACCGCCGACCTTGATCTTAGCGATGTACAACTGGGCGACTCTATTGCCACCAATGGAGTGTGTTTAACCGTGGTTGAACTGCCAGGTGATGGGTATTGGGCGGATGTGTCAGTGGAAACTATCAACTGTACAACTGTAAAAGACTGGCAAGTAGGGAATGCTGTCAATCTAGAGAAAGCTCTTACCCCGGAAACGCGTCTCGGCGGGCATATTGTCAGTGGGCATGTCGACGGTGTGGGTGAAGTTGTGAGTCGTGACAAAGATGCTCGTTCAGAGCGTTTCACGGTGCGGGCCCCCAAGGAGCTGGCAAAATATATCGCTCACAAGGGTTCTATTACGGTAGACGGCACCAGTTTAACTGTGAATGCGGTAAACGGATCGGAATTTGAGTTGAATATTGTGCCGCACACCATTGAAAAGACGGTGTTTGGGACCTATAAAGCAGGAACTCAGGTGAATTTGGAGGTGGATGTTATCGCTCGCTATTTGGAGCGACTACTCTTAGGTGACAAAGCGGCTGAGAAGGACGCGGGCATCACATCAGCATTTTTGGCCGAACACGGATTTAATAAAGCGTAATTACAAAGGTAAAACCATGGATTTGAACAGCGTTGAAGAGCTGATTGACGATATTCGTCAAGGCAAAATGGTTATTTTGATGGACGACGAAGACCGCGAAAACGAGGGCGACCTAATTATGGCCGCTGAGCAAGTGCGGCCTGAAGACATCAATTTTATGGCCACACATGCTCGAGGTCTCATTTGCCTCACCTTGGCTGAAGACCGCTGCCGTCAGCTCGATTTGCCCTTGATGGTTAGTGATAATCAGGCCCAGCACTCGACAAACTTTACCGTATCAATTGAAGCGGCTGAGGGTGTGACTACAGGCATCAGCGCCGCCGATAGAGCGCGTACCGTCCGAGCTGCCGTTGCTCGCGACGCCGTGGCAGCGGATATTGTTCAGCCAGGTCATATTTTCCCACTGATGGCTCAGCCTGGTGGTGTCATGAGCCGCGCAGGTCATACAGAAGCGGGTTGTGATTTGGCGCGTTTAGCAGGTTTTGAAGCGGCGTCGGTCATCGTTGAGATTATGAATGAGGACGGCAGCATGGCTCGTCGTCCAGATTTGGAAGCTTTTGCTCAAGAGCACAATATTAAAATTGGCACTATTGCTGATTTGATTCATTACCGCAGTGTCAAAGAGAAAACGGTTGAGTGTATTAATACACGCAAGGTTGAAACTCTATTTGGTCATTTTAATCTCAGAACTTATCGCGATATCGCCCGCGGCGACCTGCATTTTGTATTGATGAAGGGTGATATTACTCAAGAAGATCCCACCTTGGTGAGAGTGCATGTTATGGACACCGCTCGAGACCTGCTCACCATTCAGCGTCAGGGCCCTAGAGAGTTTAAGTCTTGGAACTTTCATGATGCGCTAAAATGCGTTGAAACTGAAGGCAAGGGCGTTGTGGTGTTAATTTGTCGCAGTGAAACCACCTCTGAAATCGAAGAGAGCATAGACTGGATGTTGTCGGGCAAGCAAGTTCGCCCGAGTCAGGATATGGTTTATAAACAGGTGGGTATTGGTTCGCAAATACTCCAAGACGTGGGCGTTCGAAAAATGAAACTCATGTCGGCACCTCTGCGCTTCAGTGCCATTTCAGGTTTTGATCTGGAAGTGGTTGAACACATTACTTGTAACTAGAGAAAATATTATGAGCACGATCAATGTTGTTGAAGGTGATTTCACTTCATGCCAAGGGAAATACGCTCTAATTGTTAGCCGTTGGAATAGCTTTGTAGTTGAGAGTTTAAAATTGGCGGCTTTGGATACATTGAAACGCCACGGTGTGAGCGATGAGAACGTGACTGTCTACTACGCCCCAGGAGCTTTTGAGTTTCCACTGGTGGCGCAAAAAATCGCAGCTAAAAAAGAATTTGATGCAATCATTGCCTTGGGGGCAGTGATTCGTGGTGGTACGCCGCATTTTGAATATGTGGCGGGCGAATGCACTAAAGGCTTGGCCCAAGTGGGCATGGACGCTGGAGTGCCTGTAAGCTTTGGCGTACTCACTGTAGATTCAATTGAACAGGCCATTGAGCGCGCCGGTACCAAGGCGGGCAACAAAGGTGAAGAAGCTGCAAAAACAGCGTTAGAAATGGTGTCCTTGTTGGGCAAAGTGTGAAAACTGATATGACTACAAAAGCAACCCCAGCCTCTCGTCGCAAGGCTCGACATTATGCAATGCAGGCTCTGTATCAATGGCAGATGGCGGGCTCTTCTCTGAGTGATATTGAAGCTGAGTTTCGCAGCGACAATGATATGAAAAATGTCGATTTGGACTATTTTCATGAGCTTTTACATGAAGTGCCGAAACAACTTACGGCATTGGAAGCAAGCTTTGAACCACACCTCATTGAGCGAGCGTTAAATGAGCTAGACCCTGTCACTGAATCTTTACTGCGGATGTCGACCTATGAGTTGACGGCTCGTTTAGATGTGCCTTATAAAGTTGTTATTAGCGAAGCTGTGGCACTGGCGAAAAAATTTGGCGCGACAGACAGTCACAAATTTATCAATGGCGTGCTTGACCGTGCCGCGGTAGCTTTGCGCGCTATTGAAGTTCAGGCTGAGCGTAAATCTTAGCATTATGGCCGTCGGTGAGTTCGAGTTAATTCAGCAATACTTCCACCGAGAGGCTGGGGGTGAGGGCGTTGTGCTAGGAATCGGCGACGACTGCGCGCTGTTGCAAGTGCCTGAAGGGAAGCAGCTCGCTGTATCTATGGATACC
Source organism: uncultured Cellvibrionales bacterium (assembly GCA_913020115.1). Classification (GTDB taxonomy): domain Bacteria; phylum Pseudomonadota; class Gammaproteobacteria; order Pseudomonadales; family Cellvibrionaceae; genus CAJWCA01. The sequence goes on from CAJWBQ010000001.1 coordinate 172,091, forward strand.
TTGATTGCAGATGTACATTTTCCTGCGAATGCTGACCCGGGCTTAATTGCCGAACGGGCGTTGCGGGTTAATTTGAGCGACCTAGCCGCTATGGGGGCTGAACCTCTGTGGTTTACCCTTGCGCTCTCTTTGCCGGAAGCAGATGAGCATTGGTTGGACAGTTTTAGTGAAGGTTTATTTGCCGCGGCCCATCGTTACGATTGTACCTTGGTGGGGGGTGATACCACCCGCGGCCCACTCAGCATTACCATACAAGTACACGGGGCTCTAACACCAGGTAAGGCACTGCTGCGAGGAAATGCTTCACCGGGTGATCGAATTTTTGTGACTGGAAAGTTGGGGGACGGGGCCGCTGCGCTCGCCGCATTAGAACACAGGTTCGAGGTGCAGGAAGAGCACGTCCAATATTTTGCCGATCAATATTATCGACCTACACCGCGTCTAAAAGAGGGGCAGCGTCTAAAAAGTTTTGCGTCTGCTGCTTTAGATATTTCTGACGGCTTACTTGCTGACTTGGGTCATATTTGTGAGCAGAGTTTAGTGGGGGCAGAAGTTGCCGTAGAGTGCTTGCCTATTTCGGAGCCTTTGGCGTTTTATGGCGATCAGTGTCCAGCGCTCGACTGGGCCTTGTGTGGGGGTGACGATTATGAATTATGCTTCACCGTCCCAGAGAAAAATTTATCCAGTGTGAAGGCGCTCATTTCTATGGGCGAATTAGTCGCCACTGAGATTGGTGAGATTGTAAGTGGCAGCCAAGTGCTGTGTAAGAATTTTGGTGAGGTGTATGAGCCTCCGCATTCGGGATACCAACATTTTGAGCCGTAATACACCTCGGGCCGGTGAAATTTTCAGTAGCCCTATTCATTTTTTAGCCTTTGGTTTTGGTTCGGGATTGGCGCCAAAAGCCCCGGGCACTTTTGGTACTCTAGCGGCGATACCATTTTACTATTTGATCATAGATTGGCCTGCGCCAATTTATCTCGGTTTTCTGATCTTGACCTTTTTGCTGGGTGTTTACCTCTGTGACCGAAGTGCAAAAGAGTTGGGCGTCCACGACCATCCTGGCATTGTTTGGGACGAGATGGTTGGCTACTGGATTGTTATGTTTGCCGCACCTGCGGGTTGGCCTTGGGCACTTTTGGGTTTTGTTTTATTTCGTTTCTTCGATATTGTTAAGCCGTGGCCTATTGGCTGGATTGATGAAAAAGTCAGTGGTGGTTTCGGTATTATGCTCGACGATGTATTGGCGGCGCTATTCGCTTGGGGCCTGTTGCAGGTCGTCGCTTGGTTCTGGCTTTAAGCCCTAAAAAATTAAAGGAAGTACACGATTGTGACTCTGCGCTATGTCGAATCATCTAAGTTGCCCACTCCGTGGGGAATTTTTGCGATGCACGGTTTTGAAGACACCGATGATGGTAAAGAACATCTGATTTTAACTATGGGTGATGTCCGTGGTGAGCAACCATTGCTAGCGCGTATTCATTCGGAGTGTTTGACGGGTGACGCGTTGTTTAGTTTGCGCTGCGACTGTGGTGCGCAACTGCAGTCGGCTATGCATAAAATTGCTTTAGAGGGGCGCGGTGCTATTTTCTATTTGCGTCAAGAGGGGCGGGGCATTGGTTTGCTGAACAAGATCAAGGCTTATCGTTTGCAAGATAGCGGTGCGGATACGGTTGAGGCCAATGAGCAGTTAGGTTTTGGGGCAGATATGCGGGACTATTCAATGCTTAAGCCGATGATGGAGCACTTGAATATATCCAGTTTGAAATTGATGACTAATAATCCTCGCAAGGTTAAGGCTATGCAGGAGTTGGGAGTTGAGGTGGCTGAACGTTTACCACATCAAAGTGGTCGCAACCCACACAATGCTAAATATCTGGAAACTAAGAAGGGTAAGTTGGGGCACTTTTTGGATAAAGGTGATGATAGGGGCGAATAGGCCCTGTTGTCATAGTGTTCGAGTTTCGGAATTCATTATTAGTTTGTTGTGCTAATAACTCGGGCCGCCAGAGCAGAGAAGATGGCCTCGAACGAACTCTGGAACTTGAGTTAGTACCAGAAGGAAAAGTAGAAGCGAATCACGTCGGCGTCGAAGCTGTATAATTCTTCTGTTCCCACATCACCGCCTGCTGTCACATCCCGAAAATCGTCATAGTCGAATTGCATGTGATCCCAGTAGAGGTTCACTGTGCTTTTGTTGAACCATGATAAATATTCAGATTTCAGTTCATAGGTCAGACCTAAGCCGATACTGGTGTTGCTGTAGGTGCTGAGTTCTTTGTCTCGGGCGCGGAAGTTTGTCGCTTCTTTAAATGCAAATAGGTCGCTGTAGAAGTCGGCGCCATCTTGTTGGTAGCGCCGAACTTTGGCTTCCAAAATCAAGCCGCTTTCAAAGGGGTGGGTGTAGCGCAGCTCTACATTGTTTGCGCTAATGCCCCAGCTGTCGGAGAAATACCGAGCTTCAAAGCGCAGTGCGGCACGATAGGGCAAGTAGTACATGGTGCGAAGGGCGAGTGCGTCACTGTTGCGGGTGTGTGGGTACAATTCAGCTTCGTAGCTGTAGCCTAGGCTGCCGGAATTTTCATCGAGATAGCGAACTGAACGATAGGGGTTGTTGAGGAAGCCTTCGTCAATGACTGTTTCGATCACTAGATTTGCAATGATGTTTTTGGTGAGAATTTGGGTGAGGCTTAAGTTATATCGGCGATGTTCTGTCGACTCTTCAAAGGCGTCATCGCCGTTGCGTTTCACTGTGTCGTCACCCAAGGAAAATCCCATACCTAGGGTTGTTAGGTCGCCAAAGAAATCTTGGCTGATGCCAAAGCTTACGGTGTTGGCCTCATAGTCGTCTTCACTGCTGTTGGTGAAACTCAAGTTGATCATTGTTTTGTCATAGAGATAGTCGGCGCCCGCGCTGAGTTGGGTGCGTTCTTCTGTGTAGGCACTTGCGGTTGCCTCTACGTCAATTGAGGCGCTAGACACCATGTCGACATAATAATTGCCATATACAGAAACTTTGTTGGCAATGTCTTTGCGGACCAAAACTGAGGGGCCGTCAATTGTTACTCCGCCGCCATCATAGGAGTGGTAGAGTACGTCGATTCGATCTTCGGGCAGAACGCCAGAGGAAACCTGGCCGCTGCCCATTGCAAAAATGCTTAGCAGGCCGATGACAATTTTTGTTTTCTTAGTTGCAACCACAGCCGCCGCCTCCGCTACCTTCTGCACCGCGTGAAGCTTCGCGGGTTTCGTAAACGTGATTGATGTATTGAGTGGCCACGGCATCGCGTTCAAAGCTCATGATGGGGTCGGCCAAGTTCTGTCTTTCGTAGGGTTTCACCCAGGGTTTGATGGGCCCGCAGGCCGCGAGTGTTAGAGCGCACACGACAATGAGCAAGTGTTTCATTCTTTTAACAACTCTTTAATTTGTTGGCGATAGATTTTTTCGTAGCCAGGCTTGTAGCCGCGGTGAAGGTGACGCATTTTTCCATTGCGATCTACAATCACCGTTGTGGGCATGGCGTCTACGTTATAGAGTTCGCTGACTTCGCTGCTTACGTCGTAGAGAACAGGAAAGTCGACGGGGTTGTTTTTCAGGAAATTGTCGGCCAATGACGAGTCATCCTCAACGTTCACTCCCCAGACTGCCACGCCTGCGCGCTTGTAGCGTTTGTGGAGTTCATCGAGCTTGGGCATCTCCTGACGACAGGGCCCGCACCAGGTGGCCCAGAAGTTGATGAGTACTACCTGGCCTCGAAAGTCAGATAGACGCAGGTTCTTGCCGCTGTTGCTTTTCAGTGTGAAGTCGTGAGCTTCGCCCTTTATGGATTCTGCTTGGCTTGAAAGTCCTGCGCAAAGCAGCAGCGCAAAGAGGGCGAGCTTTAGGGTGTGGCGCGTTGTTTTCATGTTCGGTTCTCAATCAGAAAAAGAAAGTAATGCCTGCGTGAGTCTCAAGGTTATTCACCACTTGATCTTCACCCAGCAGGTCGTGTTCAAAAATATGGTCGCGCACGTCAATGTGCACTGCTATCCAGTCTGTGGCGTAAAAACGGAAACCTATGCCGACGTTATAAGTAAAATGCTCTTCATCCGCGAAGTTGGTATTACCTACGCCTCCAATCAAATAAAAATTGGAGTTGAATGCGTATTTCTCACCGAAGAAAATCTCTCCGGGTAAAATATTATAGCCTACAGAAAGATTGTAGTAGCTTAGGTCTCGCTGGTCGTCGCTTAGTATTTGCGTTGAGCCGCTGAGTTTTTCAAAGCTGGTTTCGCGGGTAGTGCTCACCCCGTAGTTGGCTTCCATGAAAAAGTCTTCGCTTACATGGTAAGCCAGCCGCAAGCCCCCCGCGCCATTGGTGCCGAAATCTTCGACGTTCATCACGCCGTAAAAAATACCGATTTCAAAATCTTCGGTATCCACTTGCGCTTGGCGAATTTCGCGGCGTTGGGTATCGGGAGTGATCACGCGCTCCAGCCCTGGGTTAATATCATCGCCCTCCTGAGCCTGAACGTTTGCACTCAGGCTTAGAGGTAATAGCAGGGCGGCTAAAAAAAGACGTTGAATCCCATTTTCCATTCGTTCACTTCCTCGTTATCGTCGCGGCTGGTCAGAGCCAGATAATTGTTGTATTCCAAGCGCATAACAAAGCGGCGAGATAAATACACGTAGGCGCCCGCACCAACGATTAGTGCTGTGTCGGTGCGGTCTTCAGTTTGTACTAAAGTGGTGTCGGGCGAGGTATCAATGACGCCCGAGCCCAGCAAGAAGAAGGGGGATACCCTCCAGTTGGGAAAAGGTTGATGCATTAAGGCTAGGCCAGCCATCTTGCTGTCTGAGAACTGTCCTGTGGCTTGAGAGAGCTTAACTTCCGCCGTAAAATTCTGAGTGAAGCGATAGCCTAAGGTTGCGCCCAGTGCGTTGGCGCCAGCGAAATCGCCGCCGTTAAAGCCAATCTCCCAGCGTCTGGCGAGGTAGTCTTCTTCGTTGGCTTGTTTGAAGGCGAGTTGTTTGCCATCAAAGCCCACGGTGTCGCCCATATGCGATACATGGGCCCAGCCCGTTTTACCTCTTTTGGTCTGTACCTTAATCCAGTCAGTGCGTCGTTTGATGAGTTCTATAATCTCATCGCGCTCAACGACATGAAAAATAGGGTAGGCGCGCCCAGGCCCTGTGCGCATGTCGATATAACTGGTATCTACCGTGGCTTTTTCACGATCGTCGTCAGCGGCCCGCAAGCCAAAGGAAAGCAGTGTCAATATCAGGCAGGCCAGAGCGTAACAGGGCTTGTTGAAGAAAATATTAATAATCTTGCCTCGTAGATAAACGGTTAGTTTGGCGCACTAATTCAATGGTACATCAAAAGGATTGTTATAGTATTGCGCGCCAATATCCAGCCATTCCGCGATTAATTTCAATTCGGCCGGGCTTAAATAGTTGCTGTGACTACCGCCATTTTCGAAAGGACTGAAGAAGCGGCTACTGAGGGCGCCATTGGTGCTCATCGAGGGACTCACATTCACCGTTGTGGTTACGGGGATAGGGTTATCGTCAATATCTAGTATTTGTTCGCCGTCAGCGTCTAACTCGAACAGAGGGTCGCCATTAGCGTCGAGTACGGGCACTAGGCGGTCGAGCAGGGCGCCCTCTTCAACGATCTGTTCTACGTCATTAAACAATAGCTCTCTATAGGCAATTAGATGCATGGGGTCCTCTGGTGAGGCCAAGCTGCTGAGATCCAGTTGCGCGGCGGGAACAATGACCACGTTGTTGGCATCACGTGTGGTGTGGCAGGCTGTGCAGCTTTGGTCTTCGAGAAGGTTGTTGTTGACGTCAAACACCTCTCGCGGTAAATCCCACAAAGGCTGAATATGCTCATCGTAGTGAATGGTGGTGCGGCACAGGCTGTTCCACTGGCTTTGACAAGCTTCGGTGGCGGGCATGTTTGTGGCGAGCTCGCTGTAGCGCCAAGCAATGCTGGGATCTTTCGCGCGAATATTGGGGTCGGTCCACTCATCATCAAAAATAACATCGGTGCTGAGCTCGCGAACTCCATTGATGCGAGCAAAGGTTTCCGCCATGGTTTCGCCCTCGTCGGCAAACAGCGCGGGCTCAGTATTTGGGAATGGCTGACCAGTGCTTATAGCACCTGTATTAATGGAGGCTGCTTCAGCTTCGCTGCGGCCGTGGGGCAAGCCACTGTCGCTGTCATGGCAACCCGCACACTCCCGAGTCTCGCCTGGGCGAAGTTGCAGCCAATTTTGATGGCGTTGGGTGATGCGTTTACCCTGACCATTCACGATCGAAATCATAAAGGCAACATCGGCGGGCAACTTTATCTTTACAGAACCGTCGGGCTCTATGGGGGCGTAGCCTAGAATTTCTCGCATGAGTTGTGCGCTGCTGCGGCCGAAAGCGCTGCCGTCAAAATCCAACACCTCGTCGTCGGGGATAGAGACGGCTTTTACGATACGTAAAAAGCGAGCGGGGCGCCCAGCGGCCGCAGTTTGCAGTGGGTCTGCCAAGGCCGCAATTCCGGGGCCGGACTGATCGACGCCGTCAAAATCATAAACGCTGCGAATGTGTAAAATCCCAGCTTCTTCGTTGGCCAATTCTTGGTCCAGCTCGCTGGCCAAGAACGTGTCTTCGCTTTTGCTTTCCAGGGAGGCCACCTCCGCTATCATTTGCCCCTCTACAGGAGGCACCACAACTTGCTGACTGGACTCTCCTAAATTGTATATCCATAAGCCGTAAAGCGGGTCGGCTTGCTCTATATCGGGATCGCTTAGTAGGGTTTCTGTGCAGGCCACATTACTTTGAGTGATAGGGTCAATTACCCGACACTGGCTCCAGCCTACCAGGAGGCGGTTGGTGCCGTCAGTGAGTGGCCATGCAGAGCTGAAATGTCCGTGTGGCGACACGGAGTCATCACTGCTGCTCTCAAGAATTGACGCTGAGCTTTGGCCGGGTCCCGTAGCGCCCATGTTAGACGCCCAAGCTTGGTTAATATCGGTGAAACTCTCGCCATCAATCAAAATAATGTCGCCCCCTAGGCGCTCACTTTCATTGCCTCTTAGGATGGCAAGCACTTGCCCGTCTGGCATAGGCCGAGGGTTGGAGAATAGGGCGCGGCTGTCATTGCTGCCGGTTTGTTGGCTGTTGTAGCCGTAGTATTGTGACAGTTGGCTACCGTCAGGCATTACCGTGTATAAACTGACAATGTTTGTGCCTGAGATATTGTCCCAGCGATTGAAGAGAATTCGACCGTCGGCCAGCACAGTGGGCTGTAAGTCGTGGCTTTGATTGAAAGTGATTTGTTCTATGTCGCTGCCGTCCTCGTCCATGACATGTAAAACGAATGCTTCGGTATTCCGCGCCTCGGTCAGCCCAGAATATTGAGGTTTGTTGTCATCCAAAAGAATAGAGCGGCTGCGGCGTTGACGGTCCGATGAAAATACAATTCGCCCGTCCGGCAAATAGTGTGGATCAACATCTTGCCCCGCCTCGGCATTGTTGTCTGAGCTGATAATTCGGCGCAGGGTTGCGGTGTCGCGAGCGTATTCCCAAATGTTCCAGCGCGGTTGATCTTCCTCGTCTACGTCTTCCAGTTCGGGAGCACGCATAGCAAAAATAATTTTCTGACCGTCGGCCGACACCGCCATGTCTTTCACATCGTAAAGCAGCGCCTCGTCTTCGGCGAAGGCTGCATTAGTAATATTTGTAACGTTTGCAGAGGCTGTGGCTCGGTCTTTTAAAAACAGGGTGGCGCCAGGGTTGAAAGCTTGAGGGTTTAGCGCCTCACTTGTGCTGGGGTCGCCGTCTTCATCCACAGGCAAGCTACGGCTAATATAGGCAATGGGTAAATCGACCACGACGGGGTCGGGGTCTTGCCCGCCACCACCTGCGCCACCGCAAGCCGTTAACAATAAACTGGTGGCTGCGGCCAGTGCGGCGGCGGTAAATTTCACGTTCAGGTGAGCGCTAAGGTTCATACTGTGCGTTTTCCGATGCTAAACATTAGAAGTAAAAAGCCCTATTGATGACTGGCGTCAATTTTATTTCTGCATTGTGCGCAATTCTGCTCACCTATTCCGTCGATTAAGTCACGAAAACTTCGCTATCTCCAGTAAAGTTTTGGCTTCTGAGGTTTCGTAAAGGAGTTGTTGAACCTCATTTCAAAAACCATTACGGTTTGACTCCGCTAGCGGCAAAGAGTGGCGTCACGACAAAGCGTTGAATTAGCCGCCAAATCTGATTCTGAGGCCCGCAAAGATGAGACACGCTTGGCATTTTATCGGCCGAATTACGCGTAGGATTAGCGAATGAAAATTTCAAAATTCCCCAAAAAAGCCGCCGGCCTCGCTTTGTTTTTATTTGGCCTTGCAAGCCAGCCCACTTGGTCCGGCTCACTTGAGCAAGCCAAGCGCATTCATGACCGCTTGGCCGGTGTTCCCCCGAGTGAAGCCGTGCTCCTGAACATGGCCGCTAATATAGACGCAGGAGATGTTGAGTCTGCGGCCTATACGGCCATGGACAATGCGGCATTCTACGATGTGACCTTGAAAAATTGGGCGGCTCCTTGGACCAATCGTGATTCAGATCCTTTTGTTGCTTTAAATGATTATGTCGCTACGCTCGTTGGCATTGTTCGCGACGGTGTTGATTTTCGAGAGTTACTTTTTGGCGATATTCTCTACACTGCTAGTGGCACTTCAGGTATTCCCGCCTACAGCAATACCGATAATGCTCACTATGAAGCCTTGGAGACTCAGGGGTTTAAGCTTCAGGATGTGTTGGTACAACAAGCGCAATCTTCGGTAAGTGGTTTGCCCAGTGACGCGACTGCCGGTGTTATGACTTCTAGGGCGGCGTCTAAATCATTTTTTATTGCTGGCACTAACCGCGCGATGTTTCGTTTTACTCTGCTGAATCACCTCTGTAATGACTTGGAGCAGGTGCATGATATCAGTCGTGTTCCCGATCGCATCCGCCAAGACGTTACTCGCAGTCCTGGTGGCGATAGCCGAGTATTCTTAAATAATTGTGTGGGTTGCCACAATGGTATGGACCCGATGGCGCAGGCGTTTGCTTACTACAATTACGAATTTGATGTGGATGCCGACCCAGAGGGAGACTCGGGTCAACTTGTGTATAACCAGGCCGGCGATGTTGACGCTGAAACGGGTACGCGTGTACAGGCTAAATACCATATCAATGAAAACAACTTTATATATGGTTACGTAACACCTGACGACCAGTGGGAAAATCGCTGGCGCAGTGGCATAAACGCGCGTCTGGGCTGGAGCAGTGCTTTGCCTGGCAGTGGCGCGGGCGCCAAGAGCATGGGGCGTGAATTGGCCTACAGCGACGCCTTTGCGCAATGTCAGGTGGAGAAAGTATTTACCACCGTGTGCTTGCGGGAACCAGGCAATGCCGCTGACCGAGCGGAAGTGAATACGATTAAAGGGCGCTTCAGTAACGAAGGCTTTCAGCTGAAGCAAGTGTTTGCCGACACTGCTGATTATTGTAAGGGGCCTTAAGTGAACTTTATTAGTCGCATTAGTTTATTGGTGAGTATCGCACTATTGTTAAGTGCCTGTAGTGGTGGCAGTGGCTCGGGAACGGTGGCGAATGCCGACACTCGAGTGGATACTGATACGGGGATTGTCTATACCGGTCCCGCACCCCAAACCGAAAATGTACAAGGTTTTAAGGTCAGCGTGTGGGACAATTTGGTGCCCGAGAACCGCTGTGGTTCATGTCACAGTGTAGCGGGTGGTCAGTCGCCCCTGTTTGTACGCAGTGACGATATTAACGAAGCCTATCAAGCGGCCAATACAATTGTTGATTTGGGCGACCCCGCCCAATCTCGTATGGTGACCAAGGTTGCGGGCGGCCATAATTGTTGGTTAGAAAGTGATAGCGCCTGTGGCGATATCATTACTAACTATATCTCTGCTTGGGCTAACACCGCTGGCGCAACTGCCAACGTTATTGTACTGCAGGCGCCACAACTGAAAGACGTTGGTAGCAGTAAAACTTTCCCTGCGGACAGTCTCGAGTTTGGCAGTACGGTTTACCCTGTTCTGAGGACGTATTGTGTTGACTGTCATATTGAAGACTCTTCCACAGCTCAGCAGCCCTACCTTGCCAGTGCCGACGTCGACGCAGCCTATGAGGCAGCCAAAAGCCGAATCACTATAGACAGCCCCGACAGTTCTCGCTTAGTGACTCGCTTACGTAATGAGTTCCACAATTGCTGGACCAACTGCAGTGCCAATGCCGACACCATGAGCAGTGCAATCGCTGCGTTCACCGGCACTATTGTGGCTACCGTGGTAGACCCAGACTTGGTGTTGAGTAAAGCTTTGCGTCTGCCAGACGGTATCATTGCCAGCAGTGGCGGCCGTGTCGAAAACAACATCATTGCCCGTTACGAATTTAAAACGGGAGAAGGTAATACGGCATTTGATACCAGTGGGGTAGACCCCGCGATTAACTTAAACCTAATTGGAGAGGTCGACTGGTTGGGCTCTTGGGGTATTCGTTTGAACGGTGGTAAAGCTCAGGGTTCAACCGGTAGCAGTAAAAAATTGCATGATTTAATTACTTTGACAGGGGAGTATTCGCTGGAAGCGTGGGTTGTGCCCGACAACGTGACTCAAGACGGCCCTGCGCGAATTGTTAGTTACTCGGGCGGTGCCGACATTCGTAACTTTACCCTAGGTCAAACACTTTACAACTATAACTTTTTAAATCGTACCGACCAGAGTGATGGCAATGGTATGCCCGCGCTCTCTAGTCCAGATGCCGATGAAGTGCTACAGGCCACCTTGCAGCATGTGGTGCTAACGTATGATCCTTTTGACGGCCGTCGCGTCTTCGTCAACGGCGAAGATGTCGCTGGTTTGGACAATACTCCAGCGGGTACCTTGGCGGGAGAGTGGGACGATGGTTTTGCGCTGGTTTTGGGGCAGGAAACATCGGGCGAAGATCAGTGGTTGGGAACGGTCCGTCTATTGGCAATTCATAACCGCGCGCTGTCGGTTGAGGAAGTTGAGCAAAATTTTGACGCGGGTGTCGGTGAAAAATTCTTCTTACTGTTCAGTGTTTCTCACCTTATTGAAATGCCGGAAGCCTACGTAGTGTTTGAGGTTCAACAATTTGATGACTATGGCTATCTGTTTAACTCTCCTTTCTTTATCAGCTTAGACAAGGATGCCTCTCCTGGCAGCGTGCCGATGAAAGGTTTGCGAATTGGTATCAATGGTCGAGAGGCGGATGTGGGGCAAAGTTTTGCGAGCTTAGATCTTGCCGTGACCGACGCCAATTATTCGCCTGAAGGCACTGTGCTTTCTGAGCTGGGTACGGTGATTGCGCTTGAGAACGGGGCCGATGCCGATGAGTTCTTTATAACCTTTGATCAGTTGGGCGATAACGATTTTGTGCGCATAGAGGCGCTGCCTCCTGCTGCTCAAGCCCCAGCGGACCTAGAGGAACAGGCAGATATTGGTTTGCGTAAATTTGAAGAAATTAATGCGGCCTTGTCAGCTATTACCGGAGTGAGCTCTGTAAATCCGAACGTGGCCGCTACGTATGAAAAGGTGCGTCAGCAGCTACCCACGGTTGAAAACCTAGGTGGCTTCCTCGCAGCACACCAAATGGCAGTGACTCAGCTGGCCGTGAAATATTGCTCCGAATTGGTGGGTGAATTAAGCGATAGCGACACCAGTACGCGCACCGCCTTTTTCCCTAGCTTCAACTTCTCGGCCAACGTGAGTACAGCGTTTGACAGCAGTGGGCGAGCTAATTTGATTGGCCCTCTTCAGGAAAAACTGCTGCTAAACAGTGGTTTGGTCAGTCAGCCTGATGCTAATGACTTGGCGCTGGAACTAAACAACTTGATTGATATTATGCAGTCGTCTTGTGCGGGTAGTTGCGCGGCTGAGCCCGATCGCACTTTGAAAATTGCTAAAGCCACTTGCGCCGCCGCCACTGGCAGTGCGGCCATGTTGCTGCAATAGAATGAACGAATAGGACATAGTGTAATGACCCGTAAAACGTATTTGCCTAATGAGCCCTTGTTTCACCGGGACCATGCCAGACCAAGCACGCGGCGAGAATTTGTGGCTCAGGGCTTTCAGGCGGGTCTTGGCACTTTGTTGGGTGGCTCGGTGTTTAGCTTGTTTGCCAATCCGCGAGCTGCGCACGCAGCCCTGTCTTCCGATTTGCTGTCGATTCGCAACAGTTGCGGCATCAGTACTCAAGGCGCGGGCAAAATTCCCTTTATTTGTTTTGATCTAGCGGGCGGCGCCAATATCGCGGGTTCTAATGTATTGGTGGGGCAGCGAGGCGGCCAGCTCGATTTTTTAAGTACCTCAGGTTACAGCAAGCAAGGTTTACCTGGGGATATGTCGCCGTCGATAACGAATCCACAAACTGGCACTAACGATTTCGTGAATAATGATTTTGGCTTGGGTTTTCACGCGAACAGTGCCATGTTGGCCGGCATCAGTGAGAAGGCTGTGATGGCAGCGGCCGGTACCAACGGAGCAGTTATTCCGGCGCGCTCTGAGAACGATACCAGTAATAACCCACACAACCCGATGTATGGCATTAATCGCGCGGGTGCCAACGGTTCACTGCTGGCTTTGATCGGCTCCCGCTCCAGTGAGTCGGGCGGCAATTCAATGGCCCCTGCCAGTTTGATTAATCCTGAGGTGCGACCCACCAAGGTTGATCGTCCTACCGACGTAACCGGTCTAGTGGACGTGGGAGATCTGGTGGGCTTGTTGAGCCAGAGCGATACAGTTGCTGTGATGGAGTCTATCTACCGCATTAGCGAGGCAAAACTTGGGCGGGTGAATACAGCGATTAGTGCTGACGACGTAATAAAAGACCTAGTGCGCTGCGGTTATGTAAAAAGTGCTGATTTAGCCGACCGATTTGGCGTCCCGTCCCAGTTGGACCCAGCCTCAGATCCCGATATTGTGGGTGCTTCCGGCATCTTCAGTGTCGATGAATTTAATGGTGATTCAGAATTTCGCAAAACCGCTTCAGTGATGAAATTAGTGGCTAACGGCTTTTCAGGCGCGGGCACGGTCACTCTGGGAGGTTACGACTACCACACCGGTGACCGAGCTACCGGAGAGCTAAGAGATTTACGTGCTGGTCGTTGTATTGGTGCATGTTTGGAGTACGCGGCTAAACTGGGTACGCCTATGATGGTGTATGTCTACAGTGACGGCTCTGTATTCAGTAATGGTATGACAGACGATTCGGTGAATGGCGGCGGCAAAGGTGTGTGGACCGGAGACAATCAGCAAACGGCCTCTTCCTTCTTTTTGGTTTACAACCCAGGCAGCGCGCCGGTGTTAATCGGCGCTACACCCGAAGCGCAGGCTATGCATCAGCAGTTGGGATACATGCGTGCCAGTGGTGATGTGGAAACGGCCTCTAGTCCGGCGGCTAACAATGTGAATTTGCTGGTGGAAACTGTTGTGCTGAATTACATGGCCTTACACGGTGAGCAAGGGCAATTTGGAGCTTTGTTCCCGAATACCGGTTTGGGGAATTCTACCCTGCAAGATCAGCTCACCGCCTTTCAGCCAATTGTTAACAGCACCGTTCAATTTCCTGTATAGTCTTTTATCGATAAGCAGGCCGCGCCAGTCGCGGCGGTAACCTATGCTTAATGACAACCGATAATGGTCTATCCTTGGAGGGGTGGCTTGAGCAGTTCTGTTGAACAAATAGCCAAACGGGCAGTAACACATCTGCAACAAATACCCCTTACACTCTGGCAAATGGGTGTAATGTTAGGTTTAGTGCTTTGTCTTTGTTTTAGTGTTGCGCAAATTTTTTGGGTGTTAGTGGCCTCCCTGTCCAACGCTCCGCTCGTCGTGTCTGATTCTCAGAACCCCCCAGTGAATATCGCTTTGGCTGAACGCTCCCCCTCTGTGACAGGCAATGTTGATATTGCCGCCTTGAGTCAGATGGATATCTTTGGCAAAGCCGGTGTCGAAGCTCAGGCTGTGAAAGTGCCAGTGGTGTCGGCGGTTGAGCAAAATGCGCCTGAAACGAAATTGAAGCTAGTATTGAAGGGTATAGTCGATAGCAGCAAAGCCGGTGGTGCTCGCGCTATTATTGCAGATGGCGCTAAGCAGGCTCTGTATGCTTTGGGGGATTCCTTGCCACAGGGGCGAGGCGTAACTCTAGCAAAAGTCATGAGTGACAAAGTTATTTTGGAGAATAACGGGCGATTTGAGTCGCTGCCGCTATACAGCGATGAACCGACTTCAAGCGCTCGTCTACCCTCTTCGCGAGCAAGGTCAAGCGTTCAGTCTAGCTCAACTACCCGCAGTGCTCGTAACGATGCGGCTAAATCTGTTGTCAGCGGTAAAAAATCACTGGCGGATGTCATAAAAGTGAGCATGGTGCGAGAGTCGGGTAAAGTGGTGGGTTATCGTGTGCGGCCTGGCAAAGAGAGAGACTTGTTCAACAGTTTGGGTTTAAAGCCCAATGATATTGTTGTCGCGGTGAATGGGGTTGCATTGAACAGTTCCAGCAAAGCGATGGAAGTGTACAAGTCTATGCGAGAAGAAACCTCGGCCAGCTTCGACATCAAGCGAGGCGAAGAAACTCTAAGTCTAAATATTGATACAAATTAATGGTGGTCTGTAAGTGCGTAGAGCTTTGAAGAAAAGTGCATTAAGAAAAATAATTGCCATTCTGGTCCTGAGTGTATCTCCGGTTGTTGGCGTGTTGGCGCAACAAACCTGGACCGTTAATTTCAACGATTCAGAAATTAATGAAGTCATTAAGTTCGTTGCCGACATCACGCATAAAACCATTGTGATTGACCCTCGGGTGAAAGGCCGAGTAAAAGTCATCTCAGCGGCGCCCCTCGACAGTGAGCAACTCTATAATTTGTTTTTGTCGGTTCTAGAAATACACGGCTTCACCGCCATTGAGGTGGGTGATGTAGTGCGTGTAGTGCCCATTAAAGACGCGCGCTCCTCACCTTTGACAATCTCCAATCAAAACCAAACGGGCAGTGCAAAGCAAGTGACCAAAGTGCTGCAATTGAAAAACATTGCCGCAATAAAATTGTTGCCTATTATTCGCCCTTTGGTGCCACAACATGGGCACATTGCTGCTTACGAGCCGAGTAACGCCATCATCGTTTCAGATACTGAAGCAAATATTGCTCGTTTGGAAAAGCTTATCGCTCGCATTGATAAATCGGCAGTATCGGCCACAGAGCTTATCCACCTTGAACACGCGCAAGCTGACGAAGTGGTGACCATTTTAGGCAAGCTTCAGCAGACGGCCGGTAAAAATCAGGCAAATACACAGCTGAAAATGGTGGCTGATAAACGCACCAACGGCATTCTTATCAGCGGCGAAGATGTTCAGCGCGAGAGAATTAAAACGCTTATCTCGCGGCTCGATCAACCTCAGCCCCAAACGGGCAATGTTCGGGTGGTTTATTTGGAGTATGCCGAAGCCAAGCAAGTAGCGGAGGTACTTAGCAATGTTGTGAAAAACATGGCTAAGCTTGCGCCGGGCGGCGATACAAAAGGTGTTTCCTCGCAGGCGACCGTTGAGGCAGACGAAGACACCAATGCTTTGTTGATTACTGCCGACCCAGATACCTTGAACTCTCTATTGGGGGTGGTGGCGCGTCTGGACATTCGTCGTGCGCAAGTTCTAGTTGAAGCCATCATTGTTGAAGTGAATGATATCGCCGGTCGAGACCTCGGTATTGAGTGGTTGTTTCGTGATGATCGTGGCGGATTTGGTTCCAGTATAAACCCAGACAGCGCCATGGGTGCAGTGGCCGCCGGTGCAGTGGGAGATGATACCGGCATCGTTGATCTTGCGGGAGCCTTAACCGGTCTTCCTGGTGCGACCTTTGGTACTGGTCGTCTCGACAAGGATATTGATTTTGTGGTGTTGGTGAATGCACTTCAGCAAGACACTGGTACTAACATATTGTCTACGCCGAACTTGCTGACCATGGATAATCACCCAGCGACTATTTCTGTGGGGCAAGAAGTGCCCTTCATTACGGGTTCGTTTACTAACACTGGTAGCAACACCGGTTCAACAAATCCTTTTCAAACTATTGAGCGTAAAAACGTCGGTATTAAGTTAGAAGTAACACCACACATAAATGATGGCAGTAGCCTAGTGTTGGAAATTGTTCAGGAAGATTCTAGCCTGACTGGCGCAACCGGAATTACCGCTTCAGACGTAATTACTAATGAGCGAACCATCGACACCAAAATAATGGCTGAAGACGGCGAAGTCATTGTTTTGGGGGGCTTGATTCGTGACGATGTGAGCATGTATGAGCAGAAGGTACCCGTATTGGGCAGCATTCCCCTCTTGGGTCGTTTGTTCAGAACAGAGTCTAGCTCGGTAACAAAAACCAATTTAATGGTATTTATTCGGGCAACAATATTGCGCGATAAGCAGGATATCAAAGGCGCCACTGCCGAAAAATACCATTACATTCGAGATCAACAAATAGATAGTCGCAAATTTGACGGCTTAATGTTGGATGAAGAATTGCTGCGGGTTCTTCCCGAGTGGCAGGAGGAAGCAAGCCGCTCGCAACAAGATGACGCGTCGGGTGTTGAGCGGTGAGTAGCGCATTAGACACCTACAGTCTGCCCTTTAGTTTTGCATCTCGTCACGGCGTGCTGCTCGAAGATGATCACGTATTACACCGGCCTGGGCTTGAACTCTTGGTGATGGTAGAGCTTCGTCGCCAGCTGGGAAGAGAATTTTCTCTGCAAGAAATTAGCGATAGCGAATTTCAACAGCGACTCACTAGGCAGTATCAAAGTGGTGATGGCGCTGCTCAGCGAGCCGTGGACGACCTTGGCGCTGAATTTGATCTCAGTAGCTTGGCTGACGATATTTCCGATGACTCTGACCTGCTGTCGGGAGACGATGACGCGCCAGTGATTCGATTGATTAATGCCATTTTGTCTCAAGCGGTTAGAGAAAAAGCTTCAGATATTCACCTCGAGCCTTTTGAGGATCGAGTTGCTGTGCGCTTCCGAATAGATGGTGTATTGAGTGAAGTGCTTTCGCCAAAACCAGAACTGGCGCCCGTACTCATTTCTCGTTTGAAGGTGATGGCAAAATTAGATATTGCCGAAAAGCGCCTTCCTCAGGATGGTCGTATTTCTGTGCGCCTAGCTGGGCACGCGGTTGATATTCGAGTATCTACTTTACCTTCAGCCCATGAAGAGAGGGTGGTGTTGCGCTTACTTGATCAGGCCGCTGGAAGGCTAGAGCTGGAACAGCTGGAAATGCCCGAGGTGTCGACGGCGCGCTTTAGTACTGCACTGAAAAAACCCCATGGCATCATCCTAATTACAGGACCCACAGGCTCTGGTAAAACCACGAGTTTGTACGCAGGCTTAAGCCACATAAACGATCGTACCCGCAACATTCTTACTATCGAAGACCCCATAGAATATTTGCTGCCCGGTGTTGGTCAAACTCAGGTTAATAGCAAAGTTGACATGACTTTTGCGCGAGGCCTACGCGCCATTTTAAGACAAGACCCAGACGTCGTGATGGTTGGCGAGATTCGCGACGGTGAAACTGCTACGATTGCCGTACAAGCCAGTTTAACTGGACACTTGGTTTTATCTACTTTACACACAAATACCGCAATTGGTGCCGTCACTCGTTTGCAAGACATGGGGGTAGAACCATTTTTATTGTCTTCTAGCCTTGAAGTGGTGATGGCCCAGCGTCTTGTTCGAAAACTGTGTCCATCTTGCAAGGAAAAACACCGAGCCACTGAAGCTGAGTGTGAACTGCTGTCTCTGCCCGTCGACGCCGATGTATATCGGCCTGTAGGTTGTGATCATTGTAAGCAAAGTGGCTACAAGGGGCGCACCGGCATTTATGAATTAATCAATGTTGATGAAGGCCTGCGTCAGTTAATTCACGAAGGGGCTGGCGAACAAGCTATGACCCAGTATGCACGGCAGAAAAGTGATTCTATTGTTGATGATGGTCGCCGCCAAGTTCTGGATGGCATCACCAGTATGGAAGAAGTTCTGCGTGTGACGGCGGCGGGTTAGAGATGGGAGCCTTTAGTTATCGCGCATTGAACGCGGCCGGTAAAACGATTAAAGGAACCGTTGAAGGCGACTCTGAAAGGCAGGTGCGGGTTCAGTTGAGGGCTCAGCAATTACGACCCTTGGATGTTAAAGTGGTTAGCGCCCAGAAGGAACAAAGCGAGTCTTCTCTGTTTCGGCGTGGCGCGAATATTTCAGGGCGTGACCTCACCCTGATCACTCGACAGTTATCCAGTTTGGTGAATTCTGGCTTGCCTCTTGACGAATCGTTGAAGGCGGCTGCAAAACAACACCGTAAAACTCATATTAAAGAGACACTGTTGCAGGTGCGCAGTAAGGTACTTGAAGGTTTATCTCTGGCGCAAGCGCTGGGAGAGAACCCTCGGGCCTTTGATAATATGTATCGAGCATTAGTGCGCGCAGGTGAGAGCGCCGGTTTTCTAGGTCCCGTGCTGGAGCGCTTGGCTGACTACACGGAGTCAAGTCAGCACACCCGGCAAAAATTAAAAATGGCCATGGTTTACCCCTTTGTATTGTTGGCGGTGAGTGTCACAGTCATTGGTTTGTTGATGGCCTTTGTTGTGCCTGAGTTAATCGGCATCTTTGAGCACAGTCAAAAAGCGCTACCATGGCTAACAGAAGCTTTGATTAGCACCAGCCATTTTATTACCGCCTACGGCGTTTGGTGTCTGTTGGGCTTTGGCTTGATAATAGTGGCTTGGAATTTAATGATGCGTGCCGAATCTCGGCGCCGGAAGTGGCATCAAATTTTATTAAAAACTCCCGTCGCAAGCGGTGTGATTATTCAGGCTGACAGTGCGCGATTTGCGGGCACATTAAGTATGTTGGTGGGTAGTGGCGTGCCATTATTGGAAGCTTTGAATATTGCCAGTCAGGTTTTGTCTAATCTCGTCATGCGTGACGCCTGTGACGGCGTTGTTGTTGCAGTGAAGGAGGGCAGCAGCCTACATAGGGCCTTGGATCAGGCACAGGTTTTTCCGCCATTGTTGGTACAAATGGCCGCAAGTGGTGAAGCCAACGGTGAGTTGGATAAGCAGTTAGACCACGCCGCTCGAAACCAGGAGCGAGAGTTAGAGTTGATGCTGGGTACCGCACTAGCGTTACTCGAGCCGCTGACGATTGTGTTTATGGGTGGAATGATCACGGTGATTGTTATGGCGATACTCTTACCAATATTTGATTTGAATACATTGGTCTAAGGTTGCATCTAATACTTAAAATTTGGACACAGAGGTAAGTGTAATGAAAAATAATCCAGTGGCATTGAGTGGCTCAGGACGTTTGCAGTCGGGCTTCAGCATGATTGAAATTCTAGTTGTGTTGGTCATTATCGGCTTGCTTGTGAGCATTGTAGCGCCCAACGTATTGGATCGAGCCGACGAGGCTCGCATTACCAAAGTGGGTGCAGATTTTAAAGGCATTGAAAGCGCTTTAAAAATGTATCGTCTTGATAACTTTGTTTACCCGAGCAGTGAGCAAGGTTTGGAAGCTTTAAAAGAAAGACCAAGCATTGATCCTGTACCTCGTCAGTACCGCAGTAATGGTTATTTAGAGCGTTTACCGGTGGATCCATGGAATCGCCCCTATCTCTATCTCAGCCCTGGAGAAGAACAGGAATTTGATATTTATTCCTTAGGTGCAGATGGTGTTGCAGGTGGCGAAGGACAAAATGCAGACCTAAATAATTGGCAGAGCGGTGAAGACGAGCAATAAGCTCGCAGCGCGAGTGAAGTCATTGCCAGAGCGAGTAAAACTGAAAGGTTTTTCCTTGATTGAGCTGCTGGTGGTGATATTTATTATGGGGCTCATGATTGGCCTTGTCAGCTTATCAATTGGCGGCGATGGTCCCGCAGAGAGACTGCGTAACACAGCCGGCAGCCTGACTAACGTGATGACACTGGCGAGCGAAGACGCAGTGCTGAGTGGTCGCTCTATTGGTTTTGCCTTTCAGCCGGCGGTGCTTGATGAAGCGTGGTCATTTTACTGGCTAGCATTAAATGAAGAGGGTGAGTGGGAGCGGCAAGAAGCTCCCCTGCAGGAACAGTATTTGCCAAGAGATATTAGTCTCGAATTACAGTTGGACGGGGAACGTTTTGATAGCTCTGCACCGAAGGCTGCTAACGAATCACCCGCGCTAATTTTTTACCCCAGTGGTGACGCACAGTCATTCATTCTCACATTGCATCACGCAGACCTTGATCGAGGCGACCAACATATTGGCAGTAGCCTGGCAGGTCAAATTTTATGGCGGGAGCGTCCTCGTGCGCAGTAAAGGATTCACTCTTGTTGAGGTAATGGTGGCAATGTTGATTGTCGGAGTAGCCTTACCCGCTTTGTTATTTCAAGTGATTGCTATGGTTGACGGCACCGGTGAATTGCGGAATAAAGCCGTCGCGCAATGGGTCGCTGAAAATCAGCTAGCTAATATTAAGTTGCAAAAGCATATAAATGGTTCAGTGCCGCGCGGCAAACTTAGCGGTGAAACTCGAATGGCTGGCACCACATGGGAGTGGTCGCTCGAGGTCAGCGCCACGGAAGTTGAAAAATTGAAACGCCTTGAGATTGAAGCGGGTTTACCAGAGAAAAACCCAGCCCTTGTACTGCGAGCATTTATAAATGAATAAGCTCCGGGGTTTTACGCTAATAGAATTGATGGTGGCCATCGGTTTAACAGGTTTAGTTGCAGTGGGCGCCTACCAAACCTTTGATCAGGCTGTGCGGGCCTCTAGTGGCGCGCAGGAAAGAGCTGACCAGGTGAATCGCTTAGACCGCAGTTGGCGTTTAATTGAGCAAGATTTACAGCACGCCATTCCGAGACAAAATGTCAGTGTTAGTGCTTTTCAGACACCGGCGGATGCTTTTTATGGGCAGCGCGTGAATACGGGGCATTTTGCTGAGGGTGAATCCGCTTCCGAGGGTGAACCTTTAACGCTTGAAAACCCTTTAGGCCAGCCTTGGTTTTTACGTTTGAATCGGCTCGCCTGGAAAAACCCCTTGAACGCTCAACGCAGCGATTTACAAGGAGTGGCTTATCATATGAGTGAAGGTAAGTTGTGGCGTCTGTATTGGCCAGTGGTGAATAACGACGATATAGAGTTGGATTTTTCTTCACTAGACTTTAATCAAGCGGGGGACACCTTTGCTGAAGATGTGCGGCTAGAGGGCCCTGCCATGCGCCAGCAAATCTTGATGGAAGGCATAGAGGGTATGGCTATCCGCTATCTACCCAACTCAGCGAGCAGCTTGGACAACAATAGTTGGCAAGTACAGTGGCCTCCGGCAAGCAACACATCGCCTGGGGAAGTGGCTCCGGCAAGTATGCCCTTGGCCGTAGAGATATCGATTTACTTGGAGGGTTTTGGTGAAAGCAAACGACTTTTTCTACTCCAGCCAGAAGCCTAATTCTCAGGGTGGCGCAATATTGGTGATGGTGCTGTTGATTGTAGCGGTAGTGTCTACCTTAGCGATAAATTTTGCTGGAGCATTTCAACTAAGCGTAGCGCGCAGCGAAAATCGCTGGCATGGCGCCCAGGCTAATGCTTACTTATTGGGCGCTGAAGATCTAGCGCTCAGTGTATTAAAAGAAGATCGTGCCGAAGGTGAGGTTGATCACCTTGGTGAGATTTGGGCACAAAAATCGGAGCCGTTTCCGGTAGAAGGCGGTTGGTTATCCGGTCGTGTTGTCGATGCTCAGGGCTTGTTTAACCTTAATTCTTTAGTCGGCTCGGCGGGTGACGCCGGTAGCGCTAGCAGTGCGGCGCGTTTCACGGAAGAGCAGCGCCGTTTTATTCGACTACTGCAAACCTTTGAATCTTTGCCCCTGGCGCAAGGTGACGCGGTGGCCATCGTGGAGGCCATTATTGATTGGCTCGACAGTGATGATAGACCCACAGGGTATGGCGGCGCAGAATCCAACTATTACAATAGCCTAGATTCAGTTTATTACGCGGGCAATCAAAATTTTTCCAGTGTTAATGAGTTGCGTTTGGTCCGATATATTACTCCGGAGCTCTACGCTCTTTTGGAGCCCTTTTTGGTGGTGCTGCCCGAGAAAGTTAGTATCAACATTAATACAGCGCCCTTAAAGTTGCTCCAAACTATCAATGTGAGTACCAGCCTTGAGGCGTTGAGTGTGTCGGATGCACAAGAATTACTCGATTCACTGGGCAGTGAAGGTTATGAAACTCTAGCGGAGTTTGAGAATTCACCGGCAATGGTGGGCCTTATGCCGCAAGGCACTGGCCCCGATATGCAGGGCTTGAGTATTAGCAGTGAATACTTTTTACTGTATTCAGAATCTTTAGTGGCAAAGCAGCGGCGCAAGCTCGAAAGCTTAGTGCTGAGAACCGAAGACAAACTACAAATAATCAGGCGAATAGATGGCTGATCGTATTTTAGTAAAAATCCCCAGCGAAGGTATGCTCAGCAATAGCAATGCTGAACAAGAGCTTTCCTGGCGGGCAATCGATACCCGTGGCGAATGGTTGGGTGAGGCAGAGAAGGGCACAGTTGAGGTCTTAGCTGAGGCGATTGCGAATAGCAAGGCAGAGCTGTGGTTGTTGGTGCCAGGGGCTAGGGTGAGTACCCGACCTCTACCGATTAGCGCCAAAGAAAAGCGCCATATGGAAAGACTTTTACCCTATCAGCTAGAAGATGATTTAGCGTGTGATGTTGAAGTTTTACATTTCGCGTTTGGTGCTGTGGATAAGGGCACAGTAACCATTGCCTATGTAGAAAAAGCGTGGTTTCGCTCAGTGCTAGAGAAGTTTTCTGAGTTAAGTATTGAAGTTGCAGGCAGTACGCCAGAACCTTTATTGCTTCCCTGCGACGAGCAGAGTTGCACCATTAGTCAAAATGAAGAGCTTATGGTGCATCAGGCGGATGGTACCAGCTTTAGTGTCAGCGATACTCTAGCCAGTATGGTGTTGAATTCTCTGGGGGAAAATCTTGCGATAAATGCTTCCCTTACTCTGGTTGCCGGCGATGACAATGCTCTGTCTGATTTAGAGTCTGAATTGCCTGAAGATTTACTCCAAAAGGTTGAGCATCGCTTTGTAAGAGACGGGTGGGGCGCGCTAAATATTCATCTTGGTCGAGCCACTTTGGGCGCGTCAATGCCCTGGTTGAATTTGTGTGTAGGAGAATTTAGTCGTCGTTTACCACTTATGAATTGGTGGCATACATGGCGCAAAGTAGCTCTCTTAGGCGGCATAACTTTAACGCTATTCATTGTCGCCAATTTCTCGCAGGTTCAACAGTTGAAGTCTGCTCAGGCTATTATGCAGAAGGATATTGAAACCGCGTTTCGCTCTGTAGTGCCGCGAGGGGCAATGGTTGATCCTCTGCGTCAATTGAAAGCAAAAATGAAGTCTGAGCAGGGCACTGCAAAGGGCAGTGATTCAGTCCTGTTGATATCTCTGGTGGCACCTGTCATCGAAAGCTTGCCCGATGTGGCACTGCAGGGAATTCAATACAATCACGATCGCAATGAATTGCGTTTTAGTGTGAAAGCCAATTCTTTTAAAAATATTGAAGCTTTGCGCAACCGTTTGGATGGCGGAAATTTTAAAGCCACTTTAATGAGCGCCAGTGCTCAAGGTGGTGTTCATTCCGCGCGCTTAAAAATTGCTAAGTTGCGTTAGCGTGATTGTTAACTATGAAACGTCAAAATGGATTCTATTGTGAATAAATTCAGTTCAGAGTTTATTGCCGGTTTTTATCGCTTTAACCGTCGAGAACAAATAATTTTGCTCTGGGGAGCATTGGCCGTATTGTTGTATTTATTGTGGCAGCTGGTGCTTGCACCTATTCAGCAAATGACCCAAATGCAAATTGAGCGTAATAAGAGCTTGGCTATTACTGTGGCGCAGGTGCAAACTCTGGCAACCACATTGCTAACGAGTGAGGCGCCTAAGAACACGAGCAAAAAGGGCGGCAGTATAGCAGAGCTAGTGGATCGAACCTTGGGCGCTCATGGTTTGAGAATGAGCGGCTTCAATCCGGGCAGCAATGGTGAAGTTAGGCTTCGCCTTGATAGTGTGAGTTTTTCCGGTTTAAGCCGGTGGTTGCATGAATTGGAGTTCAAGCACGCAGTGCAAGTGAGAGAGTTGTCGATGAACCTCACGTCAACGCCGGGCTTAATTACCGTCAATGTACGCTTGCGGAAGGAGTAGTGGTTGTGAGACTGGTTCGCTGGTTGGTATTGGCTGCGGTGTTAAGTTTGGGCCTCATCATCAAAGACATTCCGGCCGAGGTGGCAGGGAATTATTTATCTGAGCAAGTGCAGGGGCTTACTCTGCGAGGTTTGGCGGGTTCTTTGTGGCGTGGGCAAGCAGGTTCTGCGAGTCTGCAGTGGCACGGTAATGTGTACGCCTTAGGTGAGTTACATTGGAAATTTTTACCTTCATCTCTGCTGACGCTGAGCCCCTGCGCTAAGTTTAGTAGCAAGCTTTTTCGTCAGCGCGCCTCAGGGGTTGCGTGCATTAGTTTAAACGGCTCGTTGACCGTGAGTGAAGCCGAATTTACGGGTCCGGCGGCGTTAATTGAATTATGGCTGCCGGTAAAAGTGGACGGTTCCCTGTCTATCCAAGTGCCGAGCATGACGCTCAAAAACTCCCAACTAGATAGTTTGAGCGCCAGTGCCAGTTGGCGAGATGCACGCTTCCATAACAGTCATGACTGGTTATCGCTGGGCGCTTACGCTGCGCGCTTGAGCACCGACGGTAAAGGTGGAATAAACGCCGACATCTTTGATATCGACGGTCCGATTAAAATAGCCTTGGGGGCTAAATTACCAAAGCGTGGAGCGCAAAAATTACAGGGCACTGTTCGCTTTGAACCTGCAGCGCCTAGAGAGTTGCCGGAGTTAATGAACGCCCTGGGCATTCAGCGTGTTGATGATCAATATCGAATTAACTGGGTGGATGGTTAGGCCAATGCCTCTTTGGTTAGCAGCTCGTCGCGATTCAATGAGTTTGGCGGCGAGCCTTGTCGTCTGTTTTTTGTTTGTTGTGACAAATGTACAGGCCGAGTGGGTCTATCAGCGTCAGGCGATTATGGGCACTGACATCAATCTAAGTTTGTGGCACGAAGATCGAGAGAAGGGCGAACAAGCTGCCTCCGCGGTAATGGCTGAAATGCACCGCATTGATAAACTTTTAAGCCCTTATAAGCCCACCAGTGAATTATCTATACTGAACAGAACCGCTGTATTGGAGCCTACTCCTGTTTCTGCAGAGCTTTATGCTTTAATCGACAAATCTCTCTTTTATAGTCGAGTGAGCGAAGGCGCTTTTGATATCAGCTTTGCCTCGCTCGGTCAGCATTACAATTATCGTGAACAGAAAAAACCCAGAGCTGAACAATTACAGGCGCTGCTACCCTCCATCGATTATCGACAGATTAAAATCGACCCCGCTTCACGCAGTGTATTTTTTGCCAATGAGTATCTACAAATTGATTTGGGCGGCATTGCCAAAGGCTATGCCGTTGATCAGAGTATCCATATTCTGCAGGACTTGGGGGTTCAGCACGCCACTGTCAGTGCGGGTGGCGATAGCCGAGTGCTGGGGGATAAGCGTGGCAAGCCATGGAGCGTAGGGATTAAAAACCCTAGAGGAAAAGATGAAGGTCATGAGGCCGTCGCATTGGTATTGCCAATGATTAATGGTGCGATATCCACATCGGGTGATTACGAGCGGTTTTTTATTGATGCGGATACAGGCGAGCGTGTGCACCACATCATTAATCCTCGCACCGGAGTATCGGTGGGGGGAGTGGCCAGTGTGAGTGTTCTGGGTCCAGATGGTTTTGACACAGACCCCCTGTCGACGACTGTATTTGTCATGGGGCCAATTCGTGGCTTGGCCTTGATCGAAGCTTTACCGGGTTTTGAGTGTATTATTATTGATCGACGTGGCAAAGTGTCCTACAGCAGCGGCTTGGCCGCGCCTGCCCACTGATAGAAATAAGTGTGCCGCAGGCCGCATAATTTCCACAGAAAAGGCGTTACACTCCGTCTGGATTATAATTTTTAAAGCCAGCGCCCTGCGTGCTGGGCCCACAGGGAACCATTATGGACCAATCTTCACCCGTTGGAGCTGTTAACAAAGCGTGGGGCGTGCGCCGCTTGAGTGTGTGTTTCGGCGCCATGTTGATGGCGCTCAGCATGTCGAGCCATATTGCCAGTCAGCCTGACCGTGTTGAGGCACTGAAGCAAAATGTTCTTGATCTCAACAGAGACCTGCTCATTCTCGAAGAGGAATTACTGTATCCCTCTAGCACGCAAGTGGTGATGTTTCTCTCGATGGATGTGGGCACTTTTTTTGCCTTAGACGCGGTGAAAGTACTGGTGGATAATAAACTTGTAGCCAGTCACCTTTATACAGAACGCAATATTGACGCTTTGTTTCGCGGTGGCGTACAGAAACTCTACATTGGAAATTTAGGTTCTGGAAATCATGAGGTCAGTGCTTTTTTCACGGGGAAGGGGCCTGCCGGAAGAGATTACAAACGCGGAGCCAAGATCACTATTGAAAAAGGTTCCGACCCCGCCATTCTTGAACTCAGAATCGTTGATTCAAGCGCCAAAGAACAGCCCGAGTTTGAAATTAAAGAATGGCAACCCTAAATTTCCCCAAAGTAAGCGCGCGGGTGCTGGCAATGTCATTACTAGCGGGGCTATTGTCTTCTAGCTTGCTTGCTCAAGAACCTGCACCCGAAACCAATGCGCCCAATAAACACGCTGTGGCCGATTTGCGTTATGGTGCGGCCCTGTACGATTACTATTTGAACGACTACTTAAGCGCTTTGAATCAACTGCATGTAGCCGACGCGCAAGGCGGCATAAAAGGTCATGGCGACAACCCGCAATTGACCGAAGCGGGTATCAGCTTGGCTTACGGTATGGAAACCCATGCTCAAAATGTTTTCAGGCGTATTTTGGATGCGAATCGTCCTCTGGATGTGCGTAATGCTGCTTGGTTTTACCTGGCTCGTTTACAATACAGTCGAGGTCATTGGGCTCGATCTCAGCAAAGCCTAGATGCAATTGCCGAGCCCGTAGATGAAGAAATTGGCGGCGACGTTCTGGCGTTGCGCATCAATCTTAGTATTCGCCTGGAACAGCTCGATGAGGCTTTGGCTTTGCTGACAACACTTCCTGAGGATTCGTCTTGGCAAAATTACCTCAACTTTAATGTGGGTGCAGCCTACAGTCGCCTTGGCGAATATGAGACTTCAATTCGATATTATGATGCGGTGCGTGATTTGCCCGTGCCCGACTCTTTGAAAAATCAAAGCGAGCATCTGGCGCTCTATGACAAAGCACTTACCGCGGCGGGTTACAGCCTAATGCTAAGTGAGCAACCTGTTGAGGCGATAAAACGCTTTGTTGAAGTTCGCAGAGACAGTCCTTGGTCATCCCGCGCACTACTGGGCTACGGCTGGTCAGCTTTAGAGAGTAAAAATTATCGTTTGGCCCTACAGCCCTGGCAGGCTTTGGTTGAGGGCCCTATAGCCCTCGCGAGTACGCAGGAAGCCATGATGGCTTTACCCTATGTTTATGAGCAACTGGATGCAAGCGGTGAAGCTCTAGCTGAGTGGCAGCAAGCGGAAGCTCGTTTTAGCACTCAGCTTGAGCGCCTTGAGCAGACCCAAAAAGACCTTGCCAGTTTATCTTTGATCGAGGCATTCCAGCTCAATACCGAAAATCGCGATAGCCATTGGTTGGCCCCGGCACAAACCTACCCCGTGCCTGATGCACTCAATACACTTGAAGAAGTATTGAGTAGCAATACGGTCCGAGAGAAAATGCAGTTGCTGCGTGACTTGAGTCGTTTAGATTTGAAACTAGTGCATTGGCAGGAAAAAATTCAACTCTATAAAGTGATGGTTGATGAGCGCCACGCTCGTCGCCGCGCGCAGAGTTCAGCGCTTGAAGCAAAAAATCTCGAGGACCAAGAACGGAGTTTGACTCTAGCGAGAAATGAATTTAAAAATGAGCTCGTAAATATCGAGTCGAACGAAGATTATTTAAGCTTGGCGTTTGGGGAAACTCGCGAGCTAAATGAAATTGTTGAGCGTCTCGGTCAAAGCCTTGCCATTTTAGCGGCAGACGGTGAAGACATGAGTTTCGAGCAAGAGGCTTATGAACGCTACCGAGGCATTCTGCTATGGCAGGCCAGCGAGACCTATAGTGATCAACTCTGGCAGGCAAAGCAGCGATTGAAAAATTTAGACCTTGCATTAGAGGAATTGAAGGCGCGCCGTAAAAGTATTGCACAAGTGCTAGCCGATGCGCCGGATATACAGCCCTGGCATAAACGTCTGGACAAGACCTCTTTACGTATTGTTGAACACCACAGCACCGTGAAGCAGGCACTCGCGGAAACAGAAGACGCCCTGCGCCAAGAATTACAGCAATCATTGAGCGTACAGCGCCAGCATCTACTTAGCTATTTGGCGCAGACTCGATTAGCTGTTGCGCGCTTGCTGGATGCGGCCTTGCGGAGTCAGTCACAATGAATGCCATGTGCTGTCGAATAGTGCGTCCACTGGCATTGTGCTCGCTGCTTGTGCTTGTGTCTGCCTGTAGTTTTTTGTCGGAAGACGTGCCTAATCTGGGGCCTACGCTGACTAATCTAGAGCCCGCCCGCCTGCCGGATGTTGAGCGTCCAATACCAGAAGTTAAACTTGCAGAAGTGTCTGATAGCTATCGCCGAGCTCTGGAAGTTACCACAGATGCCGTTACGCGCCGGCAGATAAAAATTCGTCTCGCCGACCTAGAAATGACACGAGCGGAAGAGGCGATGCTGGCCACCGACCAACCTGGTATTTATTTTACGGACGCTATTGCGCTTTATCGGGCGCTAATTGATGACGCACCTGAAGATGTTTCAAGTGATGATGCCATTCAATCTCGTGATCAGCTCTTATATCAACTGGCAAAGGCACATGCCCTCGATGGAGAAAATATTGCGTCAGAGGAAGTGCTGACAACTCTAGTGGCCGATCACCCTCAATCTGATTTTGTGGCTGAGGCGCGCTTCCGTCAGGCCGAGCGTGCGTTCAGTGACAGTAATTACCGCTTAGCGGCAAAAAATTATCATGCTGTCTTGTCTGCTGGAGAAGACACACCCTATTACTTAAACGCCGTATATATGTTGGCTTGGTCTCAATTCAAACAACAGCGCTACTCACATTCGCTAGAGTCTTTCACTCGAGTGCTTGATAAGCTCGCAGGCCAAGACGGCGACCTAAGTGGCCTTTCCAAGGCGAAGGCTTCAATGGTGGCCGATGCATTTCGGGTGATGAGCGTTACATTTTCTTATTTAGACGGCGCAAATAGTATCACCGAGACCTATCAAACCCTGGGCAATCGTTTATGGCAACACGAATTATACAGTCATTTAGGAGAGCTCTACTTAGAGAAAAAGCGCTTTCGTGACAGCGCCGATACCTTTCTTCACTTCGTGGCTCAATTTCCCTATTCCGACCATTCTCCAGGTTTCAGTGTGCGTACCATTAAAGTCTATGACGTAGGTGGTTTTCCGAGCCTGTTACTACCGGCGAAACAAGATTTTGTAAGCCGCTACGGTTTATACAGTGATTACTGGGACAACAAAGCCCAAGAGGTTCGCAGCACACTAGAGCCTCATTTACATGAGTATCTTATCGAACTTTCTAGTTACGAACATGCGGGTGCACAGGAACTAAAAATTGTCGCGGGTAAAAACGCCAAAAAATCCAAGGCGGCCGACAAAGCTCTAGCCGAAGTGCAGAGACGTGAGTCGCGTGATCGCTTCCTGAAGGCCGCAGCGCTTTATCAAGAATTTATCGACACTTTTCCACAAGATCCCCAAACTCCTGAGTTAGCTTTTCTGTTGGCGGAGTCACTTTACGAGGGGCAGCAATTTGCGCGGGCTTACAATGCCTATGAAAAAGTAGCTTACGAATATCCTGAGACACACAAAGTACAAGCTGAGCGCAGTGCTGAAGCGGGCTACTCAGCTATTCTCACCGCCGAAAAATTGATTGCCACCCTTACACAGAAACATCAACGCGATAATTGGCAGCAGCTAAAAACCCACAGCGCACTTCGCTTTGCCGAGCAATTTAAAACAGATTCGCGCGCGCCTACGGTACTAGTACAGGCATCACAAGAGCTGCTCGCATACGGCGAACTCGACTCGGCTATCTCTGCTGCGACAAAACTGACACAGTGGCAACCCGAGGCCGAAAAACCTCTGCGTTACAACGCTTGGTTAGTTATTGCTCAGGCGCAATTCGACAGCCAACGTTTTCTTCAGGCCGAAGAAGGTTACGCTCAGGTTCTTAGATTATTAGCTAAGAAAGACCCAGAGCGGACGAGCATAGTCGAGCGACAAGCGGCCAGCGTCTTTAAATATTCAGAACAGCAATTGGGCCTAGGCAATAAACTGCTAGCCGTGCAGCAACTACTGAGAATTCAACAGCTATCGCCTAACTCAGATATCGCCATAACGGCCCAATACGATGCTGCAAACTACCTCATCGATCTAGCCGAGTGGGCGCGCGCTGAAAAAGTAATATTGGATTATCGTAAACGCTTTCCGAGAAATGCGCTCATACCCACACTGCCCGCAAAACTGGTTGTAGTTTATCAGGCCCAGGAAAAGTGGGCACCGGCGGCGCGTGAACTTAGCGTAATCGCCAAAAAAGACAGCAGCCCAGAAATAAGACGTCAGTCACTATATTTGGCAGCAGAGCTGTACGAGAAAGCGGGTGAGTTCAATACAGCCATATTGCATTATCGCGAATATGCACATGCCTATGAACAACCATTTGACCAAGTCATGGAAGCGCGCTTCAAATTGTCCCAGCTTTACCTCACCACAGAGCAGCCCGACAAGCGCCGCTTCTGGTTGCGAAAAATGCAGACCGGTGATGCAAAAGCCAAAACCGCGCGCACCGACCGCTCTCGCTATCTAGGGGCCTTTTCCAGTGCCGATCTCGCCGATGACGAATTTACCAAATTCGCAAAAATCACCTTAAAATTACCGCTGAAAAAGAGCCTAAAGAAAAAGAAAAAAGCCCTAAACCGAACACTAAAAGCCTTCGAGCGTGTTCTTGATTACGGGCTTGCCGAATTTACCACCCGAGCCAGCTACCAACTCGGAGAAATATACGGTCAACTCAGCCGTGACCTGATGAAGTCACAGCGCCCCAGCGGGCTAGATGAATTAGCACTTGAGCAATATGAAATTTTGCTGGAAGAACAAGCCTTTCCCTTCGAAGAAAAAGCCATAGAAATTCACGAAGTGAATGTGCAGCGTAGCTGGCAGGGAGTATACGACTCATGGGTGCGGTCCAGCTTCGCTGCTCTTAAAACGCTATTGCCGGGTCGATACCAAAAATCAGAAACCTCACTGGAGGTAGCCCATGCAATTCATTAAAGCCATCGCCAGCTTCGCCCTATCGCTCGGCGTTTTAAGCGCCTGTAGCTTCGTGCCCACAAATCAAAGCAATCCAAGTTCCGCACAAAACCCAGTGGAATCCAAAGTAGTGCCAACGGCAGAGTCAATTGACCCAAGCGCTCCACAGGCATCAGCCAGCGTAAATCCCTACCTGAGTCAGCGCCCGAACAGCATCCCAAATGGCGCCAAAAGCCTTTTTGAATCCGCCGTCCAGTCACTCGAACAGAACAAACTTGCCGCCGCCGAATCTCAATTTACCCAACTAAGCCAAGAGCACCCAACACTATCAGGCCCCTGGCTAAACCTAGGCTTGATACATCAGCGCACAGACCGCCCAGAAAGTGCTCAGGCACACTTTGAGCGAGCCCTCGCCGCCAACAAAACCAATCTAGACGCATACAACCAACTGGGCATATTGCTGCGAGAGCAGGGAAAATTCACCGACGCCGAACAACAATATCTAAAGGCCCTAAGCGTATGGCCGGACCACCCTGCCAGCCATCGCAACCTAGGCATACTTTACGACCTATACCTAGGTCGCCTTGAAAGCGCCTTAAAACATTACGAGCGAGCCCAGACACTCGAGCCCAAGAAGCCCGTCAGGGGTTGGATAGCCGACATAAAGCGTCGTATATCGACCGCCACCAACAAGGCAGAACAATAGTGAAAGTACCTACAAAAATCATCTCAGTGCTGCTCATCCAACTCACATTACTTCTATCTAACGTTGGCCTAGCTGCCGAAAAGAAAAGTAGCGCCACAGTAACATTGAGCACCACCGTCAGCGGCAACCAGCAGCAGCCCAAAGTTTTATACATAGTGCCTTGGAAAGCTCCAGAAGTAGCCGCTGCCACCCGTCAAAGCTTACATAGTCAGCTAGTTTCAGTATTCGCCCACGTAGACAAGCAAGCGCTACAGCGCCAACTACAGCAGCAGGGCAGCGCAATAAATAGCACAAACCAAACTGCTGATGTAGAGTAAAACAAAAAAATAAAGAATAACTATCGTATCAAAATGGTAGGTTGAGCTGGGAGCTGAAGGTTTCGCCCATTCAGAACGCGTTATTAGCCTTCTCCCTCTGACCAACATCATTTAAGCGAGGACTGTTTGAGCGTCTACTTGCGAGTTCCGCAGCGAGTTGGTCAGAGGGAGGAGGCGGGCGTTCGGGCGAAGCCTTCAGCTCCCAGCTCAACCGAGGATTGGCACAAACTAAAAAGCACCAAGCACCAAGCACCAAGCACCAAGCACCAAGCACCAAAAACGTAAGAACCGTCACAGATATACCCAAAAAACCATGGCATACTGCCATTTAAAATTACGGTGCGCCTAAGAAACCAGCGCCAAACGAATATCAAAAAGTAGAAAGAGTAGAGCCCTATGGACTTCATCAACACCCTATTGCGTTTCTTCCAGAATGGCGGTTCATTTATGTACCCCATCGCGATCGTATTATTCATAGGCCTCGCCGTCGTCGTAGAGCGCTGGATATTCCTAAGCCTAGCAAAATCCGCCAATCGAAAAGCCTTCGACAAAATCTTGCCCCTACTAAAAAAGCAAGATTACAAAGGCATAATGAGCCAGGCCAAGACCAACGATGCCCCCATTGCGCGTATCATCGCCTCAGGCGTTGCGCGTATGGCCCACTCCCCACGTCGCGACGACATCGAATTGGCGATGGAAGAAGGCATACTTGAGGCAGTACCTCGCTTAGAGAAGCGAACAGCTTATCTAGCGACACTGGCCAACATTGCCACATTGCTGGGCCTGCTCGGCACCATCATTGGTCTCATTGCCGCTTTTACCGCCGTGGCCAACGCCGACCCTACAGAAAAAGCCACACTGCTCTCGCAAAGTATCTCCGTCGCAATGAACACCACAGCCTTCGGACTTATCTCTGCCATACCCCTGCTGCTATTTCACGCCATGCTGCAAACCAAAACCACAGAAATTATCGATAGTTTGGAAATGGCTGGGGTTAAATGTCTCAACTTGATGTCTCAGGCTACTTTTGCCAAATCGCGTTCGCAAGATAGCTAAGGTCGAGCTGCTGCCATAATGAAAATTCGTCGTCCCCGAAATCAAGAGGCCGAACTGGATATCACCTCGTTTATGAACTTGATGATAATCTTGGTGCCGGTGTTGTTGATGAGCATGGTGTTCTCACATATCACCGTGCTCGATATAAAGTTGCCTGACCTCGCATCTGGTGATCCGTTAAACAAACCCGAAAAACAGGCTTTGGAATTGGTGGTTCGCAAAGATTACATTGACGTAAATTATCCAGCTGGAATTCGTTTGAAACGAATTCCTACACTTGTGAATCTTGAAAAAGATAGTGAGGACGATGTCGCGAGTAGCAGTGACTCACTCAAACATCACGATATGAAAATGCTCTCTTTAGTCTTGCAAGAGGTAAAGCGCGGCCTAAAGGAAAAGGGTATCGAAAAACGAGATATTCTAGTGTTATTAGAACCAGCGACAGACTATCAGGCCATTGTTTCTGTGATGGATACTGTGCGTTCATTTAAAGCGCTTGTGGTGACTGACGTGGTAGATGCGGAACTTTTTCCGGTGATATCTATGGGTGATGCACCCATTTCAGTGGCGGAGGTGCCTGAATGAAACAGTCAATGCGCGCACGCCGATTGCTTAAAAATAATAAGCGACTAAAGCTACAGAGCAAGCTTAACCTCGTATCATTGATGGATATTTTTACGATTCTGGTGTTCTTTTTGCTGTTGAACTCATCCGATGTTGAAGTGCTGCAAACCGACAAAAGTATAAAGCTACCCGAGTCAGTGTCGGAAAAGATTCCCTCCACTACTTTGGTTGTACGTGTTAACAGTGACAGCGTTATAGTGGGTAACCAAACGGTTGCACCTGTAGCTGAAATTCTACAAAGCGACGAACCTTTGATTGCGGCGCTGAGAAAAGAATTGAGTTACCAGGCATCCAAAGCTAAAGAATTGTCTGAAGATCAAAAGTTGGCGGGTAGGGCCGTAACGATCTTAGGTGATCACGCAATTCCTTATCAGCTCTTGAAAAAAATTATGGCGACTTGTGCCGCATCTGATTATCGAAACATTTCCCTAGCGGTCAGTAAAGTACCTTCAAAGGATGAACTAGTAAGTTCCGGTGGCAGCGGGGTGGAAAGCTAGAGTGTCTACTATCTCTGCGCCCAATCTACTGCTGCCTTGGTCGTCAAGTCGAGACGAAGATGCTGCTTTTAAGCGTATCGTATCGATTGCTATGGCAATTGTGCTATTGCTGGGTATCGTTATTTCTTTTGTCCCAGTACCAGAAATCAGTCGCGAGGAAAAAGAAGCGATTCCTCCTGAATTGGCGAAAATAATTTTAGAAAAGAAAGAGCTGCCAAAGCCAAAACCTAAGCCGAAACCCAAGCCTAAAGTTATTGAGAAGAAAAAGCCAAAGCCGAAAAAACCGGAACCCAAAAAAGATCCACCCAAGAAAATTGAGCCGGTAATACCAAAAGTATCCGCAATTGATAAAGCCCGCAATGATGCCGCGGTAAGTGGATTGTTGCAGTTCCAAGATGACCTGCAGGACATGCGAGAGAGCTTGGACGCGTCAAAAATTGCCAGTGCCGATATTAGCCGTGGCGAAGCAAAAGCAAAACAATTAGATCGTTCCATTATTAGCAGTCAGGCGAAAGCGACCAGTGGTGGCATCAATACCGCTAAGTTGAGCCGCGACACTGGTGGCGTGGCCCTGTCAGGTCGAGAAACCACGCGAGTAGAAAGCAAGCTGAAAGACGCATCTGCCATTGGTACACGGGCAATAAAAGACAATCAGCGTGAAACATCGGCGCGCAGCGAAGAAGATATTCGCAAAACAATGGATAAGAACAAGGGCGCAATTTTTGCTATCTACAATCGCGCTTTAAGGGCCAATCCCGCATTAGAGGGAAAGGTGACGGTTAAGTTGGTGATTGAGCCGAATGGTAGCGTATCTTCAATTGCCTTGGTATTGAGCGAGCTCGATGACAAAGCTCTAGAGAGAAAGCTATTGGGCCGTATTCGTCTGATACGTTTCCCCGCGCAAGATGTTCTGCGGACTACCTTGAATTATTCTTTTGATTTTCTTCCTTACTAGTAGGCACGAATGAATAAGTGCCTACTAGTTCTCGTGCCGACTTAGTTTAAAGCACGGCTCGCGCAGCACCCTCATCCAGCAATACTAAGCGATGATTTATGCTGGCCTCAATACTTGCTTGGTCCAAACCCGCTTCGGCAAGCATGCTACCGTGAGTGCCGTGATCAATGAAAGTGTCGGGCAAACCAAGCATTAGGACAGGCATAACTATACCCGCCTGTGCCATATATTCGCTCACGGCAGCACCGGCACCGCCCTGAATAGCATTTTCTTCTATGGTCACAATAAGATCGTGCTGACTGGCCATCGATGCGATTAGTGCTTCATCTATTGGCTTAACAAAGCGCATGTCACAGACAGTGGCGTTCAAGTTTTCAGCGGCTTTCATGGCGGCACCTAGCAAAGTACCAAAAGCCAAAATGGCCACGCGTTTGCCTTCACGCTTCACCAAGCCCTTACCGATTGGCAAAGTACTCATATTTTGTTCGATAGGGGTGCCAGGACCTGTGCCGCGTGGGTAACGTACGGCGGCTGGGCCGGGATGTTGATAGGCTGTAAATAGCAGCTGCCGGCATTCATTTTCATCACTTGGCGCTGCAATAATTAAATTGGGCACGCAGCGTAGATAGGTTAAATCGAAGCTGCCTGCGTGAGTGGGGCCGTCTTCGCCCACAAGACCAGCGCGGTCTATACCAAAGGTTACGTCTAAATTTTGTATGGCCACATCGTGAATTAATTGGTCGTAGGCGCGCTGCAAAAAAGTTGAGTAGATGGCCACAACGGGCTTCAAGCCTTCGCAGGCCATTCCGGCCGCGACAGTGACTGAGTGCTGTTCTGCAATAGCCACATCGAAAAATCGCTCGGGATACTGCTCGGCAAATTCTACCATTCCCGAGCCTTCACACATGGCGGGGGTGATGGCGACTAATTTGCTGTCTAAGGCCGCCATGTCGCAGAGCCAATCGCCAAATATTTTTTGAAATTTGGGTTTTTGTGGCGGCTTAGGAGCACTGGTCGCAGAGTTTTCAGGTTCAAGTTTATTCAGTGCGTGATAACCAATAGGGTCTTCTTCTGCAGGGCCAAAGCCTTTGCCTTTCTGAGTAATTATGTGCAGCAGTTTTGGCCCTTTGATGTCTCTCAAGTTGCCCAGGTCGTGCACCAGCCGTTCTATGTCATGGCCATCGATAGGGCCAATGTAATAAAAGCCCAACTCTTCAAATAGAGTGCCCGGGGACACCATACCTTTCATGTGTTCTTCAGTCTTTTGCGCAAGTTCCCAGGCTTGGGGAATTTTTGACAGTACGCGCTTACTGCCTTCTCGCAAGTTGGTATAAAACTTACTGGCCCATATCTTCGAAAAGTAGTTGGACAAACCGCCTACGTTGCGACCAATCGACATGTTGTTGTCAT
The DNA here is from genome assembly GCA_913020115.1 of uncultured Cellvibrionales bacterium. Taxonomy (GTDB): domain Bacteria; phylum Pseudomonadota; class Gammaproteobacteria; order Pseudomonadales; family Cellvibrionaceae; genus CAJWCA01. Next base: position 209,200 of record CAJWBQ010000001.1, read on the forward strand.
TGAGAATCACCAGCATGTCACTTTCTGTGTGCGCGCCGTGGTTGAGTGCCTCAAAGGCCATGCCCGCGGTCATCGCGCCGTCGCCAATTACGGCAACGGTTTTTTGGTCAAGACCTAGTTTTTCGGCACCAATGGCCATGCCTAAGGCCGCACTAATTGAAGTGCTTGAATGGCCTACACCAAAGGTGTCGTATTCGCTTTCGCTGCGCTTAGGGAAGCCTGCCAACCCCTCCGCTTGACGCATGCTTAACATCTGTTCGCGGCGGCCCGTTAAAATTTTATGAGGGTAGGTTTGGTGACCAACGTCCCAGACCAGCTTATCAACTGGAGTGTTATAGGTGTAATGCAGGGCAATAGTCAGCTCTAATACGCCCAGCCCTGCGCCAAAGTGGCCGCCTGTTTGGCCCACGGTATATAGCATGTATTGACGCAGTTCTTGCGCAAGCTGCGGCAGCTGCTCGGCGTCGAGTTTGCGAAGGTCTGCTGGACAGTCAATGGTGTCGAGTAGAGGAACGTTAGGGCGTTGGCGGGGTATTTCGTTAAACATGCAAGAGGGCTGCGTTGGCTGATTATTGTATGTTGGGCGAGCGGCCTATTGTAGGGCTCTGTCGCTCGCTTGCCTAGTAGTACTTCTCGAGCCGGGGCAGACTTTAATGGCCGCGTTGAACGATGTAGGCCGACAATGAGCGTAGATGGTCGGCACGTGCGTCAAATGTGCTCAATGCTTCGAGTGCTTTTTGATGTAGATTGTCAGCTTTTTCCTGTGCGGCTTCAAGCCCCAGCAGCGAAACATAGGTGGGTTTGTTGCTATTTTGATCGGAGCCCTGCGGTTTGCCGAGCGTGGCGGTATCGGCCACTACATCCAGAATGTCGTCCTGTACTTGGAACGCTAAACCGATGGCGCTGGCGTAGGTGTCGAGCGCTTTGAGCTGCTCTGGGCTGGCTTGCTCGGTAGCTATTGCCCCCATTTGTACGCTGGCGCGAATCAGTGCGCCGGTCTTGTGGGCGTGCATCATCTCGAGTTCTGGTAGCGACAAGGTTTGATCGACAGCATTTAAATCAATGGATTGGCCAAGTACCATGCCTTCAGCGCCAGATGCTTTGGCTAGAGTGCTCACCAACTGCAGGCGGGTTTCGGCATTCAAGCTCTCGGCCTGGCTTATGACATCAAAGGCAAAGGTTTGCAGTGCATCGCCCGCTAGAATCGCGGTCGCTTCATCGTAGGCAATGTGGCAGGTGGCCTTGCCTCTTCTCAGGTCGTCGTCATCCATAGCAGGTAAGTCGTCGTGCACCAGGCTATAGGCGTGCACAGCTTCTAGTGCTGAGGCTACGGCATGAAGGCCATCGCCTGCCTGAGCGCTGCTCTCCCCAACGGCCAGTGCCGAGGCGTAGGCGAGTATTGGGCGCACTCGTTTACCGCCGTTGAACAGGCTGTAGCTCATAGCATCGATAAGGGTTTGACCTGCTTTGGGTGCCGTTGGCAATAAGGTATTTAAAGCCTGATCCACACTTTGACGGCACTGCTGCATGAAATGAGTAAATTCTACGCTGCTCATGAATGCTATTGATTTTCGTCGGTGTTATTGAAGGCTTGTACAGAGAGTTCACCCTGATTTTCAATTAGGGTTTGTACTCGCTGCTCTGCTTCACTCAGGCGGCTTTGGCAGTCGCGGGTAAGCTTCACGCCTTCTTCAAAGGCTTTGAGTGAATCTTCTAAGCTCATATCGCCTTTTTCCAGCTCATTCACTAAAGTTTCCAGTTCTCCCAAAGACTTTTCAAAATCAATGGATTGCTTTTTTGCGGCCATAACATACCCTCTATTGACTGTGGCGCCACCCTACCGGACTCGCAAATGAAGCTCAAGCTCTATTAAATGCTATGGATCTGAGTGTATCTGCCGTTAAACTGCACAGGGAGTACATTTAAGAGCGCTTTCTCTATAATAAAGTAGAAGTATGAATAATCGAACCTTAAAAGGAGTAATCAGTGGATTTAGCAACACTCGTTGGCATGCTTGGCGCTCTAGCGCTCATACTCGCCTCTATGTTGATGGCGGGCGAGCTGAGTATGTTTGTCAACGCGCCCTCGCTTGTGATTGTGCTAGGCGGAACTTTTTTTGCCGTGATGGCCAAGTTTGGATTAAGCCAGTTTCTGGGTGCACTCAAAGTAGCGGGCAAAAGCTTCATGTTCAAGCTCGACGACCCCGCTGAACTGATTGACGAAATAGTGGAGCTGGCTGATGCCGCGCGCAAAGGCGGTTTACTATCTCTTGAAGGTAAAGAAGTGGGCAGCGACTTTTTGCAGAAAGGCATTCAGCTCTTGGTTGATGGTCACGATCCTGACGTGGTTAAGACATTGCTCTCCAAGGATAAGTCTTTAGCCGAAGAGCGGCACTCCGTTGGCGCTGACATCTTTGGTTCTATAGAAGTCATGGCACCAGCCATGGGTATGATCGGCACCCTGGTGGGTTTGGTGGCGATGTTGGCCAACATGGATGATCCCAAGTCGATTGGTCCTGCGATGGCGGTAGCTCTGCTTACCACCCTGTACGGCGCTGTGATTGCCAACGCAATAGCAGGCCCCATGGCCTCAAAATTAAAACTCAGGGCGGCGGAAGAGGCCAACGTTAAAAATTTGGTGATTGATGCGCTGCTGGCCATTCAAGGAGGTCAGAACCCAAGGGTTATTGACTCTATGCTGCGAACTTACCTACCGGAAGGTAAGCGTGATGTTGCCGAAGCCGCCGACGCATAGGGCTGATCATGAGTGATGAAGACGAAGAAAAAAAATGCGAATGCGAAGAAGGTTTACCACCGTGGCTTGCCACCTTTGCTGATTTAATGTCTCTATTGATGTGCTTTTTTGTTCTGCTGCTGTCGTTCTCTGAAATGGACGCGATGAAGTTCAAGCGCCTAGCGGGTTCTATGGCGCAGGCCTTTGGTGTGCAAAATAAGTTGAACGTTACCGATGTGCCAAAAGGCACGAGTATTATTGCCCAGGAATTTAGCCCGGGTACTCCCGATCCAACACCCATTAACGAGATCTGGCAGAAAACGCAAAATATCACGGAGATGAGCTTAGAGAGCGAGTGCGCCGAAGAGTACGATGTCGAACAGGGTATCGAGGATACCGAAGCTGGCGTTGAGGTTAAGGCGAAAATAAAAGAAAAACTTGAGCAGCTTCTAGAGCAAACTCAGTCAGACGCATACGAGATTGCCGAGGCACTCAGCGAACAAATTTCCGCCGGAGAGATTGACGTAATAGCCAAGGGCCGAGAGATTATAATTCGTATTCGTGAAAAAGGCTCATTTAAGTCAGCGTCTTCTGAATTGGCTGATGAATTCTACGATGTATTGGAAGAAGTTCGCGCCGTGCTTGCGGTGAAAATTGGTAAGGTGCAAGTTCAAGGTCACACGGACAATATTCCCATTAGCACCTCTCGCTATCGTTCTAACTGGGAGCTGTCTTCGAGTCGCGCTGTGTCGGTAGCGCACGAGTTAATGAGGGGCGATGAAATCAATGATCGCCGTTTCGAAATCGCAGGGTTTTCCGATACTAAACCTTTGGTGGCAAACGATAACCGCGAGAATCGTGCCCGTAATCGTCGAGTAGAAATTGTCATTCGCCAAGGTTTAGATAATGAGTTAAGCGACTCGGATATTGATTTGTTGCAAGACCAGGGGCAAGACATTTTGCGTGAGTTGGATTTAGATCCCGAATATTTATTTAACTTGAATCCGGATGAAATTTTTTAATGACTAGTGTTGAAGAGCGGCGACGTTTTTTTCGTATCACCGATACCTTGGGTGTGGCGTGGCGTACATTGACAGAAGAGGAACTGGCCGATAGCGATACTTTCCTAAATCGGCCCGTTGATGTTTATAGCATGCTCGGCAGCTTAGAAAATAAAATCGCGCACAAAATGGGTCAGTTTAGGATAAAGGATCCGCAGATGGCCGAGCTAATTGATCTCTTGAATCAAAAGCTCAATTGCATTACTAACCAAATGGAAGCGGAAAGTGTGCTGGTGCAGAAATTGGCGCATCGTATGCAGGAAGTCAACATCAGTGCTTGTGGTGTAGGTTTTTTGCTGGATGAGCAACTTGCTATCGGTCAAACACTGCTCCTAGATTTAGCATTGCGGCCATCTAATGTACATGTCACTTGCTATGGAAAAGTGGTTGGGTGTGAGGCGGCCAGTGAGGGCGAAGGCTTTTATGTTCGTCTTGATTTTTGCGACCTCGATGAAGCTGACCAAGAGATGTTAATTCAGCATATTGTTAAGCGCCAGGTTAGTTTAAACCGTACGGTTTAGAGTGCCTGAGGCCAGTTTTCACTTGTTGCCCTCGCGTGAATAAGCACGGCTGGTGGGCATCACAAGACTATTGAACGGCGAATACATTGCGTTGCACTTGTGTCTATCAGAGCCCCGCGCGATGTCAGGCGTTGACTCTAAGGGTTTAGTCCGTAAACTGAGTACCATTACATAACTTTCAAATACTATTGTGTCAGCAATGGAGAAAGGAATGGAAGCGAGGATTTTGCGTTTAAATTCAGGTGGCCAGCCTGTCGATTGGTTGCACTGGAAAGAAGCGGCTTGTTTGCACAGTCGCGATATGGTGTGCTGGAGCTTAGGCGGCATAGTGAAACGTGTGCTCGGTGGCTGCTCACGCTTTACGGGTCAGCGAAGCAAGCTTGATCTGCCCGCCATTATTGCCTGCCATGGTTCGCTGCCCAGCGTTTATGCAAAATCTGCCTTACAACGACAAATTCGTCGCGGCCCTCCTCTTACGAATAATGCGCTTTTCGCGCGGGATAATCATCAGTGTTTATACTGCGGAAAATTTTATTCTAAAGACCAACTATCAAGGGACCACGTGCACCCAGTGAGCCGCGGGGGTAAAGACCGTTGGGAAAATGTAGTGGCGGCGTGTAAACGTTGTAATCAGCGAAAAAGTAATCACCTACTGTCAGAGACGCAGCTAGAATTATTGGCATTACCTTTTCGTCCCAACAACGCCGAATACTTGGCTTTGATTAATAGCGCGCGCCTGCGCGGCGATCAGCTTGACTTTTTACGGCCGCAATTTTCTAAAAACAGCCGCTTAGTCCAGAGTCACTAATCGTGCTCAAAAGGATGAGCCCGGCGTCTCAAGAAAGATTAATTCGGCCTCTGTTGAGTTTCGCTTTAAAACTTTATTTCGGTGTGGGTAACGTCCAAAGCGATCGATAATGTCCTTATGTCTATGTTCAAATCGCAAGTTGTCTTCCAGCCCTGGGCGACCAAATAAGGTGAGTGCTTGCTCGTGTATTAGCGCTGATTCGCTGTGCATAAAGGGCATCAACATAAACGCTTGTTGAGCGGGATTTAATTGCTCCAAGCACCCTGAGCGCACAGCTTCCTGTGAGAGCGCAAGTGCCAGCGTGTCCTGCGCAAAGGCCGCCGAGGAATCGCGATATATATTGCGAGAAAACTGATCGAGCACAATGATTTCTGCTAGGCGACCTTCGGCGCATTCACGCCAAGTGAAGAGTTCAGCTCGAGACGCTCGCTCAAGAAGATCACCAAAGCGACGTTTTAAGTCTTGGTCAAATTCAGGGTTTTTCTTATACCACTCTTTGGGTGTGATGGTTTCGAACCAAAACTGAAGAATATCTTTTGCATTAATCATAATGAAGCTCTAAATGTTCAATTTCGCCGCTGGCGACGGGGTTTTTGGGGCTTTCAATTTTAACTGCGCTGAGTGTGCAAGAGGAGGGTTTCTGCCACAGAGGCGCGATATCCGCATGGGTTTTCCCCCGGTCCAACCAATGATTGATGGCGTTTCCCCGCAACATTAAAGGCACAGACTTTTTGTGAATGTGGGCCAGGGCTGGGTGGCCCGGCAAAGTTACAATTGAGCATGAAAACTGACCGGTTTGTGGCCAATATTTTGCGAGCCCTCCAAAGGCAATGTCTTCATCAGGTATCGACAAAGCGAAGGCTTGGCTTTGTTGCCATTCATAATATCCCGAGGCAGGAATAATTACCCGAAAGCTTTTCGGTGCAATGCGGTGCATGGGGGACGTAAGAATTTTGTCGCTGCGTGTATTGAAGCTTTGCCAACGATTGTCTGGAATCATCCTGCCGGAGTCTGTATCTGCTTTCATCGCCAACCACCAGTGGGCAGTTTTGATTTTTCGCTCGCTCTTACCTTGGACAACAATTTTCACTGGGTCTGTGGGTGCAATATTTGGGCGAGGCTCTGCCTCGTCATAAATTCCCAGAATTCGGAAAAGTTCATGACTCTGAGGGTTGTTGTTTGTAAAGAAACGTCCGCACATAGATTTATTGTCAACGATCTTAAGAATGAAGCGTTTGGGTGTAGGTAAGTAAATTGTTCATTGGAATCTTATTAGGGAGTACGTTATGAAACAATCATTGATTGTGGGTTTATGTGGTGTTTATTTGGCGATGTTACTGGCGCCAACAGTTATGGCGGATGATTGCGAGCGTGGCGGCAAGCAGCGAGGCCATCACGGTAAAATGCAACAGCGTCAGTTAGTTTTACAATACATGGTGGAGGCTGGCGATATAACTCAGGCCGAGATTGATGAGCGTGTCGCAGCGCGTAAAGTGCTGCGAGAAGAGCTTGCGGCATTGCGTGAGGCGGGCGACGATCAGGGCTTTGAGGAGAAAAAAGCGGCGATGAAGGCGTCAATGCGTGAATTGCGCGCTGAGACTAAAGCCTATGTAGAAAGTCACGAAGATCTTAAGTCTCTGCTCGAAGAGCAGCGTAAAGCAAAGAGATCAAAACATCGGGGGCATCACGACAAGGACTAAAACTGGGTCGAGACTAACAAAAATTCAGGAATTATCATTGTTTCTTCGTAGTATGGTGTTATAGTTACATATATCACCATACATCCACGAGGAAGAACACCATGGTAATTGATTGTATGACGGGTATTGGTCTGTGTGCGGGCCTATTCGTGGGCCAGAACAGTATTGCGGCCATCGCGGAACAGCCCGTTTTCTCGGTGAAAGAGGAAGCCTGTGAAGTAAGCATTCAGCACGATATAACCGTGAGCGAAGACTTTGTTCGGGTTTTCGATGGCGAACAAACACTCTATAGAATTCAGACGAACGGTGAATTTTGGGTGGGCGATGAGTTTGTTGAGTTGAGTGAAGGTCAACAAGCTGTGGGCCGTGAGTACGTGTTAGCTCTCAATAAAGCCGTGCCTGAGGTGACCGCACTTGTTTCAGAAGCGCTAAATATGGCAGGTGAGAGTGTTGGCGCCGCTCTGGAAGCGGCCTTTGGGGCTGACAACTCTTTGAGCACTACGGTACAAACTTCCTTGTCGCAAGCCAGCGAACACTTCAACAGCGTGGTATCTCGACAAGGCAACGAATACACCTTGAGTCATTCAAGCGTGGACCATCTTGATGATGTATTTGGCCAGGAATTTGAAACCAAGATCGCCTCAGCCGTAAAAGAATCGGTGGGTTCCATTCTCATGGTGCTCGGTAAAGCTATAGTGTCTGGCGATGGCGACTTTGAAGATAGGATGGAGGCTTTTAACCAGCGCATGGAGTCAATGGGCTTGCAAATTGAGCAGAATATGGCCGCTGTTGGAAAAAGCATGGAGGTAAAAGGAGAGCAATTGTGCCGCGACTTTGATCGTATCAGACAGCTGGAGCTTACACTGCGAACCGGTGTGCCTAGTCTAGCGAATTCAGCTTTATTTAAAACTCTTCCTTGAATCTTCTGACGCAGAATGAGGGCGGGGCGGCCCTCGTTGGACTTATTCATATTCGTTATAATGGAGCCTGTTAGTTAGTTCAATGTACGGAGGAAAATATTTCTTTTTGCGGTGACTATTCAGTCATTGTTTTTGTTTGCATCCGGCGTCGCCTTTCACTACTTTGTAAGTAGAATTAACCGTAGAACTACTTTATGGTTAGGCTAGCAATTCATATATTGCGACCGAATAAGCGAACTTGGGAATACCTACAATAAATATCCCTCTCGCCTAATCAACACAATAATAAATATAAAACACTATAGTTTCCCGGAGCACTGTGAAGATGAAGCAACTACCACGTCCTTGGTTGAAAAAATTTCCTTTATTAACGGCTGCGATTTGTTTCGCCAGCACCAGCGCTGTTGCGCAATTTGCGATTGAAGAGATTGTTGTTACGGCTTCAAAGCGAATACAAACCTTACAAGAGATTCCAGTTGCCGTAAGTGTTACTACTGGTGACACAATTGAAATGGCACAAATTCAAGACATCAAAGACCTACAAAGTCTGGTGCCGTCCTTGCGCGTTAGCCAATTACAAAATTCAACTAACACCAATTTCGTTATTCGCGGTTTTGGTAACGGCGCTAATAACCCTGGCATCGAGCCATCTGTTGGTGTGTTTATTGATGGTGTATACCGTTCTCGGTCAGCTTCATCTATATCCGACTTGCCCAACCTTGAGCGAGTGGAAGTTCTGCGTGGGCCACAAAGTACCTTGTTTGGTAAAAACGCCTCTGCGGGTGTGATCAGCATTGTTACACGTAAGCCTACAGGTGAATCAGCTGGGAACGTGTCGGCCACTGTTGGTAATTACGGGCTAGTGGTATTGAAGGCCCAAGCCGAAGGCTCGCTGTCTGAAAATGTTGCCTTCGATGTATCGGCCATGCATAACGGCAGTGACGGGTACTTTGACAACCTCAACACCGGTAACACTCTTAATAATCGTGATCGTCAGGCAGTTCGTGGTCAGTTAGCCATTACCCCAACTGACAATGCTGAAATTAGAATAATCGCTGATTACGACAAAATTGATGAGGAATGCTGTGGTGTTGTGAATCTTGTAGAAGGTGCTTTGGGCGCCTTCGCAATTCCATTTTCTGGCGGCGCAATTGTTCCCAATGACCCGACAGCGCTTGAAGCTTATTACAATGTTGATCCAACGAATCAAATTGATAACTCGGGCATATCAATGCAGGTTGACCTTGACTACGATACGTTTGCCTTGACCTCGATTACCTCGCTTCGAAACGCCGATTCTTACTCGAATATCGATTCAGACTTTACGAGCTCAGCGATCATCTCAAACCCAATTAATACAGACATAGAAACTTTCACTCAGGAGATTCGTTTAACATCTGCCGGTGGTGGGAAACTAGATTGGATGGTTGGAGCGTTCTATTTTGATGAGTCCATCGATTATAAAAATGAACTACCGTTCGGAGAAAATTATCGGGCCTATTTAGATGCGCTAACATTGGCGCTGGGTGCGCCTGGTGCCATCGGGGGCATTGAAGCCGCTCTTGGCTTGCCCGTGGGTGGAGCCTTTGGTCAGGTGGGTCAAGGTGTCACTGAGGAGGCAACACTGGATAATCAGGCGCTGTCATTATTTGGACAGTTAGATTGGCATATCAACGATCAGTTGACGGCAACGCTAGGATTAAACTTTTCTCAGGATGAGAAAGAAGCAACACTGGCCCAAACACAGGGAGATCCGTTCTCAGCCATCGATTTTGTTCAGTTAGGTGGCGGTCTTATTTTCCAGCAGCTTACCGCTGCAGGTGTTCCTGCGGATGTTGCTGCAGCACAAGCCGCCGCTCTTAGTACAACAGCCTCTAACCCACTGTTGGGGTTGCAGGCACTGCAGTTTTTACCCCCGCTTGTTGATTATCCCAATGCGATTGAAGACGGTAAAAGCGATGACGACGATTTAACCTACACTTTACGCTTGTCATACAATGTGAATGATGATCTCAGCGTTTACGGTGGTATTTCTACTGGCTTCAAAGCGTCATCTTGGAACCTAAGTCGAGATTCTAGGCCCACTGCTGGTGATATGGATGCGGTTCGCGCCGCGGGTTTGGGTGTGAATAATTTAACCACAGGTACACGTTTAGCTGGCCCTGAAGAAGCTCAAGTGATTGAAATTGGTCTGAAGGCTAGCTTCGAGCGAGGTTCATTTAACCTGGCAATATTTGATCAAGAGATCAAAGGCTTTCAATCAAATATTTTCAACGGAACGGGTTTTAATCTTGCCAACGCAGGTCTGCAATCAACTAAAGGCGTTGAGTTCGATCTGACTTACTACCCTATAGATTCATTACAGCTAGGGCTTGCCGGAACCTTCTTGGATCCTCTGTACGACGATTTCACTGGTGCGTCGGGAATCGATGGACCAACAGACTTGAGTGGTCAAGAACCTGCAGGCATTCACAAAGTTAGTTTGTCTACCTCGGCAACTTATCGCTTTACCATTGGCTCATTTGATGCGTTTCTCCGAGGTGATTTCCAATACGATGATAAGATTCAAACCAATGATAATTTGCCTGAATCTATCTCATCACGTGAAGTTAAGAATCTTAACTTGAGCGCGGGCATTACTGGTGAGAACGGTTTGAACGTTTCAATTTGGGGCCGCAATGTCACAGATCATGAAACATTAATAACCGGCTTTCCATCAGTTGCTCAGGCCGGAAGCTTTAGTGGTTACCGTACGCCTCCTCGCACCTATGGTCTTACCGTCTCAAAAGACTTCTAAGCATTTTTTTGATTCTACCTACTTCTATGTCAGCAGTGACATAGAAGTATCCAAACCGACCTTGGGTTATGCCTAAGGTCGGTTTTTTCGTTAATTTTTGCTTGAGCCGCGAGAGTATTGTGCCGCGACTATTCTCTAGCGTCGTTATATATTATATGATTAAGCTGGCAATATATAAGTTGCGACTAAATAAGCGAGCATTGGGAATACCTACAATAAATATCCCTCTTGCCTAATTACACAACAATAAATATAAAACAATATAATTTCCGGAGCACTGTGAAGATGAAGCAAACACCTCGTCCTTGGTTGAAAAAATTTCCCTTATTAACGGCTGCGATTTGTTTCGCCAGCACTAGCGCTGTAGCGCAATTCGAGATGGAAGAGATTGTTGTTACCTCTTCAAAGCGAACACAAACCTTGCAAGAGATTCCAATTGCCGTAACGGTTACCACCGGTGACACCATTTCAAAAGCCGCAATTCAAGACATTATTGGCCTGCAAAGTGTGGTTCCCACGCTGCGGGTCAGTCAATTACAGTCATCCACCAACACATCGTTCTCTATTCGTGGTTTTGGTAACGGCGCCAATAACGAAGGCATCGAACCTTCTGTTGGGGTGTTTATTGATGGTGTGTATCGTTCACGTGCCGGCGCAGCAATTTCTGACTTGCCGCGTTTAGAGCGAGTTGAAGTGCTTAGCGGTCCACAAAGCACGCTGTTTGGTAAAAACGCCTCAGCCGGTGTAATCAGCGTGGTTACGCCCAAACCTTCAGGTGAAACTGGCGGCTACATCGAAGGCAGTGTCGGCAATATCGGCTACACAAATTTTAAAGGCTTATTTGAAAGTGCCGTTTCTGACGACCTGAGCTTCGATATTTCCGCTAACTACACTCAGCGTGATGGTTATTATAAGAGTATTTCTGGCCTCTCTGACCAGAACGAACGAAACCGTTGGGGCGTTCGTGGCCAAGTGTACTGGACACCCACCGACAACACCGCAATACGCATTATCGCCGATTACGATGAACTCGACGAAGTGTGTTGTGGTACGCCCAATGTGGTGAATGGACCTACTGCCGCAGCGGTTAATGCCGTTGGCGGAGAGCTGGTACCTGAGGCACCGTTTACATATCGTGTCGCGAGTGATGTCGACCCCTTCAACGAAGTTGAAAATGGCGGCATTTCGATGCAAATCGATGTCGATTACGACAGTTTTACTCTAACCTCAATAACCGCATTTCGCAGCAGTGACACGTTTGAGGCGATTGATATTGATTTCACCAGTGCGGCTTTAACTCAAACCAGCCCCAACGAAAGTAATATCGAAACCTTTACCCAAGAAATTCGCCTTACCTCAACCCCTGGTGGCAATTTAGACTGGATGGTTGGTGGTTTTTACTTCGATGAGTCCATGAAGTATACCTCTGAGGTTCTTTGGGGCCCTGCCACGCGAGGCTATTTTGACGGTGTTGTGGCTGGTCTTGGGGCCCCTGGAGCACTAGCGGGGCTTGAAGCGGCCTTCGGGATGCCGGTTGGTCAAACGTTCTTTGCCAATGGTACCGGCGCGCGCGACGTTTTTACGCAGGACGATGAAGCGTATTCAGCCTTCGGTCAAGTTGATTGGCATGTAAGCGATGAAATCACCGCAACGGTCGGTCTGAACTACACCAGCGATGAAAAAGAAGTTACCTTTAACCAAGTTAACAACAACGTCTTTGCGGCATTACCCGCTGCTTTTCTAGGTGGATTAGCCGCTCTACAAAGTTCCTTGCCTCCCGTGATCAATATGCCAAACGAAGTTGAAGATGGCAAAGGCGAAGATTCTGACACTACCTACACTCTGCGCTTGGCTTACGATCTTAACAACAGTGTTAATCTCTACGTGAGCACAGCCACCGGTTTCAAGTCGAGTTCATGGAATTTGTCACGAGACTCGGCTCCTGTTGCGGCCGACTTGGCCGCATTAATGGCCTTGGGTCTGACTAGCCATGCACCCAACGCCACCGCCGGTACGCGATTTGCTAACCCTGAAGAATCTACGGTGTATGAGTTTGGTTTAAAAGCGGTTTTTGAACGGGGTTCTTTAAACTTAGCGGTATTTGATCAAAACATTAAAAACTTTCAATCGTCTATCTTTAACGGTACGGGCTTCGAGATGAGGAATGCCGGTCAACAGTCTACTCAGGGCATTGAATTCGATTTGACCTATTATCCGATAGACACACTTCAATTGGGCTTGGCAGGCATGTTATTAGATCCAGTCTATGACGAGTTTGTAGGTGGTGGTCCTGGTGGGGCAGACTTATCTGGCAGCACGCCTGCGGGGATTCCTGAAACTAGCTTATCCTTATCGGCTACTTATGATTTCAGCATAGGTAATAACGACGCTTATCTGCGTGGTGATTATCAATATGAAAGTGAAGTAAGGTTGGTTGATAACCTACCCGCCTCACTCGACCACATCTTTAAGCGCAAAGTCGGTTCACTTAACCTAAGTGCCGGTATTAGCACGAGCAGTGGCATTGACTTCACCCTCTGGGCACGCAATGTAACCAATGACGAATATTTGATATCTGCTTTTCCCACTCCGGCGCAGGCAGGTAGTTTTAATGGTTATCCAAACGAGCCGCGCACTTTTGGCCTATCGGTGCGAAAAACTTTGTAGTTTTGAAAGTTTTAGTACGCATAACCTAGTGTAGGTATTTACTTAAAACCGGTGCAGAGTCTTACTCTACACCGGTTTTTTGTCTACGGTTTAGGCTTCGTCGGCCATTTCCCAATAGCACACCACTCGATTACGGCCTTCGTCCTTGGCTTCATAGAGCGCTTGGTCGGCTTCCTTTATAAGCTCCTCCAGCGGGCGTTTATGGTAGGTGCAGGCTAGGCCAAAGCTGGCGCTTGTAAAGAATCTTCGCTCGCCGGCATGGAATTCCTTTTTATTCAATAATTCGCATAGGCGCACAGCTACTTGGTCTGAGGTGATTTGGTCTGTGTCGGGGAAAAGGATACAAAATTCTTCGCCCCCCCAGCGTGAAATCACATCTATATTTCTCAAGTTGCGGCTCAGCAAGGCCGCGACCTCGCGCAGAACCTCGTCACCAATGCTGTGTCCGTAGCTGTCGTTAATCCTTTTAAAATGATCCAAATCTAGTAGTGCGATGACTAAACAATTGCCGTTTCTATCGAGTCGGTTCAGTTCCCTTTGGGCAGCTTCTTCCAATATTCTGCGATTGCCAACATTGGTGAGTGGGTCTATGTGCGCCAATTTTTTTAGTTGTCGATTTTTTTCTTCGAGTTCCGCCGTGCGCATAATCACCTTCGATTCAAGGTCGGTATTCATCTCCACAAGATCACGAGTTAGTTTTTCGGAGTGCTGAACGGCGGCGTAGTAACGCATAGACATAAAAATGGTTTGAGTGGCCATAAAAAACAACCATGCCAGAGAAGTGAAAGACACCAATCGATCAGTTAACTCAATTTGAAACAAGACGATGTCTATTGCAAAGGCACCACATAATAGGGCGCTGCCAAATACGGTAACTTTAAGTTCTGTATCGCCAGTCTTGAGCCCTACAGAAAGCATGAGAAAAACTAAGGTGGCGTTAATAGCATTCACTGGACGGTAATAGTCGCCAAAAACTTGAATGACGATCAGCGGGGCAAATGCGAGTGCCGCAAACCCGATCAGTGACATCGATACGGGCGCGGCGAGCAACCATCTCGGGACTAGGTGTGGGTAGCGAATTCGAAAGTACACTGGAGCGAACATTGCGCCGATCATAAATACTACCCAGCCGGTAACAGAGTCGAAATGAACGGTAAGTGATGGCCATAAATCATAAACAGCATTGGAAGTTATAGTTGTGCGGATTGCTAGGCAAGCTGCCAAGATGGCAAGTAGTAGAGGGCTAATGTCCTTGCGTCGGGCTAGCCACAGCGAAACATTGATGAGTGCAAAAATCAGCAGTGCGGTGCTCAGGGCCACCGCAACAATTTTTCGAGCTTGTATCTCTCTTTGTAAGTTTTCTGCCTTGCCAATGAGTGGTGGGGCAGGCATGCCTCCATAGCGTCCTGATGTGCTACTCACCTCAACTATCAGTGAAAAGGGCATTCCAAAATTCGGTAGCAGTATTACGTCATTACGCATGGTTGCCAAGAGGGTGTTGTTTCCCCTCACTTGCCCGCTATCATGCAATACGACCTGTTTTCCCTCGAGGTTGATCACCGATACGCGTCGAGCGGAGTTGATTCTTGGCATTATGAGGGCGAGCTGGTCTTGCAGGGTTTCGGGCAGAGTTAGGTCTAGGCGATAACGTGCGTGCCCAAAGGCTGAGAGCCTAGGTTGTGTTGTGGCATCGCTCCACCTGCCGGGCACGAGCATTGTGCCATCGTATAACGAGTCAGAGTCGTGGTCGGAATAACTCAATTGCCACTCACCTCTCAGAGAGAGCGACTCGCCACTCCAGCAGCTCAAATCTGCTTGACCTTGCGTAATAGCAGGCACGCTACAGGGAGTAATTTCGGCGTGACTGCAAGCGCTCGCCCACAGTAAGAGCAAAAGTAGAGGGAAATTCAGATACCAGTAGCCGCGCGGCTTAGGGTGCATATTGTGAAAATGTCAAAAGATCATAGCCCATTTGTGTGCAAAGTATTCAATACTCAGGATAGCGTAATTGCCGTGAACTGTCAGATTTGGATGACAATCTAGTGCTCAATCCGTAGACTCTCAAACTTCTGACCGTTTAATTCTCTGCCGTTAAAGTCGGCCACCTGAGGTAACTATGGATCTTGTAGTTTTTGATCTAGATGGAACACTACTTAACAAGCAACAGCAAATTACACAATTTACCCGAGACACTTTGGTGATGCTCAGAGAACAGGGTGTTGGCTACACTGTGGCCACAGGGCGAACTAGGCATGCGGCTAAAAACTGTATAGAAGGCGTGGACTTTTCTCTGCCTCATGTTTACAAAAATGGGGTCTTGGTTTGGCAGCCTGAACATGAGGCCTACAGTCACCAAAACCTCCTAAGTCCTGAAGAGATTCACGACATATTGCAATCGTTCGCTGAGCACGGTGTAACCCCTTTTGTATTTACCTTGGAGGAGGGCGGGCGCCACACGGTATTCCACCCCCCAGTACAAACCGACGCATGTCGTGCTTTGTTGACCGAGCTGACGGAGAATCGCGGATTAACCGCTTTGCCTCTCAGCGCTTTACCAGGCGATATTGGCATCACAAACATCAGTGCTCTGGGCGCAAAGGAGCCCGCAGAAGCTATTCACCAAGCACTCGACGATCACGGCCACCTTATGGCGTATATTGGCGGGTCTATGTATAACAACAGTTACTCGTGGATTGATATACACCACAGTGAGGCAAGTAAAGGCGGCGCCCTGGAAATGATCAAGTCGCCACTTGGGGTTGAGCGAATCATTTGTTTTGGTGACAGCGACAATGATTTGAGTATGTTTGAGATGGCCGATGAAGCTTATGCCCCCGCAAATGCATTGCCGGAAGTGAAGGCCTTGGCGACTAGCGTGATTGAGCACCACGATGATGATGGTATCGCGCGTTTTTTGCGTGAGCGATTTTCTTTGAGTTAATGCGCTCACTGAAGAGCACTAAATTTGAGAACACAAAAATTTTTCTTAAGGCTGAACTATGAAATTCTTACACACAATGATTCGGGTTCTGGATTTAGACAAATCCATTGATTTCTATACCCGTAAATTAGGTCTGAGTGTCACTCACCGTTACGATGTTGAAGCCGGTCGTTTTACATTGGTATTTTTGGGCACGGATAGTGAAGGCCCGCAGATAGAACTAACGCACAATTGGGATGGTACGGAAGCCTATTCAGTGGGTCGAAATTTTGGGCACTTGGCCTATGAGGTAGACGACATCTATGCGCTTTGTGAGCATTTGCAGCAAGAGGGGGTGGTGATTTTACGTCCTCCGAGAGATGGTCATATGGCGTTTGTGCGCTGCCCCGACAATGTGTCTATTGAGCTTTTACAAAAGGGGGCAGCACTGTTGCCGCAAGAGCCTTGGTTGTCTATGGCTAATACTGGCGAGTGGTAAACCAAAGCTAAAAACAAGCCTTAGTTTTTTTTGCGGCGGGGCGGTTTGTGTTGCTGCATAAATTCTCCGAAGATAGCGAGCTGTTCGTCGCTTAATAAATTACCCAGCTCTGTTTGATGCTGGTCTCGAAAATTCTTTTCAGATTGCTTGTGCGCCGCGCGCCGTTCCTGATGATGCTTGGACATCAGGGCGGAGAGTGCTTGGCGTTTCTCATCATTTAATTGCAGTTGCTCAAACAGCGAACTGAAGTCAGGTTTGGGTGGTTTGTCGCCTTTGTGGTGGTGGTCTTCGGCTAGGCTTGAAGCGCTGGAGGCGACAACAATGATCAGCAGCGCCATGGTTCTGAATGATGTGTTTAATATCTTCATTTCGGTCCTCGTCAGTGAGTTCGTGGGTGTATGCCGAGTATTTCAATTGGGCATAGACCTACATTACTGGTCAATTGGGCAAGCAATGAGGACGAACTGTGGATGTTTTACAGCTCCTGTTCAGGCTGGGGGTTCAAATTTGTATCCGGCGCCATAAACCGAATATATGACTTCTTCGTCGGGGAGCTGAGTTTGAATTTTTTTCCTGAGCTTCTTTACGTGGCTGTCGATGGTTCTATCGCTTACCACGCGATAGTCGCTGTAGACCGAAGACATAATTTGCTCGCGAGAGAAGATGCGTCCTGGCTCCTTGTAGAGCATTGAAAACAGCTGAAATTCTACAAGGGTCAATTCAATATCTGCGCTCTTTATGCATACTTTTAGCGTTTTCTCATCTAGGTCAATCAGGTGCTGTGTAAGCGGTATGCTTGCTTGAGTGCGTCTAAGTACTGCTTTCACTCTAGCCACTACTTCTCGGGGGCTGTAGGGCTTGCAAATATAATCATCGGCGCCAAGTTCTAGGCCTAACAGGCGATCTATCTCCTCAATGCGTGCGGTAAGCATCATTATGGGCACTGCGGAAAATTGCCGAACTTCTTTGCAAATGTCTACTCCGTCTTTATTCGGTAACATTAGGTCGAGTAATATCAGTGAGGGCTTGTGCTTTTGAATGTAATTTACGGCGAGTGCACCGTCATTAATAATCTCGACGGTGAATGACGAGGCCACTAGATAGTCGCGCAGCAGTTCGGCTAGTTCGGGTTCGTCTTCTACGATGAGAATGTGGGCTGTTGCTGTCTGGGGCTTCAAATTTGCCTTGCTCCGACTTTATGGATTGCTTGGAAAACGGCTTAAGGTCAGTGTAATACACAGGCCGCCGAGAGGCGATGAACTGGCATGTATGTGCCCGCCGTGGGCCTTAACAATGTTTTCACAGAGAGACAATCCTAAACCTGCGCCGCCGCTACTGCGGTTCCGAGATTTCTCGACGCGAAATAAGCGCTCAAATAACTTTGCCTGATCTTCTGGAGATACCCCAGGCGCGCTGTCATTGAACATAATTTCTATGTGTTCCTCGCGAGCTGCGGCGCTAATCGTCAGTCGGCCGTTTGGGTGGGTGTAGCGCAAACTGTTGGTGAGTAGGTTGGCAAAGAGTTGTTGTAAGCGATCGGTGTCGGCTTGCAGGCTTGGCCTTGTCAGCGCGTTCAAATCTAAAGTCAGGTCGATGTTGTGTTCTTCAAATGCGGGTCGAAAATCTTCTACGCAGGCTTTAAGTAGTGGGGCTAGCTCAATGGATTGTTTGCGGTAACTTAGCGCGCCCATGTCGGTCAGCGACAGTTGATATAGGTCGTCCACCAATTTACTGAGATGATTGGTTTGGTTGTTTAGAGAGCTCATCACTTCAGCACTTGAGGGGCGGATACCGTCAATCACCGCTTCAATTTGCGCCTTGATTACTGCTAGGGGGGTTCTCAGCTCGTGAGAAATATCGGCAATCCAGCGTTGGCGACTGCTTTCATTGGCCTCAAGTGTGGCCGCCAGTTGGTTAAAGTCTGTGCCTAGCTGGCCGAGTTCATCCCTGCTGTTAATGGGCGTACGGGTTTGATATTGCCCCTTAGTGAGAGCGTGTGTGGCGGTGAGCAGAGCTCGAATGGGGCGTACTAAGTGCCCAGCGAGTGGAATGGAGACTAAAAAGGCCAGTATCAGCATGGCAGCACTGATGGCTATCAACATTCGGTTTTGCTCGCGGGCAAAACCGAGGTCTTGGCGAGCCTGTAAGGCCTTTGCCTGAGTGATAGCCAGCCGACCTACTCGTTTGCCATCCAGCGTAACGTCCATAAGCCCCAATTTTTGGGGCCGCAGGTGGGGCAAGGGGTCTAGTGATACCTCTGGGTTACCAATTACTCGTTTATCGCTCTCGTCAAATAAAACAATTCGGCCAGGTAAGCCATCATCCTTCGGCTTGCCGCGCTGCTCGGGTGGCCCTTCATGCCTAGGGCGAGGCTCCCTAGGAGGAGCGCTATATCCGAGATTAGAATCGGCATTTTCTGGGTGTCTGGGCGGACTGCCAGGTCGATTTCTTGGGGGCGGGGGTCTTGGTGGGGGAGGTCCAATTTCAGCGGAAAAGTCGAGTGTCTGTCTGTGGAGCTGATGCCAGAGTCTTGTATTTCCTTGCATGAATAACCAATTGCCGTGTTCTGCAAAAGCCTGACTCAGGGCGTCTCGCAGTGGCTCGAGTTTGCTGAGTTCTTGGGCATTCACATAGTTCACGAAGCCGCGGCTGAAGTTCCAGTTGATAAACGCCGACATGCCGCCAACGGTCACTGCGGTGCTTAGGAGAAAGGCCACTGCCAATTTGAGGTGAATGCTTTTCATACCTTATTATGACCCGTAAGCAGACGGATGCGATGGTTTTTGTGCCACTTCCTTATTGTTTACCTATTTCTTGTGCTTGGTGGTAATAGGCTTGGGTCCTCTGGGAGCATAGTGCTAAGCTTAGCTGTTCAAGCAACTATTCAAGTCACTATTTAAACGCAATTAATGGAGTACGGTCATGGGTACGCGTCACGAGAGCATCTTGGGCACTATTGGTAATACCCCAGTTATTCGTATCAATAAGCTCGCCCCAGAAGGCGTAAATATTTTTGTAAAAGTTGAGTCTTTCAATCCTATGGGCTCTGTGAAAGATCGTCTGGCCCTCGGGGTGATTGAAGACGCAGAGCGTCGTGGCGAACTGCAGCCCGGGCAAACTATTGTGGAAGCCACTAGTGGCAATACAGGTATTGGCTTGGCGATGGTTTGTGCACAGAGGGGATACCCTTTGGTTATCACCATGGCTGAGAGTTTTAGTGTTGAGCGGCGTAAACTTATGCGCTTTCTCGGCGCAAAAGTGGTGCTCACACCGGCTGCTGAAAAGGGCACAGGCATGGTCAATAAGGCGGTTGAATTGGCCGAGGCGAACGGTTGGTGGCAATCGAAGCAATTTGAAAACCCCGCGAATGCGGAAATGCATGAGCGCACCACCGCCGTTGAAATTCTGGACGACTTCAGCGATATCTCACTGGATTATTGGGTGAGCGGCTTTGGCACCGGCGGTACTTTTAATGGCGTATCTCGGGTATTGAAGGCCAAGAGCCCCAATACCAAAATTGTGATTTGCGAACCCGATAACGCCCAGTTACTGGGCAGTGGTATTCCACAGCCTCGCAATGCGGATGGCTCGAACAATGGCAGCCATCCCAGTTTCACTCCACATCCCATGCAAGGGTGGACACCTGACTTCATTCCCGCCTTAACTCGAGAGGCGATTGCGGAAGGGCGAGCCGATAGTTACTTGGCCATTGCGGCACCTGAAGCAATTCAATGCTCAAAAGATCTCGCGCAAAAGGAAGGTATTTTTGTTGGTATCTCTGCGGGTGCTTCTCTCGCGGGCGCTCTGCGGGTAGCGGCCAGTGCAGCTCCAGGTTCGAATATTCTCTGTATGTTGCCAGACACCGGCGAACGTTATCTTAGTACGCCTTTGTTTGACGGCATCGAAGCAGAAATGAATGAGGAAGAGCTTACTATAGCGGGGGGTTAGATCTTGGCTTCCTTAATCATCTTGCCGATAACATAATCGATGGCAGTCAAGCTATAGAGTCACTGCCCGATTCCATTTTACGGAATAGCGAAAAGGCATGGCCTGCAAAGTGCGTATGGGTAGAAATTGTAGTGTCAGGTTCGGGAGACTCTTATATACTTTAGTGTGGATTTTCGACTCGAGTATGTAGGGAGTACAAATTATGGGCGGAAAGGATAGCCTTTCAAGGGAGCGGCTAATTTCAAAAGTAGAAATTGGCACGCCAATTCATGTTAATAGCGAATCGGGTTCATTTAAATACCGAGCAAGCTTGGTCGGTTACAATCATGGAATGTTACTGACCAGTTTACCAAGTGAGAAACAGTTAGATCTAAAAGACGTAGACTACCCAGTATTATTTGCCAAGGGTACGTCTACGGTGATGCGCCTAATCATTGATGGCGTTATCTACGCGTTCAAATCAGAGATTCAGGACATTCATCAGCGCGCCAGCAAAATTCTAGTCAGCAATTTACCTGAAACTATACAAATGCGTCGCTTGCGTGAAGGTGTGCGCTACCCTTGCGTATTACAGGCCAATTTTTTGTTAGGGGAGACCAAGTATCGTGGTGTTTTGACGAACATCAGCGAGGGTGGCTGTCTGTTAAGCATGAAGTCTGGAAGTTATACTGAAGCAATTAAAACACAGGTGAAAAATGACAAGTCAACGAGCTTGGATGTTCGTTTCCCTTTTGAAGATAAAGATTGTACCTTCGATGTAAAGGTTAAATCTGTTGGCGGTACAAGTGATAGCAATTTGTTAATAGGCATTTCTTTTATTTCGGAAGACAAAGAGCTTGATGTGGTTAGAAAGTATCTAGATTTTATGCAGTTAGAGGAGTTGTCAGAATACCTATTGTTAAGTTGAACGACCTTCCTCTTGGCAGACATGTACACGTTTCAGGCGGGCATTTTTTTAGTAAGAGCCACTTAATTGTCAGGTAATTGAGGATAAAGTAATTTCACTTTCAAATGATATCAAAGAATACTTGTCAGAAAATTTCTCGGGGTTGTCGTGTTCTGGAGAAAGCTATTCTGAGGTCGAGTTCGATAATTGTACCTTCACTGAGTGTGATTTTAGCGATGCAGATTTTAGTCGCTGTATGTTTATAGATTGTCGTTTTCTACGCAGTAACATGAGTAACGCAAAGTTGAGCTGGAGCAAGTTCAACGGAGTAATGTTTGAAGATTGTAAGCTTATTGGCCTCGATTGGACGAGGGCCAGTTGGCCGGGAATGATGTTCAGTGCCCCTATGGAATTTAAGCGCTGTATATTGAATGACTCTAATTTTTTTGGTTTGACCTTGAATGAGCTTATTGTCGAAGATTGTAAGTCGCATGATGTGGATTTTAGGACGGCAATCTTGGCGCAGGCGAGTTTGTCGTATAGCGATTTTTCTCGCGCCTTATTTGGGAAAACCAATTTGCAAGGCGCTGATTTCACTGAAGCAATGAACTACGACATAAATATTTTTGACAATAATATTAAGGGCGCGAAATTCACTCGATTCGAAGCCTCTAGATTGCTCGAGTGCTTGGAAATTGAATTGTTAGATTAGAGTGAGCTAATCCTAGATCTCAATAGTAAGGAATTTTCTGTGCCTGGTTTTTATCCCGACATAATTAAGAGCTTGCCACTTTACGATGGTCGCTTCGACGCCTATAAACTTGAAGCCAAGGGTAGTGATGTGTTGTTTGCTTCCTATCCCGCAGGCACCTCAATTCCCTCCCATACCCATAATACAGACAATCACGGAGTCATTACGCGAGGTGAACTTTTGCTGACGCTAAATGGTAAGGTTCAGCGTGTGAAGGTTGGAGAGTGGTATCACATTCCTGCAAATGTAGAACACTCCGCAGTATTTGAAGTTGAGACGGATGAGATCGAATTTTGGTTTCAGGCGAGCACCCCACCGCGGGTAAGCGCCCCGCCTACAATTCCCAAGCCGCCGGTCGCAAACGAAGCTTTAAGCGCAGGCGATCGAGACGAGTTGTCGGCTCGTTTAATTATGGCTGAGAAGCAAAAGCAAACACCTGACCTCAGTAAACGGGTTATTTATAAGTGGCTGGCAATTTTTTCAATAAGCGCTATATTGCTAATCTTAGTTTTCTGAGGTTGATATTTAAATGACGTACTTGCAATTGGCTTATGCTCATCTGGCAACGGTATTTCCTGCATTTCTCATCGCTACTTACCTGCTATTGAACCGTAAAGGCACACCTGTTCACAGGCTGTTGGGCAAAACCTACATGGTATTGATGCTGGTGACAGCCACTTTTACTTTGTTTATGTCCGCGGAGGTAGGTCCAACGTTACTGGACCATTTTGGCTTTATTCATTTGTTCAGCGCTTTGGTGTTTTTCTCCGTACCGTCGGCTTATTTTGCCGCCAGAAGAGGCGACATTAAAACCCACAAAGGCCGAATGGTGGGGCTGTATATTGGCGGCTTACTCATTGCCGGAAGTTTTGCATTTATGCCAGGGCGATTAATTTACAGCTTACTATTTACCTAGCGCCAAGGTTTTTGTGCAAGAAATATTGTATGCCGACTACCCTTGCCCGGGCGTGCTCTCACGGTTCTCTGAGTTACTTTGTAACCTGCCTTTTTTAAACGAATGGTAAACAAGCTGTCTGGTCCAGCGGACCAAATGGCCAGCATGCCTTCAGGGTGCAGAGTGTTGAACATGGCGTTTAGGCCATCCAGAGAATATAACCAATTGTTGTCTGATTGAGTGAGCCCTTCGGGGCCATTGTCTACATCCAGTAAAATGGCGTGGAGTTTTGCGCTACCATTTTTAAAGCATTCGCCTACATCGCCCTGGTGTACCTGAGTACGATTGTCTTCTAGCGGTTTACCCGCACAATCGCCCAGTGGACCACGATTCCATTCGACCACTTCCGGGATTAATTCGGCGACGGTTACCTTGGATGTGGTCGACACGGCTTTGAGTGCAGCCGCCAGGGTGAAGCCCATACCTAGGCCGCCCACCAGTACGTGTGCTTTTTCCTCACTTGCCAATTTAGCACAGCCCAATTCAGCCAAGGCTTCTTCTGAACCATGCACTCGGCTATTCATTAATTCGCCACGCACGCCGGACAGGCGAATGGAAAATTCTTCGGCGCGTTGCGACAAGGTAAGCTCACCACCGTCATTGGGAATTTGGGCTACGCCTAATACAGTCCAGGGGTTCATACAGTCTCGATTATTGGTGGTTGAAATTTCAGCGCGCACTCTACCACAGCTCGCGCCTTATTATTGGTTTAGCCCACGCGCAATCTTGCCTACAGCTTCTACCGCTGAGGTGATTTGGCCTAAGGGCTGGCCATAATTGAGGCGGATACAATTGCCATAGTCTTCCGTCGCCGAGAATATGGGACCTGGCGCAAGATTGATCCCTTTGGCTAAACACGCATGGTAGAGCGCGAGCGAATCGATATTGCTGGGTAGTTCTAGCCATAAAAAATATCCGCCTCGAGGGCGAGTGACTTTGGTCCCTGCTGGAAAGTGCGAGGCTATGGCACTGGTCATTAGGGCTTGTTGGTCTTCCAAAAAATGCCGCAATCTTCGCAGGTGACGGTCGTAGCCTCCACGGCTAATGTAGTCGGCAATGGCCAGCTGTGCGGGAACGCTGGCGGAGAGGGTGGTCATTAATTTATCTCGGCGAATTCGCTCTTGGTAGCGCCCGGCAATGACCCAGCCTATCCGGTAGCCAGGTGCGAGTGATTTAGAAAAGGAGCCACAGTGAATAACCAGGCCCAGCTCATCAAAGGCTTTGGCGGGTTTTGGGTAAGTGCTGCCAAAGTAGAGCTCGCCATAGACATCGTCTTCAATTAAGGGGACCTCGTATTGGCCCAGCAATGTCACTAGATCCTGCTTTTTGATGTCCGGCATGGTGGCGCCCATAGGGTTCTGGAAATTACTCATGCACCAGCATGCGCTAATAGTGTTGTTTTTTAGAGCCTCGCTTAGCACCTCCAGATCTAGCCCCTCGCTGGGGTGTACGGGGATTTCAATGGCTTTAAGTTTAAGGCGCTCAACAATTTGTAGTACGGCATAAAAGGTGGGGGACTCAATCGCCACTAAATCACCGGGCTCGGTAATCGCTTGCAATGCTAGGGTGAGCCCCTCTAGAGCGCCATTGGTAATGAGTACTTCGTCTGCGCCGACACTGAGCCCCGAGGTCATATATCGAAGCGAGATTGCTCGTCGCAAAGCTTCGTTGCCGGGGCTGAGGTTGGCGCCACTGCTGCTCGGGTTTACATGGCGATTGGCGCGAGCAAGAGATTGTGCGAGTTTCTCTAGAGGGAAGAGTTCGGCAGCGGGATAAGCCGCGCCCAGGGGGGCTATATCGGTGTCTTGCATAGACTCTAATACAGAGAAGACTAACTCGCTGACCGTCACGTCGCTCGATGTTGCTACGGCTTGTGAGGCTTGTGGTTCTGGCAAAAGCCTTGGGGCCTTGTCGCTCACATAATAGCCTGAGCGTTCGCGGGCGCGAATCAAGCCTCGGCCTTCTAAGCGGTAATAGGCTTGGAATACCGTCGATGGGCTGACACTGTAGCGAGCGCTGGCTTGACGAATTGAGGGTATGCGATCACCGGCCTTGAGAGCGCCGCTGCGAATAAGCGTGGCTATTTTGTCCGCTAGGGCTTCGTATCGTTTCATGAGTGGCCAGTTTTAGGCTCGTGAGACAGGGTGTAACGTGGTTTTGATCTTAATCTGATCCGGTTTTTTAATCAATTTTTGATGCTGTTCTTTTTTTGCCAAGACACTACTCTATTAGTTTTGAGGAGGATCGCTATGAAACCTTTGGCCCAAGTGAATACTGAGGTACTTGAAGACGAAAAACCTGTGCAAACATTGAGTTTTTTGCAAATGCTGGTGAGTATTTTGGCCTCGTTTTTTGGTGTACAGAGTGACAAAAACCGCAAACGTGATTTTGAACAAGGCAGGCCCATTCATTTTATTGTGGCGGGGGTGTTTATGACGATTGTTTGGTATGTGTGTATTTACCTTATTGTGAAAGTAGTTTTGCATTTCATTTAACGCTTATTCACACCTTAAATTTCCTCTTCAAAGGCTGAGTTGTCACTCAGTTTATCGCCTATATTTCCTCCGATTTGATCAATATCGCCTCGCCCGACTTTGGCTTGTTGTTGTGGCTTGTGATTGAGAGCACATTTTTCTGTATAAACAATAGGGTAGGATAGCTTGCAAAGGTTGATTCTATGGCGCGTATAGATCGTGCTTACACGGCCCGTAGCGGTGGACTTCTGGGAATATGGCGTTTATTCTTCAGTAACTTAAGGAATAGCTTGGCGTCTTAATACCAGTAGTAAGCGAATAGGCTAACAATTCGATCCCTGCTCAAATGACTGATTGAGCTCAATGGAGTAAGCAAAATAATGTTAATGGTAAGTCCTCCCCTGAAAATAATGCGCAATTTAACCCTGTTATCAGTATTAGGTAGTGCTTTAGTCGCCTGTGGCGGTGGGGGCGGAAGTGACGCTGTTGATCCTCGCACTCAAGGGGGCGGCTCAACTACCGACCCGGCGGCCGCAGTGGTTGTAATGGGAAATGGTACTGGCGCTGACTTTGTTCAGAATCAGGCCAAAGCCACAGAGACAAGTTTACAAGCGGGGGCCTCAACAGAGATCTCGGTGAATGTAGTGGACAGCAATAATAACAATATTGCGGTTACCGACGTTTACTCAATTACTTTTGCCTCCGACTGTGCGTCTAACGGCCTGTCGTCCTTTAGCGCCACAGAGGTGTCGACAGTTTCAGGCCTTGCGTCAACAACCTACACCGCAGCGGGTTGTTCAGGTGACGATGTTGTCACCGCTTCAGTAACCATTAATGCCGTAATTCACTCTTCTCCTGTTACCTTAACAATAGAGTCCGACCAAGTGTTGGGTGTGGAGTTTGTGTCAGTTGTGCCCTCACAGTTGTCATTGGCAGGTTTGGGTGCCGATGAAACCGCAGTCTTGACCTTCCGCTTAGTGGGCGAGCAATCGGCTCCCATTATTGGTGAAGAAGTTAGTTTCACTACCAGCTCTACCGTTGGTGGTATTCGTCTAGCTGAAGGTTCGGATACAGACGTAACCGACAGCCAAGGCCTTGTGACAACCGTTTTACAAAGCGGCACCATCTCTACTTCAGTGGAAGTGATTGCTGAACACGTAAGCACTGGCATCACGGCGAGTTCGGGTGACATTACTATTTCAACCGGCATTCCTGTGGCGAATCGTTTCTCTTTGTCACTGGACAAGCATAATCCCCATGCTTGGGGTGTCGATGGCGTGGTCATTAATTTTAGCGTGATTGCTTCAGACTTCTTTGGTAACGCCGTGCCAGATGGCACTCGGGTGAGTTTTGCTTCTACAGAAGCCGGTAATATTGATGATTCGTGTTTGCTGGTAGACGGGCAGTGTTCTGACGTGAAATGGATCAGCGCAAACCCTGGGCCAAGCAATGGCCAAGTGACTATACTGGCGCACACCACTGGCGCTGAAGAATTTGACGACCTCAACGGCAACAACGTCTTTGACGCAGGAGACAATTTCAACGTCTCTGGCGACCAAGATTTAGCGGAAGCTTACATTGATGAAAATGAAAATGGTTTCTATGACTTGGGCGAATTCTTTGTCGATGCCAATGAGAATACTGTTAGAGACTTAGCGGACGGCGAGTGGAACGGACCCTGCATGAGTGGTATTGACCCCTCTGCGCTTTGCCCAGCTAATGTTCCAACCTCAGTAACGATTGCGAGAACTTTCACATTCACCATGTCATCGGCTGACGTGGTCTTCTTCAATCAAGGTAACTTTGGAGCGGCAAACGGCACCATTAACCTACCTGGTTTTGGCCTTAGCAACACAATTTCTAACTTGGTGCTTTCGGATATAAATGGCAATTCATTACCCGGTGGCACTCAAATTGACTTCACTGTTGAAGCGGTTAGTGGCAAGGTAAAACTAGCGGGTAATACGGCCTTTGAAGTTCCCACAAACACAATTTCCGCTAACGGCCCTTACAGTATTAATTTAGTGCCCGAGGAAACTGGAACCGGAATTCTCACGATGACTGTGAAGATCGACGGTGTTCTCGATCAGAGTTTTATCTGGAACCTTACTTTTTAATAGAATCTCTACTCCACTCCCGCCTAGGCGGGAATGGAGATTTAATATCTGCTCCTCCTTCCTTTGATTCTCATTTACCCTTTCCATCGACAATACCCCGTCCCGTACAGATTTTTTGTAATGCTGCAGGCATGGGCGCTCCCTTAGAACGCACTTCTCAGTCGATTGAACTGAATAGCTTCCGAAATCTCATTGGAAAAATCTTCACTACTGAGCTTCGCGAGCAAAGTAAATGCCGCCTGATAGCTCACCGGTCCGCCATTTGAAGTAATAAGGCCCTGATCAACCACAACATTTTGATCGAATACAACCTGGGCTTTGGGAAAAGCGCTTGCGAGCCCTTTCTCGCCCCCCGCCCAAGTCGTGGCTTTCTTGCCATCTAGCACGCCCGCCTGACCTAAAAGAAAGGCGCCTGAGCAATTACTTGCCATCCAAGAGGCTTCTTTGGCTTGAGTTTTAATAAAGTGAGTGAGGTCATCATTGTCTAAAACTGGATCCATGTCATAGGCACTGGCAACGATCACAACATCAAATTCTTGTTTGTCGTAAATGGTGGCATCGGCGACGATGGTTAAACCTTCCTCGGTTTGTATGGTTTTTTGCTGTGTTGCCGAAAGCACAGTAACGGCATAGTCTGAAAACCAGGCCTTTTTGCTGGCAGCACCAAATACTTCAATAGGTGCGGTAACATCGCTGGTCAGAACGCCGTCAAATACAACAATACCGATGCGCTTGTCGGCGGCGAAAGTGGAAGAGGCTATTATTGCGCCCAGTAAAATGGCAAAGAATTTCCATTGCAGTGTTTTCATCATAAAGCTCCATAAGTAGTTTAGGCGGCCATTCTAATTAATTATCATCCGTGATTAAATGTCGTCTCAATAACTACTGTAGTGAAAATAAATCACCAATGGATAAGCTCAATTTATTGAAAATTTTTCTCGCCGTGGTGGATCAAGGCAGCTTTGCCAGCGCGGCCGTAGCTTTGGCGTTGACACCCTCCGCGGTCAGTAAGGCCATGGCTCGGCTTGAGGGCGAGCTGCACTTGCAATTGATTTATCGAACAACTCGCAAAGTGACTCTTACGGATGCTGGTTTGCGTTATGCGGCGAAAGCACGGGATCTTCTCCTCGACTTGGAGCTCTGTGAGGATGGTTTGCGGCAAGGTAATCGCGAGCCTGAGGGTTGTCTTAAGGTGAATCTGCCCGTCTCTTATGGTCGACAGTATGTACTGCCATTGATGGAGGAGTTTTCTCGCCTACACCCCAAAATACAGCTGCAGCTCAGTTTCGATGATGGTTATGTAGACATGATTGAACACGGTATTGACGTGACTATTCGTAGCGGCACCCTGGATGACTCTAGTTTAGTGGCGCGACAGCTGAGCCCAATCGATTTTCTTATTTGTGCATCGCCCGACTACGTAAAACGGCATGGGCCAATATTGCCAGAGCACTATTCGGATCACCCATGGGTGCGCTTTCGCTTCAAGCAGAGTGGACGTCTTAATCCAGTAATGCTTACCCAGGGGAAAAAATTATTGTACATAGACCCAGGGCAGCAGTTTATTGTGGATGACGGTGAGGCCTCGGCCACATTGTGCGCGCAGGGTTTGGGGCTAGCTCAGTTGCCACACTTTGTAGCTAGGCGCTGGTTGCAAGAAAAACAATTGCAGGTTTTAGCTTCGCGAACTCGGCCAAAAGGTCATGGGGTTTGGTTGGTGTACGCTAAGCGAGAATTCTTACCGGCTAAAATAGAACACTTTGTTCGCTTCGTTGAACATCACGTGCGAGCTCAGGGTGAAACCCCGCGACAAACGTGGGCAGATGACTATTAGGTTTGGGGGAATATGAAAAAGGCCGTATCCCATAGCGGGTTACGGCCGATGCAGAAGGTTTACTGACCTTCGTTGTAGAGGTGAAGTGCTTCGCTGGGCGTTAGGCCGCGATTGAACAGGCGTACTTGGTCTAGATTGCCGTTCAGGCCAACAGAGCTGCTGCTCTGAGTGCCTTTTTCAGCTCCGAATGTCAGGCTGCCGTTACCGTCAAAAATGTCGCTCAGTTCGCCACCGTTAACATAGAGAGATGAGCTTACCTTAGCGCCATTTATGTACATCGAGACGCGATCTAAACCGTTGTTTGTATCTAGGCTGCCGTTATAAGACACCACAATGTGTTGCCATACGTTCCGGGCTAAATTACCGCCGCGAATAATTCGACGATTCTGCCCTTGGTTGTCGCCATACCAGCCAAAGAGCACATTATTTTGAGTGTCAGTTTGCAGTACCATTTGGCGAAGAGTGCCACCGTTTTTGTCTGCGGTAGACTTAGTTATTAAGCGATTGAAGCCCGAAGTGTTGGTTGTTTTCACCCAAAGGCTGAAGGCGAATTTGGCGTCACTGCCTGTGAACACTGTTTTGTGTGCGCTGCCAAAATCAACGATGTTGTCGGCACGGTTGAAGCTGAGCGCTTGACCAATTAAACCACCGACCTGCTTAACGCCAGAAGCGGTGCCGTGTATGCCATAGCGACTGGCATCGCTGAGTATGTTGCTGTTCAAAGCGTCCATGGTGTAAATCGAGACCAGATTCTCGTGCTCGAGTTCTAGTATTTCTTCCAGCGGCTCATTGCCTTGCGCTGATGCGGGAAGTAAGGCCAGCTTTGTTAGTTTGCAATACCCTTGGAACTGGTTGCCGTCATCGATAGTGGCCGTAACTTGGTGTCCGCCTAGATACGCTGAGAGCAGCAGGGTTAAAATAAATTCCTCGCTGTCTGAAAGACTTAGGTAGGCAAGTTTACCTAGGCCTTCGTCTTCCCCTGGGCAGGCTTCACTTGCGTCTAACCCCGACAGCTGAATACTTGACCAGCTACCAACGCTCGTTTCGCCCTCAGTGGCAATGTGCCCCCGAAGCATGGATACCGAGCCATTGTGGGTTATTTCACTGTGTGCTGAGGCAAAAAACAGCGAGGCCGACAGAGTGAGTAGTTTGGTCCATTTTGGGGGAGCGATCATGAGGCGTCCTTTGAATAGTGATAGTTCATTTTAATTTGGTGTGGCCTTAAATTGGATGCGGCCTTACATTTGGTGCAACAGGGCATTTAACTGGCTTTGAGTATTGCGGTGCCGAGTGCCGTCCAACTTAAGTTTAGGGTTGCTGTTACGCAGAAATTCAGCACGATCAGAGCGGCCGTCGCGATCAAAGTCACCGCGCCCGTCTCTATCGAGGGTGGCAAAGTACAATTGCTCCCAGAGATCGGGTAAGCCGTCTTTGTCACTGTCGATTTGACTGTGTGTCGCTTGTGTTTTGCGCTGGTGAAACGACTTATTTGACAAATCTAAGCTCACACCCGCGGTTGTGCCTGACGAAGAAATTGATGGTGCAGCATTCGCGATAGGGGTAATTGTGGTACTGACAACAATGGGTTTGCGCGATAACCTTGCGGCAAGCCCACGCCCTTCAGTTTCAGTCGCAGTTGAGGAATGGAGTACCTTGTGACGAATTTCGTAGCTCAGTTCGCCGGATTGATAAACAAACTCGCTGAGTATTTCTCCCTCACTGTTAGAAAGTGCTAACAGTTGCTTTGAAGCGCTGAAATGAGCGTAGTAAGTCGATAGTTTACTGTTTACTAAACCGCGTATTCTTAGTATTTCAAGCGCTGGTATATATTCATAGTCGTCCAGAAAATATATGCCTAATAGATCTTGCAAAATTTCGGTGCTGCGATAGATGCCTTCATCTGTGTCAAGTGGCAGTGAGGCCAAGACATGGTTTTGATAGCGTGGATTTATATCTGAAGCCGCGGCGATGCTGCGTTCATTGGTCGCGAGAATTGTTGTCATTAAAGACGTTATTGGTGATGCTTCGTTGTGGCGACTCTTTGCGCCACTTGGGTAAGTCAATGAAGCCAGGGCGCCATTGCTGTGATAACGAAATGACCAGCGGTAATACCCATTGCCGATGTGTACTGCTTTTTCCAACAACTCGCCCTTGGAGTTGAAGCTCAAGGTTAGTTGCTCGGCATCATTTTGTCGGTTTGGCAGAGACAAAACAATTTCGCCGGGTGAGCAACTAATAGTTGGTGAGTATTCGGCAATCCAAGCTTCTCTATTTTTCAGGTCGACAACACAGTCTGTTTCAGGAACGTGACTGGCGGTGCTGTGCAGCGCTAGCGTAGACAGCGCAAGACCGAATAAATAATCCTTGTTCATCACAATTCGCTTAATCCTTGGCAACAGCTATCGAAATTATGAGAGGGATTTGCAAAGCCTATGCCAACTATTGGGCGAACAAAAAAACGTCCGAAAGTTACTGTAAAACAGATATATACCCAGAAACCGCTCAATAAATCAGCGAAGTGGCGCTGACAGGAAATAAGACTGGCGACAACTTGCCGATAAATAGGCATTGCTTGCCGGAAGAGCGGCGCTGAGTAGACACACAGCGCAGAATTGAGAAAAGAGTTTAAGAGCGGACCTGTGGGCTTTCGAGCCAGATTTGGCTGGGATTTGGAATGCGCATTTTTTCCCTCACGACATTGGCATAGTCCGCGTTAGTTAGGCGCGTCAATAATTCGAAAGCTACCTCAAGCGCTGTGCCGGGGCCAGTAGACGTGATGATATGCTCATCAATAACAAGAGGGGTGTCGACAAATTGTGCCCCCGTAGCTTCGAGTTGTTGTTTCCGTCTGCCGCCCACTTGATGATAAGTGGTGGCGCGTCTGCCCTTTAGAATTCCGGCTGTGCCCAGTGAAAGAGATGACACGCAAACGCTGGCAACTGTTTGTTTTCGATCGGAGAAATGCCGGATTACCTCCAGAAACTCCTCGCTAAGCGCGTCGTCATAAAACCCAGATGGTTCGAAACCTCCGGGTAGGGCTAGGGCGTCAAAACTGTTGAGATCCAGTTCATTCAACAAGTGATTGGGTTTTAGTTGTAGTCCGAATGTAGTAGCGATATTTTTGTGCAACGCTACATCAATCAATTCAATATTTACTTCACCAATGAGTGAGGCCCAGCCTAGCACATCGGTAAAGGCAGCCATCTCCAAGGGTTCTACCCCATTGGCCAGTAACATTAATACGCGTTTCATTTCAGACTCACTCCAGTAGTTTTATAGGTCGAGGGTAATATGGGTGCTCTTAGCACGTGACACGCAAACGCACATTTGTTGTTGCCGCTCCTCTTTGCTTAGATACACGTCGCGGTGTTCTGCCTCTCCTTCGATAATAGTGCTTGCGCACATTCCGCACTCTCCGCGTTGGCAGTCAAATGGCACCGAAATTTTGGCGTCTAGTAAAGCGGCCAAAATTGTTTGTTGGGCCTGAACCTCAATAACCTGAGCGGATTTTTGTAAGGTGACCTTAATAGCCTTGTCTGTACTGGACGCGTTGTTGCCAAAGCTTTCGAAGTGTATTTGCCCAGTATTCCAGTTCTGTGAATTGCCTGCGTCTCTCACCGCTTCGATCATACGCACAGGACCACAGAGGTAGATGTGAGTGCCGGCATCGGGTTTTTCCATTAGTCGCTCGATATTCAAGCGTGAGTTTTTAACCGTGAACTCAGTGATATGGGTGTTTGGGTATGAGCAATAGAAGTGGGCGTGTTGCTTGGCGAGAGCAAAGATCTCCGTCGCAAATGCTAGCTCTTCTTGGCTGTTGGCGGTGTAGTGAATTTCAAAAGAAGCCTGCGCCTCAACTAAAATTCTTAACATTGAGAAAATGGGCGTAATACCGATGCCACCGGCTACAAGAATTGTATGCTTGCCAATAGTGCTGAGTGGAAACGCATTGCGTGGCGCTTTCGCTTTTAGTGTTGCGTTGATTTTTAGTTGTTTATGAAGCTGTAGAGAGCCACCTCTGCCGGCGGTTTCACGCTTTACAGCAATGTCATAGAAACGATTGTCGTGCGGAGATGAGAGAATTGAGTAGTGTCGCTCTACCCACTCTCCGCTGGCTAGTTTTACCTCAATTGGCAGGTGGGCTCCGGCCTCAAAGGCGGGTAAAATGCCACCCTGAGTAGCACTTAAGCGGTAGCGCGTTATCGTGGGGCTTTTTATTTCTACTTGGCTTATTTTGAGTGTCAATTCTTCGATGACCTGACTGCCGACTTTAGTTTTCCTGGGGTTGTGTGGTGAGTAATCGAAAAACTGCCAGCTTAATGAATCTGGTAACTCTGACTCCTGCCAGGCAGACACCTTCAGTTCCCAGTAACGTTTTGTGCCACCACTTTGATTGTCTGGGTCGTTTTGCGCCCACAGGATTTTTGCGTCGCCACTTAGCTGCAGCAGCACACCTCGTTCAAAATCGATTAAAACAATACCTGCTTTTGGGTAAGTGTGAATGTTCCCCAAAGTATTGAACATACTGTTGCCTTTGTAGTCTGGGATACGCAGAGTATTGTCGTCGATGTGTTCTATAAAACCTGGATTGCCGCCGCGGTGTGAGGCGTCGGCTCTATAGGTAGTGTTAGAGTTATATTGTTGCGGAACGGCACTGCCAACAAAAAGTGAATCAGCGCTGTGAATGAGTTTGAGGTGTTCCGGTAATAGCTCGGTACCTGTGGCAGGAGCAGCTTGGTTTGCGCGGACAGGGGAGGCCGTCAGCTCTGCTTGCCTGCGCTGAATGTATTTGGGGCAATTGGGATACGCTTCGTCAACGTGAATATGTAAGAATTTATTATCGTGAAGTTCTATGCTGCCATTGACGCGAAAGCGACGGCGTGTGCTGAGCTCAATTACCAGCATGCCTATGTTGGGGTTGTGACGAATATTTTGCCAAAAGCAATCTTGCGGATTACTGAAGGTATTACCTCTATCCAAGATTAAATTGTGCGGGTCTGATGCGTGAATGAAACCAGGTTTGCCAATCAATACCGAGGACCAAACTTGCCCGTTGGCGTCAACGCTACTCACCACCAACATAGCCTGCTGGGCAATAAAAGGAATGGCGCCGGGCAAAATAGTGTCGGTGATAACTGTGCCATTACGCTGAGCAAAGTCACTTTCTTTTGCGAGTTGCTGAACGTGTCGTTCGCCATCGTGGAAAGGTGAAAGAGTTGCCATGACCAAGCCCTCTGAAAAATATGGATAGACCGTATGAAAGGGGGGAGCCCTCTAAGAGAAAGGCGCCCTTTGGCGCCATTCCATCAAAGGCGTTTTTAGAAGGTGATTATCTTGTAGCCTTCCTGGCTCAGCTTGTACAAGCTTGGTAAACCGCGAGTGCCAGGCACTTGGTTTTCAGTCAGGTAGTCGTAACCTGATGCTTCTACAGATTCCGCTGAACCGAAAACGTCCGCGCAGCCACACGATACGCCTGCAATGGTGTCTTTCACCGCTTCAAACAAAGCGAATACAGGGTGCTCAGGGTTGTTTAGCTCAGCAATCCAACGAGTGCCAGTGCCGTTAAACATAACACTCACTTCAGCGCCGTTTTCTTTAAAATCGTAGGCTGTGGCGAGCGCGTTAAATACGCGGCCTAGAGCCTCTTCTTGGCCTTGGCTTGGGTCGGATAAAATCAGAATTGCAGTTTTCATAGTGTTGTTCCTTTGCTTGAATATAGGGAGTTTTAAATGCTTAGAGAGCCGATGCCATCTGTTGTACAGTTTGACCATTCCTGTTTGTGGAATAAATGGTGTAAAAGGTATAAAACTATTGCAATATATGGAGTAATAAACCTTCGGATATCTGTTTATTGCTATGAACAAGCTCAACGCTATGACAACCTTTGTGCATATAGTGGACGCTGGCAGCCTAACGGGTGCAGCGCACACACTAGACACCTCTCTGCCAACGGTGGTGCGCACCTTGGCTGGTCTCGAGGCTCATCTCAAAACGCGCTTGTTAAATCGGACCACGCGAACCGTAACTCTCACTGAGGAGGGGCGGCTGTACCTTGAGCGCTGCAGGTCTATTTTGTTCGATGTTGACGCGGCAGAATTGGCCTTGAGTGCTCAGCACCGAAAGCCCAGTGGTAAGTTACTGGTGTCTGCGTCCGTTATGTTTGGCTCTTTAAAGGTCGCACCCTTACTACACAAGTTCTTGCATGAAAATGACCAGCTAAAGGTTCAGCTCAGTTTAGATGATCGCAACGTTAATTTGGTGGAAGAGGGCATTGATGTGGCAATTCGTATCGGCCCATTGGCCGACTCCTCAATGGTGGCTAAAAATGTGGGGTCTGTGCGGCGTGTTATTTGTGCTACCCCAAAATTGCTAAACAGTTTGCCGTCTATACGTCAGCCCAAAGACCTCTTGTTGGTGCCCTGTATACGTTTTACAGGCTTAAGCCATGGCGCTAGTTGGCAGCTGCACGAGGGGGATAAAATCCACCTTATTCCAATTGAAGGGCCGTTGGTGTGCAACCAGGCTTCGGCGGCTTTAACGGCGGTGAAGTCGGGGATGGGCTTGGGTATGTTTTTGTCGTATATGGTGGAAGATGATATTGCCTCAGGCGCTTTACAACTGCTTCTCGAAGATTTTGAACCATCTTTATTGCCTGTGAGCGTTGTTTACTCACACTCAAAATTGATGTCGACTCGAGTGCGGGTATTTGTCGATTGGGTGATTCATGAATTGCGCCGTTCATTACGGGTAGGGAAATAAAAAGGCTTCCAAGTGGCGGGCTTTTAATGATGGCAATCAAATAAACCATTGCAAATCCACAGTCTAATCATGGGAGGGAGTGAATGATTAAAGGTGTTTGTTACACTTTATTGATATTGAAATAGCTCTCATCGCTTTGTTAAAAGGGTCATAATGGTGTCTTGATATAATCAGGGTTGCCACAACGCTGACCGAAAATTGACATAAGTCTATCTGAATAAATAGCCTACTTTGCCACCAAGCCAGTCGTTGCCGAGATCAGGGGAAGATCAAAACGGCAGAGATAGTCGTTCCTAATAGGAGAGCTTCCGAAAGTAACATCGGAAGTGATCGAACGCCTAGGCTACGCTAGAACCCTAGCAGCTTTTATAATGCTCAAATATTAGCGACCAATTTGGCGGAAATAGGTGCGATATTGCTGTTGTTTTCTGCAATACTAATTATTCTCCTCGTATATTTAGAGATATTTGGCAGCATCAAAGTATGAGTTCGATAGAAGCAGAACCATCAAATTACAAAGCAACCTTATCGTTAATTGTTGAGTCGGGCATATACCGGCACCATACGTTAAAGAGGCGCTTGCTCAAAATTATTACTGAAATTTGCAGCGCCTCGATATTGGACACGATAAAGGTATCTCACTGGGAAGTTCTTTATTATCTCATTGAAAGCCAACTGTGTGAAAAAACTGTCGCAGTTACAGATATTTCACTTGGAACGGAGATACCTGCAACTACAGCGAGGAGATTATTAAGGTCGCTTGAGAAAGCAGGGATTATTACAACCAGGCAAGACAGAAGCGACAAACGGCGGATCGTCGCGGAACTAACGAGGGAATGTCAGCAAGAAGTTTTTGATTTCGTGTCTGACTATACTGACGGGTTTGCTGGTTTGATCCAACGGCATGACAAGCAGGAACGAAAATTTGCTGAAGCCGCACTTGAGAAGACGCAAGAAAAACTGTCTGAAGGGGAGGAACGATTTGGCAAGTTGGTGCAAGATATCTCAGCTGCTGTGGTTGTGCACGCAACGGACACCCGCATTTCTTTAATCAACGGCAAAGCATTAGAGTTGTTAGGAATAACGGAATCTCAGGCGAAGGGTCGAATAGCCATCGACCCAGGATGGTCGTTTTTGCACCTAGATGGAACTCCCGTAGAGGTCAAGAATTACCCTGTTAATCAGGTTCTTGCTTCGTTGGAGCCAATGCATAAGATGGATCTGGGTATAGCACGTACAGATACCAGTGATATCGTGTGGGTTCGTGTCAGTGCTGTTCCAGTTTTTAAGCGCGGGAATCTAAATGAAATTATTGTCTCCTTCATGGATATCACCGAGAACGTAATAGCCGAAGAAAAGATGCATAAAATCAACCTCTTATTTAATCAGGCAGAAAAAATTGGCAAGCTGGGTTATTGGGAGTGGGATGAAATAAACGAACGGCTTTTTAGTTGCTCGGAACAGTGTGCCAAAATCTATGGGATGACCATTGAGAAGATGATTGAGACGCTAACAAGCGGGGTGACAAATGCCAACCTTGTTCACGAGGACGATCGCGAGCGATTTGCTCGGGTCCGTACATGTGAAAGTAAACAAGGATACGACATTGAGTATCGAATTAATGATCAGGCAGGCAAACAGATTTACATACGTGAAATATCCGAACCGTTGTTCGATGAGCAGGGCAAGATTATTAAATCCATAGGAGTAGTTCAAGACATCAGTGATCGCAAGATGGCAGAACGAGAAATAGCTCAAGCCGATCTTAGAAGATTGAACGATTCTTTAGAGGAGCAAATTAGAGAGAGAACTATAAAGCTAACAGAAGCTAAAAAACAAGCAGAGATTCTCGCGAAAACAGATCCACTAAGCTGTTTAAATAACCGTAGAGCTTTCTTCGAACAAGCAAATAAGATAGAGGCACTTGCCAAACGTTATAGGCATCAATATACCGTTGTTATGATAGATTTGGATAACTTTAAAATAATCAATGATAGCCATGGGCACGCCACAGGTGATGAGGTAATTGAATTGCTTGGAAAGAAAATTATAGAAGTTATTCGATCCACAGATATAGCAGGGAGAATTGGCGGCGAAGAGTTTGCTATTATTTTACCTGAGACCAAAATTGATAAAGCTTTAGAATTGGCGGAGAGATTAAGACGTGAAATTTCCGATCTAAAAATTAATACTCCTTCAAAGAACCTTCTAACTTTCAGTGCAAGCATAGGTGTAGCTGAATTAAGCACCAAGGATAGGCATTTCAATGACACCTTACGGCGTGCAGATAAGGTTTTATATCAGGCAAAGGAACAAGGGCGAAACCGTGTGGTGGTGAGTCAATAGATAGAAAGTAGTTGGTTGATTGGCAGTTAATAACTAAGTTGCTCCTCGTAGAGAGCGAGCAATCTTGTTATCTATAAATTTGAAATAAGTCTCAGTGGTTAGCTCTGCGCTAAAAGCCACTCAAATTAATTGAATGGCTCCAAGTTCAGTAACTAGCCCGTCCAAGTGGAAGGATTTTTAATCCGATCAATTCACATCCGTGGCCTTACAGCTCCCTGTTAATTTGCTCGAGTGTCTGCTCTGTGGTGCGAACTGAGTTGGCAATCATTCTCACGTTTACCATCGCGGCCGCATATCCGTCTAGGCCGGGCAGCTGTGCGGCGGCCGTGGCATCGGATACTACTTGAACTTCGAAACCTTGCTCCATGAATTCACGCATGTGTGCCTCAGTACACAAATTGGCTGACATCCCTGCCAAAATAATCTTGCTTATCCCCGCTTTTCGCAACTGCAAAACCATGTCATTGGTTTCGGGGCCATATACTTTGTGCGGGCTGGTGACCACGGTTTTACCGTTGTTAATGTAGGGTTTGTACTGTGCAAGCCAGTCAGCGCCGGAACCTTTAAAGCCCTCTACACTGAGTGCGTCTTTACGGTCAAACATACCCATACCATGCATCGCTTTTTCTAAGGCGCCGCCGTGCTGCCATTTGTGGTCGTGCGGGTAGTAGTAGTGAGGCGACACAAACACTGGAATGTTTTTCTTGTCGGCTATTGCGAAGAGGCTATCAATATTTTCGACGGTTTTGTTGGCGGTTACACTTTTGCCAACTAAGCCCCAAGTAACACCTTTTGGGCTGAGAAAATCGTTTTGTGGGTCGGTGACAACAATGGCAGTGTGACCTTTTATAAAGCTTACCCCTGGGTCGGGTAATCCGGCGTGGGCGGTGCTGGCCAAGGCGGTGAGTACAAGCGTGGTGAGTGTCAGTTTTCGTGCGATCTTAAACATATGGTATCCTCTATTGTAAGTGGCGGTTGCCATGAAATGTATTATTCATTGCGGAGTCGCAGCCGGGAATGTCTGGTCGTGTTGAAAAATTGTTTGTTTGTTCAATATTCTAGGGAGAAGGCGTTTATGGATGTATTGGGCGATATTCTCCGCACCATACGCTTGCGTGGCAGCGTCTATTTCAACGAATGTTTCTGCTCACCTTGGGGAATGTCCATCGAGTCTGGTGCGAAGGCGGCCTTTCACTTAATTGTTCGGGGTGAAGCGTGGTTAACCATGAGTGGCCAGCGTAAACCAATAAAATTAAATGCCGGTGATATTGTGTTATTTCCATATTTTGATACAGATTCTTGAGTATAAACAAAATAAGTATACACAAAGTAAAATAAAATAAATAAAAGGATAGTTAGTAAACTTTTAAGGATATTCATAAATAGTTACTTTACAAAGTCATCATTAAATTATCCGTAAATACTCTAATATTTTTATTCATAAATATTTCTTATGAGAAGATAATTATTTTTCGGTGCAATTATACGAATAAACTTTTTTTAATTACTATAGATCTTAAAAAGTTCTAAAATTAGAGCCTTGCAACACTCATAAAAGAAACCACTTTGAATAAGTAGTTTTATTTTTTATATTAGCTAATTCAAATTTTTTATGAGTAAAATAATTAAATACCCATTCAGGTCTCATAGCAAAACTCAATAAACTTTGAAGTGTCAATTTTGGAGGGGTAGTAAAGCCAGTTCTGTGATCTCTTTCTCTGTTTCCAGCAACTAATGTATCAACTGTTAGACACATACCATTAAAACCAGACACTCTACATCTGTCTATTAAGTCGTCCGTAATTGATTGATCTTTATGAACATATAGTTGAAATAATTTTGGTCCATTTGAAATATCAGCAATCTCTTCAATAGTATTATTGGCCATTGTAGACATGCTATAAAAAGTTCCAAATTTTTCTGCAGCTCGTGCTGAAGCCTTATCACCTTCATGATAATAAAGTCTTTGCATTGCTGTAGGAGAAAGAAAAACTGGTAAATCAATTTTTTTTCCAAAAACTGTTGTTGATAAATCTGGTTTTCCAACATTAGCAAGTACATTAGGAACTAAATCACAATCATTAAATGCTTCTGTGTTTCTTCTTAATGTGACTTCATCATCAGACCCACCATCAATATAATGAAAAATTGGTGAAGGTAATTTTTTTTTAGCTAATTTTCTAAAGTCATTATAATTATGACAATCTTTCAAGTTCATGTATTTAAATTAGAACTTTTGAAGAAAATTAAACATATAACTATTTGCCCCAGGATTTTTATCTCCTAAGCTTGCATTAGATATATGATTATAAGACATTCCTAATTGACTATTTTCAAATAAATTTAAAGATACTTGAACCTCACTCTTAAACTCAACTACATGACCTAAATCTTTTCCATTTCCTTCATTATAAAGACCTGGAGTAAAGCTAGGTGTAATATCAAGCTTTCCTATTTTATATTGTGCTTGAACGCCAGTATAAACATAGGCTGCGTTATCTGCAGTAATCATTGCTCCAGTAACTGGAGACAAAGTTCCTAAAAAACTATCTCTTAAAAGATTTTCATTTTGATGTTGCAAACCTACTATTGCAGATTTTTTTCCATCATCACTAAAATCAAACATGCCACTATAAACATTTATTTCCGTATTTTTTTCATTCACTATTTTTTCTTCAGCAAATAAATATGTTATAAACAAAACATTACATAAAAATGTTATTAAAATAATAATTTTTTTTATCATTAAAGCGAGAATATACTTAGAATGTTTGTTTTAAAAGTCTAATTTAATCTAAGCATTAGTAGGTTTTTTCATTTTTTTTAAAAATTTTTTGATAAATTAAAATTCCTCCAATAAAAGGACCAATGAATGGAATTAAGTTTAGTAAAGAACACAAGAATGCAATTACTATAGCATTAGGAGTGCCAATTATTAATAGAATGATAGTGTAAATAATAAATAGTATGAAGATTTGTACAATTAATCCTGCAAAATATCTAGATAATAAAAATTTTATAGAGATTTTTCCAAATGCTGCTAGCAAAGAATATTGTGAAAAAGTTATCTCGCGATTTGAGTATTTACGAGAATCACAATCTGCGTGGGGCAATACTGGTAGAAAAAAAATATGGTCAAGACAAGAAGCTGAAAACGGAACGCCAACAACACTAAAAGATGATGATACATATT
>CAJWBQ010000002.1 GCA_913020115.1 uncultured Cellvibrionales bacterium
GTGATGAAAGAATCCTGTGACGAAGTACTGGCTGAGCTAGGCCTTGAAAATGATCCGCTTTTGGCCATTGCCAAGCGTCTGGAGCAAATCGCCCTAGAAGATGAATACTTCATCGAGAAGAAACTTTACCCGAATGTAGACTTTTACTCGGGTATTATCATGAAGGCCATCGGCATTCCTACGGATATGTTCACTGTGATATTCGCAACAGGTCGCACCGTTGGCTGGATCGCACACTGGCATGAAATGATCAGCAATCCCTACAAGATTGGCCGTCCGCGCCAACTGTACAAAGGTTATACGCCTCGCGACTTCACACCGATGGACGAGCGCAGCTAATTATTCCTTACTAATGCACAGCACTCATAAAGGCCGCTCTATTGAGCGGCCTTTTTTTAAGCTTAAATTACCCCCCCCTCAACCCCTGTAAGCCCCGCAAGCCCCGCAAGCCCGGTAAGCCCGGTAAGCCTCGTTCTCC
Organism: uncultured Cellvibrionales bacterium; assembly: GCA_913020115.1. Classification (GTDB taxonomy): domain Bacteria; phylum Pseudomonadota; class Gammaproteobacteria; order Pseudomonadales; family Cellvibrionaceae; genus CAJWCA01. The sequence continues at coordinate 479 of CAJWBQ010000002.1, forward strand.
AGACTTGTCGACCTAGCTCAATAAATATCAATGGTCGCCGCTATCTGTCTTATACTTTTACGACTATCAATAATAAATCCAGCAAGGACACCTATGAACTGGTTAAACCGAAGTATGCAAACCCGCCTACTATTTATTGTAATGGCCGGGCTGGCCGCGCTCTTAATCGTCGCCAGCACCTCCATCTGGACCCTAAACCTACGCTTACAGGACTATCAGTCGCTCATCAGCAATAATATTTCTGTCGAGCGAGACATTAGTCAAATTAACTACCGCTTTAAAACCCAGGTTCAAGAGTGGAAGAATGTTCTCCTACGCGGTGGCGACCCAAGCAGCTTAGACAAATATTGGGGCCGCTTTAAGGACCATCAAGCAGGTATACAAAGCGATGTAAATCAAGTGCTAAGCCGTATGGGCGAAGGCAGCAGCAAAAATATGCTACGTAATTTTGGGCTCTCGCACGAAACTATGGGAAAGCGTTACAACGAGGGTTTTAACGCCTTCTCAAGCGCTGATTTTAGTGCCAAGGTGGGTGATGCTGCCGTGAAAGGCATGGACCGCGAACCGAGCAAATTGCTTAGCAATGCCGCGCGTGAAATTAGCAACGATGTAGCCAAGCTCTCAGAAAACCTGCGAGACGGCACTTCTGGGGTTATTTTTTGGTCGGAACTATCGGTGGTGCTCGTCGCCTTGCTGGTTGTTGTCATTCTATCGATAACTTTGAAACGAAGCTTTCTAGTTCCGCTAAAGATTGTAATGGGCGATATTCGCCAATTTTCTGAAGGCGACTTTAGTCAAACCCTAGACCTTCGCCGCACGGACGAACTCGGCGAACTTGCACGAAATTTAGACCACATGAAGCAGGAAATTGTCAGTATTATTTCAGCGGTTAAATCCACCTCTGGCGAACTCAACGACGCCTCATCGCGAATTAATAGCACCGCCAATGAAATCAGTGATCAAACAGGGAAAACCGATCACTACATGGACCAAGTGTCCACAGCCATGAATGAGATGTCGATGACTGTACAAGAGGTGGCCAACAATGCTTCGGGCGCAGCCGAAGCCGCACAAGTGGCTGATTCAAGCGCTCGGGAAGGCTTGCAAGTTATGGAAAAGACTATCGGCTCTATTAACGATCTCTCTACTGAAGTGGACAATGTATCTGGTGCTATGGACAGATTGGAGCAAGACACCGCCAGTGTTGGCGCTGTATTAGATGTAATTAAAGGCGTCGCCGAACAAACCAACCTGCTGGCACTGAATGCAGCTATTGAAGCCGCTCGCGCCGGCGAACAGGGCCGCGGCTTTGCCGTAGTAGCCGATGAAGTACGAGGCCTTGCCCAACGCACACAAGAATCTACAGCTGAAATCCAACAAATTATTGAAACAGTGCAATCGGGTGCCTCGGCAGCCGTCAAAGCCATGCGAGACAGCCGAGAAAAAACAGGAGCCACAGTGGGGCTAGCGACAGAGGCCGGCACGTCAATTCGACAAATTAGTGAATCCATTAGCAGTATTCGCGACATGAACACACAAATTGCCACAGCCGCTGAAGAACAAAGTTACGCCACCGAAGAAATTACCAAAAATGTGGTGAGCATCACAGCCCTAGCACAAGAGGCTCACACGAGCTCGAAACATGCCTCAGAGATTGCAACAGGCCTAGATAAGACCTCGGGAGAACTATCACACCTCATCACCCGATTTACTGTCTAAACTGGACGCGCCACTCTTGTGGCGCTCTATTCAGTTTCCTGCTGAATTCGACGACTCAAACTCTGCCACTGCGGGAGCGCACCGCTACCTTTCGCCGACAATTTTTTGCCTCGAGATTTAGCCAGCCATAAACTGTCGCCATTAAAACTGTAGATGGGCATTAGATCTGGTCGCTGGGAGGCGGGAAGTATTGTCTTGTTAATATTGTCGAGAATTAAAGGCTCTGCATCTGGACTTGAGTAGTAAGCCAGCACCATATGCGCCTGGTTATACTCAAGCGATTTAACGTAGGTGATGCGGAGGTTGTCCGTATGTACCCCTACATCTTTTAAGGAAAAATATTTTCCGATAGAAAAATCTTCACAGTCGCCACCATCAGTTGCCAGCGTCTCTATAGGAGTTGCCCAATAATCCTCTGTACCCCAATGCTCTAAATCGGTAACCCATTCCACCAGATTAAAAAAGTCATTGGCGGCGCGCATATGCCTGGCGTCAGTAAAATCTTGATTCGCGCTGTTGTCGAGCATTAGACGCTGCCACTGGGCGACACGCTCACGTGCCGACTCGCCAAAGTTGCGCTCGACTTTATTCAGGGTTTTTTCGCCCATACCAATGTATTGGGCCGAGCTAAATGTAGAAAAACTACACATCGCGACTAAACCAAGCCCAATAACAAATCTCTCAATTCTCACTATCTCGCCCACTCCAAATACCAAGCAACTCTGCCTGCAGTCTACAGTACTCTAGAATTTCGGCAATCGAAGCAGACAAAAGCTCCAAGCATAAAAAAGCCCAGCAAAGGCTGGGCTTTTTTATCAAACTAAAGTTTAATCGTCTGCAGACAATGTACCACGACGTATTTGATCCCTTTCAATGGATTCAAACAAAGCCTTGAAATTGCCCTCGCCAAATCCGTCGTCTTTTTTACGCTGAATAAATTCAAAAAAGATAGGCCCTATACGCGTCTCAGAAAAAATCTGTAAGAGTAACCGTGGGTCGCCATCTTCCGTCGAACCATCAACCAATATGCCTCTTTTCTTAAGCTCATCCACCGGCTCGCCATGACCCGGCAAACGCTCTTCAAGCATATCGTAATAGCTTTCAGGAGGTGCGGTCATAAAGGGCACGCCCTTTTCCTGAAGTTTGTCCCAACAGGGCAATATATCATCACAAGAAAAAGCGATGTGCTGAATACCTTCACCGTTATACTGCATGAGATACTCTTCAATCTGACCACCGCCACCGCCGCCAGACTCCTCGTTAAGCGGAATGCGAATCAAGCCATCAGGTGCCGTTAGCGCGCGAGACTGCAAACCTGTGTATTCGCCCTTAATGTCGAAATAACGAATCTCTTTGAAATTGAATAAATTTTCGTAGTATCTCGCCCAATAGTCCATACGCCCACGGTATACATTGTGGGTTAGGTGATCAATCACCTGAAAACCACAACCTACAGGGTGGTGATCTACCCCGTCCAGATATTCAAAGTCGATGTCATAAATTGAGCTCCCAGGCTCGCAGCGATCGATCAAATACAATGCTGCGCCACCAATACCCTTCACCGCAGGTAACTTAAGCTCCATAGGGCCGGCGGGAATATCCAGAGGCTGAGCCCCTTTCTCCAACAGCAAATCGTAGGCTTTATGGGCGTCATGCACGCGGAAAGCCATGCCACAAGCGCAAGGCCCGTGCTCTTCAGCAAACCAAGCCGCCGCGCTCTTGGGCTCGTAGTTAATGATGAAATTGATGTCACCCTGGCGCCACAGATCGGCGGCCTTAGACCGGTGAGAGGCCACATGAGTAAAACCCATTGATTCGAACACTGGCTCAAGCATGCCGCGCTCTGGCGCCGCAAACTCTACAAACTCAAAGCCCCTGAGGCCCACCGGGTTTTCAAATAAATCAGCCATTGCTCACTCCTGATGATGTTAAATTCGTCATAAAAGTATAAGGCTAATTTCAAGGCGGAACTTTGCCATTTCAACTTGGATAATGCACTATTACGCAAGATTCCACCCCTACAACCAAGAATACGGATGTATTACACCATGAGCAACGAAGATCCGCTTCCCTCCAGCGTTGAGCGTAAAATACTAGATGCCTTACAGAACAACGGTCGGATGTCGAATGTCGAGCTGGCACAGCAAGTGGGCCTTTCAGAGTCGCCCTGCTTTCGGCGGGTGCGGCAATTGGAAGAAAACGGCACCATAAGTGGCTACAGCGCCAATTTGGATCAACGCAAACTGGGGCTTCAAGTAACAGCTTTTGTTCAAGTGGATCTGGATCAGTGCTCCGAAAAGGAGACAGAGGGCTTCCGAGAGGCAGTGCGGGCCGAGGATTATATTACGGAATGTTATGCCATGAGTGGCAACTATGACTACCTGCTAAAGGTTGTGGCACGCAACATTGACCATTTCGGGGAGATTACCATGAAGCGGATTTTAAAGTTTCCCGGGGTGAGAAATATTGAATCGAGTTTTAATTTGCTGGAGATTAAAAACTGTAAGGCCCTACCAACTGCAAGCGATTAGTCAAAATGGTAGGGCTAGGCCTTAGACCAGAGGGGCTAAGCTCTCGCAGCTGAACTTTCCTTTTGCTCTCGGTCCAGGCGTAGGGCTGGCATCACAACAGCGGCCATACACAGCAGTAGCGCAGTGGCCGCAACAGACAACATGTGCGAGTAGGCACCATCACTCACCAGAAACGCAGCGGCCATGGGTCCAGAAGCCAGGCCCATTTTCGACGCGAAGCCCCCCACTGCAGCCATCTGTCCCGCCTTATCAAACTCAGCACACATACCAAAGAGATAGGGTATTACAAAGGCCCACGTAATCCCCACGCCACAATTAGCCACTACATAGACCCAGGGTAACTCACTAAAGTTTAGGGCAAAGGTACCAGCGGCGGTGATGATAACGGCACTGACAACGGGCAGCGTGCGCCCATAACGCGTCGAAAGAACTACCACCAACAAAGAGCCCACTATTCCAATCCAAGCGGCAGCGCCTAGGCTCGGGGTGATAAAATCCATACTCAGGCCAGCTTCGCTGCCCAAGCCTACAATATAAGCATAGGGCCCCATGTTAGCCGCCTGAAACAGGAAGATGGCCAGCAAGGTTAACAACATGGGTTTAATATGGGCCGCGTCAATACCGCGAAGTTTGTGTCCAACCTTTGCCTCCGGCACTGGGTAATTACTTAGAAAAGGCAGCATCAATAAAGTAACAACATCAAAGGCAATCAGTGACATAAATAACACTTTAGGACCGTATTCGGGCACTAAGCCAGGCAGGTACATCACCCCAACACCACCAAACCCGAACTGCACCAAAAGCAGCACGCCGAAGGTAATATCAGCCTCTTCCGTCCGAGCAATAATCGCAAAACCTATGCCGACCAATAAGCCCCCCACTAAACCGTGCACGAAGCGGATCGCAATCAAGAGCGTCGGCTCTGTCATATACATGGAAACGATGTCGATGCACACTAGCCCGATAAGCAGCATCACAGACACAGGCTTCCAACTGATTCGTTTGATCAAAAAAACCGCCGCCAGCGCTCCTGCGGCTGCCCCGTATACATTCGCCGAACCCACAAAACCCGCATCTTGATTGCTGAAGCCTAAACCTTTAATTAAACCGTCCACCAGAGCCGGCATTATGTTGACGTAAAACAACCCCGCCGTGGCCAGAAACGCCAAGAAAGTACGGGCTACCATGCTGTTGGGCGCCAGGTGGTAGGTAGAGAAAAAAGAGACCGGAGTGGAGTCTTGTTCGATGACCATAAGAGCTTCGCTTTTGTAGTTATTAATCGATAAGATAGCTGAATTAACCATACCAAGCTTCGGCCGCATTAATAGGGCCAGTTGCGAGAATCTTGCTAGTCCAAATCTCAAGCCCATGCCAGCAAACTCGCAGCTCAAACAGCTCTGCGATCTCAGCCTTTATTTGGCGGCCGCACTGAAAGCCAATTTAAGTTCGGCTGCCGACAATGTTTGCGCCTCTAAACACGATTATGGAATCGTCACTCCTCCTGCTTCAAGGCGAGATTTCAATCCTTGGAGCTGAGTTTCATAGCGCCTGCCATAAGCGATGGAAGTTGAATATAATTTCTCTCTCACCTGAGCTGCACTGGCCGTACTGCTGGCCGCCGAATTCAAATGGAATTCAAGGCAATCATCCTGCCAAGGCAGCTGGCAATAAGCCACCATGGCCCTCACTTCTACCTCAAAATTCGTTACTAGGTTTTCGTAGGAAATTTCGTGAATAACACCGGGCATCACTTCAAACCAATGTGTCATTAACTTGCGATAGGCAATGTAATAATCGGCCAGTTCATCCAAGCAGTAAGAAAATGGATAACCACTGCGGAACAATTGTTTGAATACCGCAAAGCAGGTATCGACAGGGTTCCGTGTCAGACTGATAATTTTAGCATTCGGGAAAGCTAGATGAATTAGGCCTGCATACAAGTAATTAAAGGGTAGCTTGTCAATAAAACGAGCGGTATTGCCGGTCTCAGGTCGCGTGCTTTCCACATAATTCCGCCCTAATGCGGCGAAGTCTACATGCGCGGTGTTTTCAATAAATCGCAGTCGGGAATCCGCAGCATTTGCCCCAGGAATTTTTGCTAAGCGCATCAACTCACTGGAAAAATTATGCAGCTCTCCCGCGGCGTAAACATCGGAATGACAAGCGAGTATTCGTTCAACCAAGGTTGTTCCCGTGCGGGGCATTCCGATAACAAAGATGGGTTCTTTTGTCTCACTACCAGGAATTTGCCCATCAAATAAATCCCCATGAAAAACTTCGGTTATTTTCTCCATGATATCTAAATCGGTCTCAATCCGATAATTTATACTGCTCCGTTTAAGCTCAGCACCGGCCTGCAATATTTGAAACGACTGCGTATAATCTTCTACATCTTCAAGCTCTTTCGCTAGCGCAAAGGCAAGGTTAATTTTCGAAGAATTAGGGAGCGAAGGTGTGTCAGCTAAACCCTTTAATTCAGCTATATGGTTATTGCTAGCAAGCTGCTTGCGCAAACCTGAGCGCAGCAATTGTGCCTCAGTGTCCAATGGGTCAATAGCAAGCGCCTCATTCAGGGCCTCTTCTGCTTCATCCAACAAACCAAGAAAACGCTGACAACTTGCAAGATTATAATAATGAACTGCGACACCCGGCTGTAAGACCAATATCCTCTGGTAGATTGGCAAACTTTCATGATGGAGTTCTAAGCTCGTTAAAAAGTAAGCCAGTCGGCCGTATATCTCTGGGTTTTCAATCGGCCGCAAGGCTAAGCTTTGTAGCAATTCTTTAGCCAAGGCCAGTGCCGGCGATTTCTGCTTATTGACGACAAATGCCTCACACAAACTGACCAGCAGAGACAGATGCTGTCCCGCACTTCGCAAGCTTTGCTGAAGGAGCGTGACAGCTTTATCAGGCTTGCCTGCTCGCTGAAGAACATGTGCCGCTAGTTGCCAGGCGGCAACATCATTCGGGTCGCTTTGGTTTAGCTTCTGGCAAAGGGATAACGCACCCTGAAAATCGCCCGTTTCAAGCATGGTCCTCGCGGAATTGATGTGATTGGAGCCCTTAGTCACCTGCACCACCTTTCAAGTAAGCTGGAGATTCAAACAAAAAAAGGCCGGGCAATACCCGGCCTTACCAAAGTATACCTTACTTAGAAATTGTAAGAAAAGTTCACGCCAAGAGTTCTAGGGTTGGTGATGTATTCTTTCTGATTGTTGCCGTAGTAATTTTCGAACACACCGGTATCCGTTCCCGTATAAGCTGCGGGGTAGCTTCCCGTTACACCTTCTTCATCCGTTAGGTTCTTCGCATACAGGCTTAACACCCAGGTTTCTGAGGTCAATGCCACGCTGGCGTTTAACAGCGCAAAACCATCAAACTCCTGCTGCAGGTAATTGTCCTGAATCGAGTTCACAGAGTCAGATTGATAATAAGCCCCGACATTTGCATCCAAAATCAAGCCGCTATTCAAGGTGTTTGAGTAATTGGCAGAAAGAGAAAATACGTGTTCTGAGGTGCCGGGTAGACGCTGCCCAGATTCTGCAATCACGCTATTATTTTGAGGCTGAATTAAATCCTCCGTCAATTCGCCTTTAGCGAAAGCATAACCCAAGTTAACACTTACATTCTCAGACAGCCCAATAGCGGCTTCAAGTTCAATACCGCTGGTCTCAGCCGCACCACCGTTTTGCGCCATAAAGAATCCCCACCATGCGGTGCCGGTATTCAACTGTGGATCTTGCCAGTCGACGTAATACACATCGGCGGAGTAACGAACATTGCCGGTCTCCCCCTTAATACCTAACTCGTAGTTAGTTACAGTATCTTTACCATACAGCTCAACAGTGGATGGGTTTAGCTCTGTAAACGGACCGCTGGTAGGAATGGCATTGGAACCGCCGCGACGAAAACCTTCGGAGTACGTGGCATAAACCATGGCGCCACTTTCTAGATCCCAAGAAGCATTCAGTTTGAAGAGTACATCATCTTCTTTCTGGGTTGGGAAATCCAGAAACGGAATATCACTAGGCTGCAAGTAAGCAAACCATGTAGATGTTTGGTTGCTCAACTCGTTGTCAAACCAACGCAAGCCAGCAGTCACACGGAAGACGTCACTGAAGTGATAAGTCATTTCGCCATAGACACCCAAATCGGTAAAACCTTCTTTACGAATGTAACTAAAGTCCATGTCATTGACGGCAGGCACACCCGCCCACCAACTACCGGAGGCAGCGCAAGCCGCTCCCACATTCACGCAGGCATCGCCATACTCACCCAGACCGCGCAAGTGACTGAAGTTAGTGGTAGTGCGATCTTGATCCATGTAGTAAACACCTGCTACCCAGTCAATCTTGTCATCACCATCGGTGTTTGAAACCAAGCGAAATTCTTGCACCAAGGCTTCATCTTCATAACCAGATTCAACATGTGCGCCGGGACGAGGCATGCCGGTATACAAAATATCAAACCAGTTTACAAAGCCAACGCCATTGTTGCGATCGGTTGTCCACAAACTGGTATTGTCACGCCAGCCGGTGCCGGTATGATCGTAAATTGAAGTATTAGACGTTAGAGTTGCGAAGCCCAAATTTGCTTCGATCTCCAGAGTTGCCATCTCAACTTCACGCTCAGAAGGTTCAAGAAAAGTCGAGCCATTATCTTTATCGCCGTATGGCTGACCAAAATAGTCATTACCCGTAGTCACTGCGCGACGATGACCCACCTCATCCTCCTGAACTTGGTATGTTAAGGTTAGCGCCAAATCATCGGTGGGTTCAAAGCGCAAAGCCGCTCGGGCATACCAGATATCAACATCATCAGCGTCTTTTTTCGACTGGTAACAAGAACCATTATTGACCAACTCTGAGTCGCTGAGTGAAGCGTCATCCACATTCAAACAAGAGCCGTCATCGGCTTCTACCACCGGCACTCCGCCATCATCCAACTGATAGAGATTCGGAAGGTCAATTACACCATCGTTGTCGATTGTGCCACCCGATACCCGCAGTGCCAAAGTATCGCTCAAAGGTAAATTCAACATCACGTCTGTATTTATATTGCTGCCGCCTGAACCATTTGTCTGGCCATAGCCGACACCCACTTTACCTTCAAAGCCTTCGGTATTGGGCTTATTCATAATGTAACGAACGGTGCCACCAAGGGCTCCAGAACCGTACAATGTACCTTGAGGACCACGCAAAATTTCAACGCGATTTATATCCTTCAAAATGAAATTAGCAAAAATTGGCGTACTATCAACATAAGTAGAAACGGTTGGCACCGTTGACTGACCAACGTCACCACTGATACCACTTTCCACGTTAACACCGCGCATTACCATGCTATTGGTATTGCCCGCATTACGATGCCCACGATCAACCAAGGACACACCAGCCACCGTGCGCATCAACTCAGCAGAATCGACAATATTTTTCGCGGAAAGATCATCACCGCTTACAGAGGAAATATTAAAAGGAATGTCCTGCATGCTTTGCTCACGAAACTGAGCCGTGACTACAACTTCTTCCAAAAAGGTCTCCTCAGCCACAACCATCTGAGCGGAACTCAGTATTGATGCCGACGCAATCGCGCTAAAAATCGCAGTACGCTTGAAGCTGCTTGTATGCTGTTTAGTTCTCATGATTTTGCCCTCGTTTTTCAATATTATATAATTATTCACTTATTGAGCTCCTGACCCTCGAACAGTCCACCGTAATGCTTGCAATCAATACTACGGAAAGAAAATAAACATCGTAGAGCCAGTTTTAAAATGTCAATGAGTCCAATTTTCTCGTCTTGGCGATTTCAATAATCTTCCAATGCCGAATTTGGAACACCTAACTCGCCCATTGCACGCATAGCGTCTGAATTTTCATGACCATCGATATAAGGTGGAAATTTCACTTTACTGTCGCGGAAACTTTTTAAAGGTTGCCCTAAACCTAGCACCCCTCGCTCACGAGAACGTCTTACCAGATTCAAATCAATTTCAATGGGAATTAGTTCGTGATTTTCTCCCGCTTGATAAATCACTTCGCCAGCCGGCCCCACAACCACCGAACGACCGTTGCCGAGACGCCCCGCCACGTTAATGTCAAAGAAGTAACATTGATTGGTCACAGCATTACTGCGGGCTATGGAAATTTCGACATCGCGATCAATGGTACCTGTCATGGTGGGGTGCAATATTACTTCAGCACCCATCCATGCTAGGGTTCGCGTAGTTTCTGGCACCCACATATCGTAACAAATAGACACACCAAAGCGACCTACGCTTGGCACGTCAAATACGCAAAATTCTGTACCGGCCTCGACGCCTTTTTCATAGGGTAAAAAGGGAAACATCTTCCGGCAACGGGTAACTACTTCGCCCTGAGGGTTGATCACTGGAGTGGTATTATAGATTTTTCCGTCGAGATTTTCTGACAGCGATCCCGGCACCAACCAAACGCCCAGATCTTTAGCAATCGCACAGTAGGTATTTTCCGCCTCACCGGGCATTGTTTGCGCGCAGGCAAGTTTTGCACCATAGGTGGCAAGCTCTCCGAGCAGAAACATATCTATCCATGGGAAACGCATTTTCGCCGATTCAATTTCTGTTCGAATCCGCTGAAGATTGTCTCCGGCATTCAATTCAAGCTGTAAGCCGGCAATGGCAAAATGGCTCATGAGTAAGGCTCCATTCTCTACTACGTGATGCGTTCGCTGATTGCGGCATCTTATTTATTATCTAACATCAGTGTAAGAGGAGTTTAGAAAAGACGATAGAGCCAGACTTGAGATGGCAATGAGGCCAATTGGGCAGAATGGTGTTGATTTTTTATATCACCGACGTGGCAGCATTGGCGAACGCTGTGTCGCTGCGGGACTTGGAAACTTGTTTCTCGAGACTGGGGGCGATCAAAAAATTTGGCACCTTGGATTCATCAGGAATGTTTTGCTTAACGTAAAGCGCCTCTCCATCGACAAACAGCCAATAACAGAGGCTGTCTAATCACCGAGTTTTTGAATCACTGCACGGTTAAAGAACACTTTCTCGCGATTAAACCATTCCACGGTTTTCCCTTTAATCACGGTGTACAGTTTTACTTCCTCACCATAGGCCCAGTTGTCCCACTGCCTCACCCAGCAATCGCCCTCCACCCACCAGCGCCCTGAGTCGGTTTCTTCGTTAGCGTAGCCTGCAGTGCCACTCAAACTGCCGTCAGCGTGAATCAACACGGACAATGGTTGACCATAAACGGTTTGATATAAAAGCTGCGTGTCCGAAACCGCCTCCCTCAAGGCCTCCCCTTTTAACCACCGAGGGTCGGTATCATTCAGGCGCGCAATTTTCCCCCCGAGTAGATCCTGAATAACTTGGGCTAAAGTTTCGATGCCCTCGCGAATTTTCTCGACGCTGATACTGGTCACGCCGACGCGAAAGCAATTAGTGTGCTCACCTTGCTTCGCAAAATAATAATCCACCGGTTCAATTAGCACACCGCGCAAAGCGGCTTCTTTTGCCAGATATTTTACATCCAGGTCCTTCGGCCCTTGAACCCAATAGGCCGTACCTCCTTCATTGGGAATAGTAACAACGAAATTGGGCATTAAATAATTCAGGGCATCTTGCAGCGCAAACCAACGCTTGCGAAACTCTCGATTGAGTTTGCCCATAATAGCGTCGTAATGCCCCAGAGAGAGAAAAAATGCCGCGGCGCGTTGATTGTTGGCGGCGGGTGATTTCACCATCATCCGCCTTAAATTCCGCGCTTCTCGGATTAACTCCGCGGGCCCCACCATGAAACCAATGCGCAAACTGGACGAGAGAATTTTTGACAGGCTCGACACGTATACCACCCGCCCACTGCTATCTAGGCTTTTTAAGGCGGGGTGAGGATTGCCTTTAAAATTGCTTTCGCTGTCGGTGTCATCCTCGACAATAATTAGGTCTGAAACTTCTGCACTCTTGAGCAATTCCTGTCGCCGCGCTGTAGACATAGTCACTGCAGTGGGCATCTGATGGCTTGGTGTTACCAAGGCCAATTGGCAGTGGGCCAGTTCCTCATCCACTACCATACCTTCATCGTCAACCGCCTGATGTCGCAAACTGGCGCCCTGCCTTTCAAGCAACTGCCGGGTCTCAGGATTACCAGGCTCCTCGACTGCTACGGACACTGTAGAGTCCACTAACAATTGAGTGAGGATATACAGGGCTTGCTGAGAACCTATAGTGACCAAAATTTCATCAGTTTTTGCATTGATACCCCGCCGAGGGAGTACCTTAGTGCGAATTTGCTCGATAAGGGATGGATCGTCAGCGTCACCGCTCTGACAGGCCCATTCGTTAATCTCCCGCACCCCCAAGGCGAGGCGAGTTGCCTCTCGCCATTCCGCGGTGGGAAACAGGGATTGATCAAACTGCCCATCAATAAAAGGATAAGGGTATTGCTGCCAATTAGGCGGACATTCAAAATGCTCTTGCATTTGCAGGGGCACTTTAAAGCGACTGGACCACTGGGAGGCCTGAGGCGCGGCGCCGTCTCGCTTAAATACATGCTCAACGCGACCAGACAAAACTTCCTCGTTCACATAAATGCCACTGCGCTCGCGACTCAGTAAATAACCCTCATCGATGAGTTGCTGATACGCGAGTACGACTGTGTTGCGGGCTACACTTAAATGATCGGCGAGTTTTCGAGAGGATGGTAGCCGTTGCCCGACAGGAAACAACCCTGACATTATCACCGCCACCAATTTCTGGCGAATTTGGCTCTGTAAATTCAACTCACTGTCGTCATCGAGAATAATGAGCGTTTCGAGCATAAGAAATCGGTTCCAAGCTTGTGGCAGTACGGCTATTTGGCTCTCGGTATTATTATCTTACTATGTATGCCCAAATTTGGGGCACATCTTGCTAATTTTATTCAACTCAGCCTCTGCACCGGCAAAGTCGTGGACCTGGCTATCACTCACATTGTAATAAACGGCACCATTGGGAAACAACACAACGGCAATGCCGCCATAGCCAGATAGATAGCTCACCCATGAACCAGGGGGACAGACAGCTTGCGGCCGCTGCCCCATGTCGTAGCGCCATACGCCGTTAAGATATCGAGTTCCGGAGCTTGTAGCCGGCAGCCCTAGATCCTCCCCTTTGCCCAGCATGTCGTCCATGATGGCGCCGTCCAAGACTTGCTTTCCCTCAATCACTCCGCGTTGATTAATTAGCAGGCCCAACTTGATCATATCATCGGCATGCCAGTTCATACCATGGCTCCAAAATGGCTGAGTGGGCAACTCTTGTGTACGCACAGTAGTGTATGCCGCGGGGCTCAAGTGAAGAGGTTTATATACTTCGGTGACCAATTTCTTGAACAAGTCCCCTCGAGTGTAATTATCCATTGCCACTCCCGCTACATAGGTATCGGAAGAATGATAAGCAAAATGAGCACCTGGGACACTCCTGCGAGGGTAATATTCACATGCATGTTCGATTTTCGCTGCATGACTGTATTTCAGGAAAAAATCTTCCAATACCGGAGCACTGTCTTCATCTCTTTCGCCAGCGCTTTGACGGTAATTACCCGTGGCCATGTCCAGCGCCTGCTCAACGTTCACCTCACTCCAGTTTGATGCCGGCATACTGCTTCCGCCTTGACACTCACTGACATAATCCGTCACCTTCATATAACGAGCGCTGTCACCATTTTGCTGCGTCAACAAAGCGTGCGCAAAGTTGGCGACCGCAGTTTTTGCTGTTGAGTAGGAAGGCAAACCCATAACTTCGCAGAAAGGGTAATCACCGTTGCGCGTGCGACAAGGCGCCGAGTAGTGGACCCCCTGGTAAAACACACCATGGGTTGTTTCCCCTGCAGCCTGCTCAATTGCGATATTGCTCACCACGACATTTGGATACAGCTTGTTCAATTCGGCAATCGGCTTGCTCGGCAGGCGGTTTAACACTTCAGACTTGTAATTCTCGACTAAGCTCTCCTCGCCTTCCACAGTACCTTGCACGTAGGTCGCGGCCACCAAACCCCAGAGTTCGTATTGGAAATAAACACAGGTTTCACCACCCACCTGCAAGGCGACATTACTCATACTTCCGTCATTTTTAAACAGAAAAGTGAGAATACCGTTATGGGTGCAGTTGGCCTGATTTTCTTGCAATGCGAAGGGTATTGCAGCTCGACTGTAGCCTTGATCACGACTTTCATTCCATACCCTTCCCGGCTCGAGTATGTAGTTCCAATCAGGGTGACCAGTGACATGTAAACCTCGCACCTTAGGAATAATGTGTGAACCAACTTGCACGAATTCGAAATCAAAACCGGGCAAGGTTTTCGGGTCTCCAAAGCTGCTGGCCTGAGGTTTACCTCGGCTTATTTCACGGAAGTTTAAGGGGGTATCGCGGCCATCATTGAGCACCAGCCGCCCCCTGAAAGTATTACTGGGTTCCGCCGCATGAGATTTATCGGCGTAGATTTCAGGCTCCCCGTGGCTGTAGGCGGAAAAATCTATTACCGGAAGTTCGCTGCCATTGAGTTCATCTAGACTTAGCGCAATGCGAGGCACATTTCCATCACCGGTGAATGTGTGTAATACGGCATTTGGCGCCGATGAAATGCCCGTGGCTACCGAGCTCATAAGAATGCATAGCACAGCGAATAATACCGGCTTTACATATTGACGAGGAAGCACTGACACTTTGTCTGGCAGAGATGAAGTTGCTTGGCATACCACTAGCCCTTTATCGATATTATATATCCGCATACTGTTTTCTTTTTTATCCAAATCGAGAATAGAGCCACTGCTTAGAAATAATATTCGAAAGCGTCCGAACAAATATACCTAGCGAGTCATGTACCCACCTGAGCTTACAAATAGGATACGCCTGCCCTCAAATACAGGGCAAGATTAAAGGTTAATAACCTAAAAGAATATCAAATAGATTTTTTAATCGGCATAAACAAATAAATGAAAACTGAGCTTCCAGAAGAGGAATCAAGAAAACGGTTTTAGGGTCTAAATCACCAGCAGGCAAGCCAGCAAATTCAATCGACAATAGCACTCGTCGAAGCGCCATTCCACAACTTTCGGTCTTTATAATAAAAATACCCCGTGCAGATCAAATATTTCCCTTTCCGTCAAAATATCCCTTGAATTATTCGCCATACGGACCAATGATTACTAACAGGAGGCGGACTATCGCCCCTGCTTTTTTCTTCCAAAGGAGTTACGCCTATGAAGCCAGCTGTTGATGTAATCTACCGAGATCTCGACGCTTCCAATGCCCTCAACTCAATTATTCACAAGAAGTTTGCCAAACTCTCTCGCTACTCAGACCAAATTACCCACAGCCGCGTAGTGCTGGATATTCCGCATAAACACAAAGGCAAACATTTCCGAGCTTCAATTGAAATGTCAGTGAAAGGCACGCCTGTTACTATTACACACGACGACAGCTCCATTCACCTCGCAGTGCGTGATGCCTTCAGTAGCGCTGAGCGCAAACTGAAAAATCTCGCGGGAAAACGAGTCGCCAGTCGCCACAAAGGCAACCCTGAAAACGTGGGTTCAAGTTCAGATAAGGGTCTAGACCTCGACGACGAATTTGATCAAGAGTCTATTGAGCACTAAGCGACGCTATAGCACCTAGTTAAGAGGCTCAGTGAGCGAAGACAAAATCAGGTGCTCACCCACATCATGCTTGAAATCAAAAGCCACACCGAAGCGGTAAGATTCGCCCTTCTTGGTGCGGCTTTTAATGACCCCGTTCACATCTAACACCGAGCCATCTTCCTCACAAATGTGCAGCAATACCGCTTCGCCTATCTGAAAACTGTGCCGGCTTAAAACCGACAGGCCAAATTGATTAAAGTCTAAAGGTACAACACTTGGATCATTTGAGCCTATGGGGTCTAAATCGACGCCACTCAAGGTTCTGAGCGCCACATCTAAGCCACCTGCTGAGAACCGAGGGTGTTGCCTGCGTTCATCAATTGGGGTCATCGAGCACCTCTCTTATTATTACCCACAGTACGTGAGCGTATACTTCAGTATGGACTGGAATCGAAATTCAACAAGGTATTTTGGCACCCAAATACTCCTACCCCAGGACCAAGTCACTTCACCGAACGCTCCTATCTCCCCGTGCTCAGACAGATTACACTATGGGATTAAGCGACTTATTCGTCTTACCTCAATGCTTTATAAATAATTGCGTTATAACAATAATGATCATTAGCACTTTTAGGACCTAGAAACCCCATGAAAAACCTAAGCACTGCGATCCGCCGAGCGGTATTTGTTTGTACGGCCTTTTTACTCAATGCCTCTTTGGCTCATTCCAGCGAAGTGACTCTCGGACCAGCAGCGGACATCGACCCTAATAAAGACTATCATTCCTTTGCGAACAGTCATGAGGTACGAACAACACACCTCGAATTGGACTTGTCCGCCGATTTCGACTCCAAAGTTCTTCACGGGTTTGTAGTCCATCATTTGAACTACCTTGAAGAGAAAGCCAAAACACTCATATTAGACACCCGAGACCTCGACATTCGCTCTGTTGAGAGTTACATCAATGGTGCATGGGTTCCTGGCAGCTTTGAACTTAAGGCCGCTGACCCTGCCTTGGGCAGTGCTTTACATATCGCTCTCAGCAAGCAAAGCAAAAAAATTAAAGTGCACTATGCAAGCCGACCTGAAGCCTCGGGGCTGCAATGGCTAAGCCCGGTGCAAACGGCGGGGAAAAAACAGCCTTTCCTTTTCACTCAGGCCCAGGCTATTCACGCCCGGAGCTTCATTCCACTACAAGATTCGCCACAGATTCGGGTGACTTATGATGCGACCTTACGTACACCCGATAATTTACGCGCCGTTATGGGTGCTGAAAACCTTACCGTCGAACGTGGCAGTGTTTATCACTTTAAAATGCCTCAAGCGATTCCGTCTTATCTCATTGCTCTGGCCGTTGGCGATCTAGAATTCAAGCCCATGGGTAAGCGGACCGGTGTATATGCAGAACCCACGGTGCTGGACTCCGCTGCAGCTGAATTCGCCGACACGGAAACCATGCTTGAAACCACTGAGTCTACCTTCGGCGCCTATAGCTGGGGTCGATATGACCTGCTCATCTTACCACCCAGTTTTCCTTTTGGAGGCATGGAGAATCCGCGATTATCATTTATTACCCCAACGGTCATCGCCGGCGACAAAAGCCTAGTGTCACTTATTGCTCATGAACTCGCTCACTCATGGTCGGGCAATACGGTAACCAACGCTACTTGGCGTGACTTGTGGTTAAACGAAGGTTTTACCACCTACCTTACTTATCGAATAATGGAAATTGTTTACGGTGAAAGACGCCATGCCATGGAAAGCGTACTGGGCTATCAAGGCTTAGAACACAGCGTTAGCAGCTTGCCAGCAATGGATCAACATCTACCCATTGACATGCGAGGGCGCGACCCTGACGAAGCCTTTTCAGATATCCCCTACGAGAAAGGCGCATTATTCCTGCGGGAACTTGAACAGAAAGTAGGACGCGAAAAATTTGACCATTTCCTCAAGCAATATCTTAAAGACTATGCATTTAGCAGCCTGAACACTGAAGAATTTCTGGCTTATTTGGACAAGCAGCTGATTCAAACAAACCCCAACGCACTATCAATGGATAGAGTGCATCAGTGGATGTATTCTCCCGGAATTCCCGCAGATGCTCCCAAGCCTAGCTCAAATGCGTTTGATCTTATTGATGACGCTAGAAACCAATGGTTGACCGGCGAGATCTCCGCAAGCGCAATTGACAGTCAAATATGGACCGTGCACGAATGGCTGTATTTTCTCAACAACTTGCCCAGCAAACTCTCCCTGCCTCAAATGCGAGAGCTGGATAAAGCATTCCAATTGACCGCTTCAACAAACAGCGAAATTGCCCATAGTTGGTTACTGCAGGCCATTCGCAATGACTACAGCGAGGCCAATGTACGCTTAGAAGCCTACTTGATAAAAATTGGCCGGCGCAAATTAATCACCCCACTCTACAAAGCCTTGGTAAAATCTCAAAAAGGCCTGAGCTTTGCGCGAAAAGTGTATAAAAAAGCTCGTCCGGGTTACCACCCATTAGCGCAAGGCACGATGGACAAAATTGTGATTGGTAAAGATTGGTCGGTATCGAATCCTCCAGGAATCTGGAATACCGTTGATATCGACACCAAGGAAACTACGTGGTCATTTGTCGATGTTAGTCCCGATGGTAAAACCTTAATTTTTGACATGTTGGGCGACATCTATCAGGTACCCGTGGCGGGCGGAGACGCCAAAGCTCTCAGTGAGGGGATCGCCTGGAACTTTCAAGCCCGTTTTAGCCCAGACGGGCGCGAGATCGCGTTTATTTCTGACCGCGATGGTGCCGACAATATTTGGGTGATGAATGCGGACGGCAGTGACGCTCGGAAGGTATCGAGCGAACGCGAACACAATTTACACAATCCCTATTGGACCCCCGATGGCAAGTGGATTGCGGCACGAAAAGGTTACGTTTCAGGCCGCAGTATTCCTGCGGGTTCAATATGGATGTACCACGCCAGTGGCAGTGACGGCCTTATGCTGGTCGATCGCTTACACAAAGAGCGTAGCCAAAAAAATATTGCAGAGCCTGCATTCTCGCCCGATGGCCGCTACCTTTATTACACTCAGGACATTAGTACAGGTACCGAATGGTTGTATAACAAAAACGCTGTTGGCAGCGTTCACGCCATTAAGCGCTTAGACCGGGAAAAAAGCGAAACCGAGACCTTTGTCAGCGGCCCCGGCGGCGCCATTCGCGCTATTCCATCTCCCGATGGCACACAGCTTGCGTTTATCAAACGCCTGCCAAATATGAACAGCGCCCTCTATGTAAAAGATCTCGTCTCAGGAAATGAACGCGTCGTTTTTGAACAGCTGGATCGTGACAACCAAGAAACCACAGGCACGCATGGTAACTACCCTGCTTACGCTTGGACTCCAGATAATAAAAACATCGTTTTTTGGGCCAATGGCCAAATTCAATCACTGGATATTGCCAGCAAAGAAGCCCACGTTATTCCTATCAGCATTCATGCCACGCGAAAAATTCGCAAGACTTTGCGCAGCACAGTCGAGGTAGCTCCCGACGCCATAGACGTGAAATTACTTCGCTGGTCGCAATACCACCCAAATAAACAACAAGTATTATTTCAAGCACTGGGCCACCTCTATCGCAAAGACCTTAAAAACGGCAAGCAAAAACGCCTAAGCACACAAAGCGATAATTTTGAATACTGGCCTAGCTACTCCAGCGACGGCAAGCAAGTAGTGTATGTGAGCTGGAATGATCAGAAGCTCGGAGCTGTGAAAGTTATCTCGGCAAAAGGCGGACGCGGCCGCTCAATTACAGACGCGCCTGGCCACTACATAGAACCGCGATTTTCCCCGAACGGAAAACAGGTTCTGTACCGAAAAACCTCAGGAGGCGGACTGCTGTCGGCCCAGTGGTCGTCTGAAGCGGGAATCTATTTAGTCTCCGCATCTGGCGGTAAGTCAAAGCGAATTACGGCCGCTGGCATCAACGCTCACTTTTCAGAGAATGGCCAGCGTATTTATTACACGCATTGGAATGCAAAAGGAGAGAAAAAACTCATTAGCGTTGACCTTTTAGGGGAGGACAAAAGGACCTTAGCCAAAGGAAAAAATATAACAGAGTTTTTGGTCTCCCCCAATGGTGAGTGGCTGGCATTCACCGAACAATTTAATGCCTACGTTGTGCCGTTTACCAAGACAGGGAAAACCCTAAGCTTGGGACGAAAAATAAGTTCACTGCCTGTTCGACAGGTATCGAGCCGCAGTGGCGACTTTCTGCAGTGGTCTGCCGACAGCAGCGCGCTTCACTGGTCCAATGGCGCCACACTTTACACTCGTGAACTCAAAGATGCCTTTGAATTCGTAGCCAACGCGCCCAAGGAACTTCCCAAGCCCGTTGACAGCGGCCTAAACCTTGGTTTCTCCACTGCGGCGGACAAACCCAAAGGCCTCGTAGCACTTACACACGCACGTATTGTGACAATGCGCGATGCGGATCAACAGCAGGAAGTGATTGAAGATGGCACGGTACTGGTGAAAGATAATCGCATTGTTGCCGTGGGAAAGTTTGATGATGTTTCTATTCCCGCTAAAGCCCTAGTGAAAGATCTCAAGGGAATGACCATTGTACCGGGGTTTGTTGATGTACACGCGCACGGCAGCATGGCATCCAATGAAATGAATCCACAGCAGAATTGGCAGCAGTACTCCAATCTCGCCTTCGGCATAACCACCATTCACGACCCCAGCAACGATAGCAGCGAAATTTTCTCTCATGCCGAAATGCAGCGCAAAGGACGGGTACTGGGCCCAAGAACATTTAGCACGGGGAAAATACTCTACGGAGCCAAAGGCGCGGGCTACCAAACCTATGTCGACAACTACGACGATGCACTCTTTAACGTTCAACGTCTAAAAGACCTAGGGGCAATTTCGGTAAAGAGCTACAACCAACTGCGCCGCGATTCCCGTCAGCTTCTCATTGCGGCCGCCGATCAACTCGACATGATGGTTGTGCCTGAGGGCGGCATGAAATTCCAGCACAATATGAGTCACATAATGGACGGCCATACAGGTGTCGAGCACTCGCTTCCTATTGGTAAAATTTATAAAGACGTTGTGGATTTTTGGGCCGCCAGTGAATCGGGTTATACACCCACCCTGGGTGTTGCGTATGGAGGTTTGGCCGGTGAGCTTTATTGGTATGACCGCAGCGAAGTTTGGAAAAATCCCCGCCTAATGCGCTACGCCCCCCGCTCAGTTGTAGAGCCTCGGGCTATGCGCAGGCCCACAGCACCCGATGAACACTACAACCACTTTCGAGTGGCCGAAGAAGCAAAATCTTTGCGCGACGCGGGAGTGAAGGTCAATATCGGCGGCCATGGTCAGCGTGAAGGCCTAGCGGCTCACTGGGAGATATGGATGCTGCACCAAGGTGGCTTCAGCACCTGGGAAGCCCTCCGCGCCGCCACCATCGACGGCGCTCACTATTTGGGTCTGGACACAGATATAGGTTCCGTAGAAATTGGCAAGCTCGCAGATTTTGCCATTATTGATGGCAACCCTTTAGAGGATGTTCGTCGCTCCGAGTTCCTCGCTTACACCATGATCAACGGCAGACTTTATGACGTGACCAATATGAACGAAGTGGGTACTGGCAAATTTATACGCAAGCCCTTCTATTTTGAATTAGAAGGCGGCGATACCCTTCCCTCTGCCGCGCGAGAAGCCATCGAGGCCAAGGCCAATAAATTCCACTGGCAGCACTGAGTAAACACGCTGAGCTCCAGATTATTTTGCAAGACCTGCACCGCGGGCATGACTAGAAATTTGCTCTCCTAAAAAGTCATCGCCCACGGTCGGCTTCAAAACAATTTTAACCCAGCGGAAAAACCTTGCCGCCCAAGCGGCAATCATTATCCTCTTTTTGAAAATTCCCCCTAGCTTTATCCTCGGATCTTTCACAAACAAAGCCTACAGCACACAAAATCCCCCTCCCTCCTTTGGCATATTAGTTGCTAATTGATAGCGCAGGACTATGCAACTTAGCGTATCGAGGAAGATTTCAATGAATACAATTTCTGGATTCGGCCCAGGTTTTGGCGTGACAAAAACCGCCAGCCCGCAGGAAACCTCCAGAACCCAATTCATTACCATCGATGCCGAACGAGTAAGGCCCACTCCTCACGGCTCAACCCAAGTCAGCTTAAGTGACGATGTAAACGCTGTTAATTCCAAAGGCAAAATGCTTGTCGAGAAATACGAAGAGTCCATTGCGGAATATCAGAATAGCCAAGCCCCAGAAGAAAGCGATGGCGCAAACTCTTTACAAGACCTCGCCCCCTTACATCTTTTTAACCAAAGTGATGTTGATGCCTACGACAAACTGCTAACCAGCAAGCTAGCGGAACTGGGAGTCGATACCAGTGAGGCTATCTCATTTCAGATCGACTCCGAAGGATTTGTTCGCGTTAAGGGTGATCACCCACAAAAAGAAGCCATTGAAAAAATGTTCACTGAGGACCCTGATCTCCGCAACGGCATGGTGCAAACACAAACCTTCTATCTATTTAAAGAAATGTATCAACTTCACCAGCAGTGGGCTGAAAAAATTGAAGCTGGAATTAATGAGGAAATTGCCGGATCGTGGTTGCTTAGTAGTGTGAAAACGGCCGTATCAAAATCTAGCGAAGGGCTGACTTTTCAGAATGGAAAATCAACGGACCCCTTTGCCAGCAATAGCGCCGTTTCACTGGCAGCAAAAGCGTACGGCGCTTAGCGGTGTAGTTTCTTCGCAGGCACGCCGCTGTGAAACCGGAAAGTACGATCTTCTGAAAGAATAGACTCGCGCTCGATGGCGAGGAAATAATTCACCCGTTCATCAAAGGGCTCGTCCACGCTGCCATCTATGCTCTGCGCCTTAGCCAGACCAAGATAATCTTCATAATGGCGGGCTTCAGATTTTAACAGGGAAAGATAAAATTTACTTAAAGGCTCATCTAAATGAGGCGCCAAGGCGGCAAAACGCTCACAGGAACGCGCCTCAATAATGGCACCTACGATCAAAGTGTCTACCAAGGCCGGAATTTGTGCCTTGCGAATATGCTGCGCCATCAAACCCGCATAACGACAAGGCTTAAACGGTTGATAGGCGATTTTACGCTTTTTCAGAATAGCCAAAACCTGCTCGAAATGACGCAATTCTTCACGCGCCAAACGACTCATTTTATTGAGCAAATCAATTTTGGTAGGGTTGCGGGCAATTAAGGTCATGGCTGATTGGGCGGCGCGCAATTCATTCATCGCGTGGTCAATCAACAGGGTTCTTGGATTGTTTAGGGCCTCTGCAATCCACTCGTCGGGGGTTTGGCAAGGCAAAAACTCAATCAAATGTGATATATCACTCATTAAACGGATCCGGAAAAGGAAAGCGTGGGATTATAGCTCAGCTACGTTATAATGGCCTTCTAGTTTTTATCCGGCACCTTTTCATCCGGCATCAAGGTCTAAATTTAAATGAAGCCTGCCCGGCAGCGGTAAGAAAACCATGCACCCCTTCCAGCAAGCTAGCGGTATATTATTTGCCGACATCGTAGGCAGCAGCCAACTGTATGAAGATCTTGGCAATATCGACGCTGAACGCGCCATTTCCCAAGCACTAGAGACTCTCAAAACTATTTGTCGCGCGCATCAAGGCCTCATCATTAAAACCATTGGTGATGAGTTGATGTGCCGCTTTGAAGAACCCCAGCATCTATTAGCGGCCGCGGTCGCCATGCAAGAGGCCTTCACTCACGCAAACGCTTCTCACCCCGCCCCCGCAAAATCCGTGCACAGCATTCGTATTGGCTGTCACATTGGTGAGGTTATCGTAAAAGAAAATGATGTGTTTGGTGACAGCGTCAACATAGCTGCGCGCCTAGTAGAGTTTGCTCGCAGCGGGCAAATTATTACCAGCGCCAGCACCTGGTCGCTGTTTGAAAAAGCTCGACCCAAGATAAACTCTCGGGCACTTCGCCCCCTGCGAATTAAAGGTCGACTCAGCAGCCTAGCCATTAACGAAGTGCTATGGCAGAAAGATGATTTAGATCTCACTCGGTTGCTCACTCTACCGCAGGCGCATTCGGGTGCCCATCTCTGGAGTGTCAATCTCGTTTATTTTGGCGTCACCGTGCAGCTCAACCAAGACAGATCCAGCATTACCCTTGGGCGCGCCAGTGGCTGCGGCTTGCCGGTATGCACCCCTACGGCGTCTAGAGTTCACGCTAAGATATCGGCCACGGCCACACAGTTTGTACTACTGGACCAGAGCACAAACGGCACCTTTATCCAGCCCCACGGGCAAGAGGAATTTCAAATTCACCGCCACTCACAACCCCTGAGTGGTAGCGGCATCATCAGCTTAGGTTTACCCGCCGCTTCCGCTCCTGAACACACAATTCACTATCGATTTTTTGCCGGCTCAAACAAGGGCTAAATCAGTAACTCCCCTGGCGCAATATAGCGCTCGTAATGGGCGCAAGAGAGAATGTAATAGTCCTGATCAATGGCGGTTTTAATATCCACCAAAGAGGCCGACGCCCACTCTCGCTGACGGCGCAAACCATATTGAGCTGGGTCGCCCATTTGGCTGGCGCCTGCCCTCAATAGGTCGTTTACCCAGCAATAGGCGTTTAGGTCGGGATTATAACGAACACGCTGAAGCTCAACTTGCTCTCGCAACAGTGCTTCGTCAAACACTTGTAGCTTGTTAGACACTACCTGAGTTAAAAATTGCTCCAGTCGCTGAGCGATGGCCCGCCGCTGCTCGTGACTGTAAGCATTCCAGTTAATCACTTCGTGAGTGAAGCGCTTGCAACCGCGACACACTGAATCGCCAATACCGGTAGAACAAATACCTACACAAGGCGTTTTGACAGGCTTAAACATCGTAAAAAAACCAGCACAATAGAGGGGAAGAATTAAGTCGTGACCTTACCCCAAGCCCCAGCAAATGAACACCCTGAAGGGGCACGCTTTTAGTGCAATAACGACTATTCATCACATTTATGTAAAATGAGACTAAAATACCTATACCGCCCGCGCTTCCCGAACGGAGTTTTGCGCCTTCCGCGCTAAGCCTTTGATCTACAAGACAACTTAACAGGGCATGCAAATTCGTGTAGAATTCGCGCCCGGTTCAGAGCCCTTTGCAGTATGGGCGGACCACTGCCGGCAACTAAGGCCGCAGTCTCGGATTTCGGAGATCCCGAAGGTCGGGTAACTCACAGATATAGAGGATTACAATCGTGCTTGAAGCCTATCGTAAACACGTAGAAGAACGCGCCGCTCAGGGCGTACCACCCAAGCCCCTGAATGCAGAACAAGTTGCAGGCCTAGTGGAGCTGCTGAAAGCACCACCCGCCGGCGAAGAAGCCTACCTCTTAGATCTTATTAGCAATCGTGTACCACCCGGTGTTGACGAAGCCGCTTATGTTAAAGCAGGCTTTTTATCAGCCATTGTAAACGCTGAAGCCACCAGCCCTCTGATTAATGCTGAAGACGCTATTAAGCTGCTGGGTAACATGCACGGCGGTTACAACATTGTGACCCTGGTTAAAGCGCTTGATTCAGACACACTGAGCACCCTGGCCGCAGAAGAACTAAAGCACACCCTCCTGATGTTTGACGCCTTCCACGATGTGGAAGAAAAAGCCAAAGAAGGCAATGCGAATGCGCAATCTGTCATGCAATCATGGGCCGATGGCGAATGGTTTACCAACCGCGATGCGGTCGCCGAAAGTATTAAGGTAGCAATTTTTAAAGTAACCGGCGAAACCAACACTGATGACTTGTCTCCAGCCCCTGACGCTTGGAGCCGCCCAGACATTCCTCTACACGCACGCGCTTCTTACAAGATGACACGTGACGGCTTAACACCTGAAGAGCACGGTGTAACTGGCCCCATGCAACAAGTTGAAGACGTATTGGCTCAGGGCCATCAGGTAGCCTTTGTTGGCGACGTGGTCGGTACTGGCTCATCACGGAAATCGGCAACCAACTCTGTATTGTGGTTTTTCGGTGAAGACTTGCCCGGCGTACCCAACAAGCGCGGCGGCGGTATTTGCATCGGCGGCAAAGTAGCCCCTATTTTTTACAACACTATGGAAGATGCCGGCGCTTTGGTTTTTGAAGCACCTGTAGACGACTTAGCCATGGGTGACGTGGTAGAGATTCGCCCTTACGACGGCAAAATCCTCGACACCGCAGGCGAAATCATCAGCGAATTTGAGATGAAGTCTGACGTATTGTTTGACGAAGTTCGCGCTGGCGGCCGTATCAACCTGATTATCGGCCGAGGCCTCACCGCCCGTGCACGGGAATCACTGGGCCTACCCGCTACCGATTTGTTCCGCTTACCCGCAGTGCCCGCCAGCTCAAACAAAGGTTACACTTTGGCTCAGAAAATGGTTGGTCGCGCTTGTGGTGTTGAAGGCATGCGCGCTGGCACATACTGCGAACCTAAAATGACAACCGTTGGCTCACAAGACACCACCGGCCCAATGACCCGTGACGAACTGAAAGACTTGGCTTGCCTAGGCTTCTCTGCCGACCTTACTATGCAGTCGTTCTGTCACACCGCAGCTTACCCTAAGCCTGTTGATATCGACACGCAACACTCACTGCCAGACTTCATCATGACCCGCGGCGGCGTTTCACTGCGCCCAGGTGACGGTGTTATTCACAGCTGGTTGAACCGCATGTTGTTGCCAGACACAGTTGGCACCGGCGGCGATTCACACACTCGCTTCCCAATGGGTATTTCTTTCCCTGCGGGTTCAGGCCTGGTCGCGTTTGCGGCGGCAACTGGCGTAATGCCATTGGACATGCCTGAGTCAGTACTGGTGCGCTTTAAGGGCGACATGCAGCCTGGTATTACGCTGCGCGATCTGGTTCACGCCATTCCTTATTACGCCATCAAAGAAGGTTTGCTGACCGTTGAGAAGAAAGGTAAGAAAAACATCTTCTCAGGCAACATTCTAGAAATTGAAGGCCTGAAAGGTCTCACGGCTGAGCAAGCCTTCGAATTGTCGGATGCCTCAGCCGAACGCTCGGCGGCCGGTTGTACCATCGAGATGGACGAAGACAAACTAGCTGAGTACATGACTTCTAACGTTACCCTTCTGCGCTCTATGATCGCCGAAGGTTACGGCGACCCTCGCACACTTGAGCGTCGCGCTCAGAAGATGGAAGCTTGGTTGGCAGACCCTCAGTTGATGAAAGCCGACAGCGATGCTGAATACGCAGCCATTATCGAAATTGATTTGGCCGACATTAAAGAACCTATCGTTTGCTGTCCAAACGACCCGGACGACGCCAAGCTATTGTCTGAAGTGGCCGGCAACAAGGTTGACGAAGTATTCATTGGTTCGTGCATGACCAACATTGGTCACTTCCGCGCCGCAGGTAAACTGCTCGACAAACATGCAGGTGGAATTTCTACCCGCATGTGGTTGGCACCGCCCACAAAAATGGACGAGCACCAACTGATGGAAGAAGGCTATTACAACATCTTTGGCCGCGCCGGTGCCCGTACCGAAATGCCAGGCTGTTCGCTGTGTATGGGTAACCAGGCACGCGTAGCGCCAAACAGCACAGTGCTGTCCACTTCGACACGCAACTTCCCGAACCGCTTGGGCGATGGCGCTAACGTTTACCTCACGTCTGCCGAACTGGCGGCTGTGGGTGCCATTGTGGGTCACTTGCCAACACCTGCAGAGTACATGAAGTACGCCAAAGATTTGGACTCTATGTCTAGCGAAATCTATCGCTACCTAAGCTTCGATCAAATTGCCGAGTTTCAGCACAACGCTGAGCAAGGTAAGAAGATCGCCGCTGTTGAGATTCAAGATGTTGTGATGTAAATGCACCTAGTGCAGATCTGAGCAAGATAAAAAACCCGCTTTTTAGCGGGTTTTTTATCTTTGAAATTTATACGCAGCTTATTGTGTCAAAGTCTCAGTATACAGCCGCCGATATTCTCCACTCTCTTTAAGTAAGCTCAAACCTTTATCCAAGCGCTCAGATAAGTTTTGAGCCGAAGGGTTATTCGGCGAAAAAGCTACGTAAATATCGCTGACATGATTTTGAAAACCCTGCTGAAGACTACCTTTGGGTAATTGCATTTCCGCCAAGGTAAACTTTGCCACTTCATCAAACATGATAGCCGCGTCAATGCGACCCGCTAGCAGCATTCGAATTAATTGATACTGATAGGACACCCTAGTTTCGATAAAGCGATGCCGATTTGCCTGATAGATATCACCGTATTCGTAGCCTAGAATGAGACCAATTCTAGTCCCATCGGGCAATGCATCGTAAGATTCAAAAGCTTTAGCGTGCTCTCTGGAAAAATAGAATGACGCCGCGGCCTTTAGGAGTGGCACCCGACCAAACAGAAAAAGGTCTTCCGTTGACGCTTGCCGAGTTACGTTAAAGCCACCATCTGAAACCCCATTCAATACTTGATATTCTACTCGGGCGTAAGGCATTACGCTGATATCCACCTCATAGCCCACCGCGGCATATGCCGCTTTAACTAGGCGATTTGACAAACCCTCCCCACGCTCATCGGAATAAGGTGCCCAGCTATTTTCCGCGGCCAAACGGACAGTGGGCAGCCTCGAATTTTCGGCCATCAATGGCATGCTAAATGCCAAGCATAACAAGAGTCGACTCAACAGCCTCATTAGAGCGCCCCGGCTAGTGCTGCGGGTGAAGCACCAAAAAATGTTTTAATCGATTCGATTTCCCACATCGTATCCTGATAACCCAGACTGATTAATTCATCGCAAAATGGTTTCGCAAACAGCAAATAACTCGCTGCCGTTGCTCCGCCTCCGTGCGCC
Source organism: uncultured Cellvibrionales bacterium (assembly GCA_913020115.1). GTDB lineage: Bacteria > Pseudomonadota > Gammaproteobacteria > Pseudomonadales > Cellvibrionaceae > CAJWCA01. The sequence goes on from CAJWBQ010000002.1 coordinate 29,208, forward strand.
GTAGAGCCGGTAGAACGGAGGAAAAAGCGCATACTTTTTGGTAAGTAACGAATGTTGCGGCCGGCAATTTTATCCAGTGCCCGCGAGGGTGAGATGACCAGGCTGTCAACAGGTCGAAGTGGTAGGCCCGACGCTTCTAGAACATCTTTAGGCACCAAGTTAATCAGCTCATTCACGCGATCGAGGCGCTCAATGTCGCCCTCCAAACTGTCTACAAACGCACTATTGAGCAGGTGGCCAATGACTTGCCCTATTGAAGGCGAGTGCTTTGCAGCACGCGTTTTCCCCCAGTGCAGCGGATTACGATTGCTGGATACACCCACCACAAAAACACGATCAGCCCCTAAATGCAGCGCTGGACTGATGGGCGCCAACTGTCGAAGTGCACCGTCGCCATAATACTCTTGGCCAATCTTCACCGTGGGGAATATTGTAGGAATCGCCGAAGACGCCAGTAAGTGCTCTACCCCTAAACGCGCAGAGCGCCCTACCCGCCGATAGCGGCGCCAATCGCTCAGCTGTGGGCTGCCTTGAAAAAAGCTAACAGACTCACCTGAGGAGTAGCCCATGGCAGTGACACACACCGCCTCAAGCTTTCCCTCACGAATTGACTGGTCAATATTGTCGAATTGTATGGTTTGCCCCAGCAACTCACGCAAGGGCGAATTATCGAGGAAAGACAAGGGCTTATCTCTGCCTATGCCCTCATTAAACAAAGACATACCCATCTTGCCCATACCTCGGCCTAAATCTAGCCAGCCATGCTTATAGACGTGCGAGAGGTCAAGATTGGCCCAGATCCGCTCGAGATCGTGAACAGCCTCTCGAAAGGTGCCCGTGTGCGCCGCCAGTGCCAAGGCATTAATGGCCCCTGCCGAAGTGCCACAAATGATAGGGAAAGGGTTATTCTGAGTTTCAGGCAGAATTTCGGCCAGCGCTTTTAAAACTCCTACTTGATAGGCAGCACGTGCGCCGCCACCCGATAAGATCAGTGCGTTTTTCATGTTCGGGCGCTGAATTCCAGTCTGTTAAAGGGAAAAATGGTTTGAAATCTGGCACTTAGAGTGGCTTATATTGGAGGGAATATCAATACGATGGAGAGGGATAGAACAGAAATGCTACTCACGAGTCATGCGGACAAAAGCCAGCTATGCAGAGAAAAGCGCCGCTAATCGCTTTGCCAATGCAATGTCGCCTTTCACTCGAACTTTGCCAAACATAAAGGCCTGGACACTGCTTAAGCTGCCCTCAACTACGCAAGCCACGGTATCGCTGTCGAGCGTTAAAGTTATTGAGGGCGTATCGTGGTCACCACAGGCAATCGTACAGGTGCCGTCGTTAATGGCGATAAAATAATTACCGCCATCTACAACTTCAAACTGATAGACCACATTTAGGCCAAGCGCCGCCGGCGGATAGAATTTCTCCGCCATGCGATCAAATGTACTGGCAACCGTTTGCATAATATTACCGCTCAGACTTAAAACGCGAAGTCGTCAGCGGCCAGCTCCATCAAACTTTCTGCACCGGCTTTAATGCCGCCCACACAAGTTGTGGTGCGTGGCAGAATACGCTGGAAGTAAAAACGTGCAGTAGAAATTTTGGCTTTATAGAAAGCTTCTTCTTCGGTGCCCGCGTCCAGAGCTTGCTGTGACTTGGCCGCTGCCATCGCCCACAAGTAAGCCAGAGTAACGTAGCCAGAGTACATAAGAAAATCAACCGACGCTGCACCGGCCTCGTCTGGGTTTTCCATGGCTTTGCCGCCAATGTGCATGGTGAGCTCGCCCCACTCTTTATTCAATGCCGCCAGCGGTTCAACAAACTCCGCCATGCTGGCGTTATCTGCTTCTGCTTTACAGAACTGGTGTACATCTTTGGTGAAGCCTTTCAGTAACTCTCCGCCCGAACCCAGAACCTTACGACCAATAAGGTCTAATGCCTGAATGCCGGTAGTGCCTTCATACAACATAGAGATACGACAGTCGCGAACGTTTTGCTCCATGCCCCACTCGCTGATGAAGCCGTGGCCGCCAAAACACTGCAAACCTAAGTTGGCAGATTCGTAACCCACTTCGGTCAAAAATGCTTTAGCAATAGGCGTTAAGAAGCTCAGCTTATCGTCGGCTGCTTTGCGCTCTTCTTCGGTTTCGGCGTGCTGTAAGATATCAACTTGCTTGGCCGTTAGGTGAACCATCATGCGGCCACCTTCAGCAAAAGCTTTCTGAGTCAGTAGCATACGACGCACATCGGGGTGAACGATGATCGGGTCAGCTGCACCTTCAGGATTCTTTATGCCTGACAGTGAACGCATTTGTAAGCGGTCACGGGCGTACTCTAATGATTTTTGAAAACCAATCTCAGCGTGTGCTACGCCTTGAATCGCGGTGCCTAAGCGAGCTGTGTTCATGAAAGTGAACATCGCCATTAGGCCTTTGTTTTCAGCGCCAATTAGGAAACCCTTAGCACCGTCAAAATTCATCACACAGGTCGAGTTACCGTGAATACCCATTTTGTGTTCAATGGAGCCACACTTCACACCGTTGCGGTCGGCGACATTGCCGGCATCGTCAAGGTTCATTTTGGGAACGATAAACAGTGAGATGCCCTTAGTGCCAGCGGGAGCTCCCGGTAGACGCGCAAGTACGATATGAATAATATTCTCGGCCATGTCGTGTTCACCGGCTGAGATAAAGATCTTGGTACCCGTAATGGCATAAGACCCGTCAGGGTTTGGCTCAGCTTTAGTGCGCAGCATACCAAGGTCAGTACCACAGTGAGATTCAGTCAAGCACATGGTGCCAGTCCAAGTACCCGCGACCAGCTTCTCAAGGTAAGTTTCTTTTTGTGCTGGAGTACCGTGCGCTTCAATGGTGTTCATGCAACCATGAGAAAGGCCAGGATACATACCCCAAGACCAGTTACCTGAACCTGTAATTTCACTCAGCACTGTGCCCAGAGATGAAGGCAAGCCTTGACCGCCATGAGCTTCGTTATGGGTCATGGATGGCCAGCCAGCTTCTACAAATTGCTGGTAAGCTTCTTTAAAGCCGGTAGGTGTGGTGACTACACCGTCGTCCCACTTACAACCTTCTTCGTCACCCACTTTATTCAGTGGCCACAGAACGTTTTCAGAAAATTTTGAGCTTTCTTCAATGATTGCGGTCACGACATCTGGCGTTGCGTCCTGGCAACCGGGCACGGATGCGTAGTGATTTTCGTAGTCGAGTAATTCGAATAGTGAAAATTGAATGTCACGCTGGGGGACTTTGTAATCGGCCATTGCTGTGTAACCTCTTTGTACTTTGTAGGGAGTTATATTCTGTTGCGTAGAATCCGCAATTACTAGTTTAGTCTCAATAGCGAAACTGACCAGATTAGGTGGCATTATATGTCGGCTCTTTGCGACTACTGAGTCACTCTTTTGGCATTTCTGGCTATTGCTTGGGACTCTCGTCCATGGCGGCTATTAAGGGCTCCAGCAGTTTTACAATGCCCTGCTGTGCATTCAGTATATCTTTACCTGTGCTTAATTTTGTCATGAGCTTGTCTAGCGCGCTCTTCTCTTCCTGCTCTAGGGACTGGTACCAATGCTCTTCGAGCTGAAGGTCTTGCGCTTCTTCGCTCTCGGTCAAACTGAGCACTTGACGCTGGGCATGAGTTCGCTGCTTGAGCACTTTTAGGTGCCTCAGTGCCCGGCCGAGTATTACATAGGGAAAATTGCGGTGACGACTGGGGCCAAACGCTATGGTGCGGCCACCGAGGGGCAGAACTTGCTTGATTCGTACGGAAGCCAGTTTGTCGGAGTAAAACCAGGCCGCCCCGCCACCGAGTATTGAGCTGGCCAACGCGGCAGCACCTAAGGACGCTCCCAAGGTCACCGCGTCCAACACGGCGCCTGCTGCGGCACTTGCACCTGCGGCTACTAGGGTCAGCTGAGCCTTATTGAGACCCCAAAGGTACCAATCTCGCATACTGAACAGATCGGCAAGCTCGAGAGTGTGGGCGGATTCTTCTCTTACTAACTGGCGGTAATCGAATATTTTTTCGATGTTGCGCCGACCTTTTTCTTCGCGGCGACGCTGGAAATTTTTGTATTGTAATTCGAGTATTGGCTCGAGGGTTTTGGACTCAATCTTAGCGCCGATGTCTTGCTCTTCTACGTGTGTCACCATCTCAATCAGCATGGTGGTAATAATCGTCGCGGCGCGTTGGTTCCGAGCTTGGCGTTCCCCCTTTAGCCTGTCTACGGCAAGCTCTAAGCTGTGGCGCCAGCGGTCGTCAAGCAAGGCGAAGGTGGACAGGAGGTCGATGCGCTTGTCGAATTCTGCACTCATCGCATTGAAGGAACGCACCACTTGGAAATACTGGCCCAGCACGTCCCGCCACTGTTGTTCGTAGGCTCCATCACCCTGACTATTGATAAGGGCTAAGCTGGGCTGGCCGGTCCAGCGGAGAATGTCCATTTCGGCTTCGTATTCGTTGCCAAAAGGCACCGAGCCATCAACCACGTAGATGATGCCGGCACCATTGAGTATGGGCTGCAACAGCTCACATTCATCTGGATATTCACCTGTGTCGCGATAAGTATCGAGAAAACCAGCGACTGTAGCTCGGCGTTCAATCAGTGAATTATTATGCTCGTTTAACCAGCGCAGTGCTTTTCTTGCCCGCTGAAAACCCGGGGTGTCTACAAGGGTGTAGAGCACCTGACTGTCAACGCTCATGGGGAAGTAACGACAGCGAGTTGTGGTGCCCGACTGGCCTGAGATGGCAATACTGTCGTCTTCAGTGAGAGTCGCGACAATACTGGACTTTCCCTTGTTAGGGTGTCCCACCACGGCAAATAAGGCTTCGCTCATTCCCCTGACCCCGGCAGTAATGTTAGGGCTGGCTCGCCAAGTGCCGCTACAAAACGAGCCCACTCTTGGTAATTATTACCTGTGACCTTTTTCCCGGGAGGCGCCACGAGCAACAGAGATACTTGCTCAATGTTGGCCCTTAATAAGGCTTTGATGAAATCACCCAATTCAGCTAGTGGCGGCTCCCACGACTTCAAGGCGAACACGGTATGCGAGCAAGCGCCTGCACTGAGTTTTTTAATAAGTTGTTCGTCTTCTGCATGAGTGCATATACCACCCGCTCTGGCAATAGGTTTTGCAGCGTGAGCCTCGGAAATTTCCGGGTCTTGATTAAAGAGCTGCAGTAATTCTCCGTCACTCATGTCAATTTGCGCCCAGTTAATTATGTCAATAGATGAAAGATCCAAAGACTTAAACTGACGATTTCTAGACAGCGAGTCAAGCGCGAGGTCCTGAGTTTTGTCAAAGCGGGTTTCGCCAGGCTCTAGCGAACGAGTAGACACAGAGCGAGCCGACAGACGACTGACAATGCGCTCTACTTCTGGGTGGGAAATAATTGCCAAGCGACACTGCTGGCGAAGTTGGCGTTTGCATATCGCCCACAAAATAAACCGTGGAAACACGCCGTAGAACAGAATACTAAGTATAATAAATTGCCACCAGAAACCCAGCTTTTGAGCCTCTTCAACATTTATTGCCTGTACCTGACCTTGTATTCGAAAATAACGACTGGCATCGATAAGACCAAGATCGGGAACCGCTTGCGGGACTATGTTATGCCAGGGCCAAGCCATCCATCGAGTAAGACGATGAATGCTTTCCGTTTCCAGAGTGAGTGTGGAGCTCCAACCAAAGGCTAAATCTTGAAAACTAATTAAAAGCAGTAGGGTTAGCAATAAACCCGCGTGATAAGCCAGCGCCAACCTCTGAGCTTGCCACAAAAATATCCATTTTTTCACATCACTATAAAGATACTCTCGGCGCCTCATTTGCTGAGACAGAGTCTTCCAGCTGGTTTGCCATCCGGGCAGCAAACGGGTAATAAACCCGGTCCATTGACCGGCATTCAATAGAGACAAAAAAGCCTGCGCTGAAGGTAGCCCAGGCACAAATCGGGTAAACCTTGCTGGCAACATAACCACTAGAGTTAAGACACACAGCAGTAGTTGCAAACCGCAGGTCACCGCAATAACCACTAACAGATTAATACGCTGCCAACCGTCGTAATCAAAGGTGGCAAGTGCTGTGAGCATGCCTAAAAGTAGGCCCAAGCCCAGCAACACTTTGTGCAGTGTGTTCATCCAGTTTTGCGCGTCGCTCAACAAACCATCTTTTTTCGTAAGCTGACGTAACCAGTCACGGGTCCACAACCAATAATCTCTAGGCGAATTGGGTTGCGCCCCCAGGCTCAAGCCGATTGCTCTATCTCGCTGCACAAGTTCGCGTGCGGTGAAACGCTCGTCTTCGTGCAATTGCCACTCCAGTGCAACAACAACATCCAGGGGCTTGGACAGCTTCGCAGGTGACAATGTGTGAGTACAATCGCTGACATCCATGATGGTTTAATTTATAACCTTTTCCTGTATTCACCCGGTGTAATTCCGGTCCATTTTTTAAACGCGCGGAAAAAGGCACTGCTCTCGTCAAAACCCAAGCGCTCGGCAATACAGGTATTGCTTAGGTCTGGGCAACCTAAATAGTGAAAAGCGGCTTCCATTCGACACTCATCTTTTATTCTTTGATAAGAGCTTTCTTCGCCCTGAAGGCGTCGGCGTAAAGTGGTAACGGACAAGTTCAAATGCGAGGCCACAACTTCAGCGCTGGGCATGGACACACTCACATCTTTCGACAATATTGCCCGTACTTTGGCCTTCAAGCTCGATTGGTTTACATCGTTAATCACCAAGTGATAAGGCGCCGAACGAATAAAATCCATCAGAGTTTCCTGATTTTGCACTACTGGGTAGTCTAAATACTCGGTTGAAAAGCTAAACCCACAGAACTCCTGCTCAAACTTCAATTCCATGGGGTAAATTTCGGCCATCTGCTTGAATTCATCAGGGCACGGAAAGGAGAAATATAAGGCTTCTAGCTCTATCTCTCGGCCAATCAACCAACAGTTAAATCGGTGCCATACGGCCAAGCTAGTGCGCACTTGGTTGGGGCTTACGTTGATCAGCATTTCCCTCCACCGCTCTTGGCTGATGGAGGAGATCGCACACATAGAGACCGTTGTCAGGCCACCAGGCTCTTCTATAAAACTGTTCTTCACTTCAAAGCCGCGGCAAATTTCGCAAAACTCCGCCGATCGAATTAAGGCTTGTCGAAGGTTAGTGCAATGAATAACTGTCAGGCACATTAAGCGAAAGGAACCGTTGCGCACCTTGCCACCGCTAAACATGCCGAAACATTCATCTTGCATCAGCCATATAAGGCGCTGGTACAGTTGGCCGTATTTGATCGCCGAAAAGAAGCGAGATTCGTTGAGCGCCTCTAAACTGAGCCCCAATTCTTCGAGCAAATTTTCAGTGTCGCAGCCGTTATCATTGGCCGCTTGCAGCAGTGATAAGGCGTAAGAAGTGGGTACGCTGGTGGTATCTGTGTTCACTTAAACAGTCTCTTAACCCCATTGATGGCGGCCACAGCGATAAATGCGGCGAGAACAAGCACTAATAATAGTGCCACACATGCCAGTAAAAAACTCAAAGCTTTTTCGACTGGTAAGTCCCAACCTACAATTGCCAGGGCAATAAAGGCACTACCAGCCAACATCGACACCAGAATGACCGAGCGCGATTTTTGGGCTTTACTCCGTCGTTTTAATGAAAACATAAATACTTACCTAGGTATAAACCTGAGACTATTGCTCAGGAATCAAAAATTTCAGGGCGTGGGCAACACCGTCTTCATCTACAGACAAGGTTACACAGTCGGCCGCCGCTTGGACATGCGCTTCCGCGTTGCCCATGGCAACACCGACTCCGGCCAAGTGTAAAAAGGTCATATCTGAGCCTGCATCGCCAAAGGCCATAACCTGCTCAGGGCTCACTTGGTGATGCACCAACAAGCGTGAGAATGCTGCCGTCTTATCCGCATCGGCCGCAATTACACTGGCAAACAAACAGTGAGGTTTCGCTGGAAACCGCGCATAAGCAAAATGAAATTGCGGAAATTGGCTTTCAAGCTCCTGCAAACAGCCCGCCGCTCGTCTTTCGTCTACGCCTATTAATAACTTCTGTACGGAGCAGTGTTTGTCATTCATCAGCGTTTCAAACTGAAGCCGCTGGGGCTGTATGCGTAAATGCTCTCCGTGGGCAACGCTAATATCACAGCTTGCTTCAACAAAATGCTGCTGACCCGCATACAGCTCACAATAAACCTGCTTCTGGCGAATCAGCGCCAATAAAGGTGTAAGGTCTGCCTTATTGAGCACGCTCTCATGTATACAGCTCTGACTGGAGGGGTCGAATATCATTCCTCCCGTATAGAACAGGCCGCAAGCGTCGAGCCCCAGCTCGTCGAACAAAAACTGACAGGCAAAAGGTGGTCGACCGGAGGCAATTGCGGTTTTAATGCCCATTGCTCGAATACGCCGCAGCTGTGCCTGCAGGCTTTCTGAATACTGTCCATCCCGCCCCAGCAAGGTGCCATCCACATCAAAAAACACCAATTTAATGTCGCGGGTCTTGCTCTGAATATCTTGATCCACTAACACCTAGTCCGGCACCCGCAAAAATTGCATTAATGAGCTTAGGAAACGAGTCATGATCTAGTGCTCTGCGAGGAGAGCCAGCAACTCGGCTTCGTCTATGATAGTGATGCCCAAATCTTGCGCCTTGGTTAATTTGGAACCCGCCGCAGGCCCGGCAATAAGCCCGTAAGTTTTTGCAGACACGCTGCCCGCCACTTTCGCGCCCAATGCCTGCAACTGGGCTTTGGCATCCGCTCTGGATATTTGCTCTAGATTTCCAGTAATAACCCAGGTTTGCCCAGTGAGCGGCAATTCTTCTGCCGGCACCAAGACAATCTCAGGCCAGTGGATACCCGCGGCAATGAGGTTTTCTACCGCCTCAAGGTTGTGAGCCTGTTTAAAAAAGTCCGCAATATAATGAGCCACAACCGGACCAACATCGGCCACTGATAGCAACTGCTCTTCGCTGGCGGCGGAAATATTCTCAATGCTGGCAAAATGATGCGCTAAACTTCGCGCCGTGGCTTCACCCACTTCGCGAATACCTAGGGCAAACAAAAATCTAGGTAAAGTTGTTAAGCGGCTTTCCTTCAGAGCGGCCAGTAGATTTTCGGCTGACTTTTCACCCATGCGTTCAAGCTTGGTAAGCGCAGAAAATTCCAATGAATATAAATCGGCCACTGCATTAATAAGGCCCTTATCCACCAGCACTTCTACTAACTTATCTCCCAAGCCATCAATATCCATGGCTTTGCGGGAAGCAAAATGTTTTATCGCTTCTTTGCGTTGCGCACCACAAATTAGCCCGCCGGTGCAGCGAATAACCACTTCGCCCGCTAGGGTTTCCAAAGGTGATTCACAGACAGGGCAGACCTCGGGAAATGCAATATCTTGTACGTCTTCAGAACGCTTCGCGGTCACCACAGAAACAACTTTTGGGATAACATCACCCGCGCGATGCACCACTACATAGTCCTTAATTTTTAAACCTAAACGCTGAATTTCGTCACGGTTGTGCAAGGTGGCATTCGATACCGTAACACCGCCGACAAATACCGGCTCCAGTCTAGCTACTGGCGTTATAGCACCTGTGCGCCCTACCTGAAATTCTACATCTAGAAGGCGCGTAATTTCTTCCTGAGCGGGAAACTTATGGGCAATGGCCCAGCGTGGCGCGCGGGACACTTGACCCAGGCGCTCTTGCAAAAGCCGACTATTCACTTTGAACACGATGCCGTCGATGTCATAAGCCAATGACTCACGCAAGCCATCAAGGCGTTGAAAATAGCTCATGCACTCGTCAATATTTTGCGCAACCGCCATTTCCGAATTAATCAGCAAGCCCCAAGAATTTAACGCGTGCAAAACCTCCGTATGCCGGTCTGGCAAAGAACCGCCTTCAACCCAGCCCACACTATAGGCACACATCTGCAAAGGTCGCTGGGCGGTAATTTTTGCATCCAACTGACGCAAACTGCCTGCGGCTGCATTACGAGGGTTCACAAACTGCTTGTCCCCCGCCGCGGCGGCAGTCTGATTGAGGTGGCGGAAGCCGGCCTTTGGCATATAAATTTCACCGCGCACTTCGAGCGTGTGCGGATAACCTTCACCGATTAAGCGCAGGGGAATAGATTCAATAGTGCGCACATTCTGAGTGATGTCTTCGCCTGTGCTGCCGTCGCCCCGAGTAGCTCCGCGCACCAACACACCGTTTTGGTAAAGCAAACTCACCGCAATACCGTCAAGCTTAGGCTCGCAGGCGTATTCGATTGGAGCGCCAGATTTCAAACGGTCACACAGGCGTTTATTAAACTCGCGCATATCCTCTTCATTAAAGGCATTGCCCAAAGACAACATGGGCACTTCGTGAGCGACCTGCTCAAAAGCGCCTAAGGGTGTGGCGCCCACCCGCTGGGTAGGCGAGTCTTGAGTCACTAATTCAGGGTGTTCGTTTTCAATGCTCTGCAAGCGTAGAAATTCGCGGTCGTATTCAGCATCTGAAACAGTTGGCTCATCTAATACGTAATAACGGTAATTGTGATGGCGAAGTTTTTCCCGCAGGGCTTCAATGTCACCGCGCAGGGCTTCCGGAATGTTAGGCATCATCAGATTCTATACAGGCACGCGAGATAGTTGCTTGCGCTCAAACTCTCGAATGCGCTGGCGAGAATGCTCCAATGTTTGCTGAGTCATCACGCTGCGGTTTTCGTCCTTTAGCTCGCCACCCAATTGCACTTGCAAAGCGTGAGCCGTTTGAGCCATAAGATCAAAGGCCTGCAAACTGTCGCCGCTCATTGGCAGAGACATAAATAAGCTGATTCCCGGCGTTTCAAATACGTCCATGGTATTAAGATTAAAATAGCCAGGCTTCACCATATTAGCCATGCTAAAGAGAATTGGACCTTCTCCACTCTCCGTTTCGTGGCGATGGAAAATATTCATATCACCAAAGCGCATACCGCAGCTAAGCACAACATCCAATAAGGCTTCGCCAGCCAAATATGTGCCGGTGGGCGCCATGACATTAATCACTAATACTTCTTCTGCGGGCAACTCTGTTTCTGCAACTGCCTCGGAATTTTTAAATGAAGGCTCTACACGGTGTTCGCTCGACTCGGTAAACAAAGGCTCGCCAGAGGCCTTGGCATCTTCCACCAAAGTTGGCTCTACAGGTTCTGCTTCTGGATCAACGTCCATCAGCATTGGCACATCTTCGTCAAGATTCAGGGTCACCTGCTCCTTTACCGACGGCTTGTGAGACGACGACTCATCTTCCGGTAGACCATTACCACCAATGACCCGCGCGCCACCGTTGGGCAATTCGCTGCCATATTGATCCACGTCTTCTTTATCTGAGCCCATACCGCTTTGCTGCCCAATATTACGAGACATTTTAATGCCGCCGTGACGAGACTGGCGCATGCGACGCAAGCCGTCCAACAGGATTCCTGCTATTAGCAACACCACTATTACTGTTAACCATTCACGCATAATACTTTCCGTTTTAATCTTGTTGCGCTTTCGCGCATTGTTCAAATTTACATAGCCGCAAGTTCAGCGGCCTCTTCGACGTCCACCGTTACTAGACGGGACACTCCCGGTTCGTGCATGGTGACGCCCATCAACTGATGAGCCATTTCCATGGCAATTTTATTGTGCGTAATGTAAATAAATTGTACGTGCTCTGACATTTGCTCAACCAAACGCGCATAACGAGCCACGTTAGCGTCGTCCAAAGGCGCATCCACTTCGTCCAACATACAAAACGGTGCTGGATTCAGTCTAAATATGGAGAATACCAAGGCAATCGCGGTCAAGGCCTTTTCACCACCGGACAAGAGATGAATGGTGCTGTTGCGCTTGCCTGGTGGCTGCGCCATGATCGCAATGCCGGTATCCAGCAAATCGTCACCGGTCAATTCCAAATAGGCGTGACCTCCGCCAAACACCTTGGGAAAGAGTTCTTGCAGCCCTTTATTAACTTGTTCAAACGTTTCTTTAAAGCGCGTGCGAGTTTCCCGATCAATTCTGCGGATCGCATTTTCCAAAGTGTCGAGCGCTTCTCTAAGGTCATCATTTTGCTGATCTAAGTAATTTTTGCGCTCAGATTCTGTTTTGTATTCGTCAATGGCCGCCAAGTTAATGGGGCCTAGGCGCGAGATGCGAGCGGCTAGGCGTTCCAGTTCTTCTTCCATGGGGCGTTCAGATGCGTCGTCGGGTAAGTTCTCTAGCAAAGTGGGCAGGTGGAATTGATCTTCTGTCAGCTGCTCTTCCACTGTGCGACGCTGAACTTCGAAGGTCTGTGCCGACAAGCGCTCTTGCTCGAGCTCACTGCGCACAGACTGGATGCCTTGCTCAGCTTGATTGCGCGCCTGTTCTACTTCGCGCAATTTCTGCTCCACGGTTTCAACTGCACGGCGGGCTTCGGCCAATTCCGACTCAACGTCTAAACGCGCAGACAGCTTTTCTTCTAATTCAATTTTAAGTTCTTCAACAGGGTCAGTATTTTCACCTAAGCTCGCTTGCAACTGCTCGCGCCGCTCACTCAGGCGCTGGGCCTGCTCTTGAAGTCGCGACATGCCGTTGCGAATAGCCTCAAGCTGCGTGGTCAACGACTGATGGCGCATTGCCAGCTCGTGGGCTTTATCTTTGTCATGACGGGCGCCCTGTCTTGCGGCGTCCAGTCGAGAGCGGAATTGATCGCGTTGTTGCAACAAGGTTTCGCGCTGATCTGTATCGGTCTCCATAGCTTCTATGGCTTCGCTCAAGATCATCCGAGCTTCCGCGAGACTCTCAATTTCCTGATCCATTTGCTCGCGAGCTTCTCGTATCTCACTGTCAACACGGTCGCGGCGCATGGCCGTTTGTTCAATGCGTACTTTCTTGGCGCTTAGTTGCGAGCTGATGTCATTGTGGCGCCGACTTTGCTCTTGCCCTTCTCTGCGCAGTGATTCTCGCTCTGCCTCAAGGGTTTTAAGTTGTGCTTTGCCCGCGTCCAATTGCCCGCTGAACTGCTCAACCTCAGACTCGGCCGCTTCAATATCAGCGCACAGTATTTCCAACTCTTGTTTGCGGGCAATGACTCCAGCCGTCGCATCGACATCACGAGTAACCCGCAGCCAATTTGAACCCAGCCAAATACCGTCTTTAGTAATTATTGATTCGCCGTGACCTAGGGTGTCACGCTGCCCCAAAGCTTGGGCTAAGTCGTCTGACGCATAAATTCCCGCGAGTAGAGAACCTAGGTTGTAATCAGCTTGCACGAAGTGGCTGAGTAAAGTTTGGCTTTTATCGCTCGCCGCCTCAAGCGCCACAGAGGTATCTAGCAAGACCAGCTCGCCCTGCTCGAGATTCTCCAAAACACCCGCTACGGCATCAAATCCTTCCGTACAAACCGCTTGGAGAGAGTTTCCTAATACAGTTTCTACGGCCTTGTCCCAGCCATCACTCACGGTCAAGCCTTCCGCAACGCGAGGCTGTTCATCGAGTTTGTGCTCACTGAGCCAATCACTGACTGCGCCGCTCTTCTCGCCCAGTGCGGCTTGCTGTAAGGCTTCAAGAGATGCGTGACGGCCACGCATGGCCTGCAATTTACCCCTCACGGAATCAAGCGACTTTACCGCCTCACCATTGCTTTCTTCTAGCTGATCTAGGTTTTCGCTGTGCAGATCAATTTGCTCACGTTTTTCTTCAGACTCTAAGTCGAGCTCTGCCAGTTGCTCACCCAATAGCTCTAAATCTTCTTCGCCTTCAATGGAGCCGAGGTCATCTTTCTCGATATCGAGTTTTTCAATGCGCTGCAAGAGTCGTTGCTGGACCTGATCCAAATGCTGAATACGAGATTGCTGAACTTCCGCTTTTTGGCGGGGTTCGGCGGCACGCTGATTAAAGCTGTCCCACTCGAGCTGCCAAGCCTGCATGTCTTCTTCAGCAGACTGCAAGAGATCGCCTGAATTGTCTTCGGCCGCCTGCAACAGTTCGAGCTCTGGTTCTATTTCAAGCAGCTCACTTTCCCAGCCTTCTATTTTTTCATTGTCTTGGGCGAGGTGCTCTTCCGCACTATTGGCATCTAAACTGGTTTGCTCGAGGTCAGCTTGCAATTGCCGCGCACGCTCTTGAACATGCTGAATGCTTTGCTCTACTCGAGCAATTTCAGCACCCACCGCATAAAAACGCCCTTGAACGTCATTAAATTTGTCGCTCAGTTCAGTGTATTCACTGCGACACTTTTCAATTTCAGTGTCTTTGCTCACCTGATGGGTCACAAAGGCTTCTACTTTTAATTCCAATTCTCGAATAACGCTCTGCTTAGCTTGGGCGTGACTGTCAAAGTTCTTGTAGCGCAAAGCTTGCAATTGAGCTTTCTGCAGGCGCTCTTCTTTCTTGAATTCAGTGTATTTTTCGGCGGCGGCTGACTGCCGCTGCAAACGCGAGAGCTGACGTTCCAGTTCGTCGCGTATATCGGTGAGGCGCTCCAGATTTTCTTCTGTGCGACGCATGCGGTTTTCAGTATCGCGACGACGCTCTTTGTACTTCGAAATGCCCGCCGCTTCCTCAATGAACACCCGCAGCTCTTCAGGCTTGGCTTCAATCAGCTTGGAGATCATGCCCTGTTCGATGATGGCGTAGCTGCGAGGACCAAGGCCCGTGCCGAGGAAAATGTCAGTGATATCTCGGCGACGACACTTCGTGCCGTTCAGGTAGTAATTATTTTGGGCGTCGCGGGTCACCTTTCGCTTGATCGAAATTTCTGTGAACCCGGCATATTCACCTTTAAGGGTGCCGTCGCTATTGTCAAAAACCAGCTCGATGGAAGCCTGCCCCACGGGCTTACGCCCTCCAGAGCCATTAAAAATAACGTCCGTCATCGACTCGCCGCGAAGGTTCTTCGCCGATGACTCACCCATCACCCAACGCACAGCGTCAATGGTATTCGATTTGCCGCAACCATTGGGTCCCACAATCGCACACAAGTTGCTGGGGAAATTAACTGTCGTTGGATCAACAAATGATTTAAAGCCTGCCAGCTTGATGCATTTTAACCGCATAAATCGTTTTCACTTAAACTTTTGATTTTGTTATGTTTTTTGGAATTGGCGGGGAACAGCATTGCACTTAGAAGCAACAATGGTGCACGCCGATTTTGCCAATGTAAATATTTTGCCGATTCTACACGCTTGGTGCGGGCTTTTCACCTATGAAGGCAGGGGTTTTAGCCTCTGGGTAGCAAGAGGCCCTATGAAAGATCCACGAGCCTGACGATTGGGGTGGAATAAGGCCAGCCTGAGGCTTTAACACAGGGTGTCCAGCGGCCTATTGCTGGTCCAAGCACCCTCCCTTGGCCTCCATGAACTTAAGGCAGCATTTCCGAGATTACTATTGCGACACTTGCCGGAGCGCCTTTAAGCTCCAGCATTCCACTACTGCCAATCCAGTCTCCTGGCTGAGCGATAGCGCCACCATCTTTCGACAGGCGAGCAATAACTTCTAGCTCTGGCACGCTAGCAATGGTCATTCCTGGGGCCATAGCCATAGACTCATCCAAAGTCACAGTGAGGGGCAAGTCAGCGACGCTTAGCTTGCGAATGGCCAAAGGCATTTTGGAACCCTGCCACGCTCTGGCGTAGACAAATACCACTTGGTCCGAGCTCGTGGCGATGCCCTCACTGATCTCGACGTTCACACTGATTGAAGGCAGCGCTGACAACTCAGCTCCTTGAGCAGGCTCTTCTATACCGCCGCCAGACTCTCCCAGCAACTCCTGAGCTCGAGCTATACCGCCCATCAGCGCCTGAGTGCCACTTGATTGCCCATTTTCCCCCTGGGCGAGGTTAAACTTCAGTGCTTGGCGCCAACTTTGGATGGCCATGGCGTAATTTTTTTGCTCAAACGCAGCGATTCCCGCCAGACCCAAGGCGGTTGTGTTATTGGGCTCAAGTGTCAGTGATTTAGCGACCATTGCGGCCACATCGGGGGACATTTGGTTGCCATTACCCAAAAACATAGCTTGCGCCTGCTCTGCCATAATGCCTCCAGAATTGGGGGCCAACTGCAGTAGGCGCTGATAGGCCTTAATGGCGAGCAAGTAATCTTGCAGCTCCATGGCGGTGCGAGCCAACAAATACCAGTTCTGCTGATTCTCTGGCTTACTTTCCAGTCGCGACTGCAGCCGACTGATCAGGGCCAGTGCGGGCTGCTTATCTGGGCGGCGGCCGGCCTGCATGGCAGCAATGTCGCTTCGATACTTCTCCGCGATATCTTGAGTTATTTGCCAATCTTGTGCCGCGCCCTGCTGCCAATACCAAACACTAGCCAGTACCGGCAAGACCAAGGCAATAAGCACTAGCCCTAGCTTCCCCTGCGACACAGAGCTGGTAGAGTGCCCAGCTTGAGACTGACTGTCTTCTAGCAGGGCCCTCTGCTGCTCCAGCAATAAGGTTTGATACTGATCTTCATCAATGGCGCCACGAGCCAAATTGGCCTTGAGCTCATCTAGGTGTTCTTGATACAAGCTGACATTAGCCTGCTGCCGTTCAGCACTCAAGCTATCGCCCAATGGAGTGACACTCTGTTTGCGATGCCCCAACAAGGGCCAGAGAATAAAACCCAGCGCCAGCAGCCCCAACAAGCCCATACCCAAGATAATTGCATTCATTTTTTATTTAGCCTTTTTCAGCAGCGCATTTAAGCGATCCTGCTCAGTTTTGGTCAAAGGGGTTCTTTCTGGGGCGCTGGCGTTACGGCGGCGCACAATCAAGGCAATAACAAGGCCACCCACCATCAGCAAGGCCAGAGGCGCAAACCAAAGCAACCAGGTATTAGGCTGAAGCCTAGGGCTGTAGAGCACATAATCGCCATAGCGATCGACCATAAAATCGACGATCTCCTTATCGCTCATACCGTTTTTCAATAACTCGTGCAGCTCCCGACGCAAGTCAGAGGCTATGGGGGAATCTGAGCCGGCCAAATTCTGGTTCTGGCATTTTGGGCAGCGCAGGTCGTCGACGAAGCTTTGGTAGCGCTGACGCTGTTGATCGCTGTCGAATTGATAGACTTCGACCAAAGCTTGAGAATTCACCGCAGAGAGACAGAATACACATAGGATAAAAAATGTTCGCAACACCTTGAGACACCTAGCCTGAAAAGAGAGGCGAGATTATAGCAAACACTGCGGTTTTGGGGGTATCAATGTAAGTCTTTAAAAAATATTAAAAAAATCGTTGACGGCCAAGGATTAATGGTTAGAATACGCACCTCTCTCAGACAGCGAGGGTGGTTAGCTCAGTTGGTAGAGCGGCGCCCTTACAAGGCGTAGGTCACAGGTTCGACCCCTGTACCACCCACCACTTCTTGAACAAAGTGGTTACACTCGCTAGAGATTTTGCGGACCGGTAGTTCAGCTGGTTAGAATGCCGGCCTGTCACGCCGGAGGTCGCGGGTTCGAGTCCCGTCCGGTCCGCCATTATTTTTTCTTTTCTTATGAAGCGCTTAATACACCCCTCTTAAATTTCACCCCCCCCTTAGTTAACAGATTTTTAATGTACCGCTAGCTTTCCTGAACAATACATCGCGGCTTACGCATGGCAAAATAACACATCAGCCCGCTGTAAACG
The DNA here is from genome assembly GCA_913020115.1 of uncultured Cellvibrionales bacterium. Lineage (GTDB taxonomy): Bacteria > Pseudomonadota > Gammaproteobacteria > Pseudomonadales > Cellvibrionaceae > CAJWCA01. Next base: position 46,871 of record CAJWBQ010000002.1, read on the forward strand.
TCGACAAAGATATGCACTAGAATGGGCAGAATAATATTCCCAGTAAAAATATAAATACCACAAAATACGGCTCCCATAACACTGGTTCTAATTACTTCCTGCCAGCCTAGATATAAATGCCAAAGACCAAAAATAAGGCTACTCAATAATATTGCGGCGACCACACCAAGATGACTATCCAAAAGAGTAAAAAGATAAGCTCGAAAAATCAGCTCCTCGCAAACTCCCGCGGTAACAGAAACTATCAGCGTAAATACCAGCATTTCATTTTTAGTAGTTGGAAGAATATCTTTAAAGGCTTCGGTCTTTTTTATTACTTCTGCCCTTAACTCTTCGCTTGCCTGAATGGATTTAATTAATATCAGCAAGTAAATTACTGCGACAACAAGCAAGCTGCCAAATAAAATATTTCTCCAGTTACCGTCAACTACAAACCCGAAATCGACAACCGAGAGCTCAGCCTTAGCAAAAAGATAGATAAGCAGTAGAGTAGGAACCCAAATGAAAAAAGCGGTTTTCAAGTATTCAACCATCTTGTTTTCTGACTTAAATTTTCCGCTAATGAAATCTACGAGAGGAAAAAATAAAATAAGACCTAAAAGAAACACTTCCAATTTATTCATATTTATCTCTTGAAAATCAATATTTGTAGAGCCAGCTTTCAGCCCCATTTGAAAGCCCGAGGCGCCTCGAAAGATGAATCAAATTCAGGTTTTTTTCACGAACACTAACACCAGAGCATGCCCAATGAACAAGGGGCTTAAGCGCTAACTTTTACTCACCACCTCTAAGCTGTCGAATAAAGCGTTATCAAAAATAAAAAGGCCTAGCCTTCGTAGATGGTAACGCCGTTAACAATTGTGCGCTCGACTTTTAAGCCGCGTAGATTCATAGGATCCACTGTCAAAGGGTTTTTATCAAGCACAAGCAGATCTGCCATCTTCCCTACTTCAATCGAACCAATTTCGTGATCTCGGAAAATCTGATATGCCGCGTCGATTGTCATCGCTCGCAGTGCTGCGAGTGTGGAAATTTTCTGAGCAGAACCAATAACATTCCCAGCGGTAGACCGACGATTTACGGTACTCCAAAGCAAAGTGAAAGGCTCCATAGGTGCAATTGGGACATCTAGGTGCACTGAAAATCTCAGATCAAGCTCCTGAGCAGTTTTTGTAGGGCTCATGCGCGAAGCTCGCTCAGGCCCCATAAACAATTCTGAATGGCGATCGCCCCAGTAATAGGTATGCGCCGTGAAAAAACTGGGAGTAATACCCAGCGCCTTCATTTTCAGCAGCTGGTCCTTGCGCGCCATTTGTGAATGGATCAGCACTAAGCGAGGATCTTCCATGGGGTATTTTGCCTGCGCTTGCGCGAAGGCATCAAGGATATCGTCAATTGCAGCATCGCCATTGCCGTGAACGGCAATTCTATGTCGGGCTTTGTGCAGTTTTTCAAGCTGTAATACTAAATCTTTATGGGCCACCACGGGATATCCGCGATAGTCTTTATCGCCCTTGTATGGAGTATGATAAGGCCGAGCAAGATAGCCGGTAAAACCTTGAATGCTGCCGTCCGCAACAATCTTCACAGCGCCAATCTTCGCTAACTCCGATTCAAAATCAGCCTCAACAAAGCTCCCAGATAAAATATCTTCTGCAAGATCCTCATACCAAGGCCACAGCTCTACACGAAACGGAATAAAGCCTAGGCGCGAGGCTAAGGCAATAACTTTTAATGATCTTTCGTCCAAGCCACCGGATTGAGCGGTGGTGATACCGGCGGCGGCATACTCTTTAATCGCGAACTGAAACAGTGTCATGATTTGAGAAATGGAAAAGTCTAGCGCCCGCGCCGTGGCCGGTTTCTGTGCGGTCTCCTCAAGTAATCCCGTCAATTCACCACTCACGGCGTCTCTGACAATAACACCGCCTTTGGGGTTGGAGGTCTCGGATGTGATGCCAAGGTCATTTAAGGCCGCGCTATTGGCCACCCCCATATGGCCCGAGGTATGAGTGATGTATATCGGGTGCTCCAGCGACACTGAATCTAACTCTTGCCGCGTTGGGTGGCGGCGCTCCGCAATCAGTGTATCGTCATAACCACTGCCCGTGACCCACTCCCCAGGAGCTTTAGCAAACGCTTCCTGCTTCAAGGCCTCGAGTAATTCTGTCATTGTAGTGACGCCCCCCATCGGCGGACTGCGCAAGTCCGCCGACACCTTGAATAAACCTGAGCCAGGGAAGTGACCATGGGCATCAATAAACCCTGGGATCAAAGTCTTACCTTGCAGATCATTCACCTGTGTCCGGGAAGTAATAAGCTTGGATATTTCGACGCTGCTGCCAATCGCTACAATTTTATTATTTTCCAGAGCAATGGCTTCTGCTACAGAGTTATTTTTGTCCATAGTCAGCACTTGAGCATTGATAAAAATCTGCTTATGAGGTGCTGTAGCGGGGCCAAGCGAAGTGTAGGTGACAAGCGCCACAAGCAATAAAATTACACCTAGCTTGATACTCCAAGTCCACCTAAAGAGAAATACGTTTTTCATAGTCATCGCTTAACAGTCCAAATAATTCAGAATCTGTGACCTTGCCAGCGACAATCCAGCGCTCCCGAAGCAAACCTTCAAGAACAAAACCACAACGCTTTAGCAAATTCCCCGAGGCCGTGTTGTTCGGATCTATGTCAGCCTCAAGACGGTGCAAATTCAAATCCCGGAAGCACCAGTGCAAAAAAGCCTCTAATGCTTCAGTCATCAAACCCTGCCCCCAATAGGCACGTGAAAGCATGTAACCTATTTCAGCTCTTCGGGACTCTTCATGGATACTGAACAAGGACAAAGTACCGATCAGCACCCCACTCTGCTTCAAATAGAGACCCAACATGATCGAGCTTCCCGAGCTGTAATCATTGAGGGCAGCCTCAACCTGCTTTTCAGCTTGCGCCAGCTGCTCATAAGGCGGGCAACTCCAGTAAGCCATTGCCTGTTTGTCGGCGTGTAACTCATAAATTACTGGCGCATCGCTTCGGTTCACCAAACGAATAGAGAGCCGTGTAGATTCCAGCTTCGGTTTGTTAAATTTCATTGAGCCCCAGACTCCTTTAAGCGACCTTGCACCAACATCGCCACCATAAGCAGTACCGGTGCAATACAAATAATCAACATTTGTGGCCAGCTCAGCAGGGTCATTGCCCAGCCCGCCGACAGCGCGGCAATGGCTTGAGCTGAAAATACAATACCGTCATTAAGCGCCTGTGCTTTGTATTTTTCACTTTCACTGTAAGCACTTGGCAATAGCGAAGTGCCTGCCAGAAACAGAAAATTCCAGCCCACGCCCAAAAAGACCAACTGAAACCAAAACCCTTGCACGCTCGTATCAAGACTGGCGAGCACGATTGTCACGCAATAACAGAGCAAACCCAAAATCATCGTTCCGCGAATGCCCACCGCACGAAAAATGAATGGCGCTATCATAGACGGTAAGAACATTGCGGCAATATGGCTCTGAATAACAAATTTTGTATCTTCAAGGGAATGACCGTGCACATGGTGCATACTGATAGGTGTGCCGGTCATAACAAAGGACATTATGATGTAAGCCACTACAGCGCTGGTTAAGGCCAAATAAAAGGTCGGATTACGCATTAACTGCCCAGCTGAACGCACCGATGCCTGCTTGTCGACCACAGACATGGCGCCAGGCCTGTAGGCGGTTAACACCAACATACCCAGCAACAAACATAGACCGGCTAGGTAGAATGCCCCCTGGTAATCCACGGCGGTGATATTCATGCCCATGACCGCAAGCTCTGGCCCCAACACCGCGGCGATAATACCGCCACACATGATAAGTGACGCCGCGGCTGAACCCGAAGCCGGGTCAACCAACTCCATTGCCGCGAAGCGAGTTTGCAACAGTGCAGCATTAGTGACACCCAAAAAGAGGGAGGCGATACAAAATAAAACAAAACTCTTTATCTCAAGGCTGAAGGCAGCCAAACCACAGGCTAATATTCCCAATAACATCGACAGGGCCAGAGCCCTCTTCCGCCCTAGCATGGCCATGGCTCGAGTGGCAGGGTAAACCCCCATGGCTGTGCCAACAACAATCACCGCGATAGGCAAGGTGGCCCAATCGGCAGATGGAGCCAATATAATGCCGACCAAACTGCCCACCAGCATCATAGCGCTTAAGGTTGACGCGGCCAGGGCGTTACTCAAGGCCAAAATCCATACCATGGCAAAACCCTTGCCGCTTATTACCTTCATAATTTTTCCTGCATAAATACCGATGGAGCTAGAATGGATTGTTTACAAAACCTTAATCATTCACCCAAGTGCTCGCTGCCGACTCAAATAAATTCACAAAATCTACCGCGATTTTTGGCAGCGACTTCCAACGCCGAGACGCCCAACCAAAGGCAACGGGCGGCAAATCAACAATGGGAATGTTCGCCACACGGTGCTGAGCTCGCAAATTTTCCGCATGGCGCTGTGGCGTAATCGCGTAACCCAAGCCCATTTCAACAAATTGAATGGCGGTGTCCCAGTCATCTACCGTGGTAATGGTCTGGTATTGAACGCCCTTATCCTGAAGCAAGCGAGTGAGTTGATTTTGCGAAGTTGATGATTCCTTAAGGGCAATATATGAAATGTTTTTTAATTGCCTAGCTTTAAGATTGTTATTTTGCGCAAGCTTATCACCTTCAGGCACCACTAGTACCCAAGGCATTTCGACAAATGGGCGCTGTTCTATACCTTTAATGGAATCACCGATGGTTATAAATGCTAAATCGGCTTGCTCATTGCGCAAGGCATCGATGCACCGTCGGTGTGAATTAGTTGAGTGAAAATGCAGTTGCACATTGGGGTAACGCTGACGAAAGGCCACCACAGAATCACTCATAAAGTGCCTTATGGTTGTGCCGCCTGTAGTGATACCCAAGGAGCCCATCTCGCCGGCCGCCAATTGTTGAACTTGCCTCACCCCAAGAGCGATACTGTCCAGACCTTCCAGGACATGATCATAAAACACCTTGCCAGCTTGAGTAGGCTCTACACCCCGAGCCTTTCGCTCTAATAGTGCGACACCCAGCTCTTTTTCAAGACGCACAATGTGCTGACTCACCGCGGGCTGCGTACACTGCATATTGCGGGCAACGGCACTTAAATTTTTGTCTTCGCAGGCCGCAACGAATATTTTCAGATCATCTAACGTCATAACTAAAACCCAAGCTTTTACTTTTATAGCCAAACAAATTGATAGAATTTACTTTGACATGAGCATGGGGCAATCTGGCGGCCCTGTCCACCCAAAAATGCCGGAGAATATTATGATGCAAGCCAAGGCACAGCCAAAGATTACTGTCCCAAAACTACAAGCCATGAAAAACGAGAAAAAGCTGGTGATGCTAACGGCTTACGACCACACCATGGCCAGCCTGCTCGACGGCCACGCCGATATTTTGCTGGTGGGCGACACCTTAGGTTGCGTTGTGCAGGGTGAAGAAACCACCCTAGGCGTCACTCTGGAGCAGATGAGCTATCATGCCGCCATGGTTAGGCAGGGTGCACAATGCTCGCTGGTGGTTGCCGACCTACCCTTTGGTAGTTACCAACAAGGCGAAAATGGCGCACTGGAAGCCGCCATCAGGCTCATCAAGGAAGCAAAGGTGTCGGCCGTAAAACTGGAAGGCGGCAGCGAAGTTTGCGGCAGCATTGCCAAAATGACTCATGCCGGCATCCCGGTTATGGCTCACATTGGTTTAACACCCCAGTCTTATCATGCCATGGGTGGCAACAAGGTACAGGGCAAAAGCTCAAGTTCGGCACAAAAGCTTCTAGCCGACGCCAAAGCGGTGGAAAGTGCCGGAGCCTTTGCCTTAGTGCTAGAAGCTATTCCCGCCGACCTAGCTCGAGAAATTACCGAGGCTCTGTCCATTCCCACCATAGGCATAGGTGCAGGCTCGGCCTGCGACGGACAGGTATTGGTTATTAATGATCTAATTGGCCTAAATCAAAGTGAGGCACCCATGCGGTTTAACAAAGAGTATTGCGCTGTGCGCAATCTGATTCAAGACGCGGTTGGCGCATTCGCCAAGGACGTTAGAGAAGGCGCGTTTCCAGACGAGTCTTACAGCTATTAGGTTTCGACTAAAGCCTAATAGGCTTGACTTTAATAAAAAGTCATAATGTGTGACACTGGGTAGATTAACAATAATAATCACTACTCTCAGCTTGCCCGCAAGCACAGGTAAACACCATGACCGAACACTTAGATGTGCTAATCGTTGGTGCCGGAATATCTGGCATTAGTGCAGCTTATCACCTCCAAGAGCGCTGCCCCAATAAGACTTATGCCATATTGGAAAATCGCGCTCAGCTCGGTGGCACTTGGGATTTGTTTCGCTATCCAGGCATTCGCTCCGACTCCGACATGTACACACTGGGCTTTGCTTTCAAACCCTGGACACAGGCTAAAGCCATTGCCGATGGCCCAAGTATCATCCGTTATTTACAGGAAACGGTCTGCGAGTTTGGTATTGACCAACATATTCGCTATCAACAGCAGGTGAGCAAAGCCTCTTGGAGCAGTGAGACGCAACTCTGGACAGTTGAAGTTATTCGCGAGGGTCAAGCCGAACCAATACTTATGACCTGCAATTTCTTATTATCTTGCAGTGGTTACTACAACTATGAAGCGGGTTACACCCCCGATTTTGAGGGCGCAGAACAATTCAAAGGTCAGGTTGTGCACCCACAATTCTGGCCCGAAAAGCTCGACTACAAAGACAAGAAAATCGTGGTTATTGGCAGTGGCGCCACGGCCGTCACACTGCTTCCCTCTCTTGCGGAACAAGCTGGCCACGTTACCATGTTACAGCGCTCCCCTACTTACATAGCCTCACGTCCATCGGTTGACCCCTTCATTAAATTTTTGCGACGGGGTCTTTCCGAGCGCTTTATTCACCCCATCGCGCGCTGGAAAAATATTTTGCATGGCCGCTATTTATTTTGGTATTTAAAAAAATACCCGCTCAAGGCGAAGGATTACCTCATCAACGAGGTGCGTTCGGCGATTGGTGAACACTGCGATGTAGACACCCATTTCACCCCTAGCTACAAACCCTGGGATCAGCGCCTATGTCTTGTGCCTGACGGTGATTTATTTGAGGTCATTAAACAGGGTAAGGCCTCTGTGGTAACTGATCACATAGATTGTTTTACGGAGACAGGCTTAAAACTAAAGTCAGGCAAAACCTTAGACGCCGACATTATAGTGACGGCCACAGGCTTAGACATGAGAATTGGCGGAGGCATTGAGATTTCAATTGATGAAGAAGTCGTGAAACAGAACGACCTTTGGACTTATAAAGGCATGATGCTGAGCGACATCCCCAATCACGCTTTTGCGATGGGTTACTCCAATGCGTCCTGGACACTAAAGATTGACCTGACCTGCGAGTATGTCTGCCGTCTTTTGAACTACATGGACAAAAACAACTTTAAGCAGTGCACACCAAAAACCCAGGGAGCCGCCCTTGAAGAAGAGCCTCTCATGAACCTTAATTCTGGTTATATTGAAAGAGCAAAAGAACAGCTACCCAAGCAAGCAAACACTAAGCCATGGAAGCTTAACCATAACTACTTACTGGACAAGCTTATATTGGGTTATAGCAAAGTGAGTGACAGCACTATGGTCTTTAAATAATTTATAGCTGAAATAATCCTCGAAAATACACGCAGCGGCGGAGAAAAACGCCGCTGTAAATCCACCAGTCTACAGCTTATTTTTAGTTTTGCTTTCCTCTGGATGTTCGGCAACATCTTGCTTAAAGTGCCTGTAAGCGTAAACGCCTACATAATAAAAAACCGCACACGTTAACAATACAATTGCGATACCGGATAACACCACTGAATCTAAATACATTTTCTTACCTCCTGTTCAATGAAGATAAGGATAGGCCAATGCTCTATGAACTCATTGACCTGCATCAAGAAACTAGAAGCTGTAAACCACCGTCACTGAGGTTTCAGTATCGGCGTGTTTTTTCCCAGATGGCACTTCATCTGTGTATTTAACCGTGTAAGCCAGTTTTAAGGCCAAAGCACCCACAATAGTCGTCTTCAGCGAAGTAATAGACTTAGATATGGTATTGTCGGCGCCCGACTCCATAGATAGCTCTTGCTCAAATACCGCGTTTTGACTCACATTCCACTGATATTTGCCGTAACCGCGTAAAATCACTTCATTCTCATCATCGCCATTTAGCGCCTCATCCAGCTTACTGGTGCGATAACCTGGGCCCGCTTCTATATCCAAGTTCATATTTTCACGGTCAAGTAGAAAGGTACGACCGTAACCCGCCGCCGCTGTAGCTTGCCATTCAAAACCACTGAAACGATCATCGTCGAAAGAGCCATAAGCGAACCAGTAACTGCTATCAGACCACTTGTAGTCCAGCTTATTAGAGACAAAATATTTCTCAGCGGACCTACCTTCCTCTTCACTGGTGTTCAGTGAATCGAAATGAGTGGTATTTTTCCAAACACCGGCGGTGTGGGTAACATCCGCTCGGGTCTTTACGGTGGTGGTTTCAGTATTGCCACTGGTGGACACATAACCCAATTCTAAATCTGTCTGCCAGGGAGAGCTCTCCTCCGCATGAACAGAAACAGCCAACAATGCACAAGCTGCATTGCAAAGTAGCGTGATATTCCTTAAAGTTTTCTTTAGAGGCATCTTTTTCTCCGAACAAGATGGGCTTGCCGATGAGGCAAAGCGGGAATTTTTAGCGACCAATGTCGTAGCGTGGTTTAAACCGGTGCGCACGGTAGCATAATTAATCAATTATTTTAAGCTTTAGGGAAGGTACAAATGGACAATATTGACAAACACTTAGAACAAATTACGGCGATGGCCATAGAGTTTAGCCCAAAGATCATTTTGGCTGTACTCACACTAATTGTTGGCCTCTGGCTCATCAAAATGGTGGGTAAGGGAGTGCAACGCACCATGGCCACTCGCGATGTTGATGTGTCGCTGCAAACCTTTGTCACCAGCTTGTGCACCATGACCTTGAAAGCGCTGCTCATACTCAGCATCGCTGGCATGGTCGGTATTGAAGTGACATCTTTTATTGCTATATTTGGTGCTGCCGGTCTGGCTGTGGGCATGGCCTTGTCAGGCACTCTGCAAAATTTCGCCGGTGGTGTAATGCTGATGCTTTTCAAGCCTTATAAAGTAGGTGATTTTGTTGAAGTTCAGGGCTATGCGGGCACCGTTAAGGCCATTCAAATTTTCAATACCATACTGAAAACAGGCGATAATAAAACCATCATTATTCCCAATGCCCCCATTTCAACCAGCTCAATGATTAACTACTCAACTGAAGCAACGCGTCGTGTAGACCTAAACTTTGGTATTGGCTATAACGACGATATTGATCAGGCTAAAGCGGTGTTGTTGAGCATCATTGAAAAAGACGAGCGAGTCTTTACCGATCCTGCGCCTTTCATTGCTGTATCTGAACTGGCCGACAGCTCAGTGAATTTTGTGGTTCGCATCTGGGTTAATGCAGGAGATTATTGGGGCGTGCACTTTGCCATGCTGGAAAACGTGAAGAAAGGCTTTGATGAGAACAAAATATCAATTCCATACCCTCAGCAAGACGTTCACATGCATCAGGTTTCTCAATAAGATTTATTTTGGGGTTCAGTGTCACTGAACCCCATTTTGAAACACCGAACTCTATTTCCCAAAGTCGCCGCGAATTACAGCCTTTCCTTGGGTTAAATTATTAATTGAATCACGCAAGTCACTCAGCACTTTCTCTTCGAGTAAACACTGCATCGTCACACACTCCGTGTAATCGCAGCTAATAATCTCACCCTCGCTCTCACTTAATAAATGGCGAATATTGGCCTCGAAGGCATAGTCAAATTTTAAGTTCACGGAGACTTTCGTTACTTGTTTAAGCAATGGCGTTTTTTCGATCGCCTGCTGTACCGCCGCACCATAAGCGCGAACCAAACCGCCAACACCCAGCTTAGTGCCGCCAAAATAACGCACCACCACAGCCATCACGTCACCCACCTCCCGATATTGTAAAATTTGCAGCATAGGCTTGCCCGCCGAACCCGAGGGCTCGCCGTCGTCACTGCAAGCCATTTCACTGGGGCTATATGGGTTGCCGAGAACAAAGGCCCAGCAATGATGACTGGCGTCGGGGAAGCGCAGCCGCAACTGAGCCAAAAACCTCATAGCATCTGCGCGGCTGGCAACGGGTTCAATGAAGGTAATAAAGCGGCTGCGTTTTTCTTCGAGCTCGTGATTTATAGCCTGCGCTGGCACACTATAAGTCACGGAATTTTACTGCAGGCTATCGTAGAGAGGTTTCAATATTTTGCTCCACACGCGTTCATCAACAACACCTACATGCTTGTAACGAATGACACCGCGCTGGTCTATGAGGTAAGTTTCCGGAGCGCCAAACACGCCCAAATCAATACCTAAGCGACCATCAGCATCAACAACACTTAGCTGGTAAGGGTCGTGAAATTCCTGCAACCATTTTTGAGCGGCGATAGTGTCATCTTTGTAATTCACACCATAAATTGCCACCCCCTCTCCCGACAATTTATTGAGGTAGGGGTGCTCCACTCGACAGGAAATACACCAGGTGGCCCAAACGTTGAGTAAGCTGACCTGGCCCTTAAAAACATCCTGTGTCACTAAGGTCGATTCGTCTTTCACAGTGGGCAACTCAAAGTTAGGCACCGGGTCGTCAATCAGGGCTGAGGGCATCGCACTGGGGTCTAAAGACAAACCTTTCCAAAAGAATAGCGCAAGAATGACAAAGATAATCAGTGGTATGAATAACTTAAACCGTTGCATTGGTATCACCTAGAGCGACGCTCGCCTTTTGTTCCGCGGTTTTTCTTTTACGGTAACGTTTGTCGCTCACAGCCAAAATTCCACCCAGGGCCATCATGATAACGCCCAACCAAATTAGCCGCACAAAGGGCTTGAAATGCACCCGCACAGACCAAGCGCCATTATTAAGCGGTTCACCCAAAGCCACATATAAGTCGCGGAATAAACCGGGGTCTATCGCTGCTTCCGTCATGATATTACCACCCGACTTATAGCGGCGTTTTTGTGGCCTTAACTGAGCTTCCAATTCGCCGTTTTTATAAACATCAATAAGGCCTTCATCAGCCATATAGTTGGGGCCAGCCAAACGACTAATTTCCCGCAATTCAAAGCGGTAACCGCCGATGTCCACAGACTTGCCAGGCTCCATTCGCAGGTCGCGCTGATCACTGTATATAGTGGCCAAGCAAGCCGCCAAAGCACACAGGCCCATACCAATATGCGCCAGCAGCATGCCGTAGTAACTGGGAGTCAGTTTAAGCAGACCCTGCAAAGGTGTTTTGGCATGGCGAAGGCGATACCACAGATCCATTTTGTTGCCGGCAATTAGCCACACAGAAATCAAAACCGCCACGCCCGCCGTCCACTTGTAGTCTTCGTGGTAGAGCCAAGGAAAGATAACTGCGGTGCTAATGGCCAAACCCAAAGGTAACCATAGCTGCTTCATCAGATCTTGTGCTTTACTGCGCTTCCAATTCACCATAGGAGCTACTGCAATGAGCACACATAGCAGCCCCATTAGAGGAACAAAAAAGAAATTGAAGTAAGGAGGGCCCACGGAAATTTTGCCCCAACCCAGAGCATCGGCAAACAGAGGGTATAGGGTGCCTAACAACACGGTGGCCATCACGATCATCAGCAACACGTTGTTAGCCAAGAGAAAAGACTCTCTCGACAACCAATTGAACTTCACAACGCTTTTCACTACCGGCGCCCGCAAGGCGTATAAGGTTAGTGAGCCGCCCACCACGAACAAAAGAAATCCTAGAATAAAGACGCCCCGCTCGGGGTCGTTGGCAAAAGCGTGCACGGAGGTTAAAACACCGGAACGAACTAAGAAGGTTCCGAGTAAACTCAAAGAAAACGCGATAATGGCCAACAGTATGGTCCAACTTTTAAACACTCCACGCTTTTCTGTTGCCGCTAAAGAATGGATAAGTGCAGTGCCTACCAGCCAAGGCATCAGAGAAGCATTTTCCACTGGGTCCCAGAACCACCAACCACCCCAACCCAATTCGTAATAAGCCCACCAGCTACCCAAGCCAATACCAACGGTTAAAAATGCCCAAGCCGTATTTGTCCAAGGCCGAGACCAGCGCGCCCAAGCACTGTCTAAACGACCAGACATCAGGGCGGCAATGGCAAAGGCAAAGGCCACGGAAAAACCCACGTAACCCATGTACAACATGGGCGGATGAATAATTAGCCCGAAGTCTTGCAAGAGAGGGTTTAAGTCGGAACCTTCCGTTGGAACATTGGGCAGAAGGCGGTCGAAGGGGTTTGAGGTAAGCAACATAAACAACAAGAAGCCCACCGCGATCATGCCCATCACCGACAGCACTCTAGCCAGCATATCCAGGGGTAAATTGCGGCTGAACGTTGCCACCAACAAAGTCCATGTAGCTAGAATTAAAATCCAGAGTAGCAGCGAACCTTCGTGCCCACCCCACACTGCGCTAAATTTATAACGGTCTGGCAGCAATGTGTTTGAATTCTGCGCGACATATTTCACAGAAAAATCATCGATTAAAAAACTGTAAGCAAGGCACGCGAAAGCCAGAGCAATAAAGACAAAAAAGCCAACAGCTAGCGAGCGACTGGCGCGCATCCACAAGATATTGTCATTCGCCACCCCCACCAGCGGCACGGCGGCCATTAAAGCTGCCAAGCCCAAGGCAAGAATTAACGCAAAGTGAGCAAGTTCAGGAATCATAATCTAAACCTTCACAAGTTTTTTGATGCTCGACACCCTGCTCGTCGGTGGTACTTTCCATAATGGAGGCTACTTCGGGAGGAGTGTAAGTTTCGTCATGCTTGGCCAACACTTCTGTCGCTTGGAAAACGCCGTCGCCGTCCAGCTTGCCGTTAACCACCACTGCTTCGCCTTCTGCAAAGAGATCGGGCAAAATACCCGAGTAGCGCACCATAACTTCGGAGCGGCCGTCAGTGACTAAGAAATCGAGGTCTAAAGAGTCGCCAGAGCGATTTACACTGCCGGGCAAAACACACCCGCCCGCTCGAATGCGCTTATCTATGGGGGCTTCTCCCGAGACTATTTTTGAAGGCGGGTAAAATAAATTAATATTTTCACGCAGGGCAAAGCTCAGTAAACCCACGGCAATACTGGCAAAAATGACAATAAATAACACCATGAACAGGCGCTGTTTTCTAAGGGGATGCATAAGTACTATTTCTCAGACGATTTATTAATGTGCGCTTGCGCCACTTTCAGAGCGCGCTGCTGCTTCAGGTATTGATGGTGCCGACGACGTGGCGCATCAATCAAATAAACTAAGGTTGATAAAGCCAGAGCGTAACAGGCCCAAACGTAGGGGCCGTGGCCCTTCATGGCCCAGAACTCGGCCAGAGATGCAAATTGAAATTCCATTATTTGGCGGCTCCAACCAGTTCATTGACCCAGGCTGTGCGCCGCTCTCGCTGGACAATTTCAGCGCGGGTATAAAACATTAATGCCAAGGCGTAAAAACAATAGAAGCCCACAATCATCAACAACAAGGGATATAACATTGACGGGTGAATGCTTGAGGCTGAGGTCAATTTTAACGTGGCAGGCTGGTGCAAGGTGTACCACCAATCTACAGATTTATAGATGATTGGAATGTTTACGGTGCCCACCAAAGCCAAAATGGCGCTGGCTTTGTCGGCCGTTGCCTGATGCTGGTAGGCGCCCTGTAGAGCAATCACACCCAAATAAAGAAAAAACAGCACCAGCATTGAGGTAATGCGTGCATCCCAAACCCACCAAGCACCCCAGGTGGGCTTGCCCCACACCGCGCCGGTAACCAGCGCCATAAAGGTGAGTGCTGCGCCAATGGGCGCGGCAGATTTCATCACCATGTCTGCGAGCTTCATCTTCCAAATGAGGCCAATGGCACCTGCAATGGCCATTACGTAATAGCCCGCAAGTGCTAAAAATGAGGCGGGCACATGAATGTAGATAATCCGGTAGCTATTACCCTGTTTTGCATCGGCGGGCGCAAAACCCAATGCCCACACAGCGCCAGTAATCAACAATAGCGCCGTTACTGTGGCCAACCAAGGAATCCATCGGTTGGTTTTTTCATAAAACCAACGGGGAGAGCCCAAACGATAAAACCATTGCCAAGCCACTTATCTACCTCTTTTAACCGTTTACACTGATGCGCAGAGCGCCGGCCGCCGCCATGGGAGCCAGAACAATAGACACTGCCAATAAAGCCCCTAACACCGCTAGCTCTCCGGCGATTGGAAAGCCTTCAATCGCCGAGCGCACTACGCTCGCGCCGAAGATTAACACGGGAACATATAAGGGCATAATGATCAGCGATAATAAAAGCCCCCCTTTGCGCAGCGCCACCGTGAGCGCGGCGCCAATAGCACCAATGAGGCTCAATACCCCCGTTCCCATCAACAAGGACAAAAATAAAGGCGTAAAACCCGCTTCAGGCAAAAATAACATTACCCCAAGCAGGGGCGACAACAGAGCCAGGGGCAAACCCGTGACTAGCCAGTGCACAAACACTTTTACTAAAACAATGAAATACAATGGGTGAGGACTGATGAGTATCTGCTCGAGGGAGCCGTCGTCAAAGTCACTGCGAAATAAGCTGTCGAGGGACAGGAGCGTGGCCAAGAGCGCCACCACCCATATCATCCCGGGCGCCAAACTTCCCAATACCGCCGATTCTGGGCTGATTCCCAAGGGCAGCATAGTTATTACAATCATGAAAAATACGAGCGGATTGGCTATTTCTCCGCGATGGCGATAGGCCAGCAATAGGTCTCGGCGCAGCAAGGCCCGAATGGCCGCACTCATAGAGGGGCTATCCATTGTGCCAGCCCTCTGCGTTTTCGTAGTATTGTTCATCCGCTTGGAAATCAAGCAAATTTAAGGGCTTAATGCCGGGGATGTTTAAGGTTTGGTGAGTGGTAATAACCACAAGCCCGCCTCCGGCGGCATGCTCAGCCAGTAAGCGCTCCAAACGCTTAACACCCTGTACATCAATGGCGGTAAAAGGCTCGTCCAAAACCCAAACACGCGCAGGCGTTAGATGTAAGCGCGCGAGCGCCACGCGACGAAGCTGCCCAGCCGATAAGCTGTAGCACGGTACATTTTCAAAGCCTTCGAGGCCAACCTCGGCAAGCGCTTTATCTAAATCGAGTTGAGTATGCCCCTGACTCATACCACTGAACCAGGCCAGGTTCTCGCGCGCCGACAGGGCTTTTTTTACCGCCGGCAGGTGGCCTAGATACAACAAATGATTTAGGTAATCTAAGCGGCTGTCGACCAAGCTTTGCCCCTGCCACAAGATATCACCCTGGTAGTCACTAGACATCGTGGTAAGCAGACGAATGAGGCTGGTTTTACCACTGCCGTTGGGACCAACAATTTGCACAATATCACCACCTTCCAGAGACATTTGCAGGCCGGTAAACAGGCAGCGTTGATCGCGCTCGCAGGTAAGCTGTTTAAGCTCCAGTAGAGTCGTGTTCACAGGTGATGAGGTCAAAAGCCATACTCGCGGTGGTTAATCAAGGATTGCAGCGCTTGAATTATGATCAATGGGGCACAAAGTTTTCTGCGCCTCGGCCGCTATAATAACAGACGCCGATCAATTGTGAATTAGGGCATAATAACTCAATAGTTAAAACTGGGCGCAAAGCATGGAATTACCCCCCTTACCGCAAAATTCACTAAACAGTGGCGACACCGCTCGCGTGCCCAATGCCGCGGCGCTCACCAAACTGCTAGAAGTTGCGGTGGGCGAAACCCTAAGCGCGCGCGTAATTCAAGCAACTTTAGCCACAGAGAAACAGCGCGACCAACTTTTGCAGCAACTGCTGAGCAAACACCAGCCGCCTGGCGGTACGCCTGGCACAAAAACTCAAGCCCTTGCAGGACAACAAACTATTAGCCAGTCGCTCACTCAGGCATTGGCCCAAGCGGCTTATCAAGGCGGCGGTATACCGCGGCAAACGGTCATCCCCCCCGCTATTTTGTCGGCCATTGCCAAGTCTAGCCAAGACAGTCAGTTGCTCAAACTGCTGCAATCACCACAGTTGAAGCTGCTAGAGATGACAGTAAAGGGCAAGCCTGTCATTACCTACACCGACAAAGCCGTAAGCGCGGGTGAGCACTTAATGTTGAAAATGGCAGGCACCAATCGTTTGACGGTGATTGATACTCGCCTCTCCCAAAGCGCGGTGAAAAGCACTGTCGACAACAGCGCAAGAGCGGTGGTGCGCGACGCCTTACGCACCGCCCTACCCAACCAGCAAGGTTTGCAGAAAGTGCTCTCGGCCCTGCAGCAAGTGCACAGGCTTGCCAGCCCGATTAAACAGGCGGTAGTGCCACCGGCATTACAGTCCGGCATTCAAAAAGTGCTGGTTAATTTACCCAGCGTAAACCAACTGTCTAAGCCGGCGGGGGTTAAACAAGCACTGCAAAACAGCGGCGTACAGTTAGAAGCCAAGCTGGCGTCCCAGCTCAGCCCTAAAGGTCGCGAACAATTGGCCGCCCAAAAATCTCAAGCCTTTATTCCTTCCGCGACCACCGAAGCCAGCATAAAGAAACCTTCGTTGAACTTAAGAACTGCGCCTGCTGGTATAAAGCCAAATATTACCGCCCCCCTCAGGGGCCAAACTACTGCGATGGCAAACCCTAGCCCCAAACAAATGAACGCGACCTTAAGTGGAGATGTTAAATCTAACTTATTGAACGCTCTCACATCCTCAACGCACTCCCTCGGCAAACCGCTCGCGGCAGATGCCCAGGGTTTAGACCGCTTGTTTGCAGCAAGCCCAAAATTGGGCAATACCGATCAAGCACTACAACAACTGCTACAAAATATACTGCCCGGCCGAAATACCTCCTCCACCTTGAACACAGCTGAAGGTCATCGAGCCATTCGCAATCAACTGACTCAGGTTTTGCATCAAACCATTCTGGCCAGTTTAGCCAAAGTACAGATGCAGCAGTTACACAGTTTGAGTCACTTGCAACTGACCGCCGATCAGGCCCTGCCCACACAGTCTTGGTTAATGGAGCTGCCTTTCAAATTTGGCAATGAGGTGCACAGTGTAGAAATACGCATCGACGACGAGTGGCAAGACCAAGAAGACGATGCAGGCAAGAATAAAAAAGTGCGTCAGTGGGAAGTGATGCTGTCTTTTGAACTTCCTGAAATGGGCAGTTTTTATGCACATCTAAAAATTATTGACGATGCAGTGTCGGCCAAGCTTTGGGCCGAGCAGAGTGAAACACTGAAAAAGGCCCAAGAGCACCTCACCGGTTTACGCGATCAACTCACAGCCAATGGCATTGAGGTAACTGACCTACAGTGCTTCCAAGGACAACCTGAGAAAAAGGCACTGCAATTGGGTTATTCACTAGTGGATGTACGCACATGAGCGAAAATACTCCCGACCTACAAAAAGCCGTAGCGCTGTTTTATGACGGTCAAAATACCCCTACAATTACCGCTAAAGGCGTGGGCGAACTGGCGGATGAAATTATTGATATCGCCCAACAGAATGACGTCCCCCTGTGTGATAACCCCGCCTTGATTGACTTGCTCATGACACTGGAATTAGGGGATGAGATTCCCGAGACACTTTACATTGCCATTGCCCACATAATTTCCTTCGCTTGGCAATTGCAGGGAAAATCACCCGACCAAGCCGAGCTGTAACATTTTATTCATCGAGCGGTCGATTAAGAATTAGCGGACCACTGCCCTCCGCGGACAATTTGTCCTCAAGGTTGTATATCGGGCAATTATCCATTGATAAACACCCGCAGCCAATGCAACCCGTAAGCGAATCTCGCAAGCGTTCAAGGTACGCTATTCGATCATTCAAGCCTTGCTGCCAGTGACGAGAGAGTCGCTGCCAGTCGGCCATGCTGAGTGCTCGATTATTGGGTAAGGCCGAAAACTCTTTAGCAATTTCCTGCAGGCTAATACCCATTTTTTGAGCGGCTTTAATCACAGACACCCGACGGAATACGTCTTTTTTGTAACGCCTCTGGTTACCCGCGTTACGCAAACTTCGAATTAGATCTTTTTTTTCGTAAAAATGCAGTGTCGACACCTTCACATCACATCGTTTTGCTACCTCTCCCACCGAAAAGTCTCGGTCTCTCATAAGCACCCCCGAAATCCAAAAAAATAATAGCAAAAAACACTTTACCTCAACTTAAGTTGAGGTTCTATCCTCTTAGTCAGATTACTTCCAAATCCAAAAAAACAAGGACAAGCCTGTGTTACATATTGAACATTTAAATCTAGTAGTAAGAGACATTCCGGCCGCGCTCGCATTTTACCGTGCCGCTTTCCCCCACTGGGAAGTCCGTGGAGGTGGCGAGGGAAACTGGTATGGCAAAGACAGAAATTGGGTGCACTTCGGCGATGAATACCAATATTTAACCTTTAACGATGACGGCGACGAAGACGGACGCAAGCACGAGGGTCATCAAGTGGGCGTGTCTCATTTTGCTTTTGTTACATCGGATATTGATGGCATTATTTCACGACTTACAGGCGCTGGTTATGAAATTGACAACAACGGCGCTGTAAATCCATTTCGGCGTAACGTGTACTTCATTGACCCCGCTGGGCTCGAAGTTGAATTTGTGCAATACAACAGTGATAAGCCATCAGAACGTAACCGTTACGACCCTGATAGCTAAGCACATGAACTCTTTGGAGTGGGCTACTTGGCATCAACTAAGCTTGTCGCCCAAGTTTCTGCCCACTCGTGCAATGACAATAGCTGAGAACCTAAACCTTGCCCCGTGTCAGACAGTGAATACCCCTCTTCGTCATGTACCACTAGATTGAGCTCTCGTAAAACTTTCAGACGTTTATTCAGCGAGGTGGGAGAGACCTTGTCGCAACGCTCACGCAAGGCCCGAAAATTCAAAGTTTCCTGCTTTAATTCCCATAGAATTCTTAAGGTCCAGCGCTCACCTAGAACGTCGAACAAGCGCATGATGGGGCGACCCGTAGAAGAACCTCGTACCGGTCTGGCCATTTTCGTTTCCATTTAAACCACTCAAAAAAGCATTGACACTACAGATTATGTAGCGCTATTGTATCGCTACACATTTTGTAGCAAGAAGCTTAACACGGAGATGACTATGTCGCAATTAACCCCCATCAAAGCACCCTTCTCAGCCGAGATTGGCAGCATTCTAGAAGCTTACCCCACCATGGACGGCTATCTACTTCAGCTGTTTAGAGTCTTTGGTAACAGCGCTCGCTTTTTAACAAAAGGCATTCTAAACCTACTTGATAAAGACAGCCCTCTCACCCTTCGGCAACGAGAGATTGTAATTCTGCGCGTTACCGCAAACAATCACTGTGAATATGAATGGGGGGTGCACGTAACGGCCTTTGCCAAACATGCCGGATTGAGTGAAGCACAAATACGGGCGAGTTATTTAAGTGACCACACATCCGCTTGTTGGAACCAAGAAGAGCGCTCCTTGATTCAAGCCATTGATGAACTGTGTGAATCTGGCCGAATAAGCTCCAAATCTTACCAAGGTTTTAGTTCATTGTTCGACGTCAAGCAGCAACTTGAAATTTTTGCTCTCTGTGGCAACTACCACACAGTTAGCTTTGTGGCGAATACCTCAGGCTTAGACAATGAACCCTTTGCAGCGGTTTTTCCGAAAAGCTAAGGCCATTGTGGGCATTGGGACTTGTATTCATTTGTAAAATCACTATAGAGTAAGAGCGAAATGTAAGCGCTATCATTTTCACTTAAATGATGCCCTATGCCCACTACATAAAACAAGGTTTGAGTCCTAATGCGTCAATTTTCTCTATACACCGCTCTATGCTGTGCGATTATTTTGGGCGCATGTACATCTCAAAACCTGACATCATCAAAAAACAAACCACCTATGCAGGCCATCCCCGTCAGTCTCCAGAACGACAATGGCCAGTATCATATCAGCCGACAAGGCAGCCCTTATTTTATACAAGGTGGCGGTGGCAGCGGATCCATGGCCC
The DNA here is from genome assembly GCA_913020115.1 of uncultured Cellvibrionales bacterium. Taxonomy (GTDB): domain Bacteria; phylum Pseudomonadota; class Gammaproteobacteria; order Pseudomonadales; family Cellvibrionaceae; genus CAJWCA01. The sequence goes on from CAJWBQ010000002.1 coordinate 67,050, forward strand.
TCCTCAAAGCCTCCGGCGGCAACTCAATTCGCACCTGGAGCAGCAACAATTCGAAATCGCTTTTGAACGAAGCCCAGCAACTTGGCTTGACGGTTATGCTGGGCTTAGATTTAGGGCACGAACGCCATGGTTTTAACTATGATGACGCGGCGGCGGTGGCCGCGCAAAAAGAGGCCATACGCGAACAAGTTCTTAAGTATAAAGATTATCCGGCATTGTTGGTCTGGGGTATCGGCAATGAAGTTGATCTACATTACACCAATACCAATGTTTGGCATGCCGTTGAAGACATCGCCAAGATGATTAAACAACTGGACCCCAATCACCTGGTTACTACCGTTACCGCTGGAATTGATCAAGCCAAAGCGCAACTCATTATGCAGCGTGTTCCGAGTATCGATTACTTAAGTATTAACATCTATGGCGGCTTAGAAAACCTGCCCCAACGATTGTTAGATATAGGTTACACCGGTGCTTATGTCGTCACAGAATGGGGCCCAAGCGGACATTGGCAGGTAGATAAAACCACTTGGTCTGCACCCATTGAACAAACCAGCACTGAGAAAGCCGCGTCCTACCGCAGTCGCTACCAGCGCGGGATTGTCGCCGCATCAGACAGAGCGATTGGGTCCTACGCTTTTTTATGGGGGCAAAAGCAGGAAACAACACCAACTTGGTATGGTGTGTTTACTGAAAAAGGTCAGGCCAATGAAATCATCGACAGCTTACAATATCTGTGGGCGGGTCATTGGCCGCAGCAACGCGCGCCATCAATTGCCAACTACACGATCAACAATCTTCATGCTCGCGACAACATTCAACTAAGCGCCGGTGAAGTGTATCAAGCTAAAGTGGACATCATTCAACACGGCGCTGACACGCACAAGGTAGCCTGGGAAATTTTGCCTGAGAGTACCGATATTAAAGCTGGGGGAGACCCTGAGTCTAGGCCTAAAGGCGTCACCCGCTTTATTCTTATGCAAGACGAAAGCGGCAGCATGAGCTTTAATGCGCCCACCAAATCTGGCGCCTACCGCTTATTTGTTTCTATTAGCAATGATGACAACAAAGTGGCTAATGCCAATATCCCATTTTATGTGCCTGAACAATAAGACTGGCGCGCACAGGGACGAGCCGCCTGAGGTGATTGCTTAAACTCGAATTAAGCCTGAGCTGAAAACGAAGCGTGGTAAGTAACCGCACCTTTTGGATAAGTACCTTGAAATAGTAGGGCCTGAAAGTATTCAGCTTGAACACCGGTAAAAACGAGGCCATCTATCGCTTTAAAACCAAATCGACGATAGTAATCGGGATCACCTAATAAAACACAGCCGCTGGCGTTGAGTTTTTTCAATTCTTCAAGGGCGGCAAGCACTAGCTTGGAACCAATGCCCTTACCTTGCTCATCTGGAAGCACGGAGAGCGGGCCCAAGCCAAACCAGCCAATTGAACCATCCGATATCGCTACAGCTGACAAAGCGACATGCCCAATAATTCCAGTAGAATTTTCTGCGACAAGCGAAATTCTTAGCTCGCCGGAGTCTCGAAGAGACTTCACAATGAATGGTTCTGTGTGATCTGTATGGGGCGCGTCAAGAAATGCGGCGACAGTGACCTCATTAATACTTTGACTGTCATTCGGTGTTTCTAAGCGAATATTAGTACTCAACAAAAATCTCCCTTTGAAGCAAGGCTAGTAGCGATTGTCATACTAGTTTCCCTCCTCCTCACGCAAAGTTAGCACCTCATACCCATCAGCCGTTACGGCCAGAGTATGCTCCCACTGAGCCGAAAGCTTCTTATCTTTGGTCACCACCGTCCAGCCATCTTTCTTAGTTTTCACCTTGCGAGCGCCTTGATTGACCATCGGCTCTATGGTGAATGTCATTCCCTCTTCTAGCATCATGCCAGATGAACGCTTCCCGTAGTGTAATACCTGAGGTTCTTCATGCATTTCACGACCAATACCATGACCGCAGTATTCTCTAACAACACTAAAGCCATTAGCTTCGGCGTGCTTTTGAATCGCGTACCCAATATCGCCTAGTGTGACGCCTGGCTTTACCACCTTAATGCCGTGCCACATGGCCTCATAAGTTGTTTTAACCAATTTTTTGGCAATAGGTGAAACCTCGCCAAGCTGATACATTTTACTCGAATCCGCAATGAAGCCATTTTTCTCAAGTGTTATGTCAATATTAATAATACTACCCGCTTTTAATATCTGCGTTTCACTAGGAACACCGTGACAAACCACATCATTTACCGAGGTATTTAAAACATAAGGAAAGTCATACTGCCCTTTGCTGGCGGGGCGTGATTGCAAGTCCTTAACAATGAAGTCTTCAACGCGGTTATTGATGTCCATTGTGGAAATGCCGGCTTGGACATACCCATCTAACATAGCGAATACAGACGCAAGTAATTTCCCAGACACCCTCATCAAGGCAAGTTCTTCGGCCGTTTTAATTTTTGGACTAGCCATCGATTAGACCCTTAATCGAATTGAGCTCAGTCAGCAAAAGCTTTTTCATTATGTCGTTATATGCAAGCTCAGGATTAACTTCTGCCAGTGCACCAACTTTGATCCAAAACTCAGCTTGAGCGTTAATTGAGCGCGACATTGCACTGCTAGCTTGGCGAATTTCTTCGTGTAAATCATCTGATATTTTTACAATACCCACAGGCTCTTCCCTTGGCGAAATATACGAATCATATACGGTATATATACATTGTCAATGCCCCATAAGAAATACCTCAAATGCGGTATTTTCAGGAAATGGTATGTCGGGCAAAATTTCGCGCGTGCTCCAAGTAATTTCGAGTAGGAATAAAAGCGATGATCGCCATACCACATCGAATTCTTACGCTTATTTTACTGCTCCAAGACGCCCACGGTCATTCTAGGGCCAATTAGAGGGCCACAAACTGTTCCAATCCGTACCCGATATTTGATATTTTTACCGTTATAAAATTGTAAGGGAATATTATGAATACCATACAGAAATGCTTAGTTTTTTTTACTTTTTTAATCTTTAGCTTGGAGAGTCATGCTCAAATAGCTGATGCAAAACTTAAGTTGGAATTTAATAAGCTGGTTGATTTTGACAGAGTTGAAGACCTTAGGCAGGCACTAGAGAAGTTGCCGCAGCTACGCACAATGGGAAGCTCTGACGGAAGCATGCGAATGCTAACCGAAGCTCTTTTGAAATCGGTATCAAACCGTAAAACCAGCCTAGAACTTGTGACGCTTTTGGTTGAAAACGGCGCAGACCCAACCTGGACTAAGGTGACGCCAGCAAGAAAAATGTATGGTTTTGACTACCCAGAAAGTACCGATTCACTCATTAATAAATTGGTAATGGGTTTAAGAACGGCAACAGAAGCATCTGATACAACCAATGCGCAACTGATCGACTTGGGTTACTACCCAAGAGAACGCACTAAAAGTCATGAGCGCCTAGTGATTTTGAAGTACCTTATCGATCAGGGCGCGGACCCTACTACTCTGAATACAGGTGTGATGAGCATGCTATTGCGCGAGGATTTGGAGTCGAGCAAACAGCTCTTGGAACTTGGGGTTAACCCCAACGTTAAAGACGTAAGTGGCTTCACGCTCATTGAAAATTATCGACGTAGCATTGATGCACTAAAGGAAACTAGAGCATTACTTGAATCCAGTGCTGCATAGCCATAATCCACATTGAAAGTAAGGGAAATATTGTGAAAAACACACCCATTCTAAATAGCTTGTTGTTTCTCGTTCTGTGCACGCCAGTGATGGCGACAGCCCAAACAGCTCAAGAAGACGCAATCAACCATATGCTCAAACTCAAGTTTGGCTCTTTCGTGGAACAGGGACATTTGGGAAGCATTAAGAAAGCACTGAAAACCTACCCGCAACTTTACCGGCTAAAACGTATGGGCACTGAAATTCCTCTACTCGGAGAAGGTTTATCAAGGTGTGCTGCTAGCTGGCGATGCGACACAAATGTCATTGAATTCCTTATTAGCAAAGGACTTGACATCAATACAAATTACTCTTCATTTTTCCCACTTGAGGGTGCAGTAACTAACCATAATAAATTTTATGGCCGCAGCGGAGAGCAAATGCGAGATGCTCAAAATAAAACCGAAGCTGCTGTCGCAAAAATTGAAAAAATAGGTGGAAGCACCGGCATATTAGGCAGCAAAAAGAAAAATGGCGTATTATCTGAAAGCAGAAGCTTTGAAAAGGTACAAAAAATAATCGCCCTTGGTGCAGATGTCAACCAAATCGGAGCGACAAAAATACCTCTGCCCTACCTTGTCCACAGTGGCAACCCTAAATTGCTTGCACTGCTTTTTGAGGCAGGAGCGGACGTAACATTATCTCTTGATTACATTGATAAAAAAATCGCAGAGAATGAAAAAATTGTCGCGATTCTAGAAAAATATAAGTAGACATGACCATGTCTGCCAAAAACTACCTTAGCTTGGCCTTATCCCTAATTATTTCTTACTCGGCAATTGGCCAAGCCTTCGGTGCAAGAAGCCTTCCCTTAGATGTGGCCATACAAACCACACCGATCACTCTCGCACACCCAAATGTACGGCCGCACATCACCAAGACACTCATCACGGAAGCTCAGTTTTCACAGAAGGTACATGCTCTTGCAAAGCGACATTTCGAAAATACAAAAACATTCAATATCGCCGAGCCGGCCAATAGCTTTATTTTGGCGGAACTAAAATACGGGATACTAATTGCGCCACACCTCAATGAAAAAATAATTTGCGTTACACTTAAATACGAATTTGATAATCAGGGAATTAACGGCTGTGGCGACAAAGTAGACAAAGCCCTCAAAGATGCATTTAAAGCCTTAATGAAGAAACGCAAGGTACTCTACCGCGATATCGCCAAAAGTAAGCGTGAGTTTCACTGGTTAGACTTTCTTGAGAAAACAAGCATTTATGCCCCTGACGGAAGCAGTTACGCTTACAATTTGTCAGAGGATAGATTCTCAGCGAACACAGCCAAACAGAATATACGCTGGTTAATCAGCAATTCCCTACGCCTCAGCGAGAGCGACGACGCCATTAGCTTTTTCGAAACGGGCGACATCCTGGGCTCAATCTTAAGCGACCCTGAAAGGCTAATAAAACACCGTTCTCTCCTGGAAGAGCTTATTCAAAGAACACCCAAAAGATACCGCCTGTGGTCATTTGTAATGCATCAAGCGGTTCGAGTCGGCGCTTCGGTAGAAGTGATCGAGCTGATCAAAGATAAGCGAGGTACTTATGACGATTTTCTTGATCAAACGGGTAATACACCTCTCGTTCAGGCTGTATTACAGAGCAACTTGGCCCAGGTTGAATTTCTTATCGAGGAGGGAAGTGATCCTCACCACATCAATAAAAATCAGCTTCAAGCAATACATTTAGCCGCCGCGGCCGCGGCTCTAACAGCAGATTTTTCTGTTATGGACGCATTGCTTGAGCATGGCGTAGACATCAATACAAGCAATGAAAACGGCACATCGCCACTGGCAATGGCCATTGCTTTTGATGGTTTTAAGAATGGTGACCTAGATGGCGATAAATTAGTTCAAGCTTTTAATCAAAGAGGAAGCTTTGCAAGCAATCCCCTTGGGGCCGATAAAAGAAGTGCTTCGCCGCTTTATCTGGCGGTTCGATACGGCGATCGAAAAGCCGTAGAGGCCTTGATCAAGCTGGGCGCATATATTGATGTTGGGCCGGCGGACACACATAATATTTTACAATATGCGCTATCGCTTAAAAACGATGACATATCTCGCCTATTGGTAGAAGCCGGCGCAAACCTAAACCTTGTCGACCCTTTAGATAAAACACCACTCGAAGTTGCCGTCGTATCGGCAAGTGATGAGATAGCTGCGCTGTTGGTTCGTAAAGGCGCCGCAGCTCGTGAAATAAATGGCGCCTCATACCCCAAAATACACGATTCTCTGGCGCTGGGAATGAGGGCCTTAAGCTCGGCACTGTTAGCCAGTGGTGCCGATGTGAATGAACTGGATCAAAACGGGCGTTCGCCAATGTCCATTGCCTTTGAAAAACAAGATCTATCAGCTGTTATTTTATTACTTCGCAACGGCGCTAATCCAAACTATGTCGGCCGCAATGGAAAAACCTTAGTTCATCTTGCCGCTAGCCGCAGCCACACACGACTGATTCGTTTGTTGGGCGACCTAAAGGCGGACTTCAAGGCAAGCGACGCTCAAGGAAAAAGCGCATTACATTACGCCTATCCAGATGGCAGCCGGGAGCTAGACATTTTGACCGCAGAGCTAATTGATATTTTGATCACGATGGGCGCTGACCAAAATCAAAGAAACAAGGCCGGTAAAACGGCCAGACAAGAGTACATCACGTCCAGAGACGTCTTTTTAGCTCAGGAGCTAAGGAAACGTTTGGCAGATCTGGAAGAACAGCAAATGAGGGAGGAACGACGAATTGAGCAAGAACAACGCTTAGCTCGCCAGCGGGAAGAACAAGAAAGAAATAGAGTCGCCAGTTATAGAAAACCCTACAAACAGCCGGACGTAATGGGTACGTTTATGAAAAGCCTTGGCCGAGAGCTGATTAAAGGCGCCCATGAAATTCGCCAGGCTAAAGAGCAAATTAATCGGGAAAACCGGGCCTTTTTCGAGCAGCAACAACGCTACAGAGAGGCGCGTGAGTCTAAAAACCGCCAATTAGAACGAGACCGTCAACTCAGAAATAAAAACGCCAGAACTGAGGCGGCCCGGCGCAAAGCAAACTTACAAGAAAAATATGAGAGGCAGCGGCAAGCAGAATACGCACGCGGTAAGGCACGCCAACGGGCGATTAAGCGCAGAGTGACTGAAATGGAGAACAGAAACCACACTATCGCTAGGTCCAATTCTCACTACACGTCTACGATTGTCGGAAAATCGAATTCCTCTAGCTCTGACAGCAACAATAACGTCCTAAGCTCTTCGAGAAGCTGGGACGAAAATGCCTATGGCGCCTGTGTTGACGCTGCAAAAAGTGTAATGACCGACGGTTCCGATGACAATCAGCCGGAGGCTGCTGAAGCATTTGGAATCGCCTGCCGAGTGTTATGGAGCGGCGTTCACTCTGTTGATTTTAACCGAAGCCCTGCTCTTAAATGCAATACGAAATCGATATTTGACAGTACGATAAACAATAAACTGAGGGAAGCTCAAATATCAGCGTATATGTCCTATGCCAATAAAGCTTGGAATATGTGGAAGAGTAACCTAGGGTGTCGTTAACTGATGGTCCCCATTCTTGCACTGACGTTCTTCCACTACAGTTTTAACTTTGGACTTGGGCTGGTACAGACAGCCCCTGAAATAATTTCGCTTGTTCTGTTTTGCAAATAAACCGGAATCTAGGAAAGGGCTAAAAGAAGCCGCGATGTAATTTCATCACGGCTCTTTCCAACTAGTCTCTGCCAAGTAGTCCCTAGTCCAACCCGCTCCTCTTCAATCAAACCACTATTTCAGATCAAATCTGTCCGCCTGCATTACTTTGACCCATGCCTTAACAAAATCATTAACAAATATCTCTTTTGAATTATTAAAAGCATAGGTTTCAGAAATTGCACGGAGCTCTGAGTTTGACCCAAAAATTAGATCAACTGGAGTCGCCGTATAAATGGCCTGCCCCGTTTTTCTATCTACCCCTATGTAAAGACCGTCGTTATTAGACTTTTTCCACTGAGTAGACATATCCAATAAATTGACAAAGAAATCATTGCTTAAGCTACCTGGCCTTGAAGTAAATACACCATGCTTGGAACCATCTGCATTGGCGCCCAACACTCGCATTCCACCTACAAGCGCGGTCATTTCTGGTACGGTCAAGTTCAACTGGTCAGCCTTATCCACAAGCAATTCTAATGGTGAACGATGCGCATCATTAACATTAAAATAATTGCGAAAAGCATCCGCACTTGGCTCGAGGAATTGAAAAGAAGCAGGATCCGTATTAGCCTGAGTTGCGTCTCCTCGTCCTGACTGGAACGGCACGTGAAGTTTTACACCCGCATTGTCGGCTGCTTTCTCTATCGCTGCCGCTCCGCCAAGAACAATCAAATCAGCTAGAGACACTTTGTCCCTGCCAAAATTGGCCTGAATTCCTCTCAGTTTACCCAGCACTTTTTCCAACTCTTGCGGGCTGTTGGCCGTCCAGTCTTTTTGTGGGGCCAGTGAAATACGGGCACCATTGGCACCACCACGCTTGTCACTGGCACGGAAAGTCGAAGCCGAAGCCCATGCCGTGCGTACTAATTCAGGAATCGTTAGCTCAGAGCCAAGGATGTCCTTTTTAAGACGCTTAACTGCTCGGCGACTGAGAGGCTTTGTCTTTGATGCAGCAATTGGGTCTTGCCAAATAAGGCTATCACTTGGCACATCCGCTCCTAGATAAATTGCTCTGGGTCCCATATCGCGATGCGTCAACTTAAACCATGCTTTAGCAAATGCTTTTTGGTATTCATTCGGATCCGCTAAGAAACGTTTGGCGATACTCATATACTTTGGGTCAAATTTCAGGGCCAAGTCAGCTGTAGTCATAACAGGCGCATGAAATTTGCCCTTAACATGCGCATCAGGTACTGACTTGTTTAGAGACTCATCGGTTGGTGCCCATTGAATCGCCCCAGCGGGACTGCGGGTTTGCTTCCAGTCATAGTTGAGTAAATTCGATAGATATAAGCTGCTCCATTGAGTTGGAGCCTGAGTCCAAGCACCTTCCAAACCACTGGTAACCGTGTCTTCTGAATGCCCTTTGCCACAGTTGTTTTTCCAGCCAAGACCCTGTTGCTCAAGCCCAGCTGCACCCGGTTCACGCTCTAGACAATCCGCGGGCTTACGAGCCCCGTGCATCTTTCCGAAGGTGTGCCCTCCGGCAATGAGCGCCACCACTTCTTCGTCGTTCATTGCCATGCGGGCAAAGGCAGTACGGATGTTCCTAGCTGAACCCAGCGGATCCGGCTTACCTCTGGGCCCTTCTGGATTCACGTAAATCAATCCCATGTGTGTAGCACCCAAAGGGCGCTTCAACTTACCATCTTTACCATGACGATCACTGGCAAGCATTTCAACTTCCGGTCCCCAGTAGACTAAATCGGGCTCCCAGTCATCGGCGCGTCCGCCTGCAAAGCCGTAGGTTTCAAAGCCCATGTTTTCCAGCGCTACATTGCCGGCCAATATCATTAAATCGGCCCACGAAAGGGCATGGCCATATTTTTGCTTCACAGGCCACAACAAGCGCCTAGCTTTATCTAAGTTACCGTTATCTGGCCAGCTATTGAGAGGGTTAAAACGTTGCTGCCCGCCATCGCCACCGCCACGCCCATCGAAGGTGCGGTAGGTGCCAGCGCTGTGCCATGACAGGCGTATAAAAAACGGGCCATAGTTGCCGTAGTCTGCGGGCCACCAATCTTGAGAATCAGTCAACAAAGCATTAATTTCTTGTCTAACAGCACTTAAATCCAGCGCATTAAATGCCTTTGCGTAGTTAAAATGGCTTCCCATTGGATTTGAACGGGCGTCTTGATCACGTAGCGCCGAGAGATTCAGCTGCTTAGGCCACCAAAACTGGTTCGTTTTCGCCTGCCCCGCTGTCGCTGTCGCTTTCGCACTACCCGTAGGGCCTTTAGGTTTTGAAATTTCACCGGCACTTGCATAACAAGTGATAGCCGTCACTAACATGCCTGTTATTGTCGCTGTCTTCAATAAATGTTGTTTTTTCACGGGACCTCCGTTGGCCTTAGATCTGCTCAGCAGCTGTAGTTGATGTGTTATTACATGGGTCAACAACAGAGTAGAGAGACGCGGAGAATTGTAAAAGTTAATTGAATTAATTAGGCTGATAGATTATTGCGATATTCAGAAAGGGATCGAACTATGGGCGTTGACGCTCAAAGCAGCGGCGCAGCTTTGCTGCAGCCCCTGTCGCTAGCGCTTAGGCGAAGACAACAGGTCAGGCCTACTATCCTGAAGTGAAGTCACGCCTTTGCTATGTGATTTTTTTGACTAATTTATCATTTCATTTATTGCATCATAAAACTCGGGGGAACGTGTTACTCCATTGTGTGTTTCCCCCTCAACAGCAACAAACTTTCCATCGATGTTATTCTTTTTGAGCTTTTCGATATATTCGATAGCTAAGATCGGAAATGTATTATTATCCTGCGTTCCTGTGAGTGCTATTACGCTTACATCAAGCCCAATATTTTCTACATAGTCATGTGGAGATAAGGCAGTTTTCCCTGAACTTTTACCAAGCATTTTAACCCATTTACTAACGTCACACGGACAGGCGGCCAATATTGCACCCTTGGCTATTCCCCGATGTCGACCTAAAATTAGAGCCGCTATAGCTGCACCTCCAGAATGGCCAACAATAATGGTTTTATTGGGCTGATGATGATCTTTAAGGTTTTTTATTGCTAAAGCGATCTCTTCAACATTATGAGAATTATAGCTGGTTCCTCTTCTTGATTTCCTGTGGGAAACACCAGTAGAAGAGTTCTTTGTACTATCAAAGTAACCGGGTCTCATTAATATGACATGGGCAACGTTCTCTTGGTCAATCCTACTTGCTACACGCTTTAAGTAATCTGAAGGACGAACAACTCTACTGCCATCGCCATGCAGATAGACGACTAGAGTATCTAGCGAAATCGATTTATCTCTTTCCAGCGTTATTATTTTTAAACATTCTTGATTCCCGACAACCCAATTCAAATTGTCCGCAGGGCTACAGTAGGTCTTTAGCGTTTCTTCATCTGTCACTACAACCTCTGTACTTTTCTTTAATATTTCTGCATCTTTTGCCGAGCACATCAAACTGAATGTAGCCAGAATAAACATAACTAAAATCGAGTATTGCCTTCTCATAAAATTCTCTCTATTTCACTTTTATCAGTGATCAACTATTATGTCGCACGCTTTTGAAGCCAACACCGGGACAAAATGTATAGTTGTTGTCACTGTTCCTGCTAAATGGGGCTTTTCCAACGGTCCACCGGAAAGTTAAGCAATGATTCGGTCCATCGAGTTCTACGATTTCAATTCTTGTCGCTCTCCGCGAAGGATAAGTACGCACTTCTCCTTGCTTCCAGGAACCAAGGGGGAATTTACTCCCTAATCCACTATAAGCTCTGGCACCCCACCTTTTTCGCTTATCATAAATTCTCACCAGTCCATCTCTTGAATTATTAATGGTGAAAAAAGATTCAACTTCTCCGCGATTTCGAGTACGAAATGTCCTTAGATAGTAGGACACTTCATCGCCAGCCCATTCAATTTTGGTGTCATTCCTTTCTGTTTTGAAGGGGCCCGTAATTGTATAAGTAGTACAGTGCTTCTCATTGTCAGCGGCACAGGCGGAGGTAGAACTAGAGACTTCTTTTAATGTTAATTGGTGCGTTCCATCCCATTCTGCTCCAGTGAAAAGTTCAACAGGAATAAACCTCACATGGCCTGATGCCTGATCGACTTTATCTAGATTGATCTTTTCTGCAGTCGCAAATCCGGCAAAACTCCAGAACGATAAGCACAAGGTAGCCGCTGAAAAATGTTTCATATATTTTCTCATTCCCAAATCTCTTTTTTGTTATATTGACAGACTACTACAGCCACAAACTCTTCATCCTGAAGCAAAACAGTGTATTAAAAATACGCCGTTTGTATGGAGGTAACTATCATATTCATCCCTTTCTAATCACCACCTCGCGAAAAGAAAAGCTTGCATTCTTGAGCACTGGTGATACGGTTGACTATATCACCATATTTGGGTGACGGCTATACCCATTAATCACATTGCCTGCATCGCCAAAGGAAACTAGAAATGCTCGTTTTTCACATTATTACCGGTATATTTGCTCTTTTATCCGGGTTTTCGGCCTTGGCTTGTCCTAAAGGCGCTCACTTACATCGAGTTTCTGGGAATATCTTTTTTGTATCGATGTTGCTGCTGACGGGGAGCGCCGCCATCCTTGGAGGCGACGACCCCTATGTTCCCATCTTAACTTTCTACTTCGTTATTACGGCCTGGGCGATAGTATGGCGTCCTGAAAGAAGTACAAATATTTGGGATTATCTTGGATTTCTCGCCGTTACATTACTTAGCGTCCGTTTTTTTGTCGACTCGATGTCGGCACCGTCTGAATTCTTAGTGGGCTTAAATTACTATTTTGGCGGTATGGCTGCTCTCGCAGCAATTTTGGATCTGAATATGATTGTTCGAGGGGGCCTTGCCGGCAGGCAACGTATAGCTCGTCACCTCTGGCGGATGTGTTACGCATTAATTGGTGCCGTAGCTTCTTTCATCGCCAATACTTCTGACAAGTGGCCAGATTTTATCGATGCGAATTTTCCGCTTTATCTGTTGTTAGCAATAATGGTTTTTTGGTTAGTTCGAGTACTGTTTACAAGCTGGTTAGATAAAGCAAAAAACTCTTTACGCTATCAATTGAGATAATATTATGATGATCACACTAGATTTAATGGCTCATATTTCAGGTGGCAGTGTTGCTCTTATAGCAGGGGCTGTTGGCCTTATTAGTAAAAAAGGCAGTTCGCTTCATCGCCAGGCCGGTAAACTGTTTGTTTTTTCCATGCTAACAATGGCTATAACTGGTGCTTCCATTGCTTATTTTGCGTCAGTTTACATCTCGGTGCTAGCTGGGTCTCTAAGCCTTTATTTAGTGCTATCCGCTTGGATTACAGGCCTTAAAAGAAGCCCGAAAACTCATTATTACGAAGCTTCCATTTTTACTTTTGGCTTACTGGTGCTTTCACTCGGTTTCTATCTGTCTTGGCGAGCCTATAACGGAGTAACAGACATACTCCCCGATTATATCATTCCTGCGGGGGTATATTATGTGTTCACGCTATTCGTATTGCTCGGAGTGGTCGGGGATATTATTGTTTTGATTAAGGGCGGCGTATCTGGAAAATATCGCATCGCTCGCCACTTATGGCGTATGTGTATACCGCTTTATATTGCAGCGAGCTCTCTTTTCGACGGTCAGCGAGATATTTTCCCAGCGGCCTTGCAAGAATCATTCTATCTAGATATACCTGCATACCTCATTTTCCTAACCATGCTGTATTACTTGGCCAAAGTTTGGATACCTTCTAAAACCAACTTTTCTGGCGAAAAGTCACCCATAGGGTTGCAGTTGTAAAAGGCATCCGGAGTATTTTTAACTTTAATTAATAGCCACGGTTTATATCGACCACCGAATAGATTGGCTCTCCGGCGATAAAACGTTTTAGATTTTCAATGGCCAGTAGAATGTTTCTCTCTCTAAGCTGCTCGGAACGATAGGCAACGTGGGGAGTGATAATAACCCTGGGTTGAGTCCATAGTGGATGTTCCTTTGGAAGTGGTTCTGGGTCAGTAACATCCAGCCCAGCACCTGCCAGCTGACCAGATTCTAGAGCTTGCAGCAACTCTTCGGTGACAACACTTTTTCCCCTCGCTATATTTATGAAATAAGCCGAGCCTTTCATAGCTTCAAAAAACTGACGACCAAAGAGTCCGGTAGTCTTTTCTGTTAGGGGAACGGTATTCACAACAATGTCAGCTTGCTTGGCCAAAGTGAATAACTCGTCCGACAAGCCCACATAATCGACAAATTTAGGGCCCGTACGGCTGCTATTACGAGTGGCAATCACCTTCATTCCCAACCCGTGGGCACGCTTAGCGGTTTCCGTTCCTATGCCGCCTAGACCAACCACCAGCATGGTCTTCCCTGCAATTTCCCATACCTTTTCGTCTCCCGGTGCTAAACCTCGGTCCCAATGTTGGTTTTGCTGTGCAATACCATACTGATCAAGTCGCCTTACCAGCGAGAACATTAAGCCGATAGCATGTTCAGCAATCTCGGGGCCGGAGAGCCTCTGTGCGTTGCTTAGCGTGGGGGCTAATTTTTGTACCGTTTCAGAATTAATACAATTTTCAACTCCGACTGCCATCGAATGAATCCATGTGACTTTAAAACTATCTTCAAATAGTTGAGGGATGCAATAGCCAATAAATGCGTCTGCCCCTTGCAGCGCTTCCTTAGTTTTATGCACGTCGTTGCCATGGACAAACTCGATGCCAGAAAACGACTCTTTAAAGCGGTTCCCTATTTTGCTGTCCCCCCAAATGACAACCTTCTTAATTGGACGCCAATTGTTAAAGGTTGATGATGAGTCTTTCGATTCCCGCAAATTTAGTGAGCTAATCAGAGATTCTGTCGCCGTCATGTCCTTGGGCGTAACTTGACTGCCTGCATTGACTGAAGCTAAAAAGAAATACGCTAATACTAAAGCAAGAAATTTGAATGCGGCATTATTTGGACGTTGCTTCATCTGTTTGTCTCATAAGCTAATATTGAAGGTAAGGTAGCGGCTCGCCTAGCTTATCCCTAATTAGGAGGGCTTTAGCTCTCGTCTTTGTACAAGCAGGCGCAGTGATACGCATACGCCACAAGCAGCGCCTGCTTTTGAAATTTCTTAAGTCCCAGCTCATCAAAACCAGCTGGCAGGGGATTGCGCTTAGTATGCTCTTTCATGCTAGAAGTATTGATAAGCGTTACTGGAATTGGCATTAATTGAATCGCCGTCTCTAGCTTGAAACTAATGGAGCTACCTGCTAACTTGCCTTTTAGAGGACGCTCGATGATTACCGCCTCATCGACCTTGTAGTCTTCCATTAGCTTGTTGAAACTAAAATGAAAGTGCCGTATCGCTTCGGTGTCCGCTGATTTCGGCAGTGTGAATTGACGCGCTCTGCAATCGAGCACGTTAAAGGCGCCCGCGTTGTATTTCAAGAGGCAAATATTTGCTTCATTACCTGTTAATTCGATACCGCAAACCAGCATAGTGTTCTCGTTTTTGTTGACGTTATGAAAGGGACTTGGGGATCATAAACGTCATCGATGCTGGGGACAACTGATAAGAGGCTGACGGCGTACCTACCCTGCCCCCCGCCCCATAAATCGAAGCTTGGTTGCTCGATAGCGGTCAAGAACATCCTGATCTTCAACCAATTCCATAGCGCGCTGTAAATACTCATCAGCCATTTCACTGCCGTCTAGTCGGTCACTAATGCGGGCGGCCAAATACCAAAACTGATGTTCTCTCTTTTTCTTATTCAGAGCGAATTCAATCTCGCGCATGGCCTCATCATAACTGTTATTGGCAAAAGCTTTTTGCGCTAAGGCAAACCGATAATAGGGGTTGTTATCCCGTGCAGACTGAACTCTTCGGCTATATTTTTCCGCTATGTCATACCGCCCCATGGCATTGTATAAATGGCTAAGGTTATTCAGGATGACCAAATTTCTAGAGCCAAAAGATAAACCTTGAAGATAAGCCGTTTCAGCATCTGATAAAAGGCCTGCGCGACGATAAAGTGTTCCTAAACTGCTCCAGATATATTCGGCTTCGGGGTCAAGACTGAGGCCTTTGCGAAAATAATTAAAAGCTGAAGCGTAGTCTTCCGCTAATAGGTAATCTACGCCGCGATTATTATGATATTGCGCCAGAGCTTCGTTATCGCTCAACCTTTTCTGACGGTAATGATGTTGGTACCTCTGGATGTTGATGTCTACCACTTTATCAACTCCAGGCCCTAATTTCACAATACTGTTTATGTGCTTGTAAAAGAGAAAAGTTGATTTGCCCTGGAAACCCCAGACAGGTGGTATCTCAACATTATTAAATCTAACGTTTAAACCAAGTTCTCGAGCCATTGCCACAAACAGCACACTGAAACCTACGCAATTTCCCGATTGATTTTCAAAGGTATCGCGCGCGGTGAAGGTAGACGCGGGGTTGTAGTCAATTCCAAGGGTGCCTTTGTGCATCAAGGCATAAAGTAAGGCGTCGAGTTTTTGTTGCCGAGTGCCTTTGCTGGGCACGTAATGCTCTAGGAACGCCTGCATTTCGTCACTTAAGGCAAGGACATTTTCTTGGGGAGGAACATAACCCGCGGTATAGCCGGCACGAATAAGAGTCTTACCGTCGAGTAATTCACTAATGGCGGTGGGAGCCGTGTTAAGTGAGCTGACTGGCTGTTGGGAGCAAGCGGACAACAGCAGCGCAAAAAGGCATAACAAAACCCGTATCGGCAAACGCGAAACAATGTGGGAGACAAGGCGCGCATTATGAGCGTGTAAGTATTCCATAACACCCGGCTCCAAATTTTTGAATGCACTCTGTCACAAGCCTTCACCGCCTCACAACAAGCTGGATCCTGCCCTTTAAGTTTAGCCTTAAACGGGGAAATTGCCCCTAATTAGCGTGCGATCTGGTAAAAACTTACCCATTCGCGCCAAGCTTGGCCAATGGCCTGACGTCGGCTTGAGGCTATGCTAATGTCTCAGAGGTTAAACATACCACAAAGTCAATTCACCCATTGGCTTGTAAGCTATAACAATAAAGGGAAATCTAATTGTGGCAAGAAACCACTTTTTACACGCCTGCTTCTACACGGTGTTCGGCTTGGCAAGCCACATGGCCTTTGCAGCACTCCAAGCGAACACTGCCGGCCTTACTGAGCCTGGCGACGAATGGCTGAATTACGGGCGCGACTACACCGAACAGCGCTACAGCCCTCTAGAAACAATAGATACCAACAATGTCGACAAACTTGGGCTCGCCTGGTCCTTCACCTTTCCCACCAATCGAGTGATGGAATCCACGCCTTTGGTGCACAAAGGCGTGATGTACGTAACCACTAGCTGGAGCCGAGTCTTTGCGTTTAACGCCAAAACCGGTGAAGCCCTTTGGGAATTTAACCCCGAGGTTCCCAAGGAACATTTAATCAACAGTTGCTGCGGACCCGTTAACAGAGGCGTGGCACTATGGACCCAAAACGGGGAAACCAGTGTTTTTGTCGGCAGTTTTGATGGCCGCCTGATTGCATTAAATGCCGAGACAGGTGAACAGCGTTGGTCCATCCGTACCACCCCCGAAAACTCGCACTACACCATTACCGGCGCACCACGAGTGGTTGACGGTAAAATTATCATTGGCAATGGGGGCGCCGAATTGGGTGCTCGAGGTTATGTATCGGCCTATAGCGCCGAAAACGGCGAGTTAGTTTGGCGCTTTTACACCGTTCCGGGTGACCCCGCGCAAGCTCAAGAATCACCAGCGCTCGAAAAGGCTCTAAGCACTTGGGGCGGAAAGTGGTGGACTGTGGGTGGTGGTGGCGGCACTGTTTGGGACGCTATGGCTTATGACCCAGAACTCGACTTACTTTACATAGGAACGGGCAATGGTTCGCCATGGAACCGAGACATTCGCAGCCCTGGCGGCGGCGACAACCTGTACCTGAGTTCGATTGTTGCCCTACGCCCCTCAAGTGGTGAATATGTTTGGCATTATCAAGTAACACCCAAAGACAGCTGGGACTATACCGCCACGCAACATCTTATTTTGGCCGAGCTGAATATTGACGGACAGCAGCTACCAGTCATTATGCAAGCCCCCAAGAATGGCTTCTTCTATGTGCTGGATCGCCGCGATGGCAAATTACTCTCGGCCGACGCCTATGCGCAAGTAAACTGGGCCAGCCACATTGACTTGGAGACCGGCAGGCCAGTAGAAAACCCTGTAGCAGACTACAACAAAACCGGTGGCAGCCTCATCTGGCCAGCACCTTTCGGGGCTCACAACTGGCAACCCATGTCTTATAGCCAGCAAACAGGCCTGGTATATATTCCCGCTCAGCACGCTGCAGGCTATTACAGTAAAGACGAGAAATTCTCCTTCACTAAACATCGCTGGAATACAGGCGTTGATCTATGGGAAATGCGCAGTCACGCCGACCCCGTAATTGCCAAGGCCACCATGGATGCTATTGTTCGCGGTTATCTCACCGCTTGGAACCCCGTCACCAAAGAAAAGGAATGGGAAGTAGAACACCCAGAAGCCAGTAATGGCGGAGTCTTGTCCACTCAAGGAGGCCTGGTCTTCCAAGGCACTGGGCGCGGCGAATTCAGGGCTTATCACGCAGACAATGGTAAACAATTATGGTCTTTTGGCACCGACAGTAGCGTCCTCGCCTCGCCGATGACCTACGCCATTGACGGAGAGCAATATGTGGCCGTGAGCCAAGGGGCTGGCGGTGCTATCGTGCTGGCCGTGGGTCGTCCTCGCCCACAAAATTCCAATAATCCCAACCGATTACTGGTGTTTAAACTAGATGGAACCCAAACTTTACCACCGGTATTGGCAAGCAAAGCCGCTGTGCGCAACACCTACGAGCCCTTAAACTCAGCCAGTCGTGAGCTCATCGCCCAAGGCGACAAACTCTATGAGCGAAATTGCGCTACCTGTCATGGTGGCAGTGCCAATGGCAGCGGCGTTATACCTGACCTGAGAATGATGAGCACTAAAACCCAAAGTGAATTTGTGGGTATTGTTTTAGGCGGCTCGAAGCGACACTCGGGCATGGTGGGCTTCTATGAAACCATGGATTTTGCACAAACTGAAGCTGTACACGCCTACATTAATCACCGCGCAGCGGTGTCTTTAGAGGAAGAAGAGTACAGCTGGTGGGATCAAATTCGCTACTGGTTCTGGTATTATTCGGCGCGGCTGGGCGACGCATTCCCCTGGCTCGCGAATGCCCTTCGCGATGCCAACATGAGCCCCTAAATTTAAGTGATCTTTAAAAACAGCAAAGGTAGAGCATGAGAAATTTATTTTCAGTAGAAGGCAAGGTCGCCGTTGTTACCGGTGGTTCGCGCGGTATTGGCGCGATGATAGCCCGCGGTTTGGTAGAAAACGGGGTGAAAACCTATATAACAGCTCGTAAGGAAGAAGAACTAATTACGACGGCCAAAACCTTAAGTGAGTTTGGCGAATGCATAGCCATCACCAGTGACTTGTCGAGCATGGAAGGTATTAAGCAATTTTCAGCTGAGCTGAACTCTCGCGAAAAAGAAATCCACATTTTGGTCAATAATGCAGGGGCAACTTGGGGCGCCGATATTGATGATTTCCCTGAAGATGGTTGGGACAAGGTAATGGACTTGAATGTGAAGTCTCTATTTTTCCTAACACAACAACTACTGCCAGCAATGCGCACAGCCGGCAATGCAGAAGACCCAGCTCGAGTAATCAACATCGGCTCTATAAATGGTTTTACCAACCCAAAAGCCACCAACTACTCCTACTCAGCGAGCAAGGCGGCGGTGCACCACTTAACAAGACACCTGGGCGCGGAGCTTATTCAACAGCACGTGAACGTTAACGGCATAGCACCAGGATTCTTTCCTAGCAAGATGACCGCTCACCTTTTGCCTTATGAGACAGAGATGGCTGCGCAAATACCTGCAGGACGTTTAGGCAGCCCTGAAGACGCGGCGGGCACCGTGATCTATTTATCTTCTCGTGCTTCTGCCTATGTCACTGGGCAGATGATTGTGATGGACGGCGGTATTATTGCCGCCAGCTAGTGATTCAATTCGCGGGACTGGCCTTTAGCCTGCGCCCGCGATACGCACCCTATTTCTGCATCCAAAGATAAATGTTACCAAGTTTATCTATTGGGTTTAGTCACTTAATTTAGTCACTGGGCTTATTTATTGACGCTCGCAAGTGCACATTCAATATCAGATTGAATGTCACTGAGCGTTTCTAGTCCTACAGACAGTCGAACTAAGCCGTCACTAATTCCGAACTCAGCTCGCTCCTCGGGAGTGTAAGGTGAATGCGTCATGCTGGCGGGATGCTGCACTAAGGTTTCTGCGTCGCCGAGGCTCACTGCACGAGTAATAAGTTGAAGCTTGTCCATAAATTTAATGCCCGCTTCGATGCCGCCTTTTAATTCGAAGGCAATCATTCCACCGTAGTCTTTCATTTGGCGTTTCGCTAATTCATGTTGCGAGAAATTTTCCAGCCCTGGATAATAAATAACTTCAACTTCTGAATGCTGCTCTATCTGTTTGGCCACCGCCATTGCGCTACTGCAGTGACGATCCATTCTTAATTCCAGCGTCTTCAAGCCCCGCATAATTAAAAAGGCATCCATAGGCGCTATCACCGCACCGGTCATATCTTTCAAACCTACATAGCGAATGGTATCGATAAGTTCACGTGACCCGACAACCGCCCCTGCCACCAAATCTCCGTGCCCACCCAAATATTTTGTTGCCGAGTGCACCACTAAATCGGCACCCAGCGACAATGGTTGCTGTAAGTAGGGCGTGCAATAAGTGTTATCAACAATGACAACGACATCGCGCAAATGGGCAATATCCGTAATGGCTGCTATGTCGACCAAACGATTGTTTGGGTTCGATGGTGTTTCAAAATAGATCACACGGGTTTTATCTGAAATAGCCTTGGCCAATAATTCAGGCCGAGTCAAATCTACATAACGAACGCTTACGCCAAACTTGCTCAAGCCATGTTTAAAGAACGCAAAAGTACAGCCATATAAGGTCTTATCGGCAATCACCTCATCACCGGGCTGCACCAAAGACCAAATAGCCGAAGTAATGGCGCCCATGCCTGACGCTGTGGCCAACGCTGTTTCTCCACCCTCTAGGGAAGCCAAGCGTTCCTCCAGCAAGGCTTGTGTGGGATTCCCCAAACGCCCATAAATATAGCCGTCCTGATCACCTGCAAATCGATCGCCACCCGAAGCTGTGTCGGGAAAGGCATATGTTGAAGTCATATAAACCGGAGGAACCAGCGCGCCATTGTGGCTCATGGGGTTATAGCCTTTATGAATTGCGCGTGTCGCAAAACCGCTGGTATCAGATTTAGAGAATTCACTCATAGTATTTCGCTCAATTATTAGAATAGGTGAGCACTTCCTTACAATCTCTGTACCAAAAATGAAAAGACGATAGATATCAATAAGTTAAAGCGAAGTCCTTATAAATACGCTCCACCAACGTAAGAATTTTCTTACACCAAAAGGCGAGTAATGCTTCTTATTTGATGCCGAAGCGAACAGAAAAGACCGATTAGAGTGGGCTTGTGCTAATCCTCCACTCCTCGTAAGATATTTCTTCCACCGTAAAGATAATCTTACAAAATGAACATAGAACTTATTGCCCACAACCGTTTTGGCGTTACCCACGACGTACTCGCCTGCCTTGCTGAACAAAATCTCGATTTGGCCGCGCTGGAAGTGGAAAGTGGACACATTTATATTGATGTGCCGGCACTCCAGCACGAGGGCTTCTCCGAACTTGCTAGCGCTTTGCTGGCCCTTGATGGAGTGCAACAAATTCGCCCTATTGACCTGTTGCCAAAAGAACGCAGACACCAGCACCTAAATGCCTTACTGTCCGCCTTGCCCGACCCTGTGTTTGCCATTAGCGCTGCCGGGCTAATCCTCTCTGCAAATACCGCGGCGGCACAAGCTCTCCGACTCGTAGAACGCGATTTAATAGCACAACCTATTAGGCACTACCTAAGCGGCAACCAGGATTACATAAACACTCCAGACACCCCGATCGGCCAAAACCTAGAGGTCACCCTTGCCGGTGAAACCTACCGCCTAGAATACAAGCCTATTCAAGCACTGGACTCAAACGGCAGGGTGAATCCCCAAACGGCTGACAAAATACTCATTTTGCAAGCCACCAAGCGCTTAGGCCACCAAATATCCCAAGTCCATGTTCGCGGGGGTGAAGGCTTTAACGCCATTGTTGGGCAAGCACCTGCATTGGCGCAAATAAAAGAACGCGCTCAGCGCTTTGCAGCCATTCAAGCACCGCTTTTAATTCAGGGAGAGACCGGCACAGGTAAAGAACTTTTTGCCCGAGCGATACACGGAGCGAGCCCCTGGCATGCAGCCGCTTTTTTGGCGTTGAACTGTGCAAGCCTGCCAGAGAACCTAGTGGAAAGTGAGCTCTTTGGCTATGCACCGGGCGCCTTCACGGGCGCCAGCCGCAGCGGCAAACCCGGTTTATTTGAGCTTGCCGACGGCGGTACAGCCTTCCTCGATGAAATTGGCGAAATGTCACCTTATGTGCAAGCCAAACTTCTGCGCTTCATCCAAGACGGAACCTTTCGGCGTGTTGGCGGCAAAGAAGAAAAGAAAATAAATGTGCGAATCGTCTGCGCCACGCATCAAGATTTAGACGCTTTAGTGAAACAATCTCGATTTCGTGAAGACCTAATGTACCGCCTAAATGTATTAAATCTTACACTGCCCCCACTGCGAGAACGCAAAGAAGACATCGCTCAACTCGCGCGTTTATTCGTGCAGCAGGCCGCCAGACAAATAGGCTGCGATGTGCCCACGATAGAAACAGCAGCGCTGAATGTTCTACAAGCGCAAGATTGGCCCGGCAATGTTCGACAACTAGAAAACCTACTATTTCGCACGGTGGCACTCGCCCAAGAAGGTATAATCGATAAACACGCGCTGAACAATGCAGGCATCTCCGACGAGAAACACAGAGCTCAAGACGAGCCCGACACTTGGAAAACAGCGCAAGCCCAATTTGAAAAGGAATTACTCGAAAGGCTCTACCAAACCCATCCCAGCTCGCGAAAATTAGCGAAGCGACTGGGTGTCTCACACACCACTATTGCCGACAAACTACGCTTGTATAACATTCGTATAAACCCCGCACAGCCAAACTAGATCGTACTGTGCAGGAATTAAGTAGGCTGTCACTCGGCCCGATAAGGCATGATTTTATAAGAGTAGTGATAATCTAACCAAGGCAAAGTGTACTTATACAAGGGCGGCGCGCCCCAAGAATCAGTGCCGCCTACGCCTCTCTGTTTGAAATCTATATTAACGAATAGGCGATCTTTTTCTTGCAAATCATGTGGGTGCATATTCCGCTCAACGACGTCCTGCTTGGAACGATCATAATCTTCAGCAGCGTAAAATTGTGCGCCAAAACCAATGAGCGGTGCTCCTTGAAAAATAACGCCCTTTTTTTCCTCGTTGTAAAAAGCCACATGACGCACATCTGTTCTATAGCCATTTTCTTGTGGTCTAACATAGGGGACGTAAAGATCTTTTACCGTACTAGTAAATAAGCCCACATGAGCGGAGTCTTTTCGGTCCCAGTAATTTTCGTGCGGCCCTCGGCCGTACCACGTGACGTTGTTAAATTCTTTAGGAATCTCGAACAAGGTGCCAATTCTAGGAAGACCTGCTTGCTTCTTATGGGGCGCGGCATAGAACCATACATCCACCTTAACGCCCCCGTCGCCATAAATATGGTAGGTAGTGAAATAACGGGCCATCACTGAAGGTAAATAATGTTCCAGCTCGACGGTAGATTCGAATTTTGATCGCCGCTTGACCTGAAGACTTTTAAGTTTCGCCGACTTACCCACATCTTTCCAAACGGACAAACTCATTTTGAAATCTTTAACTTCAAGGTCGTTATCAACAGGGCTTCGCCAAAAATTAGGTCGCGGTGGTGATTTTAACATCTCCGTTTTGTTGTAGATCAGGGAGTCGATGAAACCCGTAGACTTATTCAACGACATTGAAAAATTGGCCCCAGAGAAAACTGCCTTGCCCTTCTTGTCGTGCATCGACAATCGAGTTTTGCTACTGACCGCCGCTTGGACTTCAATCAAAGGAAAGGCCAACTGTTCCCACGCGACAATATGCCCTGCTTGCAGCAGCCCTTCTGCGCGTTTCAATTTCACCTCAACATTGAGAAAATATTCGATACCTGCCTCAAAATCACGGCCATACTTCAAAATCAACTCTTCAGAGCTAAGGGGCGCCGCAGACAAAGTTTTGACGGAACCTTTTGCTAGCTCGGCACCGTCGCCTATTAACGTCCAGACCAATTCGTAGCGCGACAAATCAATAAAGTAATTTTTATTGCGGATGGAAATAATACCCTGCGCGAGATCAAGGGCTTGGAAGGATATGTTCTGCTGTACCTTTTTCACTTCCCATAAGTAAGGGTAGGGAGTTCTATCGGCAAAAACTAAACCGTTAGCACAGAAGCTGTCAGAGTGAAGTGTTCCCGGTGGTTCAAGGTCGCCACCATATGCCCAATAACTCAGACCGTTTTCCGTCTTTTTCTCAAAGGTCTGGTCAACCCAGTCCCAAACAAACCCACCTTGTAGTGCCTCGTATTTTTCAAAGGTATCCCAGTATTCCTTAAAGTTACCTAAAGAATTTCCCATAGCATGCTCATACTCAATAAGCAGTGCCGGACGCTCATCCAAGGCCGACTCTGCATATCGGCTTACCTGCTCGATACTGGCATACATTTGCCCATAAGCGTCGGTATGGCGGCGTAACTGAGCTTGCTCAGAAATGACAGGCGCAGGCTCTTGGGCCTTCAACCAATCATAAGAGGCCTCAATATTCGCGCCATCTCCCGATTCATTACCCGGCGAACGAATAACCACTGAAGCATTGTTTTTGCTGCGTTCATACATGTTCTGAATACGATCAATATAAGCGGCTTGCCATTCTGATTTATTCACCAGATGAATGTCGGGATTGTAGGGTCCTTGGTTCGCAGCCCCAATGCCGTGAGACTCAATATTGGCCTCGTCAATCAAATAGAAACCGTATTCGTCGGCCAGGTGATACCAGTAGGGATCGTTCGGATAGTGCGCCAATCGCACCGCATTAATATTGAATTCTTTCATTAGACGGGCGTCTTCGCGCATAGATTCGCGCGAGACTACATGGCCGGTTTTTGCATCGTGCTCATGGCGGTTTACTCCCTTAAAAAGTACAGCCTTACCATTCACAAGAAAATTGCCATCTTTGTATTCAGTAGAGCGAAAACCAATTTTATTGCCTATGTGCTCCACTGAATGATTGTGTTCATCACTCAATGATAGCGTCAGGCGATATAGGTTGGGGGCTTCGGCGCTCCATAGCAAAGGCGCTTTTGTGGATTCTTTAAAGCTCACCGTTTTTGACTCGCCTTTGGCAACATGGGGAATGGCTAAGGCTTTACTAATAACGGGCTTACCTGCTTTGTCCAAGACTAAGACTTCTAAGCGATAGTTCTTTGCCGTAGCGGCCGATTGATTATCAATGGTCGCCTCAAAATCCAAAACTCCATCTTTATAACTTGAGTCGAGAGTTGTACGAGCGTGAAAATCGCTCACATGTACTTTCGGGGTTGCGTAAAGATACACGTCTCTTTCGATGCCACTGAGCCGCCACATATCTTGACACTCAAAATACGAGCCATCGGAATACCGATAGACTTCAATCGCAAAAAGGTTTTCACCCGGTTTTAGGTAAGGTGTTACATCAAACTCGGCCGCTGTCTTTGAGTCCTGGGAGTAGCCAACTTTTTCGCCGTTCACCCACAGATAAAAAGCCGATTTTACGGCACCGAAATGTATAAATACTTGTTTACCATCCCAGTTTTCTGGTACCGCAACAATTTTTCGATAAGACCCCACGGGGTTATAGCTCAGAGGTAATTCGGGCGGTACAGCACCGGGTTTGAAACAGTGATGACTGTGGTAAAAGGGAATGCCATAGCCGTTTATTTCCCAGTTAGCGGGCACTGCAAGCTCTTCCCAGGCTGAATCATCATAATTCATCTGAAAGAATCCAGCCGGTTTCTTAAGGGGCGCTTCAACCCATTTGAACTTCCACTGACCATTGAGCAATTGATGGTTAGCCGATCGCCAAGGATTCTCGGCAAACAGGTTTGACTCATCCGGGTAAGAGTAAAAGAAACTTCTCGCGGCTTGTTTATTAATCCTGAAAACTTCTGGGTTCTGCCACGCTTCCAGTGACTCAGAGCCCTGTGAAATGCCTGCCACTAAAAACATCGCCAAAATTAACCCACTGAACTTCAAAGACTTTACCTGCATACGCACTACCTAGCCCACTTATGACTCAAACACGAATTTTATATCCTATTTATAATATATATAGAACATTTGATCCAGCTTTGTTTATGCCCTTCAGCAGCACACTGCAGCCTCGAGAAAATCGTTAGGCGCATGAAATTGATTACTATTTCGGCTTATTTGAGGAAAGAAAATCTCTAGGGTACTTTTGCAGATAATGCCCAACTTGCTACTATTCGCAGCGGGCCTGAACATATCGGTACAATAACTACACATTTTTGTCCATAAATCGTGTATACTGCGCAATCATTCCGTTGACTGAAGGCCAAACATGGCGAACAAACCACATACAGCCCCCGCAAAAAAGAAAGCACCACCTGCGGAGCAAACCTCTAGCGCCATTGAAGAACAAATTGCCGCATTTATTAAATCCGGCGGAGAGATAGAACAAATTAATCGCGGCGTGAGCGGCCAAACCAGCCTCGCCGGCCCCAAGCACATTACCTTGGGCAAGAAAGCAACGGAATCATAGCGCTCTTACGCTGATACAGATTTTTTCCGACGGGGGCCATAGGCCCCCTTCTTTCGTTTAGAGCCTTTGTATTTACCGCCCTTCGATTTAAAACTCGGACTCTTAAGCCCTTTTAGCGCCAGAGGTAGCGTGGCACAGCTTTCAGCGACCAAGGCGCTTAAGCTAGGAACCAAGCCTTCCATAAAATCACTATAGCTAGCTCTCCGCTCAACCATATCATCTAACAATGATTCCCAACGGGCCGTCATATCGGGCAAAGTCGTTGGCTTTGGCAAACTATTGATTAAGCCCTTACCCGCCTCAGTTGCTTGAATTTGCTTACCTTGCCGGCGCAAGAATTGACGCTTAAACAAGAGCTCAATTATGCCCGCGCGAGTGGCTTCAGTACCTAAGCCGTCAGTTTCCTTCAATATTTTTCGTACTTGTGCGTCATCAACAAAGCGTGCGATGCCGGCCATTGCCGCCAATAATGTAGCATCGGTGAAGGCCTTAGGTGGCTGAGTATTTTTCTCTAGGCACTCACCACGCAAACACTTCAGTGCCTCGCCCAAGGATAAACCCGGCAGTGTAGATACTAAAAATGCGTCCTGCGGGAGTTCACTCTGCGGAGGCTTAATCGCAGGACTATTTAGGAGATTAGCCGAGGCCTTATAGGCCAGAATTTTCCAGCCATCCTCTTTAACAACCATCGACTTCGCCCGAAAACAACCGCCCTTGATGTCAACATCCACCACTGTTTCAGAATAAATATGCTGGGGATAAAATTGATACAAATACTGACGTGCCACTAAATCATAAATTTTGACTTCCTGAGCGCTTAGCTTCTGCGCATCCATTTTTTTTACCGTAGGTACAATAGCGTGGTGAGCATCCACTTTGCTGTCATTCCACGCCTTACTTTTTAAACCCGTATCGGCGTCCGCCACAGCGACTGTTAGACTATCAGATACACGATCAATCGCAGCCAGTACTGAGGACGCTTGGGAAAGCTGTTCGAGGGGTAGGTAACGACTATCTGACCTTGGATAAGTAATGAGCTTGTGTCTCTCATAGAGCGCTTGGCAAATATCCAATACCTGCATGGCACTCATGGCAAAACGCTTTCCGGCCTCAATTTGTAGGGCTGACAAACTAAAGGGCAATGGCGGAGATTGCCGCTTAGTCTTGGTGTCAAGTTTGATAACACTGGCTGGCTGGCCCTTAATACGGGCAACAACGTTGTCGGCTAGAGCTCGAGACAGCACTCGCCCCTCTTCGTCCATCTGGCCCTGACAGGCATCGCTGGGAATCCACCTGGCTTTAAATTCTTGTGCGGGCTGCCCTTCTGTTTGCAACAACGCAAACACTTCATAGAAAGGTTTGGATACGAAATTATCGATGTCTTGGTCCCTACGTACCACCAGCCCTAGTAAGGGAGTTTGCACACGACCCACAGACAGCACGCCCTGATAACCCACCTTACGGCCTTGCAGGGTGCTGGAACGAGTGAGATTAATACCATATAGCCAGTCAGCTCGAGAACGTGCCAGAGCCGAGGTAGACAGCGGTATAAAGTCACGATTGTCTCGCATTAGGCTCAGCGCTCGCACAACAGCTCTAGAGTTCAAATCACTGATTAAAAGCCTTTGTATGGATTGACGCTTAGGCCCTTTCACGCCGAGAAAATTGATCAACTCGTCCACCAGTAATTGGCCCTCACGGTCTGGGTCTCCCGCATGCACAAGGGAGTCTGCCTGTTTTACCAATTTGCGCAATACGCTGAGCTGCTTCCGCGTAGAAGATTTTGCTTGCAGCTTCCATTCCGTAGGTATTATTGGAAGATGCTCTTCAGACCAGAGCTTATACGACGGGTTGTATACATCGGGCTCGGCTTGCTCAAGCAAATGACCAATGCACCAACTCACACAGTCGCCCTCACCCACCCATATACAGCCATCGCCCTTGCGATGGGGCCTGGGCAATGCATCGGCAATGGCGCGACCCAAGCTCGGTTTTTCAGCGATATAAAGTTTCATTGGTACGGCAGGCCTCAATGCAATTTAACTGTGTTTATATACAGTTATGATAAAGACATCAAGGGCTCTCTTCTAGCACTATATTGTGGAGGGGCAAGACTTGCCCCCATTTTTATCAGTATTTGACCTACGATGAACACCGCTCAGAAGCGTGCCTATCTAACCCTATGATCTTTTCATATTCATTATGGAACCATGTTAGTGCCGACTCAAAACGTCCAAAATGAATCTCTTTAACGGCACCACTCTCCATGTTGGCCTGGATAGCTTCCCCCAACACCCAGTCTTCCATGAGGATAAGGTTAACTAGTGTGTGATTGGTCTCATGTATCTTCATTTCCTCTTCTGACCAGCTGTCTCCACCACCCTTTGGGGGATTAACAAGAAGCACTTCCTCTATGCGGGTTTCACCCGGACCTAAGGGCACCATTTTTATCATAGAGATATTATCTGGCTGCGCTAAGAACAGCATTGAGGGCCCCATGCTGTAAATAATATTCGCCATCTTGCGCATATCCCATTGGGCTTCAGGCAATTCATTTGCGTCTAAGATTGGTTTCTTAGGCAAGATCATTCTCAATTCCATTCCATCCCAACTTTCCCAGGTAGCCAAATTGCCTAGGAAGAATGGTGCTAGTGTATTTCTGTGTGCGACATTGAAGTGATAGGCCTCGATTCCACCTTCAGACAAAATCTTCCAGTTGGACTTAATCACATAACTACGGCGTTTATATACCTCCTGTTTTTCAAGAT
This sequence comes from uncultured Cellvibrionales bacterium, assembly GCA_913020115.1. Lineage (GTDB taxonomy): Bacteria > Pseudomonadota > Gammaproteobacteria > Pseudomonadales > Cellvibrionaceae > CAJWCA01. The sequence continues at coordinate 96,158 of CAJWBQ010000002.1, forward strand.
TCAAATAGTTGAAACCGGATGCCATTTCATCGGCAACTAGGTTTTCGGGAAGCGGTTCGCCTACGTTAAGATTTACAAATACGACGCCATTAACGACCCGGCTATTAAATTCGATCAGCCCCAACTTCTCCTTGTCCATGTCACTAAACCCACGATCAAAGTCTGGCGCTCCCACCAATTGCCCCTCAGTGCTATATGTCCAAGCGTGATAAGGGCAACTAAATCGTTTGCGACAACCACTACTCCCGTTTTCGACCAAGCGAGCATTACGATGACGACAAGCATTGGCGTACACGCGGACTTGCCTGTCTTTATCCCGCACCATCAACAGGGGCAAACCATTGAACCAGTCTAATGATTGATAATCCCCCACCTTAGGAACCTCGTTGGCAATACCAATTGCCATTGGTCGGCCGAAAAACATCTCCTCTTTTTCACGCTTGAACCACTCCTCTGAGATATAACGTTCAGTCGAATGTGTTTGAGTGAATTCATCATATTGAGTCTCACCTTTTTCTTTTAAGGCCAAGATCTCCTTAATCAGTCTGATTTCAGTCTGTCGATCCATTATTTGCCCCTTTACTCATGCGAATTCGCGAAACTACGCCTATCTGTTGGCCCCTACTTTAACAATCATAACTCGACTATAAATGACTACAATTGACAAATTATCAACGATTAAAGACACTTCGGGGACCTGAATAGCTTTTAATGGCAAGCTATTCCACTAGAGAGGGAATACCCGATGAAGACCAAACAAAGAGCCATAGAAATTGCTTACCTAATTCCCGATCAGTTTTGGGTCAGCACCATATCCGGTGCTGTTGAGGTATTCCACGGCATGGGGTTGAATTCCAGAGAGTTTCAAAGCAGTGAGTTTCGAGGTTTCGAAATCTCATTTTTAAGGTGTACCCGAAAGTCTATCTCCGGATTTTCAGGCTTACACCTAAATACCCAATACTTTGGAAATAAGTCTGTCAGCAATAAAAAATTTGACGCTGTAATAATTCCTTCTGTATGGAATTTGTCCATGGAAAATCTGAAGGAGTCCAAGAGGGCGCTAAACTGGCTGCGTCAACAACATGCACAAGGCAGTATCGTTGTAGGTTTGGTAACGGGGGTTTTTTATTTGGCGGAAGCTGGCCTTTTGAACGGGCGTGAAGCAACCATACACTGGGCATCGGAGAACATTTTTAAGCAACGCTATCCCAAAGTAAACCTCAGGCCACAAGTTCAAATAATTGAATCGGATAAAATCATCACCACATCAAGCACTCCTGCGACACTGGATGTGGCGCTGCTTATGATTCAGCAATTCCTCGGCGACAATGCTGCGGAATATGCCTCTCACTACTTTACTCTTCGTGACAAAGATGACCCGCTGCCAGAATTCTTGCAAGCTAGTTGTCACGACACTCTCGTAGACGCCGCGCGCGACAAAATAAGAATGAGTTATGCGGAAGAACTATCTCTTGAAGAACTGGCAGCGCAGTTTAACGTGACCACACGCACTCTTTCCCGTCGTTTTGCCAGCGCTCTGGGCTACGGTCCAATTCACCACCTAGTGAAACAGCGCCTGGACATTGCCCGCAAGTTATTACAGTCGACAGATCTACAAATCCAACAGATCGCAGAACAATCCGGTTTTGGTTCAGCCACCGTATTTTGCAGGAATTTCAAAAAAGAATTTTCCCAGTCCCCAAGGCAATATCGTAACTCCCTGCCCTGACAATAGGGGTCACAATAGGGGTCAAGTCTTGTCTTTTGCCATCCACGAAAAATGAAGCCGCTGCGGTTTCGACAGTAGAGGGCAAAAGGCAAGACTTGACCCCACCGTTTTTCAGCCTAGCTATTTTCGATTTTAAAGCCCACTTTTAAGGTGACCTGATAATGTGCAACAGCGCCATTTACAATGTGACCACGGGTTTCTGTGACCTCAAACCAATCCATATTATTAACGCTTTTTGATGCTTCCTCGACCGCATTGGTGATCGCCTCATCGATACTGTTGGGCGATGACCCGACCAGTTCAATTTTTTTGTAGGTGTGGTGTGATGACATTATCAATTACTCCTAGCGCAAACTTGAAAGGGTGTTTACTAAGTGTAGTTCAGCACTCAGGATTCAGTTAGTAATTGTCGCAGTCTGTATAGTCGGGTCGTACGCGACGTCGCTTCTTACTTTTTTGCTATCGCCTTCAGGAAACAAAGCGGACCAAGAATTTTCGGATATTACCAATAATCTTGAGGAGCGCTGTTAAATTCTCTTCGAGGAGACTAATAGGCAAAAGGCAAGACTTGACCCCATTGTTTCGAACTTAGTGTTTGATGCCAAACCGGTAGGAGGTGCTGGTCTCATACAATTCGCCGGGCTTAAGGACGCACGAGGGAAAGTGGGCTTGATTGGGAGAATCGGGGAAGTTTTGAGTTTCGAGACAAAAACCGTCGTGCGGGGAATAGGGCCTCCCCTGCTTGCCAAGATGCTTGGGGGAAATGTGATTCCCTGTATAGAACTGAACGCCTGGTTGGTCTGTAAAGACGTCCATCACTCGACCGCTCCTAGGCTCAAATACGCTTGCAGCTAGGCGCTGCTCTGAACTCGCAGTTTTTTTGAGCACCCAGTTATGATCAAAGCCTTTGGCGATTGCAATCTGTGGATGATTGTCTGCCAAGGCCTCACCCAAATGGCGAGGCTGCATGAAATCAAAGGCGCCCTGTGCCCTCTCTAATTCCCCTCGAGGTATCATGTCTGCATCCACCGGCAAATAGGTATCTGAATTCAAAAAAACTTGATGATCCAGTATGCCTCCCTCTTTTGAGCCCGCCAGATTAAAATACATATGATTGCTGAGGTTGATCACTGTTTCAGCATCGCTGAAAGCACGATAGCTCAAGGTGAATTTGTTGTCGTCGCTCAGAGAATAGGTCAAGGTGATAGACAGACGACCGGGGTAACCCTCTTCGCCTGCAGGGCTCACATAACTCAGTTCTAATATCGAGCCTTGTTCGCGCTCAATAATTTCGCCCCGCCACAACTTGCGATTAAAACCTTCTTTACCACCATGTAAGTGATTCGGACCATTATTACAGGCCAGAGAATACACTTGCTCACCCAAGCGGAACTGCCCTTTTGCAATGCGGTTGGCATAGCGCCCAACTACACAACCAAAACAATTATCATCTTGGAGATAGGTGCTGAGATCAGCGTAGCCGAGAACAATGTCGTCAAACTGCCCTCGACCGTCAGCTGCTATTAAAGACACAATAGTTGCGCCTAAATTGCTAACAACAATCTGAGTTCCCCGCTGGTTGCTTAGCGTAAAGGTGCAGAGTTCACCGCCAGAAAAAAAGACACCCGTAGACGCCTGAACAATAGTTGACAATTTCAAGCCTTATATAAATCTAGGGTGTATTTACACGTAATAGTGGGGGCCAGCTCGCTTATATTATTGGTAGGCTTCAGCAAAGGCCAGAATTTTCGGGCGAAGGCTATGCTTGATTGTTGTATAAGTTGCGCGGTCTTTGCCCGCCAAACTTTTCGCCAGTTCAAAAGCTTGCGACTGCAAAGTATCCATTGGAAAAATTTCGTCAACAATGTCGAGCTGCTTACACTCTTCGCCGGTATAAGCCGCTCCGGTTAAGGCCATATGCTTTAGGGCGTGTTTATTGGGCAACAAGTCGATCATCTCCACCATTAATTCAGTAAATGGAATATTGATGTTAACTTCGGGGAAACAGAAGCGACCGCGGTCTGAGCGCATAAGCCGAAAGTCAGCTCCACAGGCTAGAATGGCGCCGCCCGCGTAGGTGTTTCCGTTCAAGCACATTACGGTAGGAACATTCAATGTAGCCAAACGATACATAACTGTCTCTAATGACTTAACAAAGGTGGCGGGCATTTCCGGGCCACTGCTCATTAACCAATTTAGGTCAATACCGGTAGAAAAAGTCTTTTCATGCAGGCAAGTAATCATCAAGGAGGTATTACCCTCGTAGGCTTCAACTGCGTCAAGCGCGGCTAAATATTCCCGCGTAACGTCTAAGTTAAAGGCATTCTCGTACTCGTTATTGGTCAGGGTTAATACGTGAACACCGTCTTTTACTTCTAAGCTCATTGTTGACATAGTCTTCTCTCCTCGGGTTTACCTTAGTGTAAGCAGTGCCCGCTTAAGCGACTATGACAAAAGCGACCACTTTCACAAACAGATCAAACCAAGTAAGGAGGGTTTTTCTAGACAGGGATTTGAATCATTAGTCCATACAGGGCCTCAAAATGAGGCCCAACAATCACTATTGGCGAATGCCTTCGATGTGTAATTCCAGCTCTACATGGGTCGATGCGGGCCCAAGTTTTGCTGGAATTCCAAAGTCTTCCAAACCAATTTTTACAGTGCCGCTAAAACCAGCGCGGTATCCACCCCAAGGATCTTTGCCTTCACCGACTTTAAGTACATCAATTGAAATTTCTTTGCTAACTCCGTGCAAGTTCAAATCGCCATTCACGGTCATATGACCATTGCCTTTGTCAGTGACGGAGGTACTGGAAAATGAAGCTCTCGTAAATTTTTCCACATCCAAAAAGTCACCGCTTTTGAGGTGTTTATCACGCTCAGCATGATTTGAGTTAATGCTTTTAGGGTCAATTTCAATATTGATTGTTGATGCAGAAACATTCGCGGGATCATAACTAAACTGACCTTTAAAACCATCAAAACGGCCCGTCAACCAACTGTAACCTAAATGTTTAATTTTGAAGTTGATCGAGGCATGAGCACCTTTATCGTCAACAGTATAATTTGCGGCCGAGGCCAGGGGGCTGAGTAAGCTCGCCACTAACAATGAACCCAATAATACTCTCTTCATGTATTTCTCCATGTGGTGTTTAGCGCTTGTTGCCAAGCATTCTTTTTAAGGTTTCGTCTTTATCTATAAAATGGTGTTTAAGTGCGGCGCAAGCGTGTAGCAATGCCAATCCAACAAGCAGGTATGTGGCGTATTCATGCACTTCCCCCGCGATATCTTCTTGATTCTCTAACAAGGGACCAAACCCAGGCACGGTAAACAATTCAAATACTTCAATGCCGCGGCCATCTGCTGTTGAAATCATATAACCACTGACGAAGACCACAAGCATCAAAAAATACAAAAAATGGTGGGTGTAGTGCCCCGCCTTTTGCTCTAGCTTTGTGTGGCCTTGCAAGGCTTCTGGTTGCGTATCAATTTTTCGCCAAATCATTCGACATAAAGTCACTACAAGTAAACTCAAGCCAATGCTTTTGTGCAGAGCGGGTGCCGTTTTGTACCAGCCGCTGTAGTAGTCCAAACCAACCATCCAGTAACCGAGCCCAAAGAGGCCAATAATCGTAAGTGCGCTCAACCAGTGAAAACCCACTGCCCAGTAGCCGTAACGATGCTCCGAATTTCTCAAGTTCCTCGGTCTCCTGCGTTAATGTCGATGGGGCTCATTCTCGTCATTTTCAGCATGCTGTGACTCTCTTAAAGCCGATAGGTTCGACAAAGCCCCAATAGAATAATTCTAACAGAGTATTAGTCAATCTATTGTGGTCTCCTTACGCCCACATTACTGGCTATACCATGCCCTGGGGTAAGACAGAGCCAGTGTATTTAATGTAAATTTCCATCTAGCTGCGGAGCAAAAACACCTCATAGTGGCCCTTTTTCCCCATCAATGGCCAAGTCGACAGAGTGATTTCGCATGATATTGACGGGGCACTTATTATTTCGCGTCAATTCCGCTAAAATTAGCCACATTCTTCACTATCCAGCCAACATTAACTGAGATTAAACGATGGGCAGAGCTTACCAAAACCGCAAAGAATCCATGGCTAAGACCTCGGATCAGAATGCACGGGTGTACAGCAAATACAGTATGGAAATTTACACTTGTGCCAAATCTGGCGGTGCAGACCCTCTAGGCAACCTAGCACTCCGCAGCTTGATGGATCGTGCAAAAAAAGACCAAGTGCCCAGCCACGTTATACAAAAGGCCCTTGAAAAAGCACAGGGAGCAGGCGGAGAAGACTACGCCACGGCCCGCTACGAAGGCTTTGGCCCAAATAACTGTATGGTGATTGTGGATTGTCTGACCGACAACCCCAACCGCACCTTCGGCGATGTGCGCGTTTGCTTCAATAAGACCAAGAATAAGCTAGGCGGTCAAGGCAGCGTAATGCATATGTTTGACCACTGCGCCATTTTGGTTTTTCCCGGTGACGATGAAGAGTCGATATTGGAAACCTTAATGATGGCCGACGTAGACGTGACCGACATTGAGTGTGAAGACGGTAAAATCACGGTGTTTGCGCCCCACACAGAATATGGCAAAACCAAGGCCGCACTACTGGAAAGCCTTGGTGAAATTGAGTTTGAAGTAGACGAGATTCAATTTGTACCTCAGGAAACATCCCCGCTTGAGGGCGACGATATTGAGTCCTTAGAAAAACTCATCGATATGCTTAGCGATCTGGAAGATGTGCAAAATGTTTACCACAGCGCTGAGTATTAAGGTAAATCATGAATTTTAAGCAAGAGCTTCAAACCTTAAACAATAGGCTCGATAAGTATCGAGGCAAAATGGTCTCTGCCAGACAGCGCAATGACAGAGTGATTATTGCGCAATTTCAAACGGAGATTGACAGCCTTACGCAAAAAATCGCTCACTTGAAATCTCAGCAGGGCGAGCAGATGAGCAATAAAGGCAGCAGCATAAAAGCGCTGGCCTTTAATCGAACGCTCACTAAGGCCGAGCAGGCCGATATGGGGAAGTTGAAAAAATCAGTGCGGGGCTTGGTCGTAGTACACCCAATGACCGCTATTGGACGTGAAATTGGCGTGACGACGGTTACCGGGTTCGCACCCACCAAATTCTAAGGAAACACACCTAGACCCGCCATTACAGCTTGTCACTTGAGACAGGCTGCAATGGCGGGCCTCATCAGGGGCATTGTTCAGCATAGCGACTAGCCCATCAGCTTTCGGTAAACCCCTCCAGGCAGACATTCCAGAAGAATTGCGATCAAACGCCACCGCTTAGTGACGTAAACCACCGAGCGCTTGTGTTTAATGGCGGTCAATATTTGCTGCGCAGCCTTTGGCACCGGCGCACACCAAAAAATCCCCTCACCTTTGGCCATAGCTGTATCAACGAAGCCGGGCCGGATATCAGTGATACTAATGTCCTTAGCGTCTACATGGGCGCGACAGGCCAGCCCTTCAAGGTAAGACGACACATAAGCTTTTGATGCATTGTAAGAGGCCGCAGGGCCGCCCCGAACCGCGGCAATTGAAGATATTCCAACAATGTGTCCGTGCCCTTTAGAGACAAAATAATGATAGGCCACATTCGCTATCGCGGTGAAACCAAGTACATTGACGGCAACGGTGCTCAGCTCGTCTTCAAGAGGAAGTTTTGGGTCATTACTTCCCGTGCCGGAATTAATAACAACAAGGTCAACACCGTCCATGGTCTCCAAAAGTTGCTTGAAAGCCTTAAGCGCTCCCTGTACATCCTCTAGATCCATGGTGGCTTTGTAAGCCTTTGCCGGCAGTACTTCTGCCAGAGTGTCGAGCAAGTGTGAACGCCGACCGGTAATGCCCAGCTCATAGCCTTGTGTCGACATTTGCTGGGCAAGCTCGCGGCCAATGCCCGAGGTGGCGCCTATAATGATAGCTTTCATCTGCAGATCTCTAATGAGTTGAAAGCAGAATACTGACTTATACTGAGTCCATCAACTCGATGACGGGAGCGGCGGCCATACAAGGTGCCAATTCCTTGCCATACTCTCGGAAATAGTCAGTTTTTCCGTGCGCGACCAAAGCCTCTTCGTCGATGTATTCTTCTAGAACAACATACATCTGTGCATCTTCTCTCGACTTATGTATAGAGTAAAAATTACAGCCGGGCTCGTTGGCATTCACTTCTTCCATCAAGCGTTTAAAAATACCTTCAAACTCTTCATTCTTGCCCACTTGTACTTGTAATTTTGCCGTTACACCAATAGCCATTTTTGCATCCTTAAATAATATCAATTTTAGTCAATTTAGTTCGAGTATCTTAAGCTTGGCGCTACAAAACACCCGAGCCCGTTTCAACGTTCTCTGGTGCCAGCTGGCTAAATTGCACCTGCAACTTTTTCATGCCGCCAATCCAGCGTTCATAATCATTGGCTTTGTTCTGAAAATACTTCTTCACCACGGGGTGAGGTAAAATCATAAAATCTTCCGCAGCGAGTCCAGCCACAACACACTCCGCCACGTCGGCGGCTGGCAGCATGCCATCAATACCTGCCACACTGCCGTCGGTGCCGGCCGTCATATTAGACTCCACCGCCTGAGGGCAAAGAGCAGAAACTTTGATGCCTTGGTGGCCGTGAGAAATGGCCAACCACTCGGCAAAAGACAAAGCGGCGTGTTTACTCATGGAGTAACTTAAAGAACCTAACTGAGTGAGCATGCCCGCCGCAGATGCCGTAATGAGGAAATAGCCCTCTCCCTTCTCAAGCATTTTAGGCAGTGCCGCGCGAGCCGCATAAATATGAGACTGCACATTAATGTCCCACACTTTTTGAAAGTCTTCGTTGGAGGTTTCAGCTCCACCCATGCGGAATATTCCCGCGTTGCCGCAGTACAAATCAATGCGTCCGTGTGCGGCTTCCGTTTCTCGAATCAGCCGACTCACTTCCTCTTCACTGCCCATGTCGCAGACAAACACCGTTGTGTTATCCAATTCTTCCGCCAGCGCCCGTAGGCCAGCTTCGTCTACGTCCACTAAAACTATTTTTTCAGGTTTGTCCTGATGAAAACGTCGGGCCATCGCCTTGCCAATACCATTGGCGGCGCCTGTAACAATAACGACTTTTCCCTGCAGATCCATGACTCTCTCTCTCGCAATTATTTATTTGCACGCAGCATCTCACAAGCCACCCCAAAGCAGAACATCAGCTGCTGAATGACTGGTAATCAACACAAGTGATAATGATTAGAAAATATAGCTAAGGAGGAGTTTATACCCCAGAGTCGCAGGCCTTTGAACAGGCCTGCAAGCCGCACAGTTCAGTTCAGTGCTTGATACGTAAGCACTTTAAAATCTTCTCTCAGAGGCAGGGTGCCAGAGGGCAAAAGCTGGGTCATCACAAGCCCCATAAACTCTTCTTGTGGGTCTATCCAGAATATGGTGCTCGCCAAGCCACCCCAAAAATAAGAACCCACGGAACCGGACGCCCCGGTGTTAGGCACATTTAGGTCAATACCAAAACCCAGCCCAAACCCAAACGAGGCCGATGACACACCAGAGTTCGGGGTTATCGTAGTGCCATCATTCAAATGGGGAATATGATTAGACGTCATAAGCTCGAGGGTTTTCCTGCCAATTACGCGATTCCCATTCAAGCTGCCTTGGTTGAGTAGCATTTGCCCAAAACGCAAGTAATCACGAGTGCTCGACACCAAACCGCCGCCACCGGAGGCCATGTTTGGCGCTTTAGAGAACTGGCCATCCTGAGGATCATAAACCACCAAATCACCCGTTTTTGGGTCATTATTATAAGCCACGGCTAAACGGTGAAGTTTGTTCGCTGGCACATAAAAAGCCGTGTCCTTCATGCCCAAAGGCTCAAAAATTCGCTCTTGTAAGAATGCTTCCAGCGATTGCCCAGACAAAACCTCAATCAAGCGGCCCTGAACGTCCACCGACACACTGTAAACCCAGCGAGTGCCAGGTTGATAGAGCAATGGTATAGCGCTCAGTTTCTCAGTGAAATCGGCCAGAGTGTGCTCAGGAGTTTGTAGTAAACCCGCTTCACGATACAATTTGTCAACGGCTGTATTGCCAAACACGCCATAAGTAAAGCCGGCGGTATGGGTCAACAGCTCTTGGATAGTGGGCGCGTGATCCACATCTTCCAATTCGATGTCATTACCGCTTGCTGATTTAAGCACCTGTAAATTGGCAAACTCAGGCATATATTTGGAAATTGGGTCCTGCAGGTGAAACTTACCTTCCTCGTACAGAGTCATCAGCGCTACTGCGACGATAGGTTTAGACATAGAGTAAATTCGGAACAGAGTATCTTCCGTCATTGGCAACTTGCCCTCTATGTCCTGATAACCAAAGGACTTCAGATAGGCCACACTGTTTTTATTGGCAATGGCGCCAATCATACCACCGGTTTTTCCCTCATCTATGTAGTGGTGAAACTTCTTATCAATCAGCGTTAATCGCTTACTATCAAAACCCGCTTTTTCAGGCGAAACTCGATGCAGCTTGTCAGCGTTAGCTCCGTTTAGGAGCACCAAGGAGAGGGTAATTAGCGATAAAAAAACCCTAAAGTGATTATTCATAGATGAGCCTTATTGTTTTTAAAGTGATTGAGGCGTCTAGCCTGCCTACTACTCGACCCTCAATAACAACATCGGCTAGATTATAATGCAACTCATTATAAATAATGACGCGTTATAAGTTTTTACCATGCTCCTCTTCAGTTCCAACACAGCAAATACAATAGGCAAAAAATTGAGAGCAGACAATAAAGCCGCTTATCCGCTTTACTACCCGCCCACCGAATGACGCCTATCGACACCACTCGTTCACGCCGGCCTTCCGTTAAAACAATTAAGCCACTAGCTCTTCAGACGGACCAAAAAATTCATAGTGGATTTGATCTTCCGGCACACCCAAATCTTTAGCAATTTTCAAGGCTGACACCATAAAAGGTTTTGGCCCCAAAAAATAAAGTTCCACGTCACGATCTTTGGGCAGTTGATCAGCCACAAGCGCTTCACTAATAAACCCCTTGGCGTGTGGCGCACAGGCCTCCTCTGGATCACTGTATACATAATAGGGCTGCACATTCGTATTCGACCGCGCAAGGCTGTCAACATGAGCTTTAAACGCGTGGGTGCTGCTGTTCATTGCCGCGTGTATAAAACGAATGTCACGGCCAGAACTTGCCGCTGAGTTCAACATGCTGATAGCAGGCGTAATACCCACCCCTCCTGTGAGCAGAACGATAGGCCTAGCATTGCTGCGCAGAGTAAAATGACCGCAGGGGGGCAACAAATCAACCGTATCACCTAGCTCCAAGGAATCATGTAAAAAATTCGACACCGCCCCCTGAGGCTCACGCTTCACACTAATGCGCAAATAACCTTTATTGGGTGCGTCAGACAAACTGTAGTTGCGGCGCGTAGGCATTCCATTTACATCAAGAATAATTGTCACAAACTGGCCAGCTTGAAATTCCGGTATGGCGCCGCCGTCACTGGGCTCAAAATAGAAGGAAGTGATCACCTCACTCTCCTTAATTTTCTTCGCAATAATGAAGCTGCGCTCATCTCGCCAACCACCTGGCTTTTGCTCATTTTCCAGGTACACGGCCTCTTCCGCATTAATCAGAATTTCCGCAAGCTGGCCATAAGCTTTAGTCCACGCATCTAGAACCTCCGGACTTGCATTCTCTCCGAGCACGGTGGCAATTGCCTGAATCAAACAACTTCCAACTGCGTCATATTGGGAGGGCTGAATACCAAGAGAGCAATGCTTTTGTACTATCTGATTGACCGCGTCACTGAGATTACCCAATTCGTCAATGTTTGCGCCATAGGCGATTACGGCATTCGCCAGAGCCTTAGGCTGAGTGCCTTTACCCTGATTCGTCTGGTTGAAGTAAGGTAAAACCTCAGGGTGCTGTTCGAAGAGCAAAGGGTAAAAGTGCTTCGTAATATCATTCGCATAAAGCTGTAAAGCCGGCACGGTGGCCTTGATGATTTCTATGGTGTGAGCTTCTAACATGTAAGTACCTCTGGCTTAAATAAAGTCCCTAATAATTTGGACGGCTTAAGGACTCTATTACAGGATTCGTGCCAAAATGTAAGACATTGATTTAATTGTAATTTATTTTTCATGAGTCATATTGACTACTCCAAAATAGAAGTCAATATGACTCTATCGATTCATATTAACCAAAGTGAATCAGCTTCCTAGGATGACTTCAATACAGGCTGAAAGAAGCCTCATACAAGTCGCTCGACCCGAAGCTAAGTCAGAAACGGCTCAAGCTTAGCGTGCTGACTTTCAAGATAGGTAATTTCCACATTATTTTTTGTGAGCCTGATGGCCCGCAAGTAGTCGCAAGAGGCTTGAGAGTACTGCCCCAAAGTATGGGCAATATCGGCTCGCGCGGCATAAAAAGGCTGGTAGCGCTCCAGAGCCTCAGCCAAACCTTGCAATCGTTCAAAAGCCAGCGCCGCTCTCCCACTGTTGGCAAGCACTACCGCCTGATTTAGTAGCACCACTGGTGAGGGCTCAAGCTTATACAGCGAGCTATACAAGAGCTCAATTTGCGCCCAGTGTGTTTCCTCCCAGGTCGCAGCCTCGCAGTGCAATACACTGATCGCCGCTTGTATTTTATAAGGGTCTGGCACACCTTCCGCAATTGCCCGGTTTAGAATCTCGCCACCTTCCAAAATTAAAGCTTGATCCCACAGGCTGCGATCTTGTGCCTGTAAGGGAATAAAACTTTGACGGCTCGACACTCTCGCGCAACGACGGGAATCGTGCAGTAACAACAACGCCGATAAACCACCGACATTAGAGTGCGGCAGCAAATGATGGAGCACCCTAGCCAATCGAATAGCCTCTAACGCAAAATCATCACGAGTTAAGCGTTGCTCAATGGCGGCAGAAGAACTAAAAAAAGCTCGTGCAATTTCTTTAACACTCAGCCCACAGAGAGTTTTTAGGGTGAGCGCCACGCGTACATTCTCTGACAATGCCGGGTGGCAACAAGTAAAGATCAAACAATCGCCGCTTAGCGACAGTAAAAAGCCACGCGCCTGGATTTCGGGGCAAGCCGCATACCGGCCAACTTTCGGTCGCCTGTAAAAAAGATTCTTGGATTGCGTCTTCTGCGAGGCTAATGTCGCGAGTATGCATCATCAGCGCCGCGAGAATAGAACCAAATTGGGCGCGGAAAATTTGCGCCCAATCATCATGAGCTTCGCTCAATCCTCAAAATGAACGCTTCATATTGCGCCATTAAGGTAGGCATATCGACATCGTCACTGTTTTCTACGCTATAAATAAGTGCTAAAAATTGCATCTGGAGTCTCCTAAGGACATTGAATAACGAGAACCAACGCAGGCTCTCATTATAATGTCGTTTCAGAAACCTTCAAACAGACAGCTAAGGCAAAAAAATTAAGCGGCGCCCGCGACCAATGCGGTAAATTTCTGCTGCTGATAATCCGCATCCCCGAATGAGGTATTGATCATCATAAGCCGCTTAGCGTAATGCCCAACGTCCAACTCATCGGTCATGCCCATGCCGCCGTGCAATTGAATGGCCTCGCCGCCTATCAATTTGCCCACGCGCCCAACCATAACTTTTAACGCGATCACATTTTTCTCTAGCTCGTCGCTTTGATCTTCCGCCGAACATACCGCCCGATACAATAGCGACTTAGTTTGCTCAGCCGCCATAAACATATCCACCATGCGATGCTGTAAGACCTGAAAACTGCTGATTGCGACACCAAACTGCTTGCGAGTCTTCGTATACTCGATGGTAATCGCATTCAGCTTCTGCATAATTCCGAGACCTTCAGCGCAAATTGCTATAGTCACGTCCGCTATAACCGACTTCATCAAGGTAAAACCTTCGTCCAAATCACCGAGGAGCTGGTCTGCTGCAACAGTCACATTGTCGAATGTTAGGTTGGCCACTAACTGGCCGTCCATCAAGCGATAGCTGGTGGAACTGAGTCCCGCGGCCTTCGCGTCAACCAATAATAAACTGATGCCCGTCTCATCCGACTGACCACCACTGGTGCGTACCGATACAACAATTTTGTCGGCAACCGCGCCGTTAAACACCACAGTCTTTTCACCATTCAAGATGAAGTTGCCACCCTCACGGCGAGCGCTCGTCTTAACATCCGCAAGTTCAAAGCGGCTTTGGCGCTCTAGATAGGCAAAAGCCCCCTGCAGCGAACCATCAATAATGCTAGGAATATAGGCTTCTTGCAGCGCTGCATTACCACTCTTGCTCAGCAGCCCACCAAACAACAATACAGTTGCCACAAAAGGCTCAACAACCAAACCTTTACCCAATTCTTCCATGACAGCCATAACATCTGTAGCCCCACCTTCGAAACCGCCCTGCGCTTCTGAAAAGGGGATAGACAACCAGCCTAGCTCGGCAAATGTTTGCCATTGTTCACGACTGAAACCGTCGGCCGAAGCAGCGTTTTTACGGCGGGTTTCAAAGTCATAATCGTCTTGCACATAACGTGCGACGCTGTCTTTGAGCATGTTCTGTTCTTCTGAAAATTTAAAATTCATGTGCGTATAATTCCATTCTACAAGTCAATTGTTTAGGTTTTAATTCTGTAAAGATTGGGGAAAATCTATTTACAAACCTAAGACATATTTGGCGGTAATATTTTTCTGTACTTCATTAGAACCACCATAAATAGTGGCTGCACGGCCATACATATAAGCGCGTCTAGCTTCACTACCAAAGTCGTGACCGATGCTTTCAGCGCTCATATCGCCCTGGATAACACCGCTATAGTAGCCCGCCAAGTCCATATACAACTGCTGCAGCGCTTGTTGAATTTCTGTGCCTTTGATTTTCAGCAAGGACGATTCAACCCCTGGGCCTTCACCTGCAGCAGTGGAAGCCAATACGCGCAACTCAGTATATTCAAGAGCCATCAACTCAATTTCTACATCGGCTATACGCGACTGAATCATCGTATCTTGACTTAGAGGTACACCGCCGTTCACTTCCGTTGCCAGTAGCTCACGCAATTTACGTAATTTACGCTTTGACTCAGAAACACCCGCAATTGAGGTGCGCTCGTGTGCCAACAAGGACTTAGCGTATGTCCAGCCTTTGTCTTGTTCGCCAATGCGATTGGCTACGGGTACTCGAACGTTGTCGAACACCACTTCGTTTAAAGTGTGATGGTTGTCAATCGAGTCAATGGGGTTGACGGAAATGCCCGGGGTATTCATATCAATTAAAAGAAAGGTAATGCCATCTTGGCGCTTGCCTGACGAGTCTGTGCGCACGAGACAAAAAATCCAGTCTGCATACTGCGCCAGCGTCGTCCAAACCTTTGCGCCATTAACAATATAATCATCACCGTCCAGCTCAGCTTTGGTTTGTAAAGCCGCTAAATCGGAGCCCGCGCCCGGCTCTGAATAACCCTGACACCACCAGTGTTCGCTGTTCAAAATCTTCGGCAAGAAACGTTGCTTTTGCTCTTCCGTGCCAAAGCCATAAATCACAGGGGCAACCATTTTCAAACCAAAGGGAAGAGTGCCCGGCGCACCAACCGCTGAACGCTCAGTTTCATAAATAAAATTTTGCGTCGAAGTCCAGCCTGTGCCCCCGTGTTCGATAGGCCAATCGGGTGCCAACCAGCCCTGCTTATTCAAGCGGTGTTGCCACTCGATCTGGCCTTCTTTGAAAGTCTCAGTGCTGCCCATAAGCGACGCTAGCTCTTCGGTCCAAGCATCGTTTAAAAACGCTCTCACTTCGTCTCGAAAAGCCAATTCTTCAGCTGAAAATGATAAATCCACGGAATGATTCCTTTTGCTGGCTCAGCAACACGCGAGCCTTGGTGTTAAGTAAGTTTTAAGCGTAGGGCTACTTTAAACCCCTTGCCGCCTCGCGTCTTTAGGGTAAAATGCCACTTTTAGTGGTATAAGTGACAGTTATGGCACTTATACCTTTAGAATAAAAAACACTCACACAAGGGCAGAATGATGGGAATGGCAGAATGGCGTATAGCCCTATTCATCTACGACGGAGCTTGGGCATCGTCGGTACTGAGCTCTTTGGATTTCTTTCAAAGTGTTAATTTGAGAGCGAAACGCGAGCTTTTTCACTGCGATATTGTCACCCCAACACCTGAAGCCGCTAAGCTTTACAGTGGGCGTGAGCAATTGGGAGACGCCCACATTCGCCAAGATTGCTCTTATGACTTGATCATGCTCTCTCACTATTGGGGCGATTTCGAACGTGCTATCCAGCAATATCCAGACGTGCCAGGCTGGCTGGCTAGGCAATATCATGGAGGTGCGATTATCGCGGGTATCAATAGTGGGATTTTTTGGGCCGCCGAAGCGGGATTGCTGCAAGGCAGGCAAGCCACAACTTACTGGCGCCACCGACTGGAACTCCAACACCGCTATCCAGAAACGCAGTGGCAGGAAAACCAAGCCTTAACGCAAGACGCCGGAATTTACAGCTCGAACGGCCAAAATTCTAGCGTTGATCTCAGCATTCATCTGGTGGAAAAATTCTGTGGTGCGGAAATGGCCGCAGGACTTGCCCGTGATATTACCTTCGACAACCGCCGAAACTACAATCTCACGCTGTTTAATATTGCCGGCCTTCGTCAACATTTGGACGATGGCATTCACAAAGCCCAAGACTGGTTGGACCAACACTACCCAGAAAAAATTGAATTGCACGTTTTGGCTGATTTGATCGGTATGAGCAAACGTACGTTTATACGCCGTTTTCAAAAAGCTACTGGAGAAAAACCTTCTCGCTATCTGCAGCGACTGCGGGTAGAAGCGGCTAAACACCGCCTAGTTAATAGCGAAGAAAGCATTAAAACCATCGGTTTAAATGTGGGCTACCGAGACATTCCTTATTTTTCCCAGGTTTTTAAATCGATGACCGAATTAACACCTCTGCAATACCGAAAAAGATTGCGACCACGCAATACTAGCCCTAAGAATTCTTCAGCAGGCGACTGAAAATTCGATTGATATCGTTGAGAGACTGGCAGGCATCTACCTCTGAACATCCCGGGGAATATTCTGACATGATGGAGTCGCCGGTATTCCAGCTTACTTTATTTTCTGGGTTTAACCACAGCACTCGTCGGCTCTGCCGGTATACTTGCGACCAAATATCAGCGCGCCCATCACCATTATTATTACGTGCATCTCCCAGCATTATTACTGTGGTTTTTTTGTCGATAGTGCTAAGTACCTGTTCTTGCAGGCCCTCGAGTGCTGTACCGTAATTCGTAGACATATTGCCCCAGCGCTGCATAATGATTTCCATTGCCGCTGCCACGTCCTCGCGCTCAAACAACTCCGACACCTCCACCAAATCAGAAGCAAATACAAAAGAGCGCACCTTTGGCAGCACGTCTTGTAAGCTATAGAGAAACAACAGGAGAAAACGAGCGACTCGACTCACCGAACCGCTGACATCACAAATCGCCACTATTTTCGGCCGTTCAATTTTTGTCGCTTTCCAACGGGTATGAAATTGAACCCCGTCAAAAGCCGCATTGGCCGCGAGAGTTTTTCTCACATCCAGCATGCCCCGCTTCGATACTTTTCTCCGCCGGGAGTGCTGCGTTGCCAACTTCCTCGCAGCTTTTGCGACTAAAGCCGCCATACGATGGTAATCTTGGTGCTCAATGTGGCTCAGCTTTACTTTGTGCAGCAGGTCTTCACGAAACTTCATGCCTTTGTGTTTGGCGTGCACTAGGAATTGTTGCTCTACGTAGTCTCGCACCTGCGCTTGCAACTGCTCGCGACGTGCTTGTAAAGAATTTATAAGCGCAGGCTCAGGAGCAGAATTACCCTTAGAGTTAATGTCGGCCAACAAGGCTTCATCACCCAAACGCTGCATAATCCGATAGCTGTATAAATTCTTCTGGGTAAAAACGCTAATATTACTGAGGTTCTCTGCTCCAGCCGCGGCGGCCACCGCCACAGTCAAGCCCTCACCGTCACCAGATAAAAGCTGCTGAGCCAATACCGAAAGCTCGCCCTGAGGCGGTGCCGATTGATCATCAGCACTGGGCGGCAAGGATTCCGCCGCAATGCTGAGCTCGTCACCCTCGTCTAAAGACTTATTCAATTCGGTACTAGGCCCGGCAAAATAATCGTCGAATAACTGCTCTAATATAAGCTGATTGGGGCGCGTCTTAGACAAACTTAAACTCAAGGTAGTTTTTAAGAGCTCGCGCTCCCGAATACCCACCAACTGCACAGCTCTAACGGCATCCAAGGTCTCGGCTTGAGAAATTGGCAGGCCCGACTGCCGCAGGGCCGCTATAAATTGAGAGAGCATTTTTTGCATCGTGCTTACAGGCTCTTATTCAACAAACGCTTGAGTTCAGGCTCTACTAACTCTACATCTTCCTGAAATTTCAGAAGAAGATTAAGAGTGTCCTTCAACCATGGTTCATCCAGCGCCGTCACATTCAAAAGCAATAGTGCGCGGGCCCAGTCAATAGTTTCACTGACCGCCGGCGCTTTCTTAAGTGACAACTCTCTTAACTCATTGACAAATGACACCAGATTTTTTCGTAGGACCTCATTGATTTCGGGCACTTGGCTAGCAATAATCTTATTTTCCAAAGACGCTTCTGGAAAGGGTATGTATAGATGCAAACAACGTCTCTTTAACGCATCACCAAGCTCCCGAGTGTTGTTACTGGTCAACATGACAATGGGTTTGGACTTAGCCTTTACAGTACCAATTTCCGGAATCGAAACTTGGTAGTCAGAAAGTAGCTCAAGTAAAAAAGCCTCGAATTCCTGATCTGCCTTATCAATTTCATCGATCAGTAGAACCGCCCCTTCCTCTGCCTGCAGCGCTTGCAAGAGAGGACGGCGTTCCAAAAACTGCTCGGAATAGAAAATATCGCCAAATTGATGCAAGCGTTGAACCGATTCATCAAGCCCTCTTGCCCCGCGCATCACATCGCCAAGCTGGTCTTTCAAAACTTGGGTATAGAGTAGCTGCTTTCCATATTTCCACTCGTATAGAGCTTTGGCTTCATCGAGCCCTTCGTAGCACTGCATACGAATCAAAGGTGACGCCAGATACTCAGCCGTTTTTTTAGCCAACTCTGTCTTGCCTACCCCAGGGGGGCCTTCAATCAGAATAGGTTTTTGCAGTTGACAGGCAAGGTAGACAGCGGTGGCGATGGCATCGCTGCAAATATAGCCAAGTTTTTCAAAATTTGACCGCAGTATTTCAGGGGAAGCAAGCTTGGCTTGATGTTGAGTGATCACGTGTAATAAACCTTTTGCGCTAGAAAGCTATGTCATTTCCTGCATTATTTGCTGATTCAACGTCATAAATCAATCACAAAAAATACTTCCCACTGCTCCTGGAACCCAAAATCGAGCTCCATGATTACAGTAAATGGAACGGAAAAACTCCATAAAAAGGGTAAAAAATGACGAAATTAATGGGAGATAAGACTGAATATATGGATCGATAATATTGCGGGCTTCGCTAAGATAGAGACATATAAAGGCCTCGTAAATTTGGAGAAAACAAGGGTGTAAAACAGCGCCAAAAGCACTGGAATAATCAAGCTCTATATAAGCTAAGTAGATGAATAAAAACGATGAGCTAAGCCCCTAAAATTTGAACATTAACTTGCTAAATCCCCATTGGAAAGTTCCAGAATTTAGATTTCGATACCCGACGAGATAATTTTCTGTATCGCCATGTAAGGCTATACAGCGCAACGGAGGCCCCCCTTGGATACGGAGAAAATGGATTTTTGTTACATCAAAAAACAATCTACAGAGAACATTCACTCTATTAGAACACCGCTTTTTAATGCCTCCACACTTATCCATACAGAGGACAAAAACCCCATCTACAGTACACTAGCCAAACAAAAAACCATTGAAGCCTTTCATCAATGCCTGTTAAGTCATATCGAAAGCCTGGGCTTCACTCTATTTCAAATCTGCCACTTCGAACGTGAAAAAATGGCCAAACAAAATAAAAAGGACTGGTTCGAAATAACTCAAGAAGTACTAAGCCAGAGTGCTCCCACCCTCAACCACCCAAACAAACGAGGCGAGACATTTCAAATCTCTCCGGTTAAAAGCGCAGCCACCCAAATGGGCACTGGGGATTCACCCACCTATAAGGGGGAATTGGTCGATATATTTGGCAGTATGGACTTCCACGACACACACAGTATTTCAACACCCGCATTTTTAGGCGAGGGCTTCTTAATTTTAACCGTCATGGCCAGTGGCCTAAGCCCCAGAACTTTCGACGAGCTGATTCAACAACATCAGGCAACACTGATGACCTTAATCGACGCTATCAACGCTATAGGTGGGCTCAAGTTCCCAAATTTTATTTTTGACAAGCGATCAACGGAAGGCTTGGCCAGCCTAAAGAAACCCATGCAAGCCCTCCACTGGGCATCGCAAGGCTACGCGCACAAGCAAATTGCTGAAAAAATGAGCATCTCATACAAAACAGTCAACGACCACCTTCGCTCGGCGAGAGAAGACCTTCAAGCAAAAAGTACAGGCCACGCCATTCGTTTAGCCATAGAACAAGGTTTAATAAACTGACGGTTCTGCTAAAATCCGCAGCCCATATTACTGCTAGACTAAGATCAGGTGGTAATTACGAATTCTCGGAGAGTCAGTATGGCAGGCAATTACAAAAGTGGGCCCGGTAAAGGGCGTTTCAAAAAACCCGCAAAAATAGGCCGCGGAACACTGGAGGCAGTGCGCACAGAAGGGCCGCACAACGAATGGTTGGGTATGCCCCCCTACTACATTCACTACCTAACGATGGAGGGTGCCGAATATAACTACTTGTCAGCTGACGCCGCCCTGGGAATCGATCTCGGCAAAAAAGTCACCTTTCGCTACAAAGAAACGCAAAAAGGCAACATCATAGAAAAACGCTCGCTCGGGATAGTGATAGACCCCAGCGAACTGGGTTAAATAAGCCCCGCCCATTACCCCAGCGTCAAGTTCCGTTTCCACAAATGCATAAACAGCTGGGGTATGGGGGCTTGGCCAATTTCCCCCTTACTTTAAGCTTTTGATTTCGTTTGCAATATTTTCTAAGCGACGATCATTACTTGGGTGGGAGCTCAAAAAACCTCCGCCACCGTCAGATTTGGCCTGTAGGGTACGAATTGACTGCGCCATAGCATGGGGGTCAGAGTTTAGACCGGCTAGCAGCTTTACGGCGTAAGCATCGGCATCCAATTCATCTTGTTGTGAAAAGCGAGCGTTGATCGCAGTGTAAGCTAGCTGCCCCAACTGCCCCTCAGTCAATGCGCCAACAGTACCGCCAATCGCTGCCGCCGCCTTGAAAGCCGAATTCGTCATGAGAGTCTCACGCATTTGTTTGTAGCTGTGCCTTAGCTTCACATGCCCCAACTCATGCCCAATCACAGCAGCCACCTGGTCATCGGGCATGATATCTAGCAAACCCGAATAAACTCGCACAGTGCCATCTGCCATCGCGAAGGCATTTATATCACTGCTGATATAGACCTTAAAATTTGGACTCAGGCCATCTGCGTCCTTAAATTGGCGAGTAATACGATCGAGGCGTCGCATATAATTACTGCTGGGTCCCGCAATTTTGCTTTTACCGTCGATTTCTTTAGCCGCTAATGAAGCGGTTTGTTTAACTGAATTCTCATCCACAGTGGAGGCCTGCAATACGCCCATTCCAACACTGGCGGCTTTACCCATGTCAAATTCACCGGTTGCGGTACACCCACTTACCCCAAGAACAACGGTTGCTGATGCCAAAAAACGGTTAAATTTCATTTTGTACATACTTCACTACCCTATATATGTCTTTGTAGGAGAGCTTATCACATCACATCAAGCTGGAAAGTACTGTAAAGCTACACGACTAAAACACAATAAGGCGCCGGCGATCAATTTCGCAGGCCGCCTTGGTCGAAAAATACACGCTTACTTATGCTGACAGGTGAATTGGCGCCTACATCATTTTGTAAAATTCATACAGAGCAGATCTTGCCTTACTAAGGTGTTTCTCCACACAGCTAATGCTCACCTGTTCTTCAAGTGATATCTGTTTTGCGGACAGACCTGAAAAACGACTGAGTAAAAAAATACTCCTAGTTCTTGAGCTCAAGGCCGCCAAACATTGATTGAGGTGATCTTGACACTGTTGCATTTCAACTACGCCTTGTGGATCACAAGTAACGCTACTTGTCGCCATAAGCCATTCACCCTCTGCAACACCTTCGATATGAGTATGATGCTGATGCCGCCGAACGGTCTTCTTCCGTAAAGAATCAGTTAACACATTTGCCGCATTTCGGTATACGTAGGAAATACGATACTCACCTGCGTCTAATTGAACATCATAATCAACAGTATATTTGTGTACTTTAATGAGAGTTTCTTGTACTAAATCATCAATGTCATTCCAATTTGACAAACGACGAGCAAAGTAACGTTTTAGAGTACCATAAAGACTGCCCAGCCAAAGATCGTTAAGCTCTCTCCTACGCCTCGCTCCCTCCCCACAATCTATAGCACTGTAATTAACAATTTTCTTGTTCGACGCAACGTTAAGGTTCGTCTCAACAATATCCATATCATCTATCTCCATTCAAAATACTAGCACTAATACCTAGCGCTCACTTCACGACAACAATCTTCAAAGGTGTCCAGACCGAGAAACCAATAATTTGACTGGAATACCGGAAAGCTCCACCAACAAAAAAACCAAAAAATAAAATATCTAAAATACCAAATCTAATTTTTGTCACGAGCCAACACTAAAACTTCTAACAAGCTAGTAATAACACAAAAAATAAGGAACATTAATCATGAAAGTTGAACCGCCAGTATCATAATTTAATATTGGATATTTTACTTTGCGCGGATAACAAAATTCTGCAAAAATAAACACTTCCACTGACGACCAACCAAGACTAGTTGTTATAAGTAATTTAACCGCTTCACATAACACCTGATCATGCAGACAATAGAGAGAGAATGGAAATTTATAAAATAAAACAACAAAGGGAAAATCGATGAGCATTTTAGATAACGATATTATTGACACAAACCAAGAAATACCAGCCAACATTTTCGTATTAGGAATAGAAAACATCCAAACAAAAGCGCTCATAAACAGCATAAAGAACCAGTTTGAACTTCACGGCGAAATCATGGAGAGTTTCGAAAAAATATTCGTAGAAAATGAACAATCCAACATAATACTAATTGATTGCAGCCACTATACTTTTAGCAAAATATTCGATCTTTTATCGATAAAATCAATGCGGTCAAAAAACACCAGTATAGCATTATTCAATATGAAGAAAGGCAGTCGCTTCGAAAGTTTGGTGACATCACCTCAAATCAAGGGGATTTTTTACACCACAAGTCAGTATGGCACGTTACTCTCAGGACTAGATGACATCATTCATGGAAAGCTCTGGCTTCCTCGTCACCTAATGCAAAAAATAGTTGATTCTCATCGAAAACTGCCAACATTTAGAGCGAGCAGCAAGATATTCACCAAACGGGAACAACAGATTCTGCACTCGATTTGTAGAGGCCACACCAACCAAGACATAGCGACTGAGCTAGCCCTTAGTGAACACACAATCAAAAGCCACCTTTACAACCTATTTAAAAAGCACAACTTCAGGAATCGACTAGAAGCCTGCGCATGGGCGAGAGATCAATTTGAAACAGGGTTTGAATTTGACAAAATTGTT
The DNA here is from genome assembly GCA_913020115.1 of uncultured Cellvibrionales bacterium. Lineage (GTDB taxonomy): Bacteria > Pseudomonadota > Gammaproteobacteria > Pseudomonadales > Cellvibrionaceae > CAJWCA01. Next base: position 119,716 of record CAJWBQ010000002.1, read on the forward strand.
AATAACTAAGAACTACTTCACGCCAAAACTTTATTGTTTCGAACTACTACGAAGGCACTTTCTTTGCGGAATATGGGAAGGTGTTTTCCTGATATAAAATCGAGTACAACCCCGTCAATATTTTCCTATTACGAGCAATTCTATCGCCGGAAACGTTACTAATACCCACTACCCGAACATGGGTTACGTATACATCCATATATAAATTCTCGAACTATCACGCCTTATTAATTACTAAATATTTCTTGCCTTCACATAAATTATAATCATTTATACAAATTTAAAATCAGTTCCCGCTTGTAGACAAATAATTTTACCTACAACAAATTTCGCAACGAAACTCCCGTATATTCGGTAAAAAGCAGCCCAACCTGACTAAAACTCCACTAAAATCGAAAACATATAATGATACAATTGGCCAGTGCCATTAGATCAGTTTAAAATTGCAATGTATTTATTATCATTGATGCTATTATCGCTAGATGAATTTTTCAGACCGACTTCGAAAAGCACTTTATAATTCCAAGCTGAGCCAATCGGAACTTGCCAGGCGACTAAACGTTAAGCCTCAGTCAGTACAACAGTGGCTTAGTGGTAAAAATTTCCCCAGGCATTTACGAATATCGGAAATCGCCTTAACACTTAACGTTGCAGAATCTTGGCTAACAATGGGCATCGGCCCCATGCCCGACATTGACTTAGCTCAACACGGGGAAAATAACACAAAAATGTATAAGAAACCGCCCAGCTTGCCAGTTTACTCTTGGTTGGATATCGCCAAAAGCCAAGACTTATTCGACTTAGATCACACGAAACATGAAGCCATTGATCGTCCGTTTCCCTGCTCTAAGAATGCGTTCTCATTACAAATTTGTGACGACTCTATGGATCCATACTTCTGTATTGGGGAATATATTGTTGTAGAACCAACAACTGACATTGAAACGCCTACTGAAGGTGCCCAACATTGTTTTGTAGTCGCTCGGGCCTACAATGAACCTAATGCGGTAATTCGACAGCTGGTAAAACTAGATGAGAAACCTTACCTGTTAGCCACCAAACCATGCGGAAGGATTAAACTTTCCAAGTTTGACGACAACTGGGCTCTGTATGGACTTACCATAGGAAAGATTGAATTATATTACGAATCGGGTGGCAAGCAAGGCGCCTAAGGCTCTCTTAAGCAGAAGAGAAGGAGGCGTATTTTTCTTAACCTTTCGATCAACTATTACAGTTCTCTAGCTGAAATAACGCGATGAAATCTTCGATATGACATTTTCACACCGCTTGAAGAAAGCTCTTAATGCCTCACCTTTAAATCAATCGGATTTGGCGCGAGTACTTCAAGTTAAACCTCAATCTGTACAGCAATGGCTTAGTGGTAAGAATTTTCCACGGCGCCCGCGAGTAAAAAGCATCGCACAACACTTGAACGTTTCTGCTGTTTGGCTAAGTGAAGGAGAAGCTCCATCCTCCTATAGTCCGCAAGACAGTCATTGGCATGAAAACAGGTCTGCGGCGGGCGAACTTCCGCTTCTGCCATTACTGCCTTGGCTAGGCTTAAGTTGCTTACCGAATCATTCCAAGGAAAACGCCACAAAACAAAAGTTTATTCACCGCCCCTGCACCTGCTCAAACAACGCTTTTGCGCTAAAAATTGAAGATAATAGTATGTATCCTCGTTTTGTTATTGGTGATGTAATTATTGTTGACCCTAATATTGCCGCCATACACAACACCTATGTCGTTGCAGGCAAGTGCGATAACAGCATTTCCGTGCTTAGGCAAAAGGTGGTTGTGGATGGAATGGCCCTACTCAGTGCCAACAACCCCAACTGGCCAGACAGATTTCGGAAACTGGACAAGAGTTGGCTTATTCACGGAACTGTTGTTGGGAAATATAGAATTCTGTCGCCCACTTCTTAAGTGTTGGCATTTTAGTCTTAGCGATCCAATCCAATTTCCCCGCTCTGAAACGTCCTGCCCAATCCAGCCAAGACAAGTAACTACCACACTCCTAGTGTGGTGCGCTAAGGCGACTCTATCGTTGGGATTAGCTGAACTCTCTGGATTACGACTCAAACCCTATCAAGTAATACGTGACGATTCGTATATTTTCTGCGATGAAAAAATCAAGCTCTCAATGCCTGTAAAGCGTGCTCAGGGTCTGCCGCAACAACTCTTAGCAATGACCTAGCAGCGCCGGTCGGGTGACGACGACCTTGCTCCCAATTCTCAACAGTTCGTTTACTCACGCCCAAGATAATAGCAAACCTGTTCTGTGAGACACCCAATCGCTCACGAATCGCCTTTACCTCAGGCTCAGGAAAATCAAAGCTACGGGACGCTTTTTTCTTGCCTTTGACAATTCCATCCATTTCCTGAACGCTGGTCAACAGTTCATCAAACATATTCTTTTCCATTATCACCACTCCTCAACAATGGCTTTCAATTGTACAACCTGAGCCTTGGTCAGGTTAGCCTGCTTCCCCTTCGGGTAAACATACAACATACGAATATGGTCATCGTTGACCACCCAATAATAGATGGCGCGAACACCTCCGCTCTTCCCCGTACCCTCTAGACTCCAACGAACCTTTCGAATACCGCCTGAGCCCTTGATCAGATCGCCTATATCAGGCCGATTCACCAAAGCTTCCTGTAAGTCCTTATAATCATCATCGCTCATCAGTTCCTGGATAAGCCTGGTAAATATCGGGGTTTCAACAATAACCATTTGAAAATATTATACGCCAATGGCGTATATAGTCCAGTTGCTAATAGAAGCCGGAGATTATCCTAACAGGAGGAGTAAAACCCTATAAATACTAATAAAATCAATAGCTTTCACACTTTATCATTAAAAACTGGTTTCTGTGCAACGTAGTCAGGTTTGAGCTAGAAAACGCAGGTTTGTCCACGCCGTGTGTCACGTATTTGTCACGTGGATTTTGGCTATGGAAATCCACACTCCTAGGGATAGGATAGGCAAGCCCCCTCGTGGCCGTATAAACCGATACCAAGAGTTTTTTATATTCTAACGGGGTCGAGCTATAGCTTGAAAAAAGGTTCTTCCAAACCTTTGAACTCCGTTTGGTAGATCAACAAGCTGCCGGCTAAAGTTTGTTGGGACAAAGCTTCTTCCGAGAGATCTTCCCGGGCCGTAGTGACAAACATTAAATCAAGATTCTCCCCCCCAAACGCAACACAACTCGCCTGGCTTACCGGCATAGGCAACACCTCAAGCTCCTGACCGTCCGATGAATAACGCACTACTCTTGAACCTCCCCATTGGGCGCTATATAGACAACCTTCACTGTCGATGCAGGCACCATCTGGGTAACAGCCCTTTGCTGTTTTTATATGCACCCGTCCCGCGCTAATTTCTCCACTGTTTGGGTCAAAGTCATAGGCATAGATTTCCCGGCGAGGCGAGTCAGAATGATACATAACTTGGGAGTCTGGGCTAAAGCAAAGGCCGTTCGAAATTGTCACTTCAGATACCTTCCGCTGGGCCGTATTATCACGGCCCAGCAAATACAAGGAACCTAGCTGGGTATTAATATCGGAGTTTTCAACCATTGTGCCTGACCAAAATCGCCCCTGACGATCGACTCGGCCATCATTGAAGCGAGTACCGAGCACTTGCGCTTCAGGTTTGGCCAAGAATTCCACGGCCCCAGACTCGCAGTCAAAATAAGCAAAGCCACTTTCAAAGGCAACAATTAATCGGCTGTCATTCTCAATGAAGCCCATACAACCCACGCGTTCTGGTGTTGACCACTGAGACAATGTTTTACTGGCCAGGTGATAGCGGTAGATTATGCACTCTTGAATATCTGTCCACCAAACTGCTCCGCTCCGGTGGTTCCAGATAACGCCCTCACCCAAAGTGTTGCCTACATCAATACTGTCAATGAGTGTGATTTTAGACTTAGTCATTCTGGCTCCGATAGTGGTGTTTATGTATGACTGAAGAATATCATAGCAAGGACAATAAATAGTATTTATATGTTTAAAACTTTTGCCGAAATTCCTTTCCTGACAAGCAGCGCGTTCAATTAATAGGCATAAAAAAACCGGGGAGCGAAGCTCCCCGGTTTCGATGTCAGTTTAAGTTAGGTTCAACTTAGAAAGACATACGAGCACCAAGGTACAATCTTTGTGGTTGTACCCAGCGATCTGCGTCGCCGTATTGGTAGTTCTCATCACCTGCAGAAAGATCCATCTGACGGGTAACCGACTGATCGTTCAAAGCGTTGAAGATATCAAGGAAGAATTCTGCCTTATAACCACTAGCAAGCTCATAGGTGTACTTCGCACGAAGGTCCAATGTGCCGTAAGAAGGAGTCACATCAGAGCCAATCGCAGTATCAGTCAACCAGCGAGTGGTGACGCCGCCAGCCTCATAGGCTGTATCAACACGATCTGGCAAGTGACGACCGTATACGGACCAAGTACTGCTATAACGGATACCGGAGTTCCAGTTATAGACTGCACCGATTTCAATGCCATTATCGAAGGTATAAGAACCTGCAAACTTCAACAGGTGCTCAATGTTACCCGGCTGATCACCAAACGCATTTGGTGAGCGTGGGTCCAGCCATAAAACATCACCCTGGAAGTCGGCATTGCCGTCAGAGTTGGAGTTACCTTCCGCCAGATTGTAAGTATATGACGCTAGCATCTGCCAATTTTCTGAGCGGTGTCTGCGCAAAGTCAGTTCCAGCCCTTTGTACTCACGCTTGCCACCTGCCAACGTTCCAATTACGTAAGTGGAGTTTGGCATTTCGTCATAGCCGAAATAGGATAGGGGCAAAGTGAAATCACCCGCTGCATCCGGATCGGTATAAAGCGCCAGGTCAAAATCTTCCATGATGTCTTTAGATTCGCGCTGAGTGTAGACAACTTCCGCACTTATGTTCTCGGTCAAAGAGCGCGAATAACCGACTAGGAATTCGTCAGTATAAGGCGTTTTCGTGGCCGGAGAGAAGAACGCTTGCTGCTCATTAGTACCACCACGCGTGCGGTAGGTAAGCCAACGATCGCCAACAAAGATATCTTCCTGACGAACGGAGCCTGCCATGGTACCCGCAAAGGCCGACATATCTGTACGTAGTGGATCGTAATAGCGACCAGCGTAAGCCCAAACCTTGCTTTGTCCATCGCCATTAATGTCATAAACAACACTCAAACGAGGCGCAAATTCCCAATCGAAGTAAGAAATGTCACGACCGTCAGAGGCAAAGTGATCCCACTTTTCAGCACGAACACCGGCATTTATTGTCCATTTTTCGTAATTCCAGTTGTCCTGGATATAGAAAGATTCACCTTCTGATGCAAAGGCCAAAGGTGCAGCTTCTACTTGGTTGATGCGTGAGACATTAACATTGCCGCTAGGGTTACCGGCAGTGCTGTTAAACGTCAATGCAGCTAATTCACCATCATCGATAACGCCGCTGTTATCAGTATCCAGTAAGCCGAGGTAATAGGCGGAATCTGCACTGCTAGACATGGCCTGCTGCATACGAAGATAGTCTTCTTCAGAAAGGCCCAGTTCGCCTACCCATGCATCTGACACATAACTTCCAAGGGTTGCGCCTGTGTCGCCGGTACCGATGGAATAGTACTGCGCTCCATCTCCTGTGTAGACCAAGTTATACAGACGTTCGTTTTCCGTGATGCTATAACCAGCTTTGAACTCGTGAGAGCCAAACGCTGTATCCAAGAAATACTCAAAAGTAATGCCGTATTCCTTTTTATTACGGAATTCAACAGTGTCCTGTCCGTAGCCACCCGCATTAAGCATTTCAGAAGTTGGCGTTGCGCCCGTCAAAAATGCTACGTCATCACGAGTATCTTTTACTGCTGCCGCACTAGTCAACTCACCTTCGTGATCAGAATAATGAGCGGTCAGAATTGCGTCATCCCAAGTATGAGAATATTCAAGCTTGTAGTTATCACCACCTTGATCCTGAGCGCGGTCCCTATTATTTGGGACATCGTCCTGGTCTGTACCTGAAATGGTCGTGGGGTCGTTAAACCAAGAAACTACAACTTTGTCGTTGTCCGTTGCCTGCCACGTCAGTTTCGCAAAACCGAGCTTGTTATCAGTTTTAACAGAACGTAAAGCTGCGCCACTAACTGGATCAACGATATCATCATCACGCTCTTTAATTTGGTAAGAGGTATAGAACCACAACTTGTCTTTGATTATTGGGCCACCCAGAGTGAACGCAGTATCAAAGGTTGAGAAACTCTTGCTATTAAGGTGATCGTTGTCGGCAACTAGAGAGTCACTTTGCGCGTAGTAGTTAACAGAACCATGAAATTCGTTGCTACCAGACTTGGTAATAACGCGTGACACTAGGCCAGTACCACCTTCGTACTCAGCTGGTAGACCGCCCGTTAGTACATGCTGCTCTTGGATGATTTCAGAGTTGAAATTCGCGCCAAATTTACCATTGTAGTTATCGGTAATATTTACGCCGTCAATGTAGTACATATTGTCGGTCGAAGAACCGCTGGTATTACCCTTTGAATCAGTATTGTCTGAGTAGTTAACACCAGACTTGGAAGCGGGGTTGCCGCCCAAAGAAGGCTTAACACCAGGAGTCAGCTGAAGGTAAGACTGAAAACTACGGCCTGTAGGCAGTGATTCGGTCAAATCCAGAGTAATGTGTTGGCCAACAGTTGCAGAAGTTGTATCCACCAGCTGCATTGTTCGACCCAGTACCACTACCTCTTCAACATCAGAAGAGCCTGAAGCGCTTGCTTCAAGAGCATAACTCAGTGCAAAGCTCTTACCACTAACAACACGTACGTTTTGGCTCTTAATCGCTTGATAACCATCACCATGTACGGCCACAACATACTTGGCAGAAGGGTCAAGTCCACTTAACCTAACCTCACCATTTGCGTCTGTAACACCTTTACGACCGGTTAAACTTTCAGATGTATGAGCATCAACCATCGCTCCAACAACTGCATTACCATTTCCATCAACAATTTTTACCCGCAGCGCCCCGGTATCTGCAAATGCAGTAGCAGAGCTTATCGCGGCACTAAGGAGTAGCACCTTCGCAGAAAGCTTCATTTGTATTTCCTCAATTTAATATTTTTATATGGTCTTTGATAAAGATATCGACACCTAGGGGGCCGCCTCTTTTCTCAGACTCAGGTTTAACACTAGAAGAAGATAATTTCGAAATGCTATAAAAGGAAACCCTGATATGGCAAATAACACAGTAACTCGTGTTTTAGAATTATCTTCTAATGGTATTAGGACGAAATAGTTCCCTCCTCCCTCAAAAATAACTGCTAAAAAAACAGGTTTTTATCGAAAAAAGCACTATTTTCAAGAAAAAGAGGAGAGTGACTAACTAGTCAAGAAATGATTAAGGTAAAACCGGGGGTTTTGCTAGTCGTAGCGCATTTCCTTGGGCACCGTGACGTTACTGGGATAAGCGGGCTTGTCTCCCTTGCCCTTATAGTAATTGCGCAGCTGGAACACATAGGCCAAAACTTGAGCAACCGCTACATACAATCCTCCGGGGATTTCGTCCTCCACTTCCGTGGTATGAAAAATAGCTCGCGCCAACATAGGTGATTCAATAATCTGCACGTCGTGGGCTTTAGCAATTTCGCGAATTTTAAGTGCCATATGATCCCCTCCTTTAGCCAACAAGATAGGTGTATTCATGCTGTCGGGATCATACTTAATGGCCACGGAATAGTGCGTAGGGTTGGTGATCACCACATCGGCTTCCGGAACAGCCGACATTTGTCGGTTGTTGGCCATTTCCCGCTGTAATTGACGAATACGGCCTTTCACCTCGGGTTTACCTTCAGTGTCTTTATGTTCGTCTTTGATATCCTGCATGGACATTTTTAATTTTTTACTGTGTTCGAATATTTGAAATGGCACATCGATCGCGGCAATAATCAGTGTTGAAGCTGACAGCGCTATTGCAGCCCAAGCGCTAATTTCCATGGAGCGAACAATACCCGGCACCACTTCAAGATAAGCTAACGCCAACATCTCATGCTGCAAACTCATCAGCAAAATAATGGCTAACGCCAACACCACCAGAACTTTGCCCAGCGCTTTGCCCAGTTCCACCAACGCTTTAAACCCAAACATACGTTTTAGACCCGCACCAGGATCCATGCGGCTCATTTTTGGTGCCATGGCCTTAGCACTCATCAGCCAGCCGCCGAGAGCAATGGGGCCAACAATAGAGGCAACCAGCAGAATGCCGAACAGAGGGGCTAATGCAATCAGACCGTCGTAAAACGAAGCGGCTAGGTGCGTGATCATTAAATTACTGTCGTAGATGACTTCGCGCTCAAAGGAAAAATTGAAACGCAAAATATCGGCAAGACGCGTGGATATAAATTGACCAAATATCGCCAAACCAATCGTGCCCGCCAGTAATATGGCACTGGTGGTCAAATCGCGGGATCGGGGAATTTGCCCCTCTTCCCGGGCTTTATCGAGTTTTCGGGGCGTGGCTTCTTCTGTTTTTTCCTGACTGCTGTCGCCTTCGGCCATCAGAACACTCCAATCAACTCTCGCACCATAGTCATACCTTGGCCGAGAAAGGTGGTGTAGTTAGGCAAGAAGCTGGCAAGACCAAACCAGATCAGAATCAGACCAAATACAAGGGTAATTGGGAAACCCACCGCAAATACATTCATTTGTGGTGCTGCGCGGCTCATCACACCAAAAGCCAAATTCACAACAAGCAAACTAGTAAGCAGAGGCAGAGCAATAACTAGGGCACCGGCAAACATCCAAGACCCTAGAGAGGCGATATCAATAAATTGTTGCAGGCCAAAACCTTCGCCGCCGATGGGCACGGTTTTAAAGCTCTCAACAAGTAAATCAATGATTAAAAGATGGGCGTCAAAACTTAAGAATAACAAGGTGGCCATCATCAAATAGAACTGCGAGATCACCGTGACACTTACACCGTTGGAAGGGTCATTCATCGACGCAAAACCCAAGCCCATTTTCATTGCGATAAATTGGCCCGCCAGCACAAACAGCTGCATAACGACCTGAAGAACGAAGCCCATGGACACGCCAATTAGCACTTGCTGAAATACAATCAACATGCCTTGAATAGACACGGGGTCTACCGCAGGCATAGGAGGAAGTATCGGAGCGATGATTATAGTGATCATCACAGCCAGTGCTAAGCGAGCGCGAGCGTTAATAAGTTTTGAACCGAGCACTGGCACGGCCATAAAAAAGGACGCTATGCGGAACAGAGGCCAAACATACTGCCCTACAAACTGCCAAATTTCCGAATCAGTGATGTTCATTAGGTCAACCGATGAGGTTTGGAATTTCCGTGAACAAGCGTGTAAATAAATCCATAAAGCTGGTTATTAACCAAGGGCCAACCATCATTATGGTGGTGAGTGTTACCACGAGGCGGGGCAGGAAACTCAATGTTTGCTCGTTAATTTGAGTCGCCGCCTGAAACATACTCACCATAAGACCCACCACCAAACTCGGGCCAACAATAACTACAACCATGACTACGGTGAGATAAAAGGCCTCGCCAAAAAGATCCATTACAATTTCGGGTGTCATGTCTGCTCCCTATATCGCGAAACTGGCCGCAAGTGTACCAATGATCATGGCCCACCCATCCACCAAAACAAACAACATAATTTTAAAGGGCAAGCTGATAATCAAGGGCGACAACATCATCATACCCATAGCCATCAAAACGCTGGCCACTACAATGTCTATCACCAAAAAAGGAATGAAAATAATGAAACCAATTTGAAAGGCTGTCTTTAACTCACTGGTGACAAAGGCTGGCACTAAGATTGTAAAGGGTACGTCTTCTGCGGTATCGACAGGCGGCGATTCAGCGATACGCATAAACAATTCCAAGTCAGATTCCCGCGTTTGCGCCAGCATGAATTTGTGAAAAGGAACTGCAGTGCGTGTAATCGCTTCGCTTGATGTGATTTCTTCATTGATATAGGGCTGCAGTGCCGTTTCATTCACCGCCGTAAATACAGGAGTCATAATAAACATGGTTAAAAACAAAGCCAAGCCCACCAAAATTTGATTCGATGGCGACTGCTGTAAACCCAAAGCCTGACGCAAAATTGAAAATACAATAATAATTCGCGTGAATGATGTCATCATCATCAGCAGAGATGGCAACAGCGTCAGCGCCGTCATTATCGCTAGAATTTGCAGCGACACGGTGTAATCTTGGGAGCCGTCGGCTTGTGTTGTAACGGTCATTGCCGGCAGGCCTGGTATGCCCGCCAGAGGTTTTATGCTTGAGTCGGTAGTAATCGTGGCCGGTGTGTCGGTCTGTGCGGCGGCACTTGATTGCGCCCACGCAGAAGAAACATTAAGCAGTAGCAGCAACAAGGCCATGGCAACACGCGCTAAAACGATGTTTCCCCTTGAAAACTCACTCATGAACCCGGCCTTTTTGCATGAAAAATTTTATTTTTTGAGCAAAATCCGATTCGGTTTTGTCATCACTTGATTCGCTAATCACTGGTTCATCAAATACATGTAAGGTATTTATATTTTGCGGGGTGATACCCAGTAAAACTTGTTTCCCTCCTACATCCAACACCACCACGCGTTCGCGGGTACCCATTGCCACACTGGCGACAATTTTCATATGCTGATTAGACAAGAAGCTTCCCGTACCCATGCGCTTAACCAACCAGGCCAAAGCAAAGATCATCAGCAAGATAATAATGAGACCCGCCATCACCTCGCCGAAAAATGCGCTAGTGCTCACCGCCGGCGTACTGCGGGTCACCGGAAGCGTCACAGCCTTAGCTTGGTTTTCGGAAGTAGTGTTTGGGGCTTGAGATATTTGCGCGGGAGTATTTTGAACGACAGGTTCGTCCGCAAAAACAGGCATTGAGCTGAATAGCCCCACCAGTAAAAACATCACTATTGATTTAATCATCTCGCGGCGATCAGCGCAGTTTTTTAATACGTTCAGCTGGACTGATGACATCTGTCATACGAATACCGAACTTTTCATTCACCACAACCACTTCACCATGCGCCACTAAGGTACCGTTCACCAACACGTCTAAAGGCTCACCGGCCAATCGATCCAGCTCAATCACTGACCCCTGATTCAATTGTAATAAGTTGCGAATGGTAATCGCAGTGCGCCCTACCTCCATAGAGATACTGACAGGAATGTCCAAAATAACGTCAAGATCCTGGCCTTCATGTGAAGCTACCGGCGCCCCATCATCTATCAATTCATCTAGGCCCACGGCATTTATATCGGCGTCATCAACAATTGCGTCTATATCCACCTGTTCTTCCATAGCGGCGGCCCACTCGTCCGCCATCGAACCTTGATCAACGTCTTCTTCGTTAATATCATCACTCATTGGGCACTACTCCTTCCGCAGCCGAAATATTATAGGCATTCGACCGATCGATAAAATCATTAATCTTTAAAGCCAAATTTTCGCGGCTCTGTCCCATACTGGTTCTGAACATCGGCACACCATTCGCCGTGACCACGTGATATTCCGGCATTTCAATCGGAATCACATCGCCGGCTTTTAAATTTACAATGTCTCTTAGGGTGATATCAGTGGTAATTAAATCACACTCCAAATCTACTGTTGCCGCCATAACGTCTTCACGCAAGGCCTTTACCCAACGGTCGTCCTGCTCATCGGTATCCGTTTGCAAACCCGCATCGAGCACTTCGCGAATGGGTTCAATCATAGAATAAGGCAAGGTTAGGTGAAGTTCGCCACCACCACCGTCTAACTCCACATGAAAGGTGCTTACCGTAACCACTTCACTGGGGCTTACAATATTCGCCATAGAGGGGTTAACTTCAGAATTGATATATTCAAATTCAATGGGCATTACTGCCTTCCAAGCCTCTGCTAAATCAATAAAAACCTGATCCAAAACCATTTGTACTACACGCAGTTCCGTGGGTGTGAATTCGCGGCCTTCAATTTTTGCATGGCGACCATCGCCACCAAAGAAATTGTCCACCAGCTTGAATACAAGCTTGGCATCTAAGATAACCAGAGCAGTACCACGCAAAGGGCGAAATTTAACCATATTCAAACTGGTAGGCACATACAAAGTGTGCACGTACTCGCCAAACTTTTGAATCTGGATGCCGCCCACAGAAACATCTGCAGCTCGGCGCAGCAAATTGAACATACTTACCCGTGTGTAGCGCGCAAAACGTTCATTGATCATTTCTAGGGTGGGCATGCGACCGCGTACAATACGGTCTTGGCTCGTCAGGTCATAAGCCTTAATTTCACCCGGCTCGAGATCCGATTCCGTATCGACATCGCCGTCGTCCACCCCGTGAAGGAGCGCATCGATCTCATCTTGCGAGAGTAGGTCTTGCACGTTATTTCGCCCTTATTAAGTCAGTAACTTGCCCTGATTACTGCATCACAAAATTTGTGAATAGAATTTGTTCCACACCAGGATTACCCGTTTCCTGCTCCAGCAAACGCTGCACCTCAGTGAGCGCTTCCTGCCGCAGAAGCTCTTTGCCTTCTGCGGTCTGCATGTCCTCATAAATTTGACCGCCAAACAACATGACTAAGCTGTTGCGGATCATCGGCATGTGTAGCTCAACCGCCTCAATCGTTTCATTGTCTCGTGCCATTAGCGTAAGTTCAGCCTGTAAAAAGCGCTGGCGACCCCGAGCCTGAAAATTAACAATAATGGCCGGTTTCAATGGAAAATAAATTGCGGATTGTCGAGTGGGCTCGACATCAGCTGCCTCACCGTCTTCCCCCTCCAACGCCACCACGTCTTCCTCGGGGTTCAGCATTTGCAGTGCAAACAAGGTACCTCCAATAGACAGTGCGATCAGCGCTATGCCGATTACAATCATTACGATGAGCTTTTTCTTGCCACCTTTTTTCGGGGCGTCCTCAACCTGCCCCTCGTCTTCTTCAGCCATGTCAATATTCCGTCGTCCAAGGCTCTAAATACCGCCGTATAGAGCCAATCAGCAAGACCCATGCCACAAAATAGCGGCTATTTGGGGGTTCGGAGTAAATTCTAGTTGATTATCAAGTGCTTGCGATAGCACTAAAAGGGGATTGGCGAGAAAAAAGTTGAAGGTATTCTTAAAAAATGTCAGCGGAAGACGCTTAGGATGCTCGAAAGAGTGGGGGTTCAACTGCCGCCTTTGGATGCTGGGGACACCCATATTGGGGGCGCCACCCAGTGTGGGCCCCTAAACTGGCCTGATACTTCAAGCAATGAACCAAGGCTATACAAAGTAATCTACAATTCCAACTTCCTCTCCAAGCGGCACGATACGCTCATCTTCGCTTCCTTCCGCACCCGCTGTCTGTGATCCACCTTGACCACCTTCGTCCTGATCACCGCTTGCTTCCTGCCCAAATCCCTGATCACTTACATCGACGTTCACAAGATCTAAGCCCTGCTCATCAAATTGCTCGCGCAGCCGAAAAGCGGTCTGGTCCAGAGCTTCCCGCACCGCTACCTGCTGGCTGGCAAAAGTAATACTTGCCTGGTCTTGGCTCACAGTAACTTTCACCATTAGCGGCCCCAGCTCAGGGGGGTCCAGGTGAATCTCTGCAGACTTTAAGTTTTGCGCTGCCATCCATAGCACCTTTTCGGCCACCGCGCTGCCCCACTGAGGCTGTTGACCAACCGGTGTTTGCACCGAAACTTGAACTTGCGCGCCCCGAACAGAGCCTGTCTGGAATTGAGACAGCGTACTAGCCGCAATTCTGGGCCCTTCAATCGCGGTACTAGAGCTCGATGTCGCCCCCTCCTTCAAGGCCGCCGACTGACGGGCGGGGTCGGCGCTTGTCAAAATCGTGGCGAGATCTAAAGTAAGGCCAGCAGCCGACTTAAGGGGTGTTTGTGCATTTTTAGGGTCGATTTGAGCTTTGTTATCGGCGGCTCCATCAGAGGACAAACTAGCTTTTAATTCACCCAAGACCATTCCATTCGAGTCGTCGGAATTGCCGTCTCCCTGAGCAAACATAGATGGGCTTGTAGATCCAGCTCCGAACCCACGACTTGTCGTAGTAAAACCACTCGGAGAATTCGCAGGGGTCGTCTCAGCCACAGGTGATGAAGGCGTCATTACATGCGCCGGTTCGCCCACCTTCGCAGCGCTAGTCGTTAAGATTTCGACCGGCCGCTCTTCTTTGACCGCAGCTTTCACTACAGTCGCCTGGCTTGTCGCCGCGACCGATGTAGTAAGAGCCTCGGCAACCGTTCCACTTTCAGTACCCACAGGCTCACTCGCGATCACTGGGTCTACTAAATTTTCAGACGCCGTTGGCGTATTGTTCTTCTCTCCGGCAAGTTCGCCCTCATCAACGACGGTTTTTTCAAGCGCGTCCTCAGCTCCTACAAGTGCCGCTTGAACTTGCGGTTCTTGGCTCTCAGTTTGCGCAGGCAGAGCAGCGTTATCTACAAGCGCGCTTTCTCCGGCTTCAAGCTCAGTATCGTCAAGGGCTGCTGAGGCCTCCTCTTCAGACAACTCTGCCTCGGCCTCACCTCCCTGCGACCCAGCTTCTTTCCCCTCAGCCTCCAATGGTTCTTCCGCTGGCTGATCTTCAACAACTTCGTCGCCGGCAACCACGGCTTTCGATTCCGCTGTAGTATCACGAGCGCTATGAGGTTCCGGGGCATCCTGCTTTACCGATACCTCCACCGATTCTTTAGGTTTGCTTTCGCGGGGCTTAGGATTCTCTCTGTCTTGAGCCTTAACGTGACTGTCACGCTCAGTATTTTTGCGCTCTCTCTGCTGAGCCATGACTTCATCAAAACCGAATTCCGGCTTGGCTGCTGACAACTGGGTAAGCGCGGTGATATCTGGCCCGACACTGTTTGTACGGGTAAATATCGTTGTAGGGGTTTGGCTCACACTCATAACACTCTCTCTTTTCGCTATACAGCAGTTTGCGAGTTCGGGGTTTGCAATTGCCGCCAAGCATTGCCGCTTACTAATGTAATAACGGCAGGCTTTTTCCGCTTGTGGGCGTCACAGGGACCAACTACGAGTGATAATGCAGGAGATGTGCCAATGCTGGCACAATTGAAACTTAGAGGAGATCAGTCAGCATTTGCTTAACTAGGGAGAATTCTTGAGCGACTTCTTGCAGGTGCTCCTTAAGACCCGTCATATCGTTATCATTACCTTTGGTTTCTAGAAACAAGCACTGCTCTGCCAATTGTAAAGCGCCAATGTTACTACTACTTCCCTTGAAACTGTGCGCTGACCGGCGCACGGCATCGGCATTGCCAAGATCAATGTCCTGGCTAAGCGCCGCCAAACGCTCTGCTCCATCATTAATAAAAGTGTCTATGAGCAGACCAAAATCGTCTTCCATTATTTCTTTAAGTGTTGCAATTGCATCCAAATCAAGATGTTTATCGACATGCATAGTAAACGCCCTCGAGTAATTCCATTCTTTATCGTCGATGTTGCGCTAACGAACGCCCACAACATGTATTCCCTAAGCGTCTGTCTCCCAAGTGAACACAACAACCACTTCGTTGCCCTGCCCTTGGTATGTGATTGACTCGCACAGTGTAGTGATCAAACTTATTCCGCGGCCGCTATAGGCATCAGGGCCAAAACCCTTACTCGCCGACTGCTCAAAACCTTTGCCGCTGTCACTTACTTTAATATCCAATGTACCTTTGTCATCGTCAGCGCGATGTTCCAAATGGAATCGAACATAGCCTTCGCTAACCTCGTTTAGACGACGTTTGCGCTCTTCATAATACTGTGAAAAACCTTCCGACGTAGCCTTTAAAGAGGAATCTAAACCGAGGACTCCGTGTTCCAAAGCATTCGAGTACAACTCTGCCAAAATGGTATATAAACTCCCGGTGTAAAGTCGTAAGCCCGGCACCTCCACCAAAATATTCAGCAATAAAGGCAGGGGGTCAAAATAAGCAAAACTGTCCGGTTTCACTTCAAAGTCTAGCGCCCAGCCTCTCAGACCACGCTCACTGCTGCCCGCCATAACACTCGATTGACTGACAACATTTTCCGGTGCATCCATTTTAACTTCAAGCAGAGAGAGGTCATCATCTTTCTCACCTAGGTCGACAAAATTCTGCACACTTGCCAGCACGTCATCGTACAATTTTTCAGGATTTTCATTATCAATGAACACTTGCTTAAGGCGCTCTTCACCAAACATGTCCCCCGAAGCATTGCGCGCTTCATGAATGCCATCAGACCACATAAAGAAGCGGTCACCCCGCTCCAATGCAAAGTGCTGGCAGTCATCTCGGAAATCTTTATCGCCTACAACCCCTAGAGGTAGATGTGTAGACGCGACCGACTCAACGCTACCGTCAGCCGCGCGATATAAAAAGCAGTCTGGCAGGCCGCCGTTCCACACTTTAATTCGCTGCTTCCGGAAATTAATGTCCATGATGCTCGCGCAACAAAATACACCCACCGGCAAAATATCTTTAAGCTTTTGATTGATTTCTCGCAATATATCGCGAAGTGAAAAGCCTTTATGAGCCATGCCGTAAAACGTTGAAGCCAGCGGCATTGCTCCAATAGCCGCCGGTAGGCCATGGCCGGTAAAATCGCCCAACAATACAATCATGTTACCTGAGGGACGCATGGCTGCAACCAATACATCGCCGTTGAACACAGCCAGCGGTGAAAGGTAATATTTGACATTTTTTGCATCGAGACATCCACTGTGGGCAATGTTGTCAAACACCTGTTTGGCGACTGTTTGTTCCTGCAACAAATGGTCATTGTGCAAAGATATTTGATCGCGCTGAGCCAACATGGTGGCGTGAATTTCACGCATTCGATTAAAGGACTTAATTTTCGCCTGCAAGATAAAGCGATTATAAGGTTTGGACAAAAAATCATCGCCGCCGGCGTCTAGGCATTGCACAAGCGACTCGGTATCGGTGAGCGAAGTGAGGAAAATAATGGGCACGAGTGCTTCACCCGTTAAAGCTTTGATTTGTCGTGCGGCGCCAAAGCCGTCAAGCTTTGGCATCAATGCATCCATCAGGACAATATCAGGCTGCTCATTCTCAAAGGCCGCCACAGCTTCCACGCCGTCTTTCGCGCTAATGACCCTGTGCCCTTCCTTTTTTACAATTGACTCAAGAATAAGGCGATCGGTATCGGTATCGTCAGCAATCAAAACCGTTAACTGGTGCGGTTCAGCCCTATTACTGCTCATGCGAGTAAACCTTTAGGCAAGCTTCAATCACTGAATGGTGAACAACTGCTCGAAGTTAGAGATCGTTAAAATTTTCTTAACATCAGGACTACAATTTAAAATCTTGATGGTGGCCGTGTCGCCGCCCGCGTGGTCTCGTAATAACAGCAACATACCTAGGGCTGAGCTGTCTAAGTAGGTGGTGTCGTTCATATCCACCAGAAAGGTTTGAGGTTTTGATGGGAGCGCTTCATAGGCCCCTCTAAAGTCTTGGTGTGCACTAAAATCAAAACGACCTTGAATACAAATGGTCAGTTCACTGCCGTCATTGGACATATTCGAAGATATTGACATTAGCCGCCTCATATTTTTATAGGTATGCTGCCATACGCCCAAGTTAAACCTCATTTACGGGAAGAGGCAACTTAATCGCTCCGTGCGCATTTCACAGCTGTAATCTGTGTACTTTCCTAAGCATAGTTGATTTTGACATCATTCCAACTCTGCAGAAATAAACTCTAGCGAAATCCCCACTGTATTTGCAAGGCTTTCCGCATAAATGTGCACAATTGAATAGATTAAGCGCATTTTCAGATCAAAATATACGCGCCGAGCGGATGAGACTTACTTAACTTAGGCCTGGTTACGCAGATAGAGCTGTGTGGCCAGCTCATCGAGCTGAACTTGAAGGCGCTTTTCTTCCGCCAAATTTTCACTTGTTCGAATACGTTCAATTAAGTCAGCAATCGATTGACGATAATGATGTTTCAGCTGCCATTGCTGGCGGATTGAATCCTGAATGGCTCGCATCTGGGTTATCCTGCCTTGCTGCTCCTGCTCAGCGCTACCCAATCGCTGCAAAAAACTGCGCGAGTCGATCATATCCTGCCCACTAAGGCCCTGTGTTTTTGCTTGTATCTCTTGCTTATAGGCTTCGTTGTAGTCTTGAAGTTGGCGAAGTTGATCTTCGCCCTGATTCACGTCCTGCTGTACTTGAGCTAACTGCTTCGCGACATCATCTTCAGCCCGCTTAGCTAGTGTAAGTACAACTTCCATGCGCTTAGATCGCTTAATTGCCACGCTAAGTACTCGGTCCAGGCATGATGACTTGGGTCAATCCCTCAAAACTGTCAGCCAGGCTTACAGTCTCTGTAAGGCCCTGACAAATATAGCTCCTTAAGAAAGGCTGTCTTTCGATAGCACTGTCAGTGTCGGCGTTCGAGCCCGCGCTATAAGCGCCAATGGTAATGAGGTCTTTATTTTGCTGGTAAACCGATAACAACTGCTTAAAACGTTGCATCTGTGCCAAATGCTGCTCGCTAACGATGTTTGGCATGGCGCGACTAATAGAGGCCTCAACGTCTACCGCGGGGTAGATGCCTTGCTCCGCCAATTGCCGCGATAAAACCACGTGTCCGTCGAGGATGGCTCGAGCCGCATCGGCGATGGGGTCTTGCAAATCATCCCCCTCCGTCAGCACGGTATAAAACGCCGTAATTGAGCCGGCGCCTTCAGCGGCATTACCCGCGCGTTCAACCAGTTGAGGAATTTGGGCAAAAACTGAAGGCGGGTAACCTTTAGTGGCCGGCGGTTCGCCAATGGCCAGAGATATTTCCCGCTGCGCCTGCGCAAAGCGGGTGAGGGAGTCCATAAGCAGAAGTACATTCTGACCTTGATCTCGGTAATATTCAGCCACGCTGCTGGCCAGCTGAGAAGCACGTAAACGCATTAATGGCGCATCGTCGGCGGGAGACGCTACCACCACTGCTCGCCGCAAACCTTCCTCGCCTAGAATATGGTCGATAAATTCCTTAACTTCCCGACCTCGCTCGCCGATTAAGCCTACCACCACTACGTCTGCAGTGGTGAAGCGAGTCATCATTCCCATCAGTACACTTTTACCCACGCCCGAGCCTGCAAATAAGCCCAGACGCTGGCCGCGACCTACAGTAATTAGGCCATTGATTACTCGAATGCCTACATCTAGAGGCTCGCTGATGGGGTGACGCCCCAGAGGGTTTATCTCGGAGGGCATACTAGCCAAACGGTCTTCACCTACGAGCGGCCCTTTGCTATCTAGTGGAGCCCCTAGCCCATTGATCACTCGCCCCAATAGACCTGGGCCAATGCGAATACCCTTTTGGGCGCCCACGGGCACCACTCTGGCGCCAGGTTTCAAACCCTCAATGCGACGGATAGGCATCAAAAACACTTTGTCTTCAGCAAAGCCAACCACTTCCGCTTCAACTCGGCGACCTTCGTCTGTAATTACTTCACACTGGTGGCCAACTGAAACGTTCAAACCCACGGCCTCCAATGTCAGACCAACTGAACGAGTTAAACGACCTTCAGCTATAGGTTCAAAGTGATTTTCTTGAGCGGGCTGATAGCCTGCAAGGCGCTCCGCTAAACTCAAACGAGGCGAGCTCACTCGTCAAGTTCCCGAGGAGGTTCTTCTTCGCTTAATTGGGCTGAGTCAATGGAACCCAATTGTTTACCGGCATATTGTTTGAGAATTTGCTCCAGACGATTCTCCACTGAATAGTCAACAAAGCTCTGAGCACTTTCAACCTTACAACCCCCTGGAATCATTTTCGCATCGGCGACCAGCTGCCAGCGCTTGGCTGGATTATTATGCTCTTGCGCGTACTGTTCGATTAAATCGACATCATCAGGGTTCAGGGTCAAGGTTAAATTATTGGCGCCGGCAGGCAAGGCCGCGATAGCTTCCTGTACGAGAGATAAAATATGACTTGAGTCTGCGTAAAGCTCGCGTTTTACAATAGACCCAGCCAAGGTCATAACGGTTGTTAGAAGAGCTTGCTCTAAGGCGGTGTCTTGATCATCTAAAGGGTCAAAAAGAGTGTCGGCCAACTGCGAAAAGCGCTTTTGTTGTGCGCTTAAAGTCGCCTTCATTTCCTTCTGGCCTTTTTGCTGTCCCAATCGGAAGCCTTCGGCATTACCCGCATCAAAACCCTTTTTGTGACCTTCGTCGTAGCCCTGTTTCTCGGCCTCATCGGCCATGCTTTGCAGTTGTTCAGCGGTCAATGCGGCGCCGGGGAGCTCGCCGTCGATTTCAATATCTTCAACAAGTTCGTCGGCTCGCTGTTTTTCAAGCCGCTCGCGCTCTTGACGCTCTTTTTCGGCGCTAGTGACTCGCAGAGACTTACTGTCCATCTGCGGTAGCGCCCAGAGCTCAACCTCTCCCAGATCTTCTGCAGGAATCAAATTGGGCTGGTTTTTTGCCATTGTCTACAACCTATTAAACCATTTGCTCGCCGCCACCACCCAGCATAATTTCGCCGGAATCGGCCATTCTGCGAGCAATGGTGAGAATTTCTTTTTGAGCGCCTTCCACTTCCGAAAGCTTAACGGGCCCTTTGGCTTCAAGATCATCGCGCAGCAGTTCCGCCGCACGTTTAGACATATTTTTGAATATTTTTTCTTGCAAAATGTCGTCAGCACCCTTCAAGGCAATAATCAAAACTTCCGAAGACACTTCACGCAATAGGGCTTGAATGCCGCGATCATCCACCTCTTTGAGGTTATCAAATACAAACATAAGATCTTGAATTTGCGAGCCCATGTCTTCGTCCACTTCCTTGATGGCGTCCATCAGATCGGCTTCAACTGAACTGTCTAGATTGTTCATGATCTCGGCCGCCACTTTGTAGCCACCCATATCTTTGGTTTGCGATGTCTCGTTGCCAGAGAATTGCTTCTCTAAAATATCGTTGAGCTCTTGGAGCGCGCTGGGCTGAACTGTATCCAAAGCCGCCACTCGCATCAAAATATCTAAGCGCACTTTTTCCGCAAAATAAGTCATCACTTCTGCAGACTGATCAGCGTCTAGATAAGCCATTACAATGGCCTGAATTTGTGGGTGCTCATTACGAATAATGTCTGCCACCGAACGTGCTTCCATCCACTTGAGGGTATCTAAGCCAGTGGTATTGCCCCCAACTAGAATTCGGTCGATCAGGCCGTTAGCCTTATCCTCACCCAGGGCGGTAACCAACATATTGCGTATGTAGCTGTCTGACCCCATGCCGAGACCGGTAAGGGTTCTCACTTCTTCAAGGAAATTACCCAGCACCATTTGTACATCATTCTGCTGTACATTCGACAGGCTAGACATGGCGCCGCCAATTCGCTGCACTTCTTTTGGACCCATATGCTTAAGAATTTCAGCGGCGTCGCCTTCGCCCAGGGTCATAAGCAAGATTGCGGCTTGGTCCACACGGCTTAAATTTGATACCGATTTCTCGGGTGTCGCAGCGGTATTACTCATCATTCACCCACACTTTAATCACTTGTGCCACTCGGCCCGGGTCTTCAGCAATAAGACCTTTAATAGCGTTTAATTGCTGCTCATAGCTTTCTTCCGGACTTGGCAATGATAAGGCATCCCCGCCTGTGAGGGTAACGGTTTCGTCTGACAGGTTGTCGAATGCATTTAGCCCAGACTCTTCCAAAGCCTGCATCTCAAGGCTTTCTTCTTTTTCTTTGGCTCTGAGTCCTGCGCTTGTTAGGCTTTTCAATACAGGCCGCAGTAGGCCTACAATGAGCACGATGATAATAAGAAGGCCAGCAACTTGCTTCATAATTGACTGAAACCAAGTCTCTTTCCAAATAGGCACGTCCTCAATAACAATGGCGTCATCCGAGCTATCAAAGAAGGCTGAATTCAAAACATTGACACTATCGCCACGCAGCGCCGAAAAACCGACAGCGTCGCGCACCAAGATACTTAAGCGTTCGAGTTCGGCATCCGTCCAGCGTATTTTAGTTACGTCGCCCGATGCAGGATCAAGGGAAAATTTGTCATCAACAACAACCGCAACGGTCAGGCGCTGCAAGCGACCCACTTGATGTTTGGTATAGCTGATGGTTCGATCTAACTCAAAATTACGGGTGGCTTGCTGTCGAGAATTACCACTGGGGGGAGCTGCTGCGCCCGCGGCGCCCGGCGCCGCGACTTCTGGTGCCGCTCCTGCTGCTGGAGGTTGATTGCCCAGAGCACCGGGAATTCCAATGGCTTGTGCGGCACCTGAGCGTTGCTCATCCAGTGTTTGCTCACTGCGTACAGCCGGCAAATCAGGATTGAAAATTTCCTCAGCCTGCTCAACTTCAGTGAAATCAACATCGGCACTCACTTCAGCCTTAAATCGTCCAGACCCTACAACAGGCGACAATATACTGCCAATTCGTTGATTTAGATCTTCTTCTAGGCGACGGGTGTATTCGCGCTGACGACCCGCCATGACCAACTCTTGGCTTTCTTCACCGGTCGACAGCTGATTGCCCTTTTGATCGATCACAGTAACGTGCTCAATCGCCAACTCAGAGATACTTGATGCCACTAAGTTAGAAATGGCCTTTACCTGAGCGGGTTTAATCATCCGACCTGGATAAAGTTCGAGAAAGACTGAAGCGCTGGGCCGGCGCGGATCTCGTACAAATACAGAACGCTTGGGAATTGCCAAATGAACACGAGCGCCGCGCACACTGTGTATGCTAGAAATGGTTCGCGCTAGCTCACCTTCAAGACCGCGACGATAGCGCGTCGTTTCCATAAATTGGCTAGTACCCAGTGGTTGCTCCTGGTCCATAAGCTCAAAACCTACTGACTTATCGCCTGGAATGCCTGCCTCCGCCAACTTCAAACGTGCTTTGTGAACGTCTTCATCGCGTACTAATAGAGCACCGTTAGGGCCATCCACTTTAAATTTAATGTCGTTACTATCGAGAATTTGTACAACTTCAGAAGAATCTAGACGGTCTAAACTGCCATAAAGTGGACGATAGTCCTCTCCCTGAGTCCATAGCACCACGGCAAATCCAATAGCCACACTAGCGGCCAAACCAATCATTAGCCCTGCCTGGCGCACGATATTGAGATTGTTAAAACCTTCAACCAGATCATTAGTACTCTGGTCTCTCATGGCACCTGAATTTAGATCGGCATCGTTTGGGTTTGCAGCTATGGCCATAATCTACTTTCTTTTCCTTTACTAAAATACGGAGCGCTTATTGGGCGATACATAAACACTCGAAGTAACATTAAATAAGTTGTTAAATTGGCATATTCATAACATCGCGATAAGCATCAACCAATTTGTTACGAACCTGCAACATAGCCTGAAAAGAGACGCTAGCTTTTTGCGATGCCACCATGACTTCGGTTATGTCCACGTCAGGGTCGCCGCGCTGGTAAGCTGTTTGCAATGCACCGGAAGCTTTAGATGTTTCGTTTACTTTATTGACGGCCTGCGCCATTAAGTCGCCAAAGGCGGGGGTTTTATTGTCACCCCCCACTTCCACTCCCGCTCGCGTTCTGAGCTCAGAAATGTCTTTGGAGGCAATGCCTTCAACGCCGTTGAACGCCTGAGTGTTAGACTTAATAGAGCGCATTTCTACCATTAAGCGATTAATATCAACTCGACCTGTCATGTTCTTCTTCCGATCATTTAGTGAACACGTGATGTACGTGCGACAAAAAATTGGCTTTTCTAGAGCGAATATTTCGCTTTAGAACAGGTGTTGCATAAAGTGGGCCAATAATTGCCGGACACTTGCCGGGGCGGCAGAGAGTTGCCGATGAGGAGCTTATGTGTGGGTTTTTCGAGGGGGAAAAAATTAAGGGGCGCGCTGCCAAATTTCACAACGCGCCCCTTTTTGATGTCAACGAGCGTGTAGCTACATTTCCATCTCTAGGTCAAAATCAAACTCTCGTGTTTCACGAGCTACACGCATTTCTTCTAGACGGTCCTCGAGGCGACGACGATCGTCCAATACGGCTTTGTCTTTAACCACTTTTGCTTCGGCCGCTGCTTTCTTGGCGCTAAGTTTTCCGTTAACTGTTGTTTTTTTAATTTTTGTCATACCGATATCCCTTTGACCATTGCAATCTTCGATATATTTCTTACCGTGCAGCGAGCTATACCCACTGAGGCCACACTCTTAACATTCCTATTCTTATAATCATTAAGAAGCGCTTGCTCAGCAAAATATACGGGTCTGAGCCTGTCGTCAAGCCTCTAGGCCGAGGTAAATTACTCTACCTCGTAACCCTGTTCGCGTAATTTAGCGACTTTATAGCGCAAAGTACGGGCACTAATACCCAATTTCTCAGCCGTGTGCTTGCGGCTGCCTCGCTCTTGTTTGAGGGTATTCACAATAATTTCAAATTCTCGCTGCTTCAAATCATCCCCCAACACAGGGCTTGAAGCTAAGCTGTCCAGTGTTTCATGAGCTGGGCTCTCCAGAGCCTCCGGATGTGTGCCCTGCTCGGCAGTTTGCGACTCACTTGCCATCACCGCTTGACCCAGTGAAGCCCAGCCGTCACCCAAGCCCAAATCTTCGGCTTGAATACGAGTGCCCATCTGCAAGATCAATGCACGCTGCATAACGTTGTCTAATTCACGAACATTGCCCGGCCAGTTATAAGCGAGCAATGCTTGATTCGCCGACACATCCAAACACACACCATTGCGCATTTGCTTTTGCGCGTGACGAGCCAACAAACGCTGTGCCAGAGGCAAAATATCTTCGGTTCGCTCACGCAGAGGCGCCCACTGCAAGGGCAGCACACTAAGTCGGTAATATAAATCTTCCCGGAATCTACCACTCGCAACTTGTTGGCGCATGTCTCGGTTAGAGGTTGCGATCACTCGCACATCTAACTTGATGGTTTTTCGGCCACCGAGGCGCTCTACTTCACGCTCCTGTAGGACACGCAGCAACTTAGCTTGCAAGCCCATATCCATTTCAGAAATTTCATCCAGCAACAGAGTGCCGCCATTGGCCTGCTCAAATTTACCCGGCGCACTACTATGAGCGCCGGTGTATGCGCCCTTTTCATGACCAAACAACATGGCCTCCAACATATTTTCTGGAATTGCGGCGCAGTTTATCGCTATAAACGGCCTGCGCGCGCGCGGCGAGTGATTGTGGATGTATCGTGCCAACACCTCTTTACCGGTGCCTGACTCACCCACAACAAGAACCGTAGAATCAGCTTGAGCCATTCGCCGTGCGAGTTGTAATAATTGCTGACTGCCAGGAGCACTTGCCACTGGCTCGTCACTGTCAGCACTAGCGCCGTCACCCACATAACGAGCAACAGTCTCGAGCAATACATGGCCTTCAAAGGGTTTCACCAAGTAGTCGACCGCGCCCTCGCGCATCGCTTCAACCGACTGGCTGATACTGGCGTAAGCTGTGATTAACAGCATTGGAATTTGGGGATACTGCTCTTTAACCTGTCGCAGTAAATCGTGGCCACTCATAGCCCCCATGTTGACGTCTGAGACAATCATTGCAATATCGCTGTGTAAAGCCAGCAGTTTCAGCGCTTCTTCTGCGCAATTGGCGGCAAGCACATCGTAATCTGCCAAAAGTAAGGTATCGCTAAGCGCCTCGCGTAAATCATTGTCGTCTTCAACCACAAGAATCTTAATTGCAATATCTGGCTGGGAGTCTAGTGCTGCAAGTGCCATGGTTTACCTCTTGTGGATCAATAAAATATAAAAAAATGAATGACTAAATGAGCCTTAGGCGGCCGATTTGGTGTATTTTTGCTGTAGGCTCTGCAAGGGCGGCGAAGCGCTAGCAAAGTCAGTAAGCGGCAAAACTAAGGTGGCACTGGTGCCTTTTTCGGCCTGCGAGCGAAGCACAAACTTGCCGTGATGCGCTTTGGCTACCGCTTGTACCACGGCAAGGCCCAAGCCCGTACCCTGAGGCTTTGTCGTGACAAAAAGATCACTGACCGTCGACATCATGTCTTCCGCAATACCAGGACCATTATCTAATACGCTAATCGCCAGGCGATCTTGTGTTAAAAAGGCGAAGCGAATGTGAATTCTCGCCTCGCCGTCCACGGCCTGAATCGCATTGTTCACTAAATTAATAAGCGCACCGGTTAAGGCTTCGCGATGACACTGAATAAAGCGATCGCCACAATCGTTGCGCCAGGTGCAGTGCGCACGCGCGCTGTCCACAGCCACTTCAATTTCCTCTTCTAAAGTTTGCTGCAATTCGTTAATGCTGATCCAATCATTGAGCGGTAACTCGCCTTTCACAAACAGCAGCATGTCTTGCACCTGCCGCTCCATATGGTTGAGTCGGCGCAGCAACTTCTCTGAAAACTGCTGACGTTTATCTTGGTTAATTTTATTGCTGCACAAGTGACCGGCATACAGCATGGCCGCTGACAAGGGAGTGCGAATTTGGTGAGCCAGAGCCGAAACCATTTTCCCTAATGCAGACAAGCGCTCATGACGACTCAATTCGCCTTGCAAGCGCCGTGTCTCTGTTTGGTCTGTGAGAAGGATGATTTGCCCGTCTTTTTGCAGAGAGCGTGTGGCAATGCTGATACGGCGACCATCGCGGGTGGATACTTCATGACCGTCATCCTGACGGGGCGCAAAACAGCGCGCGTTGACATCACGCCATTGCTCACCCTCTAAGGGCTCACCTAACATTTCCCGCGCCGCAGGGTTGCACTCAGTCACACGACCTTTCGCATCGAGCACTACTACTCCACCGGGCAAAAAGTTCAACAAACTTTCTAAGCGGTTGGCAATGCGTTCTTTTTCCGCCAGTTCTTCATAGCGCTGGGCGGTAACCGTGTTTAACTCTTGGTTGAGTTCACTAACGCGATTTTCCAACACATGATAAGACTCAGCCAATTGCTGAGACATAGTATTAAACTGGGCAAATGCCGACTGCAGCTCTGCACCATTATTAGGTGCAGTATCCAGCGTGAGCTCGGGCATAAAAGAACATCCTCTTTAACGTCAATAAACCAACGGTTACTTACATAAAAGAGGTAATTGCAAAGGTAGTGCCAACTACCCGTCAAAGAGGAAGAAAAGCGGCAAGAATTAGCCGCGCTGAAGTTCGTACTTGCGCATTTTTTCCACGAGCGTGGTGCGCCTAATTGAGAGACGGTCTGCGGCGCGAGCTACCACACCACCGGCGTCGTCCAGCGCCTGTTGAATCAAACTGCGCTCGAGGTTGGTAAGGTATTCTTTGAGGTCAATTCCGGACTCTGGCAACAAGGTGGTATCGGACACATTCGCCATGTTCGTGTGAGTTTCCAATGCCGATTCCGCCTGTGCCTGATCAAGCACGTCATCATCTATCTCGATGTGCTGGTATTTTGCAGGTAATTCCTGCACGCCCACCACCCCACTGGGGTTCATGATAGCCATGCGCTCTACCAAATTCGCCAGCTCCCGTACATTGCCTGACCATGGGTGCTTACAGAGAGACATGATGGCGGCCGAATTGAAGCGTGTACTTCCCCGCTTCTCTGCCTCCATACGTTTTACGAGCTCATTAATCAGTAAAGGAATATCATCGGTGCGTTCACGCAAGGACGGCATTTCAATGGGGAATACATTTAAGCGATAATAAAGATCTTCGCGGAACGTGCCCTCTACTATCATATTTTCCAAGTCGCGATGAGTAGCGGCAATAATTCGTACATTGGTTGAAATGGTTTTATTACCGCCCACTCTCTCAAAGCAGCGCTCTTGTAATACGCGTAGAATTTTAACCTGCATGTTCAGTGGCATATCGCCAATTTCATCCAGAAACAGAGTGCCGCCTTCGGCCATTTCGAAACGGCCAGCACGAGTGCTGATGGCGCCAGTAAACGCCCCTTTCTCATGCCCAAACAATTCACTCTCAAGCAGCTCTGCCGCAATTGCACCGCAGTTTACGGGCACAAAGGGGCTTTCGCGACGACTGGAGGCCATATGCAGGTTGCGAGCAACGACCTCTTTACCGGTGCCAGATTCACCCGTGATAAGCACCGACACTTCTTTGTCAGCGACTTGCGACATCATTTCGCGAATCACCTGCACCTGTCGGCTGCCACCCACCAGAGTGCGAAACAATAAGACTGGCGGCCGCCCCGACTGAGCTACGCCTGCGCGTAAGTCTTGAGCTTCTCGATAGCGCCCTGCTATGTGAAGAATATTTAGTAGCGCGTGGTAATCAGGCAGACTATCGACTGCGGCAATGATTTGCTCACTGTGCTCGCATTCCTTGTCCGGGACCTCACCAATCATCATTACCGGCAAATGGGGGTTGCCCTTGCTGATATCGCCCAAGCGCTCAGTGGCAGAGCCCTCATCAGCACACTGGCCCAGCACTACTAAACGAACATTGTTATCATCACTGGCGATGGCTCCGGTAAAAGTAGACCATTCATCGAAGCCCGCTGCTAGCGGCGCTTCACCCAAACTATTGAGTACCGCGCAAACCTCTTGTCGGCGAGTTTGGTTGTCATCGAGAATTAGAATACTTGCGCTTTGCCACATAAAACGGACTACCTTAGAAGGGCTTTTATTGTTCATTGACAACACTCTTTCATGTTGTCAATTAGCTGACTGAGCTTGATTAAACAGTAGACACCGTCGTGCCAACAGTCAAAGAAATGACGGCTTAGTTTAGCGAATAGATGAGGATTTACAAGACATTATTGAAGTTTCGGGGGGCTTAAAAATCACCCAAGAAAGTCAAAAAACAACCAAATATTAAGGACTTATGTCATCCCAGCCCGATTTAATCGTAAGTAGCAGCTCGCTGACTTCCGCAAGCCCCTCCCCTTCGTTCTGCGCGTGCGCCTCAAGCAAGCGACGCTGCATATATTCGTAGAGTCTATCCAAATCGTAGGGCAAGGTATTGCCACCTTCAGGCTTGAGGCTGTCGCGCAGGCCTGACACTATGTTGATGGCACGGGTAATCCGCTCGCCCTTTACAACAATGTGTCCACGGGTCATTGCCCCCTGCGCTTCGGCAATGGCACTCAGTGCACCTTCAAGTAACATTTGGATTAAGCGATGCGGAGATGCATCATCGACGCGAGATTTCAGCTCAAGCTGTTTATAGGCATCTAGCTTTTTTTGGTTCGACACTGACAGTCACCCAACATGTGGATTAATCAGTTAGAGGCTAGCTGTTCTACTTCCGCCTGGCAAGAGAGCACAAGCTGACGATACAGCTTTATAATTTGACCAAGCTCGCTGAGCAATACTGCGGGATCTCGAGAGGGATCGTCGGCCGCACAGGCCAAGGCGTCGCCTAACAGCGCATCTAAAGAACCCACACTCTGCCAATCTTTGTTGTCTAAAGCCTTCTGCAAGGTGCGACGACTGCGGCTTAGGCTCAATTGAGACTGGGGAACAATTACAGACATGGGATACCTCTTTTAAGCAATGAAACAATCTTAAAAGAAATAGCGGCGATTTGGGGGATTACTTTAGCGCTGTCATTCAAAAACTCTAGAAAAATCAAACGATGAGTACCTTTTAGCACTCATCGCTGAAGATTCAACCACAGTACGTACTTAAGCGACAGACATGCCTTCCCAGCCGTCACGCAGTTCAGCCAGCAACTTGCCTGTTTCCTGCAAGATTTCACCGCTGCTGTCTTCATGGGCCAGCTTTAAGCGGCCGTCCATGTACTCATATAGGTTATTTAAGTTTTCGGCGATTTCACCGCCTTTTTCAAGATCTAAGCTACAGCGCAAGCCATTGACGATGCCTACAACCTTAGTGATTAAGGCGTCGGTCTCAGTCGGCTGACCGCTAGACAAGCTCACTTGTGCTTGATCAATACGCTCAAGTGCGCCGTCAAACAAAAGTGAAATAACTTCATAGGGAGAAAGGTCTTCAGCGCGCTCTTCCATTTCCACGGCCGCGCGGGTAACAGCAATTGACATAGTGGTTTCCTCATCAGTTTAAAGGCCAAGCGCAGTGACAAATTATCGTCGCGCAAGGGTCTTAAATTGATAACAGCATAAATAGTGCCAACTTTATTTCGCACCTACCCAAGCAACGAATGGCATGATCCCTGCTTATCACATACTATAATTAAAGCTCTGAACCAGAGAAAACAGTATCAAAATAGGTAACTAGGCTATGCCCGACGATTCCGCTGATAATATTGCTCTCGAAGCCGAAGCTTATTTCAACCGAAATAAGAGAGACTCCAACGAGCAAACACTTGTCAATTCTTACCTTTTTCTCGAGCAATACGTAAAAAGTGAAAAAAGCCGATTTCTTGAGATCGGTTGCGGAGACGGAAAGAATGTTTACACCTTTACTTCAAAGTCGAACTGTCAATATCACGGGATCGACTTATCCAAAAGCGCAATAAATGAGGCAAAAAAAACCTTCCCAAAACACTCCTTTGAGGTAGCAGGTGCAGATGAAATACCCTATGAAAATGGCTATTTTGACATCATCTATCTTGGGTTCTTTCTCTACCTAACTCCGATTGAGCAACTCACTCAGATAGTACAAGAGGTAGATCGCTGCCTAAAAGACGAGGGTTTTGTTGCAATCACTGACTTTGGCTGCCTGTTCCCCCACACAAAAGATTACCAACACATGCCTAGCCTCAAGCTACAAAAATACAATTTTGAGGCTATGTTTTGCGGATTCCCCCAATACACACTTATAGAAAAAAGAACCGATAGCGGTCAAGAACAATTGTTAAACCACCACCAATGGGTAACCACTAGCGTATTGCAAAAAAACAAAAAGGGATTCCCGCACTACCACACCGAAGGATCCATTACTGACCCCTATAACAACACGGGAACCTAAGCTATGTATCGAAAAAGATATGATACGCTGATCATAGGCGGCGGTATTAGCGGGTTAACCGCCGCTTACGTATCCAGCAACCTGGGGTATCAAACGCTGCTCGTTGAACAAAGCGAAACCCTTGGCGGCAACAACAGAAGCTTCGCAAACAGTAATGGCCGCATCTTTGACTATGGACATCACGCCCTCGACGAAAATCGCTCTCACATGACAAGCAATTTTTTTAAGAGAGTACTAAAGAATCAGTATCATCGTCACACGCTATCACGCGGAATCGCTTTAGACGATTATTTATTCGATTATAACCTTCCTCTCAAAGACTGGCCCAAACCATTGGCCATGCGATTTAAACCCACGGCCTCGCAAAGTAATCAACCACCCAACCCTACGATGGATGATCTGTCGCAGGTCTACGGAAAAGATTTTTCAGACTATTCAGTAAACAATATCCTGGCATCCTACCCGTCCAAGCAATGGGCATTGCAGCAAGGGGAACCACCAGAAAGCCATCTTGATTACATTTATCCATGGTTCTTTCCAAGAAGTGCTGACATACAAGCTCGCGACAACGAGTGGGAACAATATCATGACCAAATGCGCTTAAAGAATACGCAAAAAATCTTGTATCCGAGCAACAATGGTTTTCAGGGGTTTACTGACGCCATTGCAAATGCTTGCCCGAGCGATTTTTGCACAATCGAAACAGATGGAAAGAAGAAATCTTTACAGTTTAATTTTTCAGACGAAAACAAACACAGCATTGATTCTATCAGCCTGCAAGGTGAAGAGATTACCTTCGATCGAATTCTTTGGTGTGCACCAATCCCTGCTCTGCTTGCGCAAACAGGCAATCCGGTAAAATTAAAGCCGCTTCAACAACTAATTCTAGGCAATTTTGAATTCAACGACGACATTGAATGTAAATACCACGAGATTCTCGTCGGCAGTCTTAATCACAAAATCAATCGCATCACCTTTCCTGGCACGTTGGCAAAATCGCACCGAAAAACCTTGCAAGTCGAATTTTATTTTCCGCAAGGTGAATTCTCAATGAGCGATGAGGAATGGAAGAGGAGCTGGCTCGAATCTTTGCACACCCTCGGAATAATAAGCAATAACAATACTATATGCTCCTACAATCTTACCAATAGCATCGCGGGGGTAGTCACAAAAGGTAACTTCCAAGAAACGTCCCAGCTATTAATGGAAAAACTTGAGAAGCT
The DNA here is from genome assembly GCA_913020115.1 of uncultured Cellvibrionales bacterium. Lineage (GTDB taxonomy): Bacteria > Pseudomonadota > Gammaproteobacteria > Pseudomonadales > Cellvibrionaceae > CAJWCA01. The sequence continues at coordinate 151,778 of CAJWBQ010000002.1, forward strand.
GAAAGGTAATATTCTCATGCCGTTCCCCATTATCGGCCCTGAAAATATCAACCGAATTATCCCCAACGTCATAGCCAACACGACTAAATTATTACGCGAAGGAAATTAGTAATGGCAACATCAAAGCAAGACAGCTACTACATGGACACTGAAGGAAATGATTTCTTCGAGCGGAATTTCAAGAACAGAGACCTCCCGCAACTGCGGACATCAAAGCAGACAATCGCTGACAACATCACCCAGTCTGGCATTGAGTTCGAAAGTTTGCTCGAATTCGGCTGTAATTATGGCGACCTGCTCAACCACTATCATAGCGCGGGGAAAAAATGCCTAGGTATTGAGGCATCATCTGACGCAATCGAATTTGGGTTAGATAAGTATCAAAATACGTTCCCCATAGAACATGGGACAATTTGTGAGAACACCCTTTCTCAGAACACAGACAAGGTCGAAAAGTTCGACTTGATTTTAATTGACGATGTATTCGGATGGGTGTCCCGAGAAACCATTCTGCAGTCAATTGCAAACATCGACAAATTATTAAACGAAAACGGATTCATCTACATTCGAGATTTCCTCCCGAACAAACGAGTGAAAAACAAAAATCATCACGTTAAGGACACTGACATATACAATTTTAAAGTTCCAGCGTCACACGCCAAGATATTTCTGGCAACCGGCTGCTACGAAACTTACTGGCAAACCAACTATTACGACAATATCGGCATGTCCACAGACTATAAATGCGATAACAAATTCAACTATCGCTGGACTGATATCATTCTACAAAAATCGACTACCGGCTATTTCGATGAGAGTATGCGCTCCTAACAGGTGAGTAATGCGCTACTCTATTCTGTAAACAGTTTTAAACGCTTCCGCGGCGTCAAACCCGACGGTTGCGCCTCTGTATTGGGCTAAATTTTCAAGGGCCTGATAACTTCTGGCATGAGGATAGTCTCTCATCTCTTCATCATAACAATGAAGGGCTTCCAATTTTTTCTCCATAGTTGTACTGATATCAATATACAAATCTGGAAAAAAGCACTTACTTTGCTGAAAACGCCATTCAGTGGAGGATAACACTTCCATCATGCGCACTTCTTTCACAGACTTCCCAGGCATTGGACGACAAGCGGTCGTCACTGCCTCAGATACTCTACGATGATCCACGTTAAGGTCTTCACAAAAATGCGTGTATACAAGCGTTGGTAGAAAGGAAGCCACTAAAGCCTCTATTGTCTGAGTAAGATCTAAAATACTGATAGTGTCAAAACTGTTATCTGGAAAACTAAAAAAGTGTAGATTACTGACATCCAGCACCGAGGCGGCTGCCTCAGCGGCGTCTCTACGTACTTGCACCTCATCGCCCTGAATCCCCCTAGACGAAACGCCATCCGACAAGATTGCAATTTCAACGATATCGCCTTCAGCCCGGTGTCTTGCAATTGCGCCACCGCAACCCAAGACTTCATCATCTGCATGAGCAACTACCACCAGCACCCGCTTATTCATCGAAAAGCTCCCATTGAATGGCGGTGCCCGCAGAAATTTTCCCCTTAGCTATTTTCCCAAGAATCTGAGGCAAATATTTTGGAGGCAAGCCGTAGCCAGGTCGAATTTTACGAATATTTTCTGGCGTAAGGGCTTCTCCCGCTGCAATATCTTTCACCGCGTATAACGATCGTCTAAATTTGAGACTGGCCTCCTCAGCCGGCTTTCTCTCATATCCCGCAGTCCCGAGTGCCTGCCAAACCAACTTTGATTGCTCACAGAGGCTTCGCAGTTCATTCGGCTCTAGAGAAAATGTGGAATCGGGGCCTTTATCGGCCCTACTTAGGGTAAAATGCTTCTCAATCATTGCCGCGCCAAGCGCCACACCAGCAAGCGAGGTAGTCGTCCCTAAGCTGTGGTCAGACAAACCGGCAACCACGCCGAATTTCTGCGCCAGATCGTCGATGGTCCTTAAATTTGACTCTTCAACCGGTGCTGGATAGCTACTAATACAGTGCAGCAACACAAGATCTTTGCAACCACCTGAACGTGCTACATCAACCGCTTCAGATATCTCTTCTAGGTTCGCCATGCCTGTCGATATAACCATCGGCTTCTTTGTCTCTGCAACTCTCTTGATCAAGGCCAAATCAATCGCCTCGAACGAGGCAATTTTATACGCGGGCACATTTAGATCTTCCAAAAGGTCCACAGCGGATTCATCAAACGGTGTACTAAAACAGGTTATATCGAGCGCTCTAGCCTTGTCGAATAAGGGCTTTTGCCACTCAAACGGTGTCTGTGCCTCCTGATACAATTCAAACAGCGTATAACCGTCCCACAAGCCTCCCTCCACCATGAAATCTGGCTTATCACATTCAATCGTCATGGTTTCAGGTGTATAAGTTTGCAACTTGATCGCGTCGGCGCCCGCCTTTTTTGCAGCCTCCATTGTTGCAAACGCTCGTTCAATATTGCCGTTATGATTTGCAGACAGCTCCGCTACAATATATGGCGGATAGTCAATTCCTATTGCTCGGCCTGAAATGAATATATTTTTATTCTTCACAATTTCCCCCGCCATCTTTCGGCGTCTTTGAAATAGTCACCGATGCTTCAATAACATCACCAACATGATTTGCATTGTTAAACTTAATCTCCCATTGCCCCCATTGAATGATTGCAGGAGGATAAGTATTGGCGTCAAGCATACGAATATGATCATAGAGCGCCGCAAGCTCACCGTTCTTAGGCATAACACTCTGCTCAGGCTTGCGACGAACAAACTCAACAATCTCGCCGGTTTGCGGCTGAGGCTTGGGCTTATTCGAAATTAACCAGCGAATTTGTGTGTACACTAATTTGGCCATTTCAGTGTATATCTGCTGCGCACTGCCTGCCAGAGACATTTCATGTTTACAATATACGGGCCCTGCGTCCAGATCTGCCACCATTCGCAAGGCGCTCAACTTAGTATCTTTATGCCCACGTACAATCAAGTTCTGTAAGGGGCTTCCGCCACGACCGTAGGGAACATCCGCCATATGAAAGCAAACACACTCATATTCATTTAAAATGGCATCGGGCACTTTCCACGACCAATGAGGGAAGAATATATAACGGGGGTTAATGGCACGCAATGCATCCAATGTGAGCGCTTCCGGCGACTCTATAAGACTCCAATTACCGGGTAGCTCGTCAGAATAACGGGCGTAGGCTTCTAGGTTCCACGGCTTTATAGTTGCCACGACATATCGACAATCTGAATCTCCCAAAAAGATATCCCCTTCAGTCTTCATTCAATTTTCTCGATTTTGAGCTGATACTTGTGGCCCTGAAAAGAAAAAAAAGCGGGGTATCGATCATTATCAACTACTCGCAGTAAGGGCATCTGCGCTTCGATCGATAGTGATATATCTAATTCGCTGTCTTTTGAGCTTCGCCGCCGATAGATGCTGCCATTGCCAGTTTGATGCTCTGCATCAGCTATATCAACACGCTGATCACTCCCGTACTGCTCCAAAAAACGTAGGCACATTTGTAGAGTTTTCGCACCTTGAATTTCACGCCATTCGTTTGACAACTCATGTCCATCTAGAACAATTTTATCCTGATAGTAAATAATACCCGCATCAACAGCCTCTTCAGCTTCGATCAAGCACACCGGAATTTCAGATTTTCCTTCCAGTATTTGCCAAGTCATGGGCGAAAAGCCTTTACCCTCTGGCAAGGCACTTTCATGAACCACTAGATTGAATTGATTACGTGTCAAAATTCTTGAGGGGACGAGTTTGGTACACCCCAAAAGAAAGCAGGCGAACCCTTCTTCAATTTCATCGGCAGAACGAATAAGTGACGCCTCGAATTTTAGTGATTCTGCCTTGACTAGTAAGCGTTCTGCCCATGGTAAGATCCAACTATCATTGTCTACCAAAATACTGATATTTTTTACTTGGCTCATACTCCGTCCCCAATCAGCGACTTCACAACCCGATCTACCCCTCGACCATCACAGATAGAAAATGCCGACCTTTTGATGGGCTCCAGCAGGTGTGGATTAGCGTCAAACTTTTCTATAAGAGAGCACAAGTCCAATAGCGATTGCGCTTCAACTTTTCCCAGATTAATTACAGCACCTTTTGCCGCTAGATTGCTAGCAATCAAGGTCTGATTTTCAGCTGTTGTAAACAGCACAGAGGGTAAACCAAGACAACAACGCTCCCACGAGGTACTACCCGCCGCTCCTACTGCCAAGTCATGAACTAGAATTTCAGACGCCACATCTTCTATGCCCGTTTTCAGCTCCCCTCCAACATCCTGAACCAGCAGCCTAATGTCTTCAAGGTAAGGCGCTACGGCGGACAGCACGACGGTAATTTTGAGAGAATGTTGATTGATCTGATCGCCAATGGCGCGCAACACCTTTCCAGTAGCATTGTCTGGATCAGTACCGCCCATCATAATTAATATTCGCGTAAAGCTTTTATTGTGTGGCTTTGCTAAGGCTTCTGCTCGCCGTATTGAGAATTGTGGTCTCAGCATAGCGTACTCGCTTCCAACGAGTAAGTTGGCGCTGGCAGAGACCAGACCTTGGTAGGCTTCTGCGCCGCGACCGACGGTTTGGTCTATGAGAACATCGCAGTCGTGAGGCCGATCAGCCAAATCATCAATCACCGCTAACTTCCCAACAAACTGCCGGCATCTCTGCTCCCAAACATGGGCGATCGCGTAGTGATCCACAACCAATAAATCATACTGCCCTATCTGCAATAATTCCGAGGTTTGCGCGCAGTCCTTAGACTGACTACCACCGAGCCAGTCGGAATGAAGGGTAGTGTTTTCCGAAGAGTCTAGCTCTTCGTCAACAGGCATCAAATAGCAATCAAAACCTCGAGCCTCAATTTGATACTGGCCGTGCCCAATATGCAGCTTACACAAAAAATCACAATGCCAACCCTTAGTCCTTAAGGCATCTGCCAAGGTCAGGCAGCGCATCATGTGGCCATGCCCCATAATCTGAGAGGCGTCAGCTCTAAAAAGTGCCTTTGGCATTTATCGAACCTTAAAAACAGGCTTAATCAATTCGCCTTTTAGTAAACTTTCTGTATTGCCGGCCCGTAGAGATTGGGCAATTTTCGAAAACACGTGATCATAAGCCTTCACAATCTGAGCGATTGCATCCTCATCATGCGCAAGCGATATGTTGTGAGACCCCATTGTTAGCACTCCTCGCTCGGCCAGTTCTTGAATCAATAGAGATTTTAACAACAAGGTATCAGCTCCAGGCGCAAGTCCAATATCCATAATCTTCCAACTAGGGTGACCAACTAAACGAAACCAAGAGTCTACTCCATGCCTCTCTGCTAGTTCAGTAACAGCATCAGCTAATGCCTGACCTCGACGAGCGAGAATCGCCGGCACACTTAGCTTAACAATTTTATCTAAAACCGCACTAGCTGCGGCCAGCGACAAGGCTTCGCCGCCAAAGGTACCGGAAAAAAATATCGTATCCATCATCGCCATTATTTCGCTTCGACCAACAACAGCAGACAAGGGATAACCATTCGCCATACCCTTTCCAAACGTTGCTAAGTCTGGCGTCACATCGAAAAAAGCTTGCGCCCCACCCTCATGAAATCGAAAGCCAGTAATCATTTCGTCGAAAATCAACAGCGCCCCTCGAGCGCTGCACAATTCTCTAACCCCTTCTAGAAACCCTGGGCTAGGGAATTGACTACTCATCGGCTCCATCATGACCGCTGCAACCTGGCCGGAAAATTGATCGAACAATGCCTCCAAGGAATCCAAGTCATTGAACGCAAATGAATGAGTGAGCGCTTTCACACTCTCAGGAACACCGGCATCACGAGTTGTAGAACCTATGTACCAGTCTTGCCAGCCATGATAACCACACACAAGAACGTGTTCGCGATCAGTGTATGCTCTCGCCATGCGGACGGCAGCCGAAGTCACGTCGCTGCCATTTTTTCCAAACCGAACTTGCTCTGCACAGGGAATGAGCTGCACAAGCTTTTCTGCCACAAGCGCTTCTAAACGGGTGGGCAGCGACATAGTGACACCTAAGCGCATCTGATTGAGTACGGCGACATCAACATCCGCGTCTTGATAACCAAGACTAATACTTAGTAGGCCACTGACCAAATCAATGTAACTGTTGCCATCTATATCAGTAATCACGCAGCCCTCTGCGGACGCTGCGTAAAGAGGCGCGGCACCCAGTGGCACACTGTATTTGGACTTACTGAAGGTTTGTGAACCAAGCGGTATAACTTTTTCCGCCCGACTTAACCAATCAACTGAGTTCTGGTACTGATCCATTGTCACTGACAATTACCTTCCTATCTTCCTGAATCGATTTAAGCAAACCTTCATTATGAACAAACCCTTGATTGATAGAGACCAGCTCAGGCTTTTTCTCCATTAAGGCCAATACCTCGCGGTAACCAAACTGAGCGTTATTAGGGTGAAGGTTTTCAATGATCTTCGTTACAAGCTCGAAATCCTCCGGATAATCTATAGTCCAGCGTTGATGCCCCTGCCCTTTAATGAAATCGGAGTTTCCACAGCGAAAATTTTGCTCTGGCTCCCTTAGAAAAGGCGTAACATGTTCGCGCTCAGAATGTTTGTCAGCATTTTTTGCGGCCATTTCTAAGGCGCGTGCGCTCATCACTTCGACGTCAAGTCCGTCGGGAACCCCTCTATTTAAAAAATTACAGCTGTAGTCGTTTTCTTCCCGTATATGTAAATCGACAAGCTCATCTATAATTTCAGGGTCACTCAAGGGACAGTCTGCCGTAATACGGACGATATGGGAGGCAGGAAATTGCTGAAAAGCACACCAAAAACGTCCCAACACGTCTTCCAAAGTGCCCCTAAAACAAGACACTCCTCTCGCTTTGCAAAACGCATCTATAGCATCGTCGGAAGAGTGCAGACTGGTCAGAACGACCACCTTATCGACACTTGCAGCTTTCGAAACCCGATCCACAAGATATGCCAATAAGGGTTCTCCCATTACTTCCATCAATACCTTACCGGGTAGCCTACTGGAACTCATTCTGGCCTGAATAAACACATTAACTGACACTTTTAAGTTTCCACAATGACGGTGTAATCAAGTACTCATCCTCACAGCGTAATTTTCTACAGTCGATGGTGTGCGTTGGCTGCTGCCACGCTCTGTCAATATCGGTCCACTCGGCAACACTGTTTACCCCCACCAGTACTTGCTGTACAGGCAACCGACGGACAAAACCTAAAGCCAATTCCAGTGGTGTGAGTTGACACTCTACGCAAGTGAGAGCAACTCGCTCTAAACAATGACGAGCTTGTTCATTCATTTTAATACGAGCATTGTTAGGCGCAAGTAATAAACCTTGTAAAAAAACACTTCGAGCTTGCACTTTGATTTCGTGGGCCACCAGCCAATCAATAAACCCAGAAACCTGAGCCCTTTGATCCAACAAATTTACTGGCAGCTGCACCCAGTCTAGCCAAGCGAGGTGTTTTTCCCAATCTTCAACTTGGGACGCATGGTAAATTGACACCCCCACCTCACTGATCTCGTCTCGCCGCTTTGCAGACAACAGCCAATCGACGATCAAAGCAATATCCGGATGATTAAGCAAGGAGGCCTGATGGAGTAAAAATAGCTCTACCTTTTTACCCTTTAGGTTTTGCAAAGAGCAATCCAAAGAACGCTGAAGCTCAGCCAAAATCAACTCGATGCTGGAATTTACATCGACATGTGCCGATTTTGTGCACACTTTACAAGGTTTATTGAAAACCCCTACTAGGGACTCGCTATCACCATAGGCCGGCGCAGTATCCAAGTACCGGCCACCACTTTCATGGTAGGCATCAAGAATATTGAGCGCCTGCTGAGAGCTTGGCTGCCCACCCGTATTGGTAGCTCCATAGGCCATTCCCAGCTGCACAGTACCTAGCACCAACTCGGTCATAGAACCCTCCAAGCTTAAAGAAACTGAGACAGCTGCTCCAAGACATACTGCTGATCTTGATCTGCAAGATCTGGAAAAATAGGAAGTGACATTGTCTGCCGATAAAATTGTTGGGCCTGGGGACAACTACCCAAAGGATAGTGATACTTGTCGCGGTAATAAGGCTGATTCAGAATTGGGATATAGTGCTTTTGCACGCCTATCCCTGCGGCCTTGAGCTGTGAAAACACACGGTCACTTATTTGCACATCGACAAGAACAGGAAAAAGGTGATAACTACTAAGCCCGTATTTACCTTGATTTACCCGCTGCTGTAAATTGATATTCAGCTCATAAATCGCCGCGATCTCGCGGCGGCGCTTCAGAAAACCTGGCAACTGTTGTAATTGAGAAATTCCTAAAGCTGCCTGAACATCATTCATGCGATAGTTAAATCCCAAGGTTTGCTGTTCGTAGTACCACTCCCCACTCTCGGGGTATTGCCACTTGTCTTTGTCGCGCTGAATTCCATGACACGCGAACATTCGCATGCTTTCAGCCAAGCCTCGGTCATCCGTAAGCGCTACGCCACCTTCCGCCGTTGTAATCATCTTAACCGGATGAAAACTGTAGACTCGGATATCTCCAGCCCACGCTCTCCCCCAAGCCTCAGGAGGTTCTGCACCCAAAGCGTGGGAAGCGTCTTCGATGACTCGAAAATGAAAGCGCTGAGAAAGAACTTTCAAGGTCGCCATATCACAATATTGACCAGCATAATGGACTGCTATAACAAGGTCTGGGAGCGTCCCCTCAAGCTCAGCAAGTCTTAGTTTGTTCTCAAGAAACTCCATCGACAGGCAAGCAGTATCGAGCTCTACGTCAATGAATTCGACCTTCGCTCCACAATATTCAGCACAATTCGCAGAGGCCACAAAACTAATCGCTGGCACCCAAACACGGCTTTTGGCACTAATACCCATCGCCAGGCAGGCACCGTGGAGCGCCGAGGTCGCGCTATTAAACGCGACCCCAAACTCCATGCCAGAATACTCACAAAGCTTCTCTTCAAATTTTGGAACACAGGGTCCCTGAGTCAAAAAATCCGAACGAAGAACCTCGACAACCGCCTCAATATCCGCATCACTAATATGCTGAGAGCCGTAAGGAATCATATACCGGCGCTTTGATGAAGCTCTCGAATCTCATCGACATCGAGCAACCAAGGGTTTGTACCGGAATCGTAACTAAAGCCTTGTTCGGCAGGCGTCCCCCGCTCATTTAGGCGGTTGGCCGTATAGTCAACATCCATATCTGCAAACTTAATACTTGGTGTTATCACAAAATGATCTTCAAATTCGATGGTCCGATAGGAGTCGTCGCGCGGAACCATCTTCTCGTGTAATTTCTCGCCAGGTCGTATGCCTATTACACGGTGCCTCACTCCAGGAGCGATTGCCTCGGCGAGGTCCTTTACCTTAACCGACGGTATTTTAGGGACAAAAATTTCGCCTCCGTACATGCGAGAAAAATTCTTCAAAACAAAATCTACACCTTGCTGCAGCGTAATCCAAAACCGAGTCATATTTTCATCAGTAATGGGGATTTCAGTCGCCTTCTCCGCAACGAACTTCTGAAACAAAGGCACAACGGAACCACGAGACCCAACCACGTTGCCATACCGGACCACAGAGAACCGCGGGACAGATCCGCCAACCATATTATTCGCGGCTACGAACAACTTATCAGACGCTAGCTTGGTTGCACCATAGAGGTTTATCGGGTTGGCAGCTTTATCAGTCGATAGAGCAATCACTTTCTCCACCTTGGCGGCAATTGCAGCCCTAATAACATTTTCAGCGCCATTAATATTCGTTTTGATGCACTCTGTGGGGTTATATTCTGCCGCTGGCACCTGTTTTAGCGCCGCTGCATGTATTACAAAGTCGACCCCTTGGCAGGCCTGAGTGATCCTCTCTTGATCACGTACATCGCCAATGAAATAGCGCATACAGGGGGCATTAAAAATCTGCTGCATCTCATATTGCTTCAGCTCATCCCTAGAGTAAATAATCACCTTTTTAGGCTTATAATCTCTCAACAGGGTTTTTGTATACATATGCCCAAAAGAGCCAGTACCGCCGGTGATCAAGATAACTTTATCATCAAACATTCTATTTAATCCGTCTCATTACCCCATTGGGGCTTGTCAGCAAGCTGGCCGTTATTTAAAACAGCCCAAGAAGAATGATGCAAATTTTGGGCCTATATTCAATGGATTACTATATACCTTGCGACTATACATGAATAGTATGGAGATCAAAGGACAATAGACGAATTAGGAGGGAGGAGAGATTAGGGGATGCTTGCTAGAAGGTTAACATCAGTCAAGTTATTGACGGGTACGTTTTGGACAGCCCGATAAGGATCGGCTTTACGTACCCTCTACAAAAGGAAGGCTAAGCGATTTGCTTCCAAGCCCCTGATACTTCTTGAATTAGACCACTGCACTCTTCAAGCTTCGCCGGATCATTACGCGTATGAGCCTGCATCAAGGTACGCTGTATGTAGTCATAGAGCGAATCAAGATTTGCCGCGACTTCTCCGCCACGCTCAAGATCCAGAAAATCTCGTAAACCCGCGACGATATTCATCGCTTCGGTGATTTTCCGACCTTTGTTTTCGACATCTTTTTGTCGCATAGCCCCCTTGGCTTGAGCAATACGCGTCAGCAGACCTTCATAGAGCATTTGGATCAAACGGTGCGAACTGGCATCCTGAACGCCTGTATTTACGTGAATTTGACCATATGCGCTAATTGCTGCGTTAGATTTCACACTAATCTCCTTAACATTACTTACAAACAAACACCCTCTTACAAAGACTACTTCGACCTGATTGGGAAAACCTTTAGCGCTGATATAGATTTTTTTAAACGCTATCATTGAATACCTGCCACTGGCACTATAGTTGCTTACAATGTAGATTGAAACTTGAGCGCAGCCCAGCTCTCGAAGCGTCGAGAATATGGGCCAGCAGTATTTTGAAAGGTAATCGAGCAAGAAAATGACTGACATAATGGAAGCCCTTCGCCAGGCCGAACTGAAACACAAGAACCTTGAACTTAAAGTACAGTTCAATAGCAATATGGAACTTTTCCGAACAAAAATACCTCGTATTTATACTCGTTTCAAAGACTACGAACCCGAAGAGTTACGATTGCTATTTAGTGAAGAAGGCTATGTCAATCTAGTTAACTTCAAGCTTGACAATAAACCAGTTTACGACATGGACCCTCAAGAATTCAGTAAGCTACAGGTAGCAAACTATGTCAAAAAACCTAATATTTCCTGTGTTGGGATCAATGATGCACAAGAAAGTCAAAAGCGGCGCTTTGTTCAAGCAAAAACCTTATTCGATCTATGCAGTGAAGCTCGCGAATCCATCGCTCGACCAAAAAACATCTCTCAATCTCCGGTTGGTCTGATGATAATGACCGGCGTTGGTCTCGGGTATCACTTATCCGAACTCATTGAATCGATGGACATCTACAATTTTTGCCTCTATGACCCCCACCCCGATTCATTTTACGCCTCTCTTCACACAATAGACTGGACACCAATTATTGAGTATTTTTCCCAGCCTCACCGTAGGCTTAAGTTTTTTATCGGTGACAATGAAACAGCAGTTTTAAATCACATTCGAGCCTTAGCCAATCATATCGGTGTATTCAATCTTTCGGTAACGAGCATATATCGTCACTTTAGCAGCGCCCTCGAAGAGCAATTTATTGAAAAATATTGTCGTGAATTTCAATTTAACACCTCAGGAATGGGCTTCCTTGAAGACGAGCAAATATCATTAGCTCACTGCGCGAGAAATTTAAATAAGAAAATTCAAGTGCTTAACTCCAAACAAAGCACCCAAAACTTACCCCCTGTCATCATTGTAGGAAATGGCCCATCACTGGATAAAACATTAGAAATACTCAAAGAAAATGCCGACAATGCGATTATATTTTCTTGCGGCAGCACCAGTGGCACTTTGTGCAAGGCTGGAATAATTCCTGACTTTCATATCGAAATGGAACGCACTAGAGGCACCGCTCCCTGGCTAAAGAAAGGTACTACGCAGGACTTTCGAGATAAGGTCACCATGCTCGCGCTTAATACGGTAGCCCCAGAAACCTTCGACTTGTTCCCGCAGTCATTAATGGCCATCAAATCTAACGACCCCAGTATCAAACTCATCAAGGATGAGAGCCAGTCCAAATACTTTGTCCTCAATTTCTGTAACCCAACTGTGACAAACTGCGGTCTAGCATTTGCCGCGGCTCTGGGTTTCCGCGAAATATACCTGATGGGTGTCGACTTAGGGTGGAAAGAGGGAGGAGACCACCATGCAGAACTAAGTCTCTACTCCAATCTAGACGAAAAATCTCTTGAATCCATAACACCGATGTATGAAAAAGGCAGTTACAGCATAAAGGGAAATTTCTCTGAGAATATAAGAACCAATAACGTGCTGGACGACTCAAGGTCGGTTATGGAGTTGCTTCTGCGCGATAATGAAGCCCAAGTGTACAATTTAAGTGATGGCGCCCTCATCGGTGGCACAACGCCTTACGCCCCAGAGAAACTTAAGCTCAAAGACCTCAATGAAAACAAAAAAATATCTACAGAAAAACTAGTAAAGGAAAGGTTTAGCGACACCAAAACACCGAAGATAACTAAAAAAACATTCATCAGGGACCACCTTTCCGCCTTTAACAAACTGAAATCTGTCGTAAAACTAAGCACCAAAAACACCAATAAGAAAGAAATTTTCATTCAACTTAATGCTATCTACAAAAAGGTTGAGCAGCTTCCGCCCGAACATTTCATGGCCAAATTATTACTAAGAGGATCAATCAACGCATTTTTTATGTGTATTGCCCGCGCCTGCCTTCACGAAACAGAAGCAGACGACACATCTAGAAATTTCATAAGGTCTTCAATTCACTACAACAATTTTATCGATTTCTCGTATAAACTTATGAACGAAGACCCGTTAAAATTAGATGATAGTGAAAGCCACTTAGAATAACGGCGAGCGGGGTTTGCCTAGAGAGAACTGTGGGTAGATGAAGCAGATCACCAAAGCTGGAATCATAAAGACCACTACCGCTAATTCTCTACCGCTAATTCTGCTGCGCCGTAAAGGGTAGCCGACTTGAGATATCATCAAGCGCGCTACCTGAACTATTTAAGCTATTGATGATACGTTCCATCGCTAAGAATTGGGCCAACAAACGCTCGTGAAACGCTCCAAGCCTGCGATCCAAAGCCTCTTGATCATCTTCCAGACCATCGATATCGCTGGTTAAGGAGTCTTCTTTGGAGTCTAGAATGCCGTTGCTTTGTAAATAACCGTCAATCAGCAAGCTCAACTCACCACCAAAGCCCCGGGAGAAAGTCACGGTCGTGCTCGTTGCCCCAGGCTTTACGATCAAACTTAGCCCATAAGGGTCAGTGTCCAATTTCGGCAGCAAAATATTGCCCACACCAAAACCGGTCTCGCCATTAAAAGTACCTGACACGTCTTTACCAGATGTATTGACACCCGAGTCGAGCCCCAGGCCGACAGCAAGGCCCGCCGGTAGGTCCACACTCACTCCGGATTTATCACCATAGATACGGGAAGTAATTTCAAAGTGATCGGTGCTCCAGATCACATCTACATCAGCACCTGCGGCCTTCAAGGTTGCATCATTGTTGATTTGGGTTTGAATATGGGCGGCTAGCGCTTCTTCATCTGCATAAGCTCCAGGGGTCAAACTAATTGTTCCAGATTCAGTGCCGTCGACATGGATTGTAAAATCATAGTCATCTGCGCTGGGAGTAGTACCCTGCGTTGCACTGCCCACAAAAGTGTCAAACTCATCTGCGTTGGGTCCCACATACGATATGTCGACACTTGACCCCGCACCAGTCGACCTAGACGTCACCACAAACTTATCGACATCGTAGATAACATCAGCCTCAAGACCGGCAATGCCAAACTGAATTTGTAAAGCGGCCGCAATATCAGCCTGTGAGCCATAATCAGCGATAGGAAGACTGATCGTTGTCGCCGTGCCGTCATCGATAGTCACGCTCAAATCAAAATCACCGGCCGATTTAGCCTGAGTCTGAAGGTCGAGCCCTCCCGGGAAGGTATTCGTGCCACCGGTATAAAAACCAGCGTCCGGAGCTAGATCCTCCAATAGCGTTCCAATGGCCGCCGCGCCCACCAGCTGACCTTTTTCTGGGTCATTGCCAATCACCACATCGTAAGAACCTGGCACTGTCGACGGTCTAAAACTATTCACGTCTATCTTATCGGAGCTTGAATCCGCTTGGGGACTAAACAAAGTTCGAACTAAATCGTAATTCTCATCAAACGCTTTTTCAAAATCATCTTCGTTAATGGTTAAAGTACCATCAATCTCAGTGCGAACACCTACATTCGTTAGAGCCGTAAAGCCGCCATCTATGCCCGCAATACTAGAGCCAATCATATTACGCAGCTGACTCTGCAATGATTTGGCTGTGGAGTCTCGAGATAGGCTCCCTGCTTCACCGGCCTCTTCATCAAAACCAACAGCAGGCTCAATCGCTTCAAGAAAAGCATTAAACGTGTCAACAAAGTCCCGAACCGCCTGCTCACCGCCCTGCTTATCTTCACTCACCGTCACGTTCACAATAGTGCCAGGGTCTGCTTTCGCCAATGTAAAACGGAACCCTTCAATCACATCGTCTATGTCATTAGAGCTACGGGTAACCTCAAGACCATTGACCTTCAGAGAAGAATCTTTACCCGCTTGCACTTGATCGAGAGATTGATTGGAGGTATTAAAATCGAAATTTGCTAAGCCTAAAGCGAGGGGGTCTTCCGTTGTGGTGATTTCCAACTGATTCGATAAACCGGACTCTGCTGATAACAACAACCTGTAGCCGGTACCGTCGTTAATCACACTGGCCGTAATACCGACGTCTTCTTTGTTAATCGCGTCCCGCAAACCCTTCAGAGAGTTATTGCCGTCATCGATCTCGATCACCAAGGCATCTTTGTCGGTATTCTGAGTGAATACAGTCGGCGGCACGCCAGTATCCCAGCCGCCAAAATTGATCGTTATCGTGCCTTTCCCCACAGCATCGGAGGTATCGCTATAGGTGGAGCTCGTCGCCAAGGACTGCGATTGAGCCACGTCGAGTACTTCAAAGGAATAACTGCCAACGGGCACATCCTCATCCAGCGACACTGGGATAAAGGCATCGCTATCGCTAAAAGACGCGGTTTTACTATTAAAGGTTTCAGAATCTGCCAGTAAATTCGCCGAGTCCTGTAAGGTGGAAAGAGCACTGCGAATCAAACCGAAGTCCGATATATTCGCCTCCATCGTCTCTCGGCTGCTATCAATCTGCCCCTGGCGCGCCGCCCCTTCAATTTCTGTTAATTGATCAGCAATAGACCTGGAATTAATACCTGAACCAGCACCTAGGGCGCTGATGATATTACTTCCAACCGAATCACTCCCAACAGAATCCATAGCGGTGCCCTTTTACAGTAGTACTTTGATTATAGAGTTTATCGGCTAAACCCGCGCTCACTTCAAGATTTAATTGGTCTGAAAATATGAAGATTAATATCCAAGCCATTACTATGCGGCTTTAGATTAAAAATACGGTACATATAATAAAGCAAAAGGAGTGCCAAGAGGCACTCCTTTATGGGTCAAACACAGACTTTACTGTCATCCATGCGTACTGATCAGCTGTAATGGTTCGTTGTCACGCGCCTTCACCGCCAAATCCAACACAACTTCATTGGGTATCTGCCGAATAAGCTCACCACTCTCGCGATTAACCACTCTTACGACAACTTCCCCTAAATTATCATCAATACTAAAAAACAAGTCTCGATTCTCACTTTGAACAAACTTGTTCAACTCGACAACGGCACTGTTTAAGCGTTGATCAACAGACTCTTCCTGCAGATTCTCTGCCACTTTGCCAGCTTGCGGCGGCAAAGATTTTCCGACTTCGCCGGCCTCTTTACGCTGCTCAGAAGAACCCGTCAATGAAGTCATTTTAGCCTCAGCACGCTGTGACACAGATGACATATTTATTTCATTCATGGGCTAACCTCAAATTTTATTGGAGGCCCGATATGGGCCTCCTCAAAAATAACTGTCAATATTAACGAAGTAGTGACAATACCTGGTTAGGCGCAGCGTTAGCCTGGGCCAACATCGCCTGAGACGCTTGCTGCAGAACCTGTGCACGAGACAAGTTAGCCGTTTCAGCCGCGAAGTCAGCATCTACAATCCGTGAACGGGCTGCTGCCGTGTTCTCCGAAATGTTCATCAAGTTACTCACGGTAAAGTCAAGACGGTTACTCACCGCACCCAACTCAGAGCGAGTAGCGTTAATGGTTTCCAACGCATTGTCAATGGAGTCAATCGCATTGTTCGCATCAGCCTGTGAAGCAACGCTCAAGCTTGACAATGCCGAGCCTGTAACCGTGCTAGACAGGTCTGTGTTGCTGTTTTTCAACCCTGTTGCAGTAGCGCCATTCGCCGTAACCTCAATAGCGATCGGCTGACTGCTATTTACAGAGGCTAGCTCAAGGCTCGCATCCAGATCCGTTGTCGCCGCATCACCGTCAGCATCGATGGTCAAGCCGAGACCAAGAATCTCGGAAGTAGCCTGGCCGTGAACAGAGCCCAACTCGAATGTAATGGCCGCATTACCTTCTAGCTTCAGCTCGCCATTTTCATCAACAGAGGCTTTGACACCCGTGTCAGCTTGAGCTGCATTCAGGTCAATAACCACTTGCTCCAGATCATCAATATCAGTCAGGCTAACTTCACTACCATTTATGATGACAGAACCACCACTGGTTGTAGCTGTTGTGCCGGTTGCTGCGTCGGCAATGACCGCACTCCCAATCGAGTCAATAAAGCCACTAGCATTCTCATCGTCAGCAAGTGTAAACGCGGCATCCGAAACCAATTGCAATACACCGTCATTATCAATGAGAGCCTCAACACCAGATGTTGCCTTTACGCCATTAATCGCGGTGGCAAGTTCCTCGGCCGTTATAGTGCCATCATTGGCTTTGGCCGCAGAAAGATCAACCTGCACGCCATTCACATCAATAGCTGGGCCAGTACCCTCCAAAGCAGTATCGGTGGTATCAGCCGTTAGCCCTTCGATATCAAACCCGAATGCCTGGTTGAATTCTCCCGGCACATATTCACCGGCAGCGGCAGCTGAAGCAATCGTGATTGCCGTGGCACCATCACTTTCTGTAATTGTAAAGGTACCGCTATTGATCGTAACCGTGTTACCCGTAGTGGCGAGGATACCTTGATTGTCTTTGAACGTGAGTACGCCTGCTTCATATACTGCTTCAACACCACTGCTAGCCGCAACAAGGTCAGCATTAATCTCACCCAACATTGTCGCCGTGGTCGCAAAATCTGCACCGGTCAATGTTATCGTAGTGGTAATTGTCGCCATGTCTGTAATGTCAAACGAGAAGATCGCGCCGGCACTAACAGATATACCCGCGACGTCAGCCGCAGCGCCTGCAGCCACAGACTCATAAGCCACATCTTGAGACGCAACAAAACCCGCACTCGCGACCAACTCAAAAGACGTTGCCGCTGCATCAAAGGTGTAGGAGGCCTCTGCAGTAATAGAAGCTGTCACTCCAGTCTCGCTGCTCACTTCGTTGATGTGATCCGCTTTTTCCTGCAAGCCACCGCCCGTGGTAGTTGCCTCTATCGAAACCCCATTAATCTGCAGGTCGTTTGACGCCAAGGCCGTTGTCTGATTGCCCGTTGTTAATACCGTACCTTCTATGCTTCCGTCTGCAGATATTTCATTAAAGCCCAGGTTAGTAATGTCGGCTTCTTCACCCTGTCCACCTAATGTAATACTGATTGCCTCACCATTGTCTGAACTTAGCGCCAATTGGCCTACAAAAGCCTCCCCATTAGCGCCCGCATCCGTAATACCGATCGCCGTTGCCGTGTCGGTATCGGCCGCAACGAAGGTACCAGCAGCATCTATATCTAGAGCGACCGTAATTGTACCACCGGTGGTATTCGAGAGGTTTAGCTTGCCCGCATCATCAATAGCGGCTTCGATGTTGCCGCCGGTTGCATTATTAATCGCCGCAACCAATTCATCCATGTTTGCAGTATCAGAAATGTCATAATTAACAGCCGCCTGACCGTCAACCGATCCCAATGAAATACGAAGTGTGGATGCGGCAAGTATAACGCCATCACCGGCAGCGTCCGCAGCAACAATATTGAACCCTTCAGCGCTTACTCCATCAACATTGGTATTGATATCAGTGAGTAAATCTTCCAGATTGTCGGTCGCCGTGTCGTACCCTTGCAGGGCAACACCATTGATCTGCACATCGCCTTGACCGATGCTAAAGGTGCCCGCCATCCGGTCACCCGCCAAATCAGCGCTCGTAGAGCCCAGACCCAAAGTATCGGCACTCATCGCGTCGATAGAGAAGGAAATAGTTTGGTTGGCCTCAGCGCCAACTTGCAAAGCCACGTCACCCAAGGTTCCGTCCAGAAGGTTCTGGCCGTTAAAGGAGGTGGTTTCAGAAATACGGTCTAATTCAGACACCAGCTGCTGAACTTCAGCATCTAGAGTTGCACGGTCGCCATCGCCATAAATGCCGTTAGCAGACTGAATAGCCAATTCGCGCATACGCTGGAGAATGTTCGTGGATTCGTCCAAAGCACCTTCAGCCGTTTGAATCAGCGAGGAACCATCGTTGGCGTTTGCCACCGCACGGTTCAGGCCGTTCACCTGAGAAGTCATTCGGTTCGAAATTGCCAAACCAGCGGCGTCATCCGCTGCTGAGTTGATACGCTTACCTGACGACAAACGCTCCATCGCCTGATCCTGCTCCATACCAGACTTAACCAGTTGGCGCTGAGAATTGAGCGACTGAATATTACTATTAACTACTAAAGCCATGAGAGACTCCTGCTCATTTGTTGTACTTTCGACGCCAGCCAGTATTGACCAGCCCTTTTAAAGGACACTGTAAGAGCGTCAAAACCAAACGGTATTGCGCTTCTAGATAATATGTCGGCCATACGCAAAAGAACTTTAATGCCATAGGAGCAAAAAAGGCAGAGCTATAAAACCTTAAAATATTTCATAAAAAACAATGAGTTACAAAACAGCGCAAGAAAAGAATGGAGCCTTGGTTAAAAAAATATCGGCTTTTTTCCACTAATTATTGGAATTTCAACACGACCAAGAGCCGGCCCTAGGGCCAGCTTTAATGGTAAAAACCTTGTGAGAGAGCGCTTAATTACCCATTGAGTAGCTGTAAAACCTGCTGGGGCTGAGCATTTGCTTGGGCCAGCATGGCCTGTGAAGCCTGCTGAAGCACCTGAGCCCTAGACAAATTCGCTGTTTCCGCCGCGAAGTCTGCATCCATGATTCGTGATCTAGCGGCCGTGGTATTCTCGGTCACGTTCATCAGGTTGCTCATGGTGAATTCTAAACGGTTGGTCACCGCACCCATTTCAGAGCGCGTGGCATTGATGGTTTCCAAAGCATTGTCAATTGGATCAATAGCCGATTGGGCTCCAGCTTCTGTCGCCACACTGATACTGCCCAGAGATGTACCCGTCACTAGAGCACTCAAGTCAGTGTTCATATCAACAAAACCGGTCGCCACCTCACCGTTTTCAGACACTTCAATAGAAATAGGCGAATCGTTGTTGATACTGCGCAACTCTATACCGGCATTCACAGTCTGCGTATCGACAACTCCGTCAACATTGGCGTCGGCAAAGTTAATACCCAGTACCGCCCCCACTGCTAAACCGTTAGTTGCACCTACATCTAGAGTAATAGACGAGTTGGCGGAAAGCTCCATCTGACCATTTTCATCAATGGTTGCCACCACACCGGTGTTTGCTTGCTGACTATTAATGGTAATGGTCGCGGCATCTAAATTGGTCAGGTCAATACCAGAAATCTCAAAACCATTCACCAGTAAGGAACCACTGGTCACTGGTTCGGCATGACCATTGGTGGAAGTGACTGCGCCTGTTAAGGCTTCAATTCCAAAGCCAAAGAGAGCATCAGCAACACCATTGGTAGCCGCGCCACCTGGAGTTCCATCAAAACCTCCGATGGTGATCGCACCGCCACCACCGGTCGCGTCACTAAAGGCCAGCGTACCGTTACTATCAATGTAGGCAGTAACGTTATTGCTCAGATCATCATTGATGTCGGCTAATAAGGTATTCGTGGAGTTAATTGGGTTATCAACAATAGTAACCGTATTAACAGTACCGGCTTGGTCAGTCACGGTAAACGTGAACCCTTCTGCACCAGAAAAGTCTGTCACACTAACCACGTCAGGCGCGGTTGTACCCGCATGATATTCATTGGTCGCCGACAAATTGCGATTGCCATCTAAGCTTTGCACAAACCCACTGGCATTAGCATCGTCTGACAAAGTAAAAGCTTCGCTCGAAGAAAAGTGTAAAGCGTCACTCTCATCCACATAGGCTGTCACTCCGGTAGCCGCGGTTGCCGCATTGACTGCCGCCGCCACGTTACTCGCAGACACTACTCCACTGGACTCTTGAATTGAGGTCAAATCGATACGCGTGCCATTGATATTGAATGCAGCACCCGCCGTTCCAGAATTGGTAAAGGTGCCGCCAGAACCCGCTAAATCCTCAATATCGAAACCGAATACTGTGTTCGCAGTACCTGCTCCTTGGTTGGCGGTGTAACTAGCCTCTGGAGTAAAGTTGTCAACGATAATCGTTCCGGCCGCGCCAGAATTGCCTCCGGTGTCCCGGAACGCTAATTTACCGTTGTCATCGATGTAGGCTTCGACATTACTCGCGGCCAAATCATCATTAATGTCAGCAAGTAAGGCGTTGTTGTCGGTGATGTTCTGATCGACGGTGACTGTGACCGCGCCGCCGCCATCCATGTCAGTTACATCAAAGGTAAAACCTTCGTTGGCACCAGCGGCTAAGTTGGCCGTGCCTGGGGCAACTGAATTAGGACCGAAGTGCAATTCGCCAAAAGCGCCAGCAGGTGCCGCGTAGGCAGCCGCACCGGTTACTTCTACCGGCATAACTGTACTGTCAAAATTGTAAGACTGCTCAGCTTTAACCGTGCCTACAACGCCCGTTTCACTGCTGACATCATTAATGTTATCAACTTTGCCCTGCAAGCCATCGATCGCTGGGCTCGGCGCGATATCGACACCGTTGATTTTAAGGTCGCCAATTGCAAGCTCTGTTGTCTGTGCTGCGCTCGACAAAGAAATACTCTGGACAGTGCCATCAGACACTTCCCTGAATCCAAGCGCAGCTAAGTCAGCGTCCGTTCCGTTAGCGCCTTTAACAATAGAAATTTCTCCGCCGTCGTCTGCGATTAATGAGAGACCGCCGGAGAAGGTTTCTGTGCCATCATCAGTAACTTCTGTGATGCCCGTTATAGCTTCTAATGTGAATGGACCATTTTCAGATACGGCAAAACTACCCGCACCGTCCGTAATGTCATCATCCACCGCCATTGTGATACTGGCACCTGTTGAATTGGACAGAACCAAACTGCCTGAATCCCCAATGCTCGCTTCAATTAAACCACCGGTGGTCGAACTGATCACATCAACCAATTCCGACATGCTGGCGGTGTTTTGGAAAAGGTAACTGGTCGATGGTTGCCCATTAACTGTACCCATCGTTATTTGCAAAGCTTGATTGCCAGCCAGGGCCCCTGAACCAACATTTTCTGATTCTATTATATTGAAGCCTTCCGCACTCACACCATCAACGTTGTCGTTAATGTCATTGAGAAGGTCTTCGAGGTTGTCTGTGGCAAAGTTGTGTGCAGACAGGGCGACGCCATTAATAATAATATCACCCTCATCGATGGCAGCCGTTGAATCAAAGCGATCGCCAGTCAAGTCCCCAGAAGTGGAACCCAAACCTAGCTGGTCAACACTCATCGCTTGAATACTAAAGCCAATGGTTTGATTCGCCTCAGCGCCCACTTGAAGCAAAACATTGCCCAAGGTGCCGTCGAGTAATTTCTGCCCGTTGAAACTGGTGGTTTCAGCGATGCGATCTAATTCCTGAAGCAACTGCTGCACTTCCGCATCAAGAGTTGTTCGGTCTTCATCTGCGTAAATGCCGTTAGCAGACTGAATGGCCAACTCTCGCATACGCTGCAAAATATTTGTGGTTTCGTCCAAAGCGCCTTCTGCAGTTTGAATCAAGGAAATACCGTCGTTAGCATTTCGTATCGCCTGGTTTAGGCCTCGAATCTGCGAAGTCATGCGATTAGAAATTGCAAGGCCTGCGGCATCATCAGCTGCGGTATTAATACGCCGACCAGAAGACAATCGCTCCATGGCCTGAGACATATCGTCGCCGGACTTTACCAATTGTCGCTGAGAGTTCAGCGCTGCCACATTCGTATTAATCACTAATGGCATAATATTTCTCCTATTAAACTAAGAGCCGGCCAAGCCACTTGGCGTTGGCTGTCTTGCTGTCACGGTGGTTGCAAGTATTTGTTTGCTGAACACCAACTAAATAATTCTTCACACCGTAGATATAGCAAGAGCTGTGCCAACCGCCGAGAATTAGTGTAGGTGGTTGTTTTTATTGGTATTTTAATAGACACCTGGATAAGAAATGATCGAAAAAAAAAGAAAGCGACAAAAAAGCGGCAAACTTATTCCTCTCAATTTGATAAGACATTGCCGCTTTTTTAACTAGAGTCTTCGGGAAAATAAAATGAGACTCACTCCTTCTCGCGCGATACAATCAAACACGATGCGGACAAGTACGGAATTGAAGTATGAACAGGGTCGAACACAGCAA
Organism: uncultured Cellvibrionales bacterium; assembly: GCA_913020115.1. Taxonomy (GTDB): domain Bacteria; phylum Pseudomonadota; class Gammaproteobacteria; order Pseudomonadales; family Cellvibrionaceae; genus CAJWCA01. The sequence continues at coordinate 174,665 of CAJWBQ010000002.1, forward strand.
AAATTTATTTCAAGAAGCAATTGATTCAGTAAAAGACTTCTCGGAAAAAATTGAACTGTCGATGAAAGCGGAAGAGTGGGACGACGTTGACGCTCTAATTATCGAGCGCAATAAAGTCCTGGGAGCAGCCATTACCCCCTCACTTCCAGAAGCACTACACAACGAAGCTCGGCTTGTACTGGCGCGAGTAAAACAACAAGACAAAGTTTTGATGAGCGAAGTAAAGCAGCGGCAATTAACTGCCAAAGATGATCTAAAGAAACTTAAACACGGAAAAAAATCAATTAAGTCTTACCTAAGCGGAAACTAAGTAACCCTTACAAGCGGCTAAACAAGGAAAGCTGGCTAACGCGCACGAAAGTCGCCTGGGCCGCCTCCAGCACCAAAGTTTGCGCCGACAAACGACTCGCCGCATCGGCGTAATCTAAATCTTGTAGTTCAGATAAAATCTCACGACTGACTAATTCGGTATCGAAATGTAATTGGCGAGTACTTTCAACTGTATTTAAACGAGCACCTAGTTCCGCAACCACCTCTAACACTGAGGTTTGCGTATTATTAAGATTGCTCAAGGTATCGGCAACAACACTGCTAACTAGGTCTCCTGATGCACTGGTTCCATCATATTGTTTCATGGCATCACTGAGACGCACCATGGTTGTGAGGATGTCTTGAGTATCAGCCGAATCGATAAACAATTCGTCCCCGTGTCGAGTTACAACACCGTCACTTGAAACACTTCCCCCTGTGGTATTCAAACCCATTACCGCGTCAATTCGGGCGTCCACACTGTTAACACTCATATTTACGCCCGCAGGCATAATAAATCCAGTTGCGCCAATGGTGACACCTAAGTTCGCTAGGGCCGCTGCATTGGCGGGGCTGGATACAGCCGACACTAAAGAGCTTAGGTCAGTTACATCACTGGTAAGCGTGAGGGTTTCCGTTAAACCACCAACGGTTATATCGAAGCTACCATTGGTGGCGGCAAAATTAGGGATTGGAGGGAAAGATGTGGCTCCATCAGCACCAAAAGATCTCGAGGCCGGTACCGCAGGGGTACCCGATACTGGAGAACCATTGATGCTAAAACTTACGCCTTTTACCTCTATTGTGGTACCCGCTTGGTAAGGTTGATTGGCCACTATCACATTGCCACTTGAACGCTCAGTAATGGTATAGTTTTTCCCCTCAGGCGAAATATTATTGTCCGCGTTGAAGCTCACCACAATATCTTCCGGATAAAATTCATCATACTCTGCCTGATCCACCACTTGCCCTACTGAAATTCGAACAGGAGGATCAGACTGATTTGCAGAGCTGCTGGAAGTCGAGATCGAATTTAAAGTATTAGGAATGCCTTGAAATATTTCTTTTCCTGAATCACTCATGGCAATGGTGGTATTGTTGGATATTTTAACTCGAGTTTCGCCTTCATCCCCCTGAAATTTGTAGCCCTCGGTTGCCGAACCAACCACCGTTTGCGTCTTCCCCTTATAACCAGAAAAGATAAAATCTCCGCTCACATTAGTTGTGTTGACCAGATTGAAAAGCTCGTCCATCCGCGAGTCAACCTCAGCAGCTAGGGTCGTATAGTCCGACGGAGTCAAGGGGCCTACATTACCAGCTTGAACGGTGAGTTCGCGAACACGCTGCAAGAGATTCAATACGCTATCTAGGGCAGCCTCTTCCTGAAGCAAATTGTTTTCAGCGATATTAAGATTATTATTGTATTGCTCAACTCGCGCCAACTCTTGATTGAGTTGAACAATTTTTGTTGAGGCCACGGGATCATCGGCGGGTGTCAGCACGCGCTGGCCCGTTGACAGTTGCGACTGCGTTTTCGCCAAAGCTTCATTAGCATCGGCGATACTGTTGGTGGCAATACCAAATATCTGTAGTGATGAAATGCGCATGGTCAGTAACCTAGAATATGCTAATTAATCGATCAAATAAATCCCGCGCCACAGAAATAACTTGAGCGTTGGCGTTATATATTTGTTCGAACAGAATTAAATTGGACGCTTCTTCATCCAAATTCACGGCTGATATTGAATTTCGCAAATCAGTAGTTTGCTGCAAAACTTGCAGAGAAGCTTCGCCATTAATATTGGCAGCGCTGGTTTCAATACCCACCTCTTCTACCAGTTTCGCGTAATTTTCAGAAAGCGTAGAACGGCCGCCATCAACGGTTTTGTCAGACGCTAATGCGTCCATACGGAGTGCGTTACGGTTGTCCGACACACCATCCGTGTTAAAATCTAGAAAAAACTTGTCGCCTTCTTCATGATTTCCCGATACTTGTGCTTGTATACCAAGATAGGTTGACTGAGCAAAACCGGCTGCAGAGCTATCGCCAAATAAACCACTTGTGGAAGGGCTGGTAATCATACTTATATCAGACGCCATAGTGACATCCACTGTGCCACCAACGACAACCGATGCTATGGTATCTACGCCAGTGCCCGTGAGTTCCAAATTATCATTGGTGCCGTCGCTAACATCAATAGAATCTCCCGGCGCTGCGGCCATAGACAAATTAAAATCATCTCCCTTAGAGGAACTAATACGCAATTCCAACCTTCCGGTCACGGAATCGGTAGCACTCTGGGCGTGAATACCCAAAGCCTGTAAGGTGGGATCACTGTTAATTCGTTCCGCAAGGTATTGATTAAACTCAGCTGGGTTCGATGCGGGGTCTGGAACGCTAGGCGAAAGAATCACCGCTCCTGAAACGCCATCTACCCCGTGCTCCAAGAGGTCAATACCATTCAGGGTAATTTGCGACGCCGATGTTGAGTTCAAATTTAAGTTGGAAATTTCCATATAATTGCGAGCATTGGCCGTAACGCCGGGGGTGGCACTCAGCAAGCTGGCCGTGTCTCTGGCGCTGGAGTTAGCCGGAACAAATATTGGCGTACTGGTAATGGCCCCTGTAGTAGGATTTACAGTATTAAATGTGACCGAGTCGGCGGTATAGTTGTTAACCAGTGAGCCTACGCCACTGGTGCCATCGGCGTCCCCAACAGAGGTAAAGTTTGCGCCTTCAATATTAAAACCCAACAAGGTATTAGCCTGACCACCAGGTGCAGGGTCACCACCCAAATCTGGATCATTGTTATAATTATTGAGCGTAACGTCACCTCCGCCCACTGTATCAAGCTTGAAGGCTAAAGTGCCGCCGTCGTTGATGTAAGCCGTTACGCCACTACCCGCCAAATCATCATTAATGTCTGCTAAAAGAGTTGCTTCATCAACGATAGCCGGGCTGTTAATTGTGACCTGTGTAGTGCCGTCACTAACGCCACCGGTTCCAGATACTACAACATCAAAGGAAAACTGATCTGTACTGCCATTAAAGCTGGTCGCGGCAAAACTTGGCACAGCCACACCCGGCTGCACACTCGCTTGTGTCACTACCGAACTTCCCGCGGGCAAACCTAACAAGGCGCCTCGGCCGGCCACCATGGTTTCACCAATGTCATCAGTGAAAATGGGGTTGTTAAATCCTTGTGTATAGACTCGATTGCGCAATGGTGGGTCTAAATGCACGGGGTTAGATGGGTCGCTATTGTCCATCACGTCGTAAGTTGTAGGTGAGGTAAATACCACCACTAAAGGTGGGTTCATTTCGCCTCTATTCGCAAACGTAGGCAAAGCGTCGCCATTCGCGTCTACTAAGCCCAATAACTCACCTGCCGAGATCTCACCGGTTCCGGTATTGCCTAAATCAGCGTCTGTAGCCAGAGGGCTCGCAAAAGCCAATTCCTCAGCACGGGCAACAACGGTGTCGAAATCTCTAGCCGCTGTGCGAGTAGGCTGTATGAGAAAACTGTCACCATTTTGAAATGACCCTTCTTGAAAACCAAGCCTCAGGCCATCAAACTCTATGGTCTGAGGTAGAGAGTTAGAAGACACAGAACCTGCGGCCACCTCTGCACCATCGCTCTCGCGAATAATACGATATAGGCCGCCAGCGGAGGTGATTTCTAAGGAATAGTTACTTGAGGTGATTTGACCACTGTCCACAACTTCTAGGCTAATAACTCTATCGTCTGGGGCAGAGTTAGTTGTGCTGCCAGACACGCGATTGAGCACTAGATCGGGGTCGTTAACGTCGCGAAAAAAGTTGCCGCCGAAATTATTATTTAAGTCAATACCCTGAGCGTGGGCGTCGTTAAAATTTGAGGCCATTACCATAGCGATTCGGCCTAACTCATTAAAAGAGTCCGCTAGAACTGAATCCCGAAATTCGAGTAATCCACCCACTTCACCACCCGACAAGCGATCAGAAATACTCTGGGCACCCAGCTCGTCGTTATAAGCGATATCAAGTTGACTGGCATCCAGCTCACCGGGAATTACTGTAAGTTCACGCGCCGTGCCACTGATTACCAGCGACTGGCCGCCTCCCACAATCACGTTAACTTGATTGTCTTGTTCAAAGGTCTGTATGGAAACAAGCTCCGACAATTGCCTAAGGGCTTCATCGCGTTGGTCCAGCAAGTCATTGGGCGGGTTGTCACTCGCACCGCTAACGGCCGCAATATTGACATTGAGTTGTGCAATATTGGAGGATAAGGCATTGATCTGCGCGACAGAAACTTCCATCTTTGCGTTGATGCTTTCGTTCATCGACTCGAAACGTTCGTAAATCGAGTGGAAGCGCGTGGCTAAATTACCGGCCTCGCTAATCACCAATTGCCGAGCAGGTACTGAGGTTGGATCATCAGCCGCATTTTGCAGCGTAGAAAAAAAACTGTCGAGCGCAGAGGACAAACCAGAGGCAGTATCTGACAAGAGCGTATCCAGCTGGCGAATGTTTTCGCCAAAGGCTACCTGAGCAGCAGCAAGAGAGGTATCGGTTCTTAGTTGCGCCGTTACAAATTCATTTGCAGTACGCTGTACCGAGGTTACCGAAGCGCCATTGCCAATATAGCCAGAACCGGCAAAAGATGCCGTATTCGTGGCCACCTCAACATGCTGACGACTAAAGCCGTCGGTATTCGCGTTGGCAATATTATGCCCTGCCGTGCGCAAGGCCGATTGGCTAACGCGCAGTCCGGTTACCGCTGTATCGAGTAATCCAGGCACTAGTCTATTCCTCTCCTGCCAAGGCCATTAACATGGGTTGGTCTGCAATCGCTTTAATTTTTTCCGCGTATCGAGGGTCTGTGGCATAACCCGCCCGCTGCAATTCACTGACGTAAGCTTCGCCCGTGTCCGTATTATTCAAGGCTTGCTGATAGCGACCATTGCTTTGAATGAAGCTCACATAGTCTTTAACACTGGCTTCATAGGAATCATAAGCCCTGAAATCGGCCTGCTCCCGCCGAGCAAGTCCATCACGATATTCCACGGTTGGCACAGTGGCCACGTCGCCCTGCCAGCGACTGTCGGCCTTTATACCAAATAGGTTAAAGCTGTTATCGCCGTTGGCGTTCTTAATCATTTTCTGACCCCAGCCTGTTTCTAGGGCCGCTTGCGAGACCAGATAGCGAGGATCAACATTCACTTCTGCAGAGACCTGCTCTGCTAGGGGGTAAATTTTCTCAACAAAAGCCTGAGGGGATGCAAAGGACTCATCTTCTGACTCGGCTTTTGATGTAGGCATGCGGGGTTGGTGAAGCCGGTCTAAGAAATTTAATTCCCCACTCGGTTTCGCGCCGCCTTTCATTGCCGCTTCTGCTGCTGCAATATCTTCAGGGCCGACGACTTTCGCTTTGAGCTGGCGATACAATACGTCGCCCAAACCAATACCATTGCCCTGAGACAAGCTCACGGCCATTTGGTTGTCCATCATGTCTTGATAGAACTTTGATTCATTGGAGTGCATGAAGTTGTCTTCTTCAAACACGGCATTGGTGTCGCGCATAGACTTCAACATCATATTGACAAATATTGATTCGAACTGCTTTGCGACAGCGGCTAATGCTTCATCGGAATTTTCATCCGGCATAGACTTCAATTTCTGCAAGCCTGCTAGATCCGTGTAAATGCTGCCTTGATCAATTTGCATAGACATAAGCGCGCCCTATATCACCATGATGTCGGCTTTTAACGCGCCGGCTTGTTTTAAGGCTTCAAGGATGGCCATTAAATCGCCCGGCGCTGCGCCCACTTCGTTAACCGCGCGCACAATTTCGTCCAAAGAGGGCCCTGGCGCAAACTTGAACATTGGCCGGTTTGTTAGAGGTGTTTGCTCGACAGAGATATTCGATTCAGGCACCACCGCCGTTGCGCCTGCACCAGAGAAAGCGCTGGGTTGACTTATATTAACCGACTCAGAAATGGTCACTGTTAAGCTGCCGTGTGTAATGGCAACGGGTGATACCCGTACATGCTGCCCTACCACTATGGTGCCAGTGCGAGAGTTAATAACAACGCGTGCAGCCTCGTCCCCCGGCTCAACTTCCAGGTTTTCGAGCAAGGCTAAATAATTCACTTTTTGCGCTACGTTAACCGGCGCGTCCACCCGCACAGAAGTAGAGTCAATTGCTCTGGCCACATCAGGCCCCAGAGTTTCATTGATTTTGGCTGCCATTCGCATGGCCGTTGTGAAATCATTGCGGTTTAGATTAAATACAATGCTTTGCCCGGCAGAAAAATTATTGGGTACTTCACGTTCAACAGAGGCTCCACCTGGAATGCGCCCCACGCTGGGCACATTGATGGTGATTTTGGAGCCGTCTAAGCCTCCAACACCCAAGCCGCCCACTACTAGATTACCCTGCCCTAAAGCATAGACATTACCATCAGCGCCTTTAAGTTCGGTCATCAGCAAGCTGCCGCCGCGCAAACTTTTTGCGTTTGCAATTGAATTCACGGTTATGTCAATTGTTTGACCGGGTTTCGCAAACGCCGGCAATGTTGCGGTAACCATTACCGCGGCAATATTTTTTAGCTGCATTCGCGAGCCAGCAGGTAGAGCAATGCCGTATTGTTTCAACATGCTAATGAAAGACTGGGTCGCAAATGGTGCCTGATTGGTTTTATCACCAGTGCCGTCAAGGCCCACGACCAAGCCGTAACCCAACAACTGGTTGGAGCGTATACCCGCCACGCTGGCAATGTCTTTAATGCGCTCTGCTTTCGCTTGCACACTACCAAAAGCACACAAGATACTGAGCAAAAAGGCCAGGCCGAAACGGTAGTAAGACTGAGAAACAATCATGATAAACGCCCGGGGATTAGTCATTAGAAAGGCCACACTGGGCTATTGAAAACACGCCCCAACCAGCCCATTTGCGCCGAGTCCGCCAAACTGCCACGGCCGCTATAGGTAATTCGAGCATTTGCCAGCTTAAAAGACATCACAGTGTTTTCAGGCCCAACATCTTCGGGGCGCACAATACCGCTTATGCGAATAAATTCGTCCCCCTGGTTCAAGGTCAGCCATTTTTCACCTCGAACTTGTAAATTGCCGTTGGGTAATATTCCCGCCACGGTGACAGAAATATTGCCGCTTAAGCTGTTACTTTGGTCTGCGTCCGCTTCGCCGGTAAATTCTCGGTCGCCACTAATATTGGTCGCAAGGCTAAGCGCCTTCAGCGAGGGATTTGTGCCCAGCAAGGTGTTGCCTGCAGCATTCTCCCCGATAGTTACCGCAGAACCTTTGTCTACTGTGACATTGCTCGATTTACTAGAAGAAGTCTGTTCATTCAACACCACAGTAATTAAGTCACCAACACGACGCGCTTTAGTATCACTATAAAGGGAGTTTGAATTCGCAACGTTATAGATTGCACCGGAAGACGCGACAGGCATGACTGTGGGCAGAGGGTGAACTGGTGCAAACGCTGGATCATTAGGTTCCGCCGGAATTTGCACCACGCAGGCATACTGCGCCACACTCAATAACAGAATAAATAAGACTCTCGCGGCTCGTTTCATCAGCTTAACCCTGCACCTTCTATCAATGACTAACAGCCGCTATAAGTTCTGCGACAAGAATTGCAACATTGAATCAGCGGTAGACACTACTTTTGAGTTCAATTCATAGACTCTTTGAGTTGTGATCATGTTCACCATCTCTTCAACAATATCAACGTTAGAGTTTTCTAATACGCCCTGCTTCAGACTGCCTAAACCGTCTAAGCCTGGTGTGCCGCCTACGGGGTCACCACTGGCCGCGGTCTGTAGATATACGTTTCCACCCACCGACTGCAAGCCAGCGGGGTTGATGAAATCGACTGTCTCGATTTGGCCAAGATTCTGATCCGCGGTTTGACCGGCGAGTGATGCCGAAACTGTTCCATCCGTACCAATAGTGATTTTCTGCGTGCCCGCTGGAATGGTAATGGCCGGCTGCATTACTTGACCACTGGCGCTGACAAGCTCGCCCTGGTCGCTAATTTGAAACTGACCATCGCGGGTATAGCCAATGTCGCCGTTAGGCTGTAAAAGCTGGAAGAAACCGCGACCGTCAATGGCGATATCTAAGGACTGCCCCGTTACCTGCATGCTGCCTTCAGTAAATTGCTTTTGCGTGGCAACAACGCGTGTACCAGTACCAATTTGCAGCCCAGAGGGCAGTTGAGTGTCTTGCGTAGCCTGAGCACCTGGCTGACGCTGCACTTGATAAAACAGGTCTTCAAACACGGCTCGGTTACGCTTGAAACCAACCGTAGAGGCGTTTGCCAAGTTGTTCGATATTGTGGAGAGCTGTTTGTCTTGGGCGCTCAATCCGGTCTTGCTGATGTATAGTGCTGCGTGCATAAGATCACCTGTCTCTATTTTTTATCGCGACTGTTTTTTGGCTCTAAGCCCCGATACTTACTGTGTTTGCAATAAACGTGCCGAGGCTTCGGAATTCGTTTCTACTGTTTTCATCATTTTTATGTGCATTTCGTATTGCCGTGCCAGTGACAGCACTTCAGTAAATTCATTAATGGCGTTTACGTTGCTGCTCTCGAGAAATCCCGACACAATACGAACATCGCCGTCTACCTCTAAAGGCTCACCGTCACGACTGCGGGTTAGGCCGTCGTTACCTTTTGTCATATTTTTTACGTCATCACCCACTAATTTGATACGGTCAACTAACACCAGAGTGGCCGCCCCTTCCCCCGCGCCCAAAACGGTAATGCTGCCGTCACTGCCAATATCAATTTTTTCCGCAGGAGGCAAAACAATCGGTCCGCCGTCACCCAAAACAGGCAAGCCATTGGCCGTCAGGAGTTCGCCATTGGGGCCGAGCGCTAAATTACCCGCTCGGGTATAAGCTTCACTACCATCGGGAGCTTGCACGGCAATCATGCCTTTGCCACGAATGGAAAAATCCAACTCGCGACCGGTAGACATCATTGAGCCTTCACTGAAATCAGTACTGGGGCTTTCGGTAAGTGCGTAGGCACGGCTCTGATGACCGTCACCGTGATACACCGCCATGCTGCGCGCTTGGGCAAAGTCGGCGCGAAAGCCGGTGGTATTCACGTTGGCTAGGTTGTTAGCGTGAACTGACTGAGCCAGCATGTTGTGCTTGGCGCCGGTCATTGCAATATAAAGTGCCTTATCCATCAAAAACTCCTGTCTGCAAACTTTCGCCGCCGAGCGGCAAAAATTAGCTGTTCTGTTGACAAAAAACCGCGCTAACGGGTTTTTTACATAACTTAAACAGGAAATTGCAAGACGCGGGCCAACATGGCCCACGCACTGAATAAAACAGAAATAGGTCTAAAAAGAAGGGATTTAGATGTTCAAGATGGTTTGTGTTACCTGATCGGCAGTTTCAATGGTTTTTGCATTGGACTGATAGTTGCGCTGAGCAATAATCAGTTTCACCAACTCCGCAGATAGGTCTACGTTAGAGTCTTCCAAGCCACCGGACTGAATGGCGCCCAACGCTGAACTCTGTGGCGTACCCACAACCACCGTGCCCGATTCAAATGTTTCAGCCCAGTTGGTGCTGCCTAAAGGCTGCAAACCGCCTTCATTGGTAAAACCGCCCAAAGCCACTTGCCCAAGTACTTGCGCCTGACCATTAGTGAATCGCGCAAAGATAATGCCCGCATCATCAATATTCAAGCCGGTTAAACGGCCCGTGGTAAAACCGTTTTGCGTTACCGCGATAACACCGAAGTCACTACCGAACTGTGTTGTGCCGTCAATATCAATCTCGAAGTTAGAATCGGTGGCAGGAGACGTAATGGGCAATGTGCCTGCGGGATTAGATCCTAAAGCACCATTGAAATTGCCATTCTCATCAACGGGAGTCCAGTTTGTAACCAAGAATGGGCCGTCAGACGCGGGGTCTAATGTACCATCTGAGTTAAATCGCATATTAAATTGCGCTCGGCCAGGCAAGGAACTACCCGCCGCCGGATTACCCACGTCGTGACCATCAATCAATACATACATAGACCATGTATTTGAAGTGGTTGCCGTATTAAGGGGGTCTGTTCTCTCTTTCACGAAATACTGGGTCATTATGTGAGAATTACCCAAACTGTCATACACCGTTACAGAGGTAGCCGAGTTATAAGTCTCAGGGTCTAAGGGATCAAAAGTATTACTAGAGTTACCTGGCAACGAGCCCCAGACATTACCGGGCGTTATAGCATTGGCCAACACTGTGACGCCGTCGGCCACGCTCACATCAACCTCGCCGCCAATAATTCTTTGCTCAGCAATGTTCAGTACTAATGCGCCAGCGCTATTTGCCGGTGGCGCCAGAGATGATCCAGCCGCCGTTAAGCCTTCTATACTGACAACATCTGTGGGGTCAGCACCCAAGTTTTGAATGATGATGTCCTCACCATTTTGCGCAGTGACATCAACTGAGGGGTTACCAAAACCATCAACCGATTGCACAGCCGAAATCCCGGTTATGTTCGCGCCATTAATCGCGTTAACAATCTCCTGGACGGTTGAACCCGTTGTTGTCAAATTAATAAAACTAGTGGCCCCTCCGCCCGCCGAGGGTTTAAGCGCCAAGATCAATTCGCCGGATGCGAAGGTACTGCCAATATCACTCAGACGCACTTGAGTATGTGCACTGGCACTAACACCCAAATTCTGTAATTGGTTTTGCAAATTAATTTCGGTAGCAATTTCGCGAGCCGAAGCATTGTTTCCAGGAACCGTGGAAAGGTCGAGAGTGGTAGTTCCGGTCGCAGTAATTACATCTAGCAGGCCTGGATTATAGCCGTTGTCTTGCACCTCAAACGCCGAACTGGCACCCGGGGAAATGTTGCTGATAATACTCTGCAAACCCGCCGCACCGGTTCCGCCATAAGTTACAGAAAAATTGGTGCCATTACCTGCACCAGTACCCGTATAGCGGATTTCTATTGGTCCAGTTCCAACACCGGATGTATCTACCGCCGTAAAATCGTCATAAGGCGCTGGCGCTGGCGCGGTGAATGCAGCATTCAATACAGCCACCAATTCCGTCGCGTCATCAATTAGGGCATCATTATTACCAACCGCACCTACAGTCGCCCCGGTAAAGCTGACAGTGAAGGCCGCGTTACCGCTCACAGAAAAATTCATATCCGCGTTGTTCGCGTTAAAATCGAAGGCGCTTGCCGCAAACACTGAGCTAATAGACGTTGAAATAGTACCAGCAGCTGAAGGCAAAAGAACATTTGAACCGTCAGCACTTACCAAAAGTTCTTCTGGGGCCACTTCGGTGGCATCTAGGTTAAATTCGGAGTTTACAATGGCTGTAGGCTGAGGTGCTTGGTTACCGCTCTGCACCTGCAAATCGGTGAGCACACCATTAATAATATTGCCATCTGAATCCGCACCAAAACCTTGCAAGCGCGCCCCGGAATTGTCGACAATAAACCCTTCTTTATTCGTAGAAAACATGCCCGCGCGAGTGTACGAAACATCGCCATCATCACTCATGATGAAGAAGCCCCCGCCATTAATCGCGAGATCTAAACTACTGTCACTAAAAGAAATATTACCCTGAGTAAATTGCTGAGCCACATCGGTTAGCAATACACCGCTACCTGTTGAGTTAGAGCCACTACCCAAAATTGAACTGGCGTATACGTCGCCAAATTCAGCACGCGAGCGCTTAAACCCTGTGGTACTGGCGTTGGCAATATTGTTGCCCGTTGCCCGTAGGTCGGCGTCAGCCGCCTTGATGCCCGTTAGGCCAATATTAAATGACATATGCCTGTCCTCATAAGGTGAATACGCTTATTGAATGGTGGTAACTTGCGACATAGGAACTGGGCCTATGCCTTGTAAATTAAGGGTCATCTCCCGGGTCGCGTTCCCCAGTGTCACACTGTTAACGTTGGCGCCCAGCAGAGTATTAAGTTCTTGAGTTTTATCGTCGATCTTGGTTTCTGCCTTAATACGGTAATTGCCAGACGGCAATAAGTTGCCGTCGTTGTCTTTGCCGTCCCAGCCAAAGTCTACTGTGCCGGCCGGCTGACTACCCAGGTTAGCACTGCGTAATAAGGCGCCCTTGTCGTCGTATACACTCAGTACTACGTTAGCGCTGGTGACTGGGAGCTCAATCGCCCCCGTGAACATCTCACCTTCTTGTAAATATCCCGTATCGGTGTCTACCTGCACCTGACGCCCCACTAACAGAGAAGCTTCAAGTGCTTGATTTGACTGCGAACTCTCGGCAAAACTCGTCATGGTATCGTTAAGGTTATCGATACCTTCAAGCGAACTAAACTGCGCCAACTGCGCAATAAACTCGCCATTGTCTTGAGGCTCCAGCGGGTTTTGGTTCTCCAGCTGAGTCACTAAGAGCTTTAGGAATTCGTCTTTGCCCAACTCATTCGACGCAGCGTTGGTTTCTTCCTGCGTTCGAAATTGGTCAAGGTAACTTGCACCGGTAGCTTCTGTTGCATTAGTTTCCATTGGTCTCTACCTACCTATTATTGACCCAGAGTCAGCACACGCTGCATCATAGATTTCGCCGCGTTCATCGTTTCTACGTTCACTTGAAACGCGCGGGATGCCGATATCATATTGGTCATCTCTTCCATGATGTTCACGTTGGGGTAAAACACATAACCTTCTTCATCAGCCTCAGGGTGATTGGGCTCATAACGACGTTGCAACTCGGCGTCGCTCTCCACAACCCCCATAACCTGCACTCCGTAAGTACTGCCGTCTGGGTCAGCAAAAGAGTCTATGCCTTGACTGCCGCCCATAGCCTGCTGATGCATTGCCGCAAACACGGGGTGACGGCCGCGATACACTTCATCGACGCTACTGCTGGCTGACTGCGCATTGGCCATGTTGCTGGCCGTGGTGTTCAAGCGCACACTCTGTGCATTCATGCCGCTGGAGGCGATATCAAATACTGTGCTTAGACCCATGATTAATCTCCCTTAATAGCCGTCATCAGGCCTTTAAAGCGGCCATTCAAAAAAGTAAAACCCGCCTGAAAGGCCAGAGAGTTTTTCATGTATTCACCGTGCTCTACGTGCTCTTCTACCGTGTTGCCATCAATAGATGGTTGCTGTGGGGTGCGGTACATAAGCAAGCCTTGATCAAAAAGATCCGGAGTGCTGCTGTGGTGGCGATTGTTGGTTGAGGCCATAGCCATACGCTCGGAGCCCTGTCCCTGAGCGCTTAGGGCCGCCTTAAAATCAATGTCGCGAGCCTTGAAGTTAGGGGTGTCCGCATTGGCGAGGTTATTGGCCAGCACTTCAGCACGTTGCGTGCGCAACTTGAGTGCGTGTTCGTGAATGCCGAGTGCTTTATCAAAACTGATTGCCATGGTTGCCTGCCGCTCATCGCTGAAATTAATTGCTTACAGGAACTAGAGCAAGGCTTGTGCCAAGTGGGGAAATACCTTGTAATACATTGATTTGCAAGGAGTTTTTATTTGCTGAAAAACTGAGGGGCCGCTAAAAAATGGCAGGCCGCCAAAAGAGCGGCAAGATGTTTCCCCTTTAAGGGCAAAAGGGTACTAAAGCGCCTTATAAACAATTCCTGGACTGCAATTGATCATCTTAAACAGCTCAGATGCGCCGGCTAAACCCTCAGAGGAACCTAAAAACAACAAACCCCCAGGGTTGAGCGCTGCGTGCATACGTTGCAGTATGTCTCGCTTCAAGTCAGCGTTAAAGTATATCAGCACGTTGCGGCAGAAAATGATGTCGAATTTTCCCATACCGATGTATGGGTCCATTAGATTCAATGATTTAAAGCTCACTCGCCGTCGAATATCGGCTTTTACACGCCATGTGTCATCATTTTTCTGCTCAAAAAACATGGCTAGGCGCTCTCGAGACAGGCCTCTCATCACCGCCATATGGTCATATTCGCCCTTCCCCGCCGCCTCCAAAACCACAGAAGACAAATCCGTGCCGACAATTTCAACCTCGCGGTGGAGGCCTTTCATGGCGCTGCGCCGATACTCTTCAACACTCATGCTGATGGAAAACGATTCCTGCCCAGAAGAGCAAGCCGCCGACCAAATACGCAAAGGCCCGCGACCCTGCGACACTAATTCAGGCAACAAAGTTTGCTTCAAATAATCGAAGGGGTAGGTGTCTCTAAACCAAAAGGTCTCATTTGTGGTCATCGCGTCGATAACCATTTGGCGTAACTTAGTGTGGCGATTGCGCTTTAAGGCGCTGACCAGTTCCGTTAGTGAGGCCAAATCGTGTTCAGCGAGAATTCGCCGAATACGTGTAGCCACCAAGTATTGCTTATTTTCACCTAAGAAAATGCCGCAAGTTTCATGCAAAAAATCACGAAATACATCAAAATCACTTAAATCCAAGGACCTACTTCCAAGCCATTCTACAGAAAAAAAACACCTTACCCGCCTAGCTCGTCTTCATCAATTAAACTTTCACCCGTCATCGACATAACTCGGTCATTGACGCGCTTTGCTAATTCATCGGGATGGAATTTCGCGAGGAAGTCGTCAGCGCCCACTTTGCGCACCATTGCTTCGTTAAACACACCACTTAATGAGGTGTGCAGAATAATGTGCAGGTCTTTCAACTCCGGATTGTTCCGCACCTCGGCCGTGAAGGTATAGCCATCCATCTCAGGCATTTCAATATCAGAAATAATCAAAATGAGCTCTTCACAAACGTTTTTGCCCTCATCAGCTAGGCTTTGAAGGTATTCAATCGCTTCGCGACCATCCTTTTTCAGGGTGGTTTTAATGCCCATACCCTCAATCACACGCTGAATCTGTTTACGCGCAATATTTGAGTCATCAACAATTAACACATGCTTCTGAATCACCCTTTCGCCAATGCCGTCCTCAATGATGCCCGCACTTACCTCTTCGCTTATAGGGCTTACTTCTGCAAGAATTTTCTCGACATCAATAATTTCAACTAATTTGCCCTCCACCTCAGTGACGGCGGTAAGGTAGTTCTCGCTGCCGGCGCCCTTGGGTGGCGGATGAATATCTTCCCAATTCATATTCACAATTCGCTCCACAGAGCGCACTAGAAAACCTTGAGTCGACCGGTTGTACTCGGTAATGATTACAAAACACTCAGGTAGATTTTCAAGCTCACCGTGACCGGTGGCCAAATTCATATCCATAATCGATATTGTGCCGCCGCGAATATGGGCCACACCGCGCACTACTGGGCTGCGTTTAGGAATCTCGTTCAGCGGAGGACACTGTAAAACTTCTTTAACTTTAAAAACATTAATGCCGTAGAGTTGATCGCCGCCCAAGCGAAACAACAGCAGTTCGAGGCGATTTTGTCCAACCAGTTGAGTGCGCTGATTGACACTATCCATAATACCGGCCATGAATCATCCTCTGTTATTTGTAAAAGTGGGCACAAAGCTTGCAGACCTTATGCTATAGCTTAATTAGCGGCTGAATACCGGCACTCTTTAACCCTGTTTGTCAGCACTTTTAAATAAGAGCTTCAGGGGAATGTGGCCCAGCACACTGTAGCTCCATTAATGATAGGCCAAGACGATGAGACTTCGTAGTATTAATTTAGGATTTTTCCTGATTTCACAAGCCCTTAGCGCATTTGCAGGCAATTATGAGTCATTGGATAAGATCCGTGAAGTCGCTGAGCAGGCCCTGCGCGCAAGCCATCCTCTGGTGCTGGCCCCCCATACACTTTCAGTAGAAATTAAAGCGGGAAATCTAGATCATCGCCTCTTGCTTACGGCCTGCGACAAACCTTTGACGCCTGAAACAAACCCTGCGCGCCGTAGCTCTAGATTAACGGTGAAAGTAAGCTGCCAAGGCAGTCGGCCTTGGAGTGTATATGTGCCGGTCACGATCAGCGCTGAGACCGAGGTATTGGTAGCCAATAACCACCTTCCTCGAGGCCACATTATCACGGCGAACGACCTGTCCTTTGAGGTGCGGAAACTCAAAAGCAACAGCAGGGGATTTATGCACGAGCCAAAAATGGCTGTAGGTAAAGCTCTAAAACGCCCCGCCAGCGGTGGCGACGCCATAATGAGACACAATCTTACGAGACCTCTGGTGATTAAGCGCGGCGACCAAGTCACCTTAGAAGCCAGTGCTGGTGCAATTACTGTAGTCGCCAACGGCGTTGCTATGAGCAATGGTCATATTGGCGAGCAGATAAAGGTTAAGAATACGTCATCCAAGAGAATAGTGAATGCCCGCATAGTCAATCAGGGCATGGTTCGGGTGACTTTATAAAAATTCATCGATTGGAGGGCTAAAAAACGCTAATTAAGAGCGCTTTTTTGCTAAAGTAGACCGTAAGGCTGCCGATAAGCCCTATGAGGGAAAACCTCCATTCGAGATACAGTGCAATTACAGTTGGGAAACGCGTGATGGTCATTAACACAAATAACGGGCTAAACCCGGGCAATTCAGCCGGAACCCGCAGCAAGGCCGCTGAAACTGGGGCCAGCAACAATAACCCGGTGCCTACTGGGCAATCAAACAGCAATGGAGGAGCCGACGAGGTGGTGTTGAGCAGTCAAGCGCAAGCCATGAGTCGTCTAGAAGCCAGTATTGCTACAGCCGACAGCGGTAACCCCGATCGCGTAGCTGCCATTAAACAAGCCATTAACGATGGCACCTATACCATTAATGCTGAAAGCATTGCCGGCAGCATGCTTGATCAGGACGACCTACTCACGTAAACCGATTGTTCCGCAGTCTTCCCAACTGTAGGCGCAGCAATCAAACTGTTTACTCGAGAGGTGCTCCATGAGCTCTACACATCGCCAGCTAATATCCACCCTTATCAAGAACGATAAGGCTTCAATCGCGCAATTAAAGTTGACGCTCCAGCAGGAGTGCGAGGCTTTGAAAACCCGCAATCATAGTGAACTTCCCCCTCTCATCGAGGAAAAGAATCGCCTTCTGAGTGAGTTAGACCGCTCTTCGCAACAGCGCGCCAGCATACTCAAAGCCACCAACCTTCCCACCACTAAAGAGTCTTGGGAACAGTTATTGCGGGATATGACAAACAGCGAAACCCAAGCCGAATGGACCTGGATACAGGACGAACTCAAGGCCTGCCACACCATGAACCAGGTGAACGGTAAATTGATCACTCGCAGCCGCAACACACTTGGGCACCTCGTGAATCTACTGAAAGGCCAAGTCGCCAGCCCCGAACTTTATAATCAATCGGGCGTTAAGAGGTCAAATAGCCATACACATACTATGATTAAAGCTTAAGGAGAAGCCAGTATGAGTACTCGACAGGCGACGGCTAGCAGGCACAGCAGCATGATGAATGAAAGCAACGGGCAACAGTTCACGTCAACGAAAGATATCTTTCGGGTGTTTCGAGCACTGCAGTTAACGCACAGCTTACTAAGCTTGAAGTTTCACGGCGACAAACGTGAATACAGCAGCCTAGTCATTCACAGTGATTTGGGGCAAGAACTGATTGTCATTGACGAGCTCATTCCGGAAGCTGGAAACCAACGTCTTCGAGCTGGGGAACCCTTTACTCTCTTAGGTGTATACGAAGGCATACATATTCACTGTAAATTTGATGGCATTCGCTCCCAGAATCCCAGCGGTTACGACCATGCCTTTGGACTAGGTTTTCCTCGATTAATTCATCACAAACAAAGACGCGATGCCTACAGAGCTCGCATTGATCAGTATGACAATAGCCGCATTTCTTTACTAGGAGAGGCGCGAGACGAGCCGATTACTGGAAAGATGATTGACTTGTCAACTTCAGGCTTGGGCGTGGAATTCTCACACTTTATTCGCCCAGAAATTAAAGTAGGCGAAAAGTTTTCCGACTGCAGTATTGATGTCAACCAAGACTTTGTGGTGCGCTGCTCGCTCATTGCTCGACACCCCCGCTATGAAAAATCCACAGGTTTGTATTTCTGTGGGTTTGAGTTTCACGGTTTGAGTCGACTGCAACAGAAACACGTTGATCGGTATATTATTGAGCTCCAGCTCAATGCGCGACGCGGAGAAATCCGCCGGGTAGCCAGTGGCAACTGATTGAGATTAAGTGACAAGGCTGGCCACCCTTGGCCTGCCTTGCATTAGTGAAAAATAAATTCTAGCCTACCGCCTCCGCAAACAAACTCAATACATTTGTGTGTGGCAATTGCTTCAAAAGCGCCAAATCTTCTGGCTCATCAATATCTGAAAGTGTCGGCAAAATATCTAACTCTATGCCCAGAGCTTCAAACTGATGAGACGTTTGTTGAAATACTTTATCCGTTCCCCAATCGATATCTTTAAACATGGACGGGTGATATCGTGTTAAACCCAAGAGCACGTAACCACCATCATTCGCAGGCCCAATAACCGCCTCATTACCAGCCTCCAATGATAGCAAAGCCTTGCGTAAATAAGCTTCATCAATAAACGGACAATCACTGCCTACCAAGATTAGGCCTTTGCATGAGGATAAACTGCTCTGCACTGCAAACGCCATTTTAACTCCGAGGTCACCTGCCACTTGCTGCTCTAACTGGCAAGCTGACTGGGCCACTAAACCTCTGAAAAAAAGATGGTCTAGATTAGAATCTACCCAGAGTTCGTGCGGACACGCCTGCGCTCGTGCAATCATATCCACGGTGTGCTGCGTGAGTATGCGATGCAAATCCACACTTGCCCGCAAGCTCAAAGCCGGCTGCATACGGGTTTTTACATGACCCAATAAAGGCGCCTTGGCAAACTGTACTATTTTATAGTTTGGGAATGCGTATTCAATCATGGCTCGAGCTCTCGCGCTTGTAGCCAGGATAGTAGCGTTTCGCCAGTTGATGGGGGTCGCGCCCCATAAAATAGGCAAGACGCAGACGCCACATCAACACGATCGTTTTAACAATGCCATGACTTTCCCAGCGTCGACTGGAGGTGAGGACCTGCTGAGTTTCAACTTGAGGAGGTGAAATCGCCCGTAACTTTTTACACAGAGCAACATCCTCCATCAATGGTAGGTTTGGAAAACCTTTCACTTCAGCAAAAAGTTTACGAGAAATAAATAGGCATTGATCTCCGGTAGCCACTCGAGTGAGGCGTGAGCGAATATTCATGCCCCGCTCTACGCAGCGCAGCAGCAAGTGAGTTCCCGAAAGCTTGACTGGGAAAAACCCCCAAAGTGATCCTCTCTGCCGCCAAGCATCCACCACAGAGGGCATCGATATTGGCAGCTTGGTATCGGCATGAAGAAATAGCAGATAGTCACCGCTTGCCTCTTGAGCACCCACATTCATTTGCTGAGCCCGGCCAGGGGAGGTGCGAACAAGTTTGTCGGCGAGAGGTCTGGCGAGCGCAAGCGTTTTGTCCTTACTACCTCCATCTACCACAATGATTTCAAGCCACGAACGCCAAGTCTGTAGGTTTAAGAGGTTATTTTCTATGCTAGCAGCCTCATTGAGTACCGGAATAACAACACTCAACATCTCAGTTTAAGGCGCCGCTGCAACTGCTACCTTGCCCTGCAGTGCAGCCGTAACAATGCTCTCCTACAACAATACTCTCGCCACTAAAGTTTTTCCCCAACAACTCAGTAAGGTGCACTTTAGCTTTATCGCTCGCCACTAAACCGGGCTCAGATGCCGGCATTAATGGCATATCTAACATTTGGTTGAAATCACAGTCGTAGACATAACCCTGCCAGTCAACACTGATTAAATTTCTGCACATTACCGTGGCTAGATTGTCTGGCGCGTAGTTATCTTTTAGAAGCTTCATATATTCGTCGTAAGTACCCTTAGAAAGGAGCATGCTGCCAAAACGACTAATGGGCATATTGGTGATTGTGAGTAATTGATTAAACACAATATCGTGCTGGTCTTTTAAGCTGCGCTGGTAGTCAGCCTGCAAGGCATCTTGGGGGGGCGGTAAAAAGCTGCCATTAGGGTTATAGACCAAACATAGGGGCAAATTAGCTTGTGTGCCGTAACCTAAAGCGTTGAGTTTTTTCAGTGCATCAATGGAATCTTGAAAAACCCCCTTACCGCGCTGTTCATTAACATTTTGCTCTGTGTAACAAGGCAGTGAAGCGCTCACGACCACCTGATGTTCCGCCAGAAATTCAGCTAGGTCCTCATAACCCGGCTCTTGTAGAATGGTTAGGTTACAGCGGTCTATAACCGTGCAGCCGCGCTGTCGCGCCTCTTCCACCAAATAGCGAAAATGGGGGTTCATTTCCGGCGCCCCACCCGTCAGGTCTAATGTATGTATTTTATGCTGCTCAATGAAGGCCAATACAGTGTCGATGCCTTCGCGATCCATTAACTCAGTTCGCCGAGGGCCCGCATTAACATGGCAGTGAGTACAGCTGAGGTTGCATAGATAACCCAAGTTTACTTGCAAAGTATCAAGCGTACCGCGCTTTAAAGCCGGAAAGTCAGTATCTAGCAAAAGCGGGCGTGTATCGAGCATAAAGTATCCTGTAAGGGGCTATTAATGACATTGAAAGCGGCCACTTTAACGACTTGCCCACAGTATGACCAGCCAGAGCCAATAAAGTTTTGACCACTTGGCCTAGACGCGAATATGATAGCGGAGTAAAGCCGCGTAATTGAGACGAGAGTGTATGACGCAAGACACAAAACAGGAAGTTAAACCGCGACCAATCTGTTCTGCAGGTGAAATTGATTGTCCGGTGATTGACGAAGTTCTTGAGCTTCGCTCCGACAACGAGAAGCTTCGCACGCTGGTGCGTACAGACACTCTGACAGGCTTATTTAACTTCAGGCATTTTATTGGCGCACTCGAACAAGAGATGGAGCGAAGCCGACGCAATCTACTACCCACGGGCCTCGTATTTGTTGATCTCGATTTTTTCAAGAAAGTAAATGACACCTGGGGGCACGAAGTGGGCAATGCCGCCCTCATTCAAACCGCCGAGTTGATGTTCGCCTTTACCCGCAAGATTGATATCCCCTGCCGTTACGGCGGCGAGGAGTTTGCCATCATTCTTCCCTCAACCGACCTCGCGACAAGCATTCAGGTGGCCGAGCGGCTGCGTGAGGCGATTGAAGCTAAAGCTCTCATTAATGGCGAGCACAACATTAAACTCACCGCCAGCCTAGGCGTTGATATCTACAAGGGGTATGAGGGGGAATCACCCCAGGAGTTCATCAAACGGGCCGATAGCTATCTCTACCAAGCTAAACAAGAAGGCCGCAATCGAGTCTGCGCTGCACACAGTGAAAACACTGAGACACTTACTCAAGTAAGCCACGAAGAAAAAGACGCACTGTTCGGACTATTTGGCGAACCGGCGGACGATAATTGATCAAAACTGAAGAAGTAAAGGTGCGAAATTCCGCCAAGGTTTAAAAAATCTCAGATATATACTCCGAATACCTCCCGCAAAATCAATTGTATTGTTATACTTCGCCGCCTGTGTCCCCGTAGCTCAGCTGGATAGAGCATTCGCCTCC
The DNA here is from genome assembly GCA_913020115.1 of uncultured Cellvibrionales bacterium. GTDB lineage: Bacteria > Pseudomonadota > Gammaproteobacteria > Pseudomonadales > Cellvibrionaceae > CAJWCA01. The sequence continues at coordinate 196,457 of CAJWBQ010000002.1, forward strand.
TAAGCGAAGGGTCGGACGTTCGAATCGTCTCGGGGACGCCATTATATTCTCTATAGCCCTTATAAATAAAAAAGCACCAAGCGGCTGGCAAGGTGCTTTTAAAGGACTATCAACTGCTCAGCGGTAACTATGACATCATAGACGCTAGGCGCTCGCTAATAATCTCTTTGGCTTCCGACATGATATCGCCCACTAACTCTTCGCAAGTAGGGATATCATCAACCAGACCACCACACATACCGAACGTCAGCATCCCAGCATCCACATCACCGGTTGTCCATGCTACATCTTGCATTTTCCCCGAGACAAGGCCATGCACTTGTGAAAAATCGCCACCCTCTTTTTCAATAGCCGCCACTTCGATTGCGACGCTATTTTTATAAACGCGCGCCGTGTTTTTGTAGCTACGGAAAATCAATGCCGTCTGCGTTTCGTCCATTTCAACAATGGCTTTCTTAACATTTTCATGAATTGGGGCTTCTTGCGTCGCTAAAAAGCGCGTTCCCATATTAATACCGTCGGCGCCCAAGGCCAGAGCTGCCGCCAGACCGCGACCATCCGCAATCCCTCCTGAGGCCACAATAGGAATAGACAGTTTCTTGGCAGCCGCGGGGATCAGAACCAAACCCGGAACGTCTTCTTCTCCAGGGTGCCCTGCACATTCAAAACCGTCAATACTAACCGCTGCAACACCCAAGCGCTCCGCTTTCAAGGCATGGCGAACCGCCACACACTTGTGGATTACTTTGATTCCGTGGGCATTGAACCTTTCCATAAACGGTTCTGGGCTACGACCAGCGGTCTCAACAATTTTAACGCCGCTCTTACAAATTACATCCACGTAATCGTCATAATTAATTTCTGATGCAACCACTCCCACGGTCAGATTTACCGCAAAAGGCTTATCAGTCAGCGATTGGCATTTCTCAATCTCGGCTTTGAGCAGCTCGGGGGTCGGCTGAGTCAACGCAGTCATTGTGCCCAGAGCTCCTGTATTTGATACCGCTGCCGCCAGTTCCGCGGTGCCCACGCGCATCATACCGCCACAGATAATGGGTTTCTCAATGCCAAGTAATTCTGTCAGTCTGGTTTTCATGTATCTGGGTCCTGTTTGCCAAAAATGTCAGGTGCTTTGCACCTAGTGCGAATAGGGGTAAACCCTAGGTGACCCGTAATATATGCTTGCCAGATTTATATGTCCACAAGAAAAAATCAGTCTTTAGTATCCATGGCGATTGGGTTTCGCTTAAAGGTTTCCCTGTATTCAACCGGCGAGTATCCCGTCACTCGCTTAAATGCTCGCCTAAATACTCGGTCATCTAAGTAACCCAAGCCGTTGCTAATCTCACTGATTGATTGATTGCTAAAAATTAAAGTTTCACTAGCCTGATTAAGTTTAACCAAACGTATAAAATTCATGGCCGACTCTCCTGTCGCCGACTTTATTCTACGAGTGATTGTTCGCTCTGCAATATTCATAAGCGATGATAAATTCGCCAAGGTCAATTCATACGCGGGTGTTTGCTCCACCCAATAATGAATCTTCTTCATCAGGGCATCATTGAGAAGTAAAATATCCACCTTATGAAAGGGGTGCTGGACCGTCTCTGGCCTAGGAAGTAAGACAATTTTGGTCACGTCTCGAAGAATTTTTTCGCCGCAATGTTTTTCTATTAGATGCATGGCAATGGGTAAGTGACCATTAACCCCGGAGGCTGTTATGTAGTTTTCACCCCTTATAAACGTCTTATTGAAATTCCACGCCACCCCGGCAAAGGTATTCTGGTAGAAGTCAGCTAACCACCATGTAGACGTTGCTTTTTGTTTGTTCAGTCTGCCAATGTGCGCCAGAAAGCACACGGAGGAGCAGTACGCGTACATTTCAACACGAGGGCCTAGTGCTCTAAGTGAGTCTAATAACACTGAGTTTGAGCCCATAGCCTCTTGTAGCTCTTTCGCAGAGCTGATCCACATACCAGGCAAAAGAACAGCATCCAGATCCAGATCACTGACCTGGTAATGAGGTTGAATCTCCATCTCTTGACGAAATATTGCTGGTGAAAGCTCTGAGGGTGTCCCTACCGAATTTTGCTCTCCAACCCAATACGTCTCAAAGACTGGCTTCCCTGAAACCCGATTGGCGACCTCCAAAAGCTCCGCAAACGAAAAAAGACCAGAAGCCATGCAGCCAGAATAAAGAGTAAGACCTATTTTCATATCAGCACCAATGGCTATTTTTGTATGCATATTGTCAATATTGGTCATTATTAGCCAGACTGGTCGACCTTACAATAGGGCTAGATGATTCAATAGAATCATCTTACTAGTGAGATAGCCTTAAATAATTGCTTAGGAGTGAGAAACTGTGGAACGATCCAAAGAAGCAAGGCGTTTTGACGGGGTGTTGAAGTTCGTTGGACCTATAGCTCGGCAACCTGTGTTAGCACCTGTTACAAAAATGCTGATGTTTGCCTTAGCTAAATTGACAATTGCATCAAGGAAAGCAGAAGAAAAAGCGTCTGTGCAGGATCTCACCAAAGAATGGCTGAGAATGTTTCCACGAGAAACTTGCTCGATCGAAAAGATTGAAGGCGATACGGGCTATGGTTTAGTCCATGCGAACTGCCCGCTTATCGGCACCGGAGATGTCGCGGCCTGCTACAAGATGATGGAATACGACCGAGTACTGATGAAAAAAATTGGTGGCCAGCTGACGGTTATCGAAAGCCGAGCGAATTCAGAGCATACAAATGCCTGCCGAGTGGCCATTCGAAAAAATGACGACAATCGTACCGACCTCATACCCGCTCATATCATTTAGCCCTAGAAACAACTCTGAAATATGGAAGCTACAAAGCCCATGTGCTTATTGCCGAATATGATGAAAGTGGAATTTGGTGCTGGTTTATCGATATACTCTAAGAGCAATAGATCGTTCGCCTCAAACATCGCCGCTCAATGGACCCTTTGAGAAACCAACAAGTCTGATATCTACACCGTGAAAAATACGACTCCAAACCTGCTCAAACGAATTGTTAGTGGCAGCATTGTGATCGTTTTACTGGGCCTACTGCTAGCGTGGAGAAAAGCCGCCGCATATGAATTTAATTCTATTATTCGAAGAAGATTTTATTGATGATCAGCGCGTTCGTTTATGCGCAAGACGCCGAGAACACGTGCAAAATGTTCATCGAGCAAAGCTAGGAGATACCCTGAGCGTGGGTTTACTGAACGGTGCCATGGGTACTGGTGAGGTTATAGTCAATGAAAACGAAACTTTAGAACTGAAGGTGGACTTACAACAATCACCACCACCTGCGCTACCGCTTACACTACTGTTAGCGCTGCCTCGACCGAAGATGTTAAAACGTATCCTGCAAACCGTGACGGCAATGGGCGTTAAAAAGCTAGTGCTGCTCAACAGCTACCGCGTTGAAAAAAGTTACTGGCAAACACCGATATTACAAGCGGAGCAACTTCATCATCAGCTGGTGCTCGGTTTGGAACAAGCAAAGGACACACAGCTGCCTGAAGTCATTTTGCGCAAACGTTTTAAACCCTTTATAGAAGACGAACTGCCCGCACTTGTGGGCGATAGTCGGGCCCTGGTGGCCCACCCACATACAAATAATGCCTGCCCCAGACACATCAACACCGCAACTACCCTAGCCATCGGCCCTGAGGGCGGCTTTATTGAATACGAAATAGATAAATTGGCTGAACTAGGATTTGAAACGGTGCACCTGGGACCCAGGATATTGCGGGTAGAAAACGCCGTTCCAGCCATTCTCGGGCGCTTGTTTTGAATAAAGCTAACTTGAGAACTCTACCGGGAACTCCACGAAAACCTAAGTAGTAAGCATTAATTTGTCTTCTATTTGCAACATAGTTTCAAATTCTTCAATAGATACGGCTGGGCTGCAAAAATAGCCTTGATAGTAATGGCAGCCATAGGCTTTCAAAAAGTTAAGCTGCTCCACATGCTCTACGCCTTCAGCCACAACCTGCAAGCCGAGCAAACGCCCCATGGTGACCATTGTTTCAACCAGCACTCGGTCATTTCGATCGTCCATTAAGTCGCGAACAAAACTTTGGTCGATTTTAAGTACAGCCACTGGCAATCGTTTTAAATAACTGATCGAAGAGTAGCCCGTGCCAAAGTCGTCAAGAGAAAAGCTAACGCCCTGAGCCGCGAGTATTTCCATGGTGCTAATAGTTTCGTCAACATTTTGAATAACCACCCCTTCAGTGATTTCAATATCCAGAGAATTGGCAGGAATCGGAATAGCCTGCAAGGTTTCGCTTACACCTTCGGCAAAGCTCTTACTCCGGAACTGACGCGGGCTAATATTAATGCTAAGCCGCATGCCATCCTCCCAAAAGCCTCGAGCTTCAAAATCTTGCAAAGCGCGACAAGCTTGCTCCAGAACCCATTGCCCCACCTCCAAAATTAAGCCCGAGGTTTCTAATACAGGAATGAATTCGGCAGGAGAAATAGTACCCTTCTCTGGATGCTGCCAACGAAGTAAAGCTTCGGCACCTACGAGGCGACCCGAGGCAACGTCAACCTTAGGCTGGTAGAAGAGTTCAAACTGATCGTTTTCTAAGGCGCGATGCAAATCACCTTCCATCACTAACTGGCGACTTACCTTATCGGCCATGTCTTTGTTGAAAAATTCGATTGAATCGCGGCCCTTTTCTTTGACCTGATACATCGCGGTATCCGCGTAGCGCAACAACTCGTGAACGGTACTGTCTTTGTCTGGATAAACCACGACACCGACACTACACGTTACCCTTAATTCCATATCGTCGTGGAGGTAGGGCGCCGAAATACGCTGACGAATCTTTTCACCGATCTCGCCCGCTCTTAAGGCGGCGGCAGCCAAATCTTGATCGAGCACGGTGAGCACTACCACAAACTCGTCGCCACTCAAACGCGCCACCAAGTCTTCATCTCGCACCGACTCAAGTAATCGCCCTGCCACTTCTTTCAAAACTACGTCACCCACCGGGTGGCCCAGAGAGTCGTTAATGGTTTTAAACTGATCCAAGTCGATAAACAACAAGGCCCCATTATACCCGTGGCGCGAAGCTCTGCGTATTTCATGTTCCAAGCGCTCAACCAAGTGTATGCGATTTGGCAAGTTAGTGAGCGCATCATGATAGGCCATATATTCCATCTTAGCCTGAGCTTGGCGCCGGTCTGTTATGTCATTGGAGACAACTAAAGCGACGATTTCGTCATAAAATTCAAGAGGTATTATGTGGGTTTGCCAGTAACACAGGTTGCCGTCTAAGGATTTATAAGTCTCTTCTATGGCCTCAATACTGACATTGTTTTTAATCACGCTGGCATCCATGCGCAGCATCTCTTCAACATCAGTGTGCATCTGCTGCACTAACTCGCTAATGTGGCAGTTTTGCATGCTCTCAGGGCTTCGACCCAAAAAATTCGCCAGAGCCTTATTTGCGAAAATATACCGCCCTTCTAAATTGCGCGCTCCAACCATAACCGGCAGATTATCGATAATTTGTCGAACGTGCTCTTCACTTTTCCGCAGCGCAAGTTCCACCGCCCGCCTCTTAGCCAGCGACAACTCCACAGCATCTAGTAAATAGTTTGAGCTTGAAACCACCTGAGCCAATTCATCATCACGATTTATAGACAGTGGAGTAAGACGCCTCTCACCGGGCTTCTCTGGGTTAATAAGCTGGATTTCTTTCGCCAAGCGAATGAGAGGTTTGGTCAACATGGTATAAAAAGCGAAAAACAACATCAGCACTAAGAGCATGTTACGCAGCATGCCAGCACCAATAATCAAGCCCGAGCGATTAAAAAAGCCACTGAGTGCTCGGTCGATATCAATATGCAATTCCAATGTGCCGCGCACCGATTCGCCATAGCCTGGAATGACCAAGGGAGACGGGTAAACAGGGGTGGGGTCTTCTGTGATCCAACGAGTGAGCCAGCGTGTTGGCGTCGCCTCTCGCTCTCGCTCGCCTTCCGCGAGTACATTACCTAATTCATCGGCAATTTTTACGCGAAATACAAAATCATAGCTAAGTAGGCCGTTCACAACTTCCTGAGAGAGGTCATTGTCTAGGGTATGAACTGCACGGGCTGCGGGCGGTGTGGCCACCTCAATAACGGTTTGGACTAAGGTGTCTAATTCTTGCTGTTGGCCATCTAGGTCTAAATAGAGCTGCAATGAGCTCATTGCAAAACCCAATACAAAGGCCAAAACCACACCCACTTTCGCGAGACGAAATGAAATACCACGGAAAAATGCCTGCACTAGCCTTCCTCAATATACGGCGGCACGCTCAAATTGAGCTACACCTACATTGGCCCTTCTGACTGGATACAAAGGCAGATTATATTCAACCTGAGCTATTGCAACCTTACAGACCATGCTTTAAGTCTAGTACATACATAAATCACTTATAATACAAGTGCCTAGATAAATTTCTCAGATAAAAAAGCCACTCATTATTATGAGTGGCTGCGATAGTTTTCGCCAAGGTCTCACAGATTCTATGATGCCATTACAGACAGCGCCTCTCTTGGGTCTACATAGTCGTAGCCCAAAACATCGGCCACGGCCTTATAGGTGACCTGCCCCGCATGTACATTAAGGCCATTTAGCAGGTGTTTGTCAGCCCAAAGTGCCTTCGCCGCTCCTCGGTTTGCCAGTGATACGGCAAAAGGCAAGGTCGCGTTGGTGAGCGCCATTGTCGCAGTACGCGCAACACCCCCAGGCATGTTTGCCACACAGTAGTGAACCACGCCCTCTTCCACGTACGTTGGGTCTTGATGTGTAGTGGCTTTGGAGGTTTCAAAACACCCCCCTTGGTCAATGGCAACATCGACTACTACGGCACCATCTTTCATCTTTTTCAGAATTTCGCGAGTCAGCAGCTTAGGGGCTGCGGCGCCCGGAATTAAAACCGCGCCGATGACTAGGTCTGCACTTACAGCATATGTCTCTAGCGCGTCGGTCGTTGAATATACGCATTTCAAGCGCCCGCCGAACTCAGCATCTAATTGTCGTAAGCGTGGCAGCGAACGATCGAGAATCGTGACATCTGCGCCCATACCAACCGCCATAGTGGCGGCTTGAGTGCCTACAACACCACCACCCACAATAAGCACCTTGGCTGGAGCAACGCCAGGCACGCCGCCCAACAAAGCCCCCAAGCCACCCTGAGCTTTTTCAAGGTGATGGGCTCCGGCTTGAACCGACATGCGGCCCGCTACCTCCGACATGGGCGCTAACAGTGGCAGGCCACCCCGCTCGTCGGTCACGGTTTCATAAGCCACGCAGGTGGCTCCTGAGGCCACCAGCAGCTCAGTTTGCTGAGGGTCTGGTGCCAAATGCAGATAGGTGAACAGTAATTGTCCCGGGCGAAGCATCTTACATTCGCCTGCCTGAGGCTCCTTTACTTTAATAATCATTTCCGCTGAGGCGAAAATCTCCTCGGGAGTGTCGATTAGACGCGCTCCGGCCGCCAGATATTGATCGTTATCAAAACCAATGGCAGTACCACCTTCACTTTCTACCCAGACTTCATGGCCATTGGCCACAAGCTCTCTCACGCCCGCGGGGGTCAATCCAATACGGTACTCGTGGTTTTTTATCTCTTTTGGTACACCGATTAACATGACACTAGCCTCATCAAATATTAGGGTCTTTTATGAATTGCTACCTTCGTAGCATGAGCGCAAGTATAAATAGTCACAGGAAGAGAATCCTTGACTGATACGCCTCATATGTAGTGGAATCAACTGCCCAATATACACAAATGGTTAATTTCACTAGGTGAGTCATGAATAAACGTGCGAAAGAGCTAAGTACAATCGACAAAAACATCATTCGTGTTCTCCAGAAGCAGGGTCGCATGTCGTACGCTGAACTGTCTCGTCAGGTAGGTCTAAGCGCCACGCCCTGCATGGAGCGAGTGAAGCGCTTAGAAAAAGACGGCGTTATTCAAGGTTATAGCGCTCTTATCAACCCTGAATTTCTCGATGCGGCATTGGTGGTGTTTGTACAAATCCGTCTTGTACGGTCCTCGCAAGACATTTTTGAAGAGTTTCGCTCAGCCGCAGCCGCCCTTGCTGAAGTGCAGGAGTGTTACTTGGTGTCGGGGAATTTCGACTACTTAATTAAGGCCCGTGTGGCTGATATGGGCGCCTACAGAGAGTTTTATGGTGAGACTTTACTCACTTTGCCAGGTGTACAGGAGTGCACAAGTTACGTGGTAATGGAGCAGGTAAAGGAAACGCTGGAAGTTCCAGTTCATTACAACCGCTGAAGAACGAGCGAGCCCACATCGAGCGTGTGAGCAATGCTATTAGGTATCAATGCTCCTGCGGCCCATAGTGGCCCTTCTGTCGGGCACAATGGCTGAACCGCGATATAGCCCACGACGGTCTTGAAGTAAGCGCCGCTTTTCGGCCCGGCGGTCTTTTGTCCTAGGAATACCTGCCTCCATCTCCTCTACCCAAGCCGTACCGCCGGCTTCAATCAAAGCCTTACAATATTTTTCGGCAACGTTGAGAGAAATATGGCGCTTTATGGAGATAGGCTTACGAGAATTCATCTGCTTGAGGGTAGCGCTGTTCAAATTGAATTTTGCGCGTAAATTCGCCATAGCGACACGAGCCGTATTACTGTTAGTAAACTTGTCGATGTAAAAAACCTCATACAGCGTTTTAGCCAAAACTCACCTCCTTTTGTAATTATCTCACTAGCGAGTCTGGCCGCTAGTCAACCGCCACGGTATCAATGAACTGTAATGGATCTACAGCTTCGCGTACATGGGCATTTTCAAATTGATAGGCGGGTTTATCACCGCTGCGATCAATACTTAAGTCTTTAAAATTAAACAGCTCATTGTCCGCCAGTTGGGAAGGCGAAACATTTTGCATCGCACCAAAGATTGCACTGCTCCGACCTGGGAACTCCTGTTCCCAATTAAGTAGCATTTTTTTCACCATCTGACGCTGTAAATTTTCTTGGGAACCGCACAAATTACAGGGAATAATGGGGTATTTACGCAATTTAGCCCACTCCTCCAATTCACTTTCTCGACAGTAAGCCATAGGTCGAATAACGATATTACGCCCACTATCAGCCAACAACTTCGGTGGCATAGACTTGAGACTGGCGCCATAAAAAAGATTCAGAAACAGTGTTTCAATCATATCGTCACGATGATGGCCCAAGGCAATTTTATTAGCGCCAATATCTTCCGCAAAGCTGTAAAGCGTACCACGACGAAGGCGCGAGCAAAGACCGCAGGTCGTTTTACCTTCCGGAATTTTGTCTTTCACCACACTATAAGTATCTTTCTCGATTATTTTGTAAGATACCCCAACCGAGGCCAGATATTGCGGCAAGACATGCTCCGGAAAGCCAGGCTGCTTCTGATCCATATTCACAGCGACCAATTCAAAGTTAATGGGCGCTGTTTTTTGCAGAGTCATCAATAGATCTAACATCGCAAAAGAATCCTTTCCTCCTGACAAGCAGACCATTATTTTATCGCCCTCCTCTACCATATTGTAGTCGGCAATCGCCTTGCCCACATTATGGCGCAGGCGCTTTTCCAGCTTTTTGGTGGCGAGTGCTTCGGGATTTAATTGGGGCGTGCTCATACATGGGTGTCCGGTAGAATTACAGTGGCCGTTTAGCAGGCGCGTATTGTACGGTTTTTAGCCCAGAGAGGAAACGCACCATCTCGCTTTGCCGCTATCACGGCAGCGCCTTGCCGACTGAAATACACAGAACTGCCGCCGTCTATCCCCGCGGCAGCGAGGCACACCGAATAAGCAGCAGAATTTATGGGCTGTAGACGACTCACCAGACTGGCACAAGGATTGCTAAACTCTCAGTAACATACTATTTCAGGAACCCTTGGGCATGACAATTTTGCAAGCCGTAATGCAAAAATTCTCCGGAAAATCTTCCTCAGAGCTCTCTCAGCTTGCGAAGAGTCTGTGGCAAGACAAAGGCCGTGAGCTGACACCAGCGAGTGAGAACCCAAGCGCGCCAGTGGCTGCGAAACCAATACAACTGCCTCGGTCGCTCAATTTAGCCGAACTGTCCCAGCGCTATGCACCCCTTATCAACCTTCAAGCGAAGCGACAACTGCTAGAAGTGATCGTGCACGAAGCTGACAATTCACAGCGACACCAGAGCTATCAGAGTATTATTCTCGATATCAACTTACCCGGCCGCTATTTACTGCTGGACGACTTGTTTCCTAGTAAATCGGGCGGCGCCGCAAACTTAGGCGATCTATTAACCATACGTCACCACAGAGACGGACGCTTGCTGAGTTTTGTTTCAAGAATCATTCATATTAGTTACAGCCATGGTTCTCCCTGCTATGCCGTTGAACTGCCTGAGGATGTTGGCTATCGGCAACGCCGCCTGTATCCACGGATGAGTTACAACAATCAGCAGCCGCTAACGGTTCGATTGCGCTCTCCCTGGAAAACGCCCTGGTTTGCAACGGCTCACAATTTGTCGGCAGGTGGCATGCGTTTGTCTGTCGGCGGCAACATCTTGGAACAATTGAATCGCGGCAGTGTGATGCCCTTGTGCGAATTTCGTTTGGGCGGCGATTTAAATATTAGCTGCCAAGCGAAAATTAAGGGATTTAAATTTGTCGGCAGACCCTATCGCCACACTCAGGTGAGTGTGGAATTTATAGGTTTAAACCCCCAGAGGCGACTTCAGATTCAGCAGTATATAAACGCTTTGCTGAATGACCCTGTCATTGCAGCTTAGGCCAGATTAACATTTGCTTGCGAGCCGGCCCGGCCCGCTCATCAATAACGCCAACAATTGGTGTCACCGAAACTCTAGAACTCATCCAAACACCATTGGTTGCTTGGCAATCAATGGAATCCAATGCCATATGTAAAACCAAACCAATACCTACGAGGCGGGCTTTTGGCACAAAACATAAGGCAAAATAAAGGCCGATAAACCCGAAGTGATGCAGCGGGTGAAAACCAATACTGCATCGTTGCGGGTCATAAATTGGATCAGCCAAGATATGATCTACGTCAACTAGCATAGTCGCTAGCATTATTATTGAAGCTTTTAACCAACGCTTACGAAAAAAAAGTACCGCCACAAGCGCTGGAACAATGATGTGAAGACTTAGGTGCATTAATAACTCGCGAGTGGACCTGAAAACCATGAATGGGCTGAAACGCGTCAATCATAACATCCATATTCTACTGCGCTTCATTTTCCCGCCCATTCAGATTAGTTAACCAAAAATCGCATTACTGGTTGACAGAAAATCAGCAAAGCCTATTATCCCTACCCATCAATTCAAATTCGCTTCCAGCAATAGGCTATTAACGATTATGTCTACGACCCATCAGCCCGCAATTTCTAACGAACAAGCTCTGGCCTTTGACAAGGAACATATCTGGCACCCCTATGCTTCCTTGATTGACCCCTCGCCAAGCTACCTTGTGGAAAGCGCCAATGGTGTATATATCAATCTGGCACTGCCAAATGGTGAACAGCAAGCCGTCATTGATGGCATGTCTTCTTGGTGGTGTGCTTTACATGGCTATAACCACCCCGTGTTAAATCAGGCCATCATCGATCAAAGCCAGTCCATGGCTCACGTTATGTTTGGAGGCTTAACCCATAAACCGGCCATTGATCTATGCCGTACTCTGGTTGAAATAACACCCGCGGGTTTAAACAAGGTCTTTCTGGCCGATTCGGGCTCAGTCGCAGTTGAAGTGGCGATTAAGATGGCTCTGCAATTTTGGCAATCTCAAGGGCGGGGTGAGAAATCACAATTATTGTCACTGCGCAACGGATATCACGGCGATACGCTGGGGGCCATGTCGGTTTGCGACCCAGTTAATGGTATGCATCATCTATTCAAAGACAGCCTGCAGACACACCTATTTACCGAAGCTCCCAGCTGTGCATTTAATGAGCCCTGTGACAGTTCTGCCATCAGCGATTTACATAAATTACTGAGTGAAAATCATCAAAATCTGGCGGCGCTTATTCTAGAGCCCATTGTTCAAGGTGCGGGAGGTATGCGTTTTTACTCTCCAGACTACCTTAAACAAGCCAGAGCCCTTTGTAGCAAATTTGACGTATTATTAATTGCTGACGAAATTGCAACAGGGTTTGCTCGCACGGGCAAGTTGTTCGCGTGTGAACACGCGGACATAAGCCCCGATATTCTCTGTCTTGGCAAGGCCCTAACGGGTGGTTATATGACACTGGCGGCTACTCTGTGTAGCGATAAGGTTAGCGACGGAATTTGTAAGGGTGAGGCCGGTGTGTTTATGCACGGCCCCACTTTCATGGGCAATCCCCTAGCATGCGCTGTCGCAAATGCCAGCTTGAATATCTTACTGCAAAGCGATTGGGAAAATAATATTGCGCGTATTGAACAGGGCCTACTAGACGGGCTTGCGCCTTGTTCGGACTTAGACGCGGTTGCCAATGTTCGTGTTTTAGGCGCCATCGGCGTTATAGAAATGAAAGAAGCGGTGACTATGGCTGATATTCAAGCGCTGTTTATTGAACATGGGATTTGGTTGAGACCTTTTGGGAAATTGGTTTACACCATGCCTCCATTCGTCATCAGTGACGAGGAACTCAGTCAATTAACCACGGCCATTTGCAGTAGCTTGAGCCACTATGTCAGCAAGTAGGTGACCTCTACCGTGCGACCTTGATTGGTGTATTCAACCGAGTCGCACAATAAGCACACCATGTCGATGCCTCGACCAAAGGAAAGATCGTTTTCATCCGTATCGGCAACATCGGTAACATCAATAAAATCGAAGCCTTTACCCGTATCACTAAAGCTAAAAATCAATTTCGGCGGCCGTTGATCTTCGCTCGGCACCACACTTAAAGAAAAGAAAATTTCACCCTCGTCTAAATCTTTTAACAAGCGCTCCCGCGCTTTGTAGTAAGCGGAAAACCCTTCGGGTTCCAGCTTAAGTTCCGCGTCGAGCTTCAGAAGGCCATACTCCAAAGCATTGTTGTAAAGCTCTGTTAAAATGGTGTAAAGCAGATCTTGGTGGCTACCAACGCCGCGAATATTGTTAATCACATTCAGCAACTCTGGGATGACGATACCTTCGCGCATGTGAGCAGGAGACAGCGTAAGCGACAATACCCAAGGTAGAGTCTCCCGTTGAACCCAATTTGGATTGAGCAATGGCAATGGGTCTCCATTGCCGTCTAACAAGCTCAAGGGAGAGCACAAGAGTTCAACGATCGCAATGTCGTCTTCCTGTACACCTCCTTGCTGAAACTCTTCCACCGCCGCCCATACTGCCTCAACACTATCGCCAGGGTGTGTGCTTAAAAGTGCCTCCAAACGAGGTTCTCCAAAAAGTTCTCCGTCGCTGTTACATGCCTCAATAACGCCGTCGGTGTAAACGAATATACGATTCTCCTCCTGAGGGTGATAAACCCGAACCTCAGTATCAAATTCATCGTCGCTCAACACACCTAGCGGCATATGCAGCGACACCAAACGATCGATAAGATCACCCTGCCGATCCAAGACTAAGATATCGTTCATTCCCCCCGCCCATATCGACAGACGATCCCCCGATTGGCTCAATTCTATAATCGCTGCGCAAAAAAACATATTACTGGGTAATAAACTCTGCAAGCGGAGGTTTATCTCACGCGCCATATCACCCACGCTGACATGTTTTTCAGCCATCGCTGAAAATATATTTGAAACCGGCAGACAGCCAATTGCGGCTGACAAGCCGTGCCCAGTGAAATCACCTAGTAGCACGTAAAGTCCCCCACTAGGACTGGGGGCCGCAAGATAGAGGTCACCATTAAACATCGACATAGGTGAAAGGTGAGTTTTCAAATTAGGGCAAGTAACGTCTATTTGTTTCAGGCCATTTTGAAACACGTGATCGACGATTGAATGCTCGCGGTCCATCACACGACGATGATATTCCAAGGCCTTATTGGTTTCCTCAAGTTGACGGTGAATTAAAATTGTCCGCCGGTGAGCATGAAGCTTGGCCAGCAACACATTCTCATTCACCGGCTTAGCCACAAAGTCATCACCACCTACCGTCAGACACTTGGCAAGGGTATCGTCATCGTCCAGAGCCGTGACAAACAAGACCGGCACCAGTTTACCCCCCAGTGAAGCCTTGATGCGCCGAGTGGCCTCATAACCGTCCATCACGGGCATGTTGATGTCCATGAGCACTAGATCGATATCAGGAGTGGAATTGAAAATGTTGCAAGCTTGCTCGCCGTTGACAGCCTCAACATAGTCAAAGCCGTGATCGGAGAGAATAAAACCCATCAACTCGCGATTATAGCGATGGTCATCAACAACCAGTATTTTCATTAACAGCGCACCCGTATGGTCTGGCGTGGCTTAATCAATGGTAAACTTTTTGTCGAACCTTGAAATGGTGAATATTTTTCGAATCTGCGGGTTAGAATTCACTATACGAATGTTCTCGCATCGGCCCAGCCAATATTTCTGCATATTTATCAGCATCCCGAGAGCGGAACTGTCCATATAGTGCGTTTTACGCATATCTATAACGAGTTTCTGGCAGGTGCTAGGGTCAATCTCTTCATAGGCCGTACGAAATTTTTCAACGCAATTAAAATCAAAGGTCTCCTCTAAAGTGAGTGTAACCTCTTTATTGCCTGTTCCAATACACGTAATTGACATTCAGCACCTCTCCATTGGTTACCTTTAAAGTAGCTTACTTGGTCCTTTTGGGCAATTTGAAATTTGCCCATCAGCCCAATGGACGAATACCCATCGCACTGCGAAGCTCTGCCATCAATGGCGCGCTGTAACCTCGAGCCTTTTCAGCACCTGCCTGGAGCACGGCTTCAATATGAGCAGAGTCTTCCAATAATACATGATAGCGCTCCCGCGCTTCGCCAACTTCCTCGTTAATCAGCTCAAACAACTGTTTCTTGGCGTCACCCCAGCCAATACCTTCGGCAAAGGCTTGGCGCATACTGTCGGTTTGTGCCGGTGAGGCAAAAGCCTGCCAAATCTGAAAAACCGTAGAGGTGTCTGGGTCTTTAGCTTCGCCAGGCTCCAAAAGGTTGGTGTCAATTTTATTGATGTGTTTTTTCAGCTGTTTTTCACTTAAAAACAAAGGAATGGTATTGCCGTAGCTCTTGCTCATTTTCCGGCCGTCCAAGCCTTGTAATACAGCGACATCGCTCTCTACCACAGCCTCTGGCATCACAAACAAAGGTTTCTTCTTTGAGCCATATAGGTGGTTGCAACGTTTAGCGATATCTCTCGCCATCTCAATATGTTGAATTTGATCTTTGCCCACAGGTACTTTATTTGCGTTAAACATTAAAATATCGGCGGCCATCAATACTGGATAGGAGAATAAACCCATAGTGATACCAAAATCGGGGTCCTCAGCATTTTTAAGATTGTCGTCCACCGCGGCTTTATAGGCGTGAGCACGATTCATTAGCCCTTTGGCCGCCAAACAGCTCAATAACCAACTGAGCTCAGGAATTTCGGGGATATCGGACTGACGGTAAAAAACAGCATTATCCACATCTAAGCCCAGAGCGAGCCAGGTGGCTGCAATTTCCCGAGTGGACTGATGAACAAATTCTGGCCCCTGACTTTTAATCATAGCGTGATAGTCAGCCAAAAAATAAAACGCTTGGGTTTCTGGGTGCTGGCTTGCGGCAATTGCGGGCCGAATAGCCCCTACGTAATTCCCCAAGTGTGGAGTGCCTGTGGTTGTTATGCCCGTTAATACGCGTTCTTTACTCATTCTAAATCCCGGCTACTTCAACTGTTAAAAACCGAGTCATGATACAGGGGTTTGTCGTGGCAAAACAGAGCCGGTAAGTAGTAAGCCCAGCAGAAAATAACCAAAGCGCTAGCCTAATGTTATTATTTTGCTCACAGCCTCAAAGCTTCGCATGCTGGTGGGTATTCAGCGTTAACTGAAAAGCCTCTTCGTAGCTCACTTTTAAAGCCGGCCAGCTAAAGCTCGACACACTGGGAAGTGGCAAGCTTCTAACTTGTAACAATAACTCTACTGCCGAGCTTGCCTCTTCCTGTTCGTCGACTCTGCTCTCGTAAAGGTATTGACTGCCTACGTATTCAGGATAGGCCAAGCGATTGGGCAGCACCGGTATACAGCCCTCGGCGATTGCCTCAAGAACCGCCAAACCTTGAAACTCATGCAAGGCAGTTGAAAGCACGCAGTGCGCAGAAGCTAAGCACTGGCGATACTCAATGGCCGAATTCAAATAGCCAAACCAGGCTAAACGGTGAGAAAATTGATTTTTCAGTGTGCCAAATTCCTCAGGACTGCGACGGAACTGCTGACCCAGCACAGCAATTTTAAAACTCACACCCCGAGCTTCCAGCGCCTGCACGAGGGCTAATAGTTGTTTTGGTCCTTTATCGTATTCATGTCGTGCATTCCAAACGATGCGCAGCATGGGTTCAACGGAACCCGGGAGCAGCCAATGACTGTCGCGCCACTGAGTTTTCAGCTCACTCTCAAGGACTAAGCCATCACTACAGGGAAATAAAGGCACAGGCAGCACTTGAGCCTTTATCTGCAAGCGTTCAACTAAACCTTCGGGAACCTCGTCAGGCAAGCGCCTGAGAAGATTGCTAGCACCCTGCAAAAACGTATCTCTATTGAAGGCAGAATTAAAACACAGACGATCGGCGCAGAGTGCACCGTACAAATTCACAATTTGAGGCTCAACAGACGCGTGCTGCGAAGCATTCTGCGGAAACGCAAACTGGTTTTCGTGAAAATACAACAGAGTGGGAATAGAACAGAGCTTAGGCACAAAACCTCTCAACGCAGAGAGATCAACCATAGAGCTTGCCAGCAATAAATCGTAGTCTTGCTGTAGGCTTTCCTGCTCTTGAAAGGCCCAGCTTAAACTGTTGCCTCGAATGCGCCAACTAAAGTGGCGTGGCGGCAAAGTGAGCACGGTCCAATGATGTTCGGGCAGGTATTTCTGCAGGCCTTGACGCCAATATTTGTGACTATCGGCGTCGTAAGCTGACAGTAGTAGAATCCGCACTTTTAGTCTGCTGACACCGATTCCACAGCGAAAAATTGCTGCAATACCCGATATAAATGATAAGCGTCTTGGTCACCCGCCAATTCGCGAATTGAATGCATTGCAAAAGTAGGCACACCTACATCGAGGGTTTTAACGCCAATCTCAGTGGCGGTGATTGGGCCAATAGTACTGCCACAACCGAGGTCTGTTCGTGTGACAAACGTTTGTACTGGAACATCCAACTGCCCACACATATTGCGAAAAATAGCGCTGGTTTCACTGTTTGAGGCATAGCGCTGATTGGCGTTCACTTTAATCACGGGGCCTTTGTTGAGTTCAGGGCCGTGATTACCATCGTGCTTTTCACTAAAATTAGGGTGGATGCCGTGTGCATTGTCCACGGAGATCATCATCGAGCGATCGATTGCTCGCGTAAGATCCTCAGTATTCGCCACTAAGCGTTGCAGTAAACTTTTCAACATGGGACCTTGTGCGCCACAACTAGAAGCACTGCCCACTTCCTCGTGATCATTACAGACTAATAATCGCGTGAGCGCTGGTGTGGTTTCATTAGCCGCCGAGGCGATTAGGGCTTCCATTTCGACAAAGCAACTGAGTAAATTATCAAGCCGTGCACTGGCGATAAAATCCCCATTTAAGCCAATTTGAGCCGGTGCTTGAACGTCATAAAAACTCATTTCAAAGTCTAGAACTTCAGACGCATCAAGGCCTGGGTGTTCGGCTTTCAACTGTGCTAATAAGAGAGATCGAAAGTCGGGCGCAGAGGCTTTATCTGCCTGCATCAGAATAGGTGGAATGTGTTTTTGAGGATTCACAGTTCGCTGTGAATTGGCTTCTCGGTCTAAATGAATTGCTAAACTTGGGATCACCGCAAGTGGGCGTTTAAAGTTAAGCAAAACATTTTCAATGCCCCCTGATGCAGTTTTATAACTCACACGGCCCGCCAGCGACAAATCTCGGTCGAACCATGGGTTTAGCAATACTCCACCGTACACTTCCACACCAAGCTGGAAATACCCTTGGCGATTCATTTCTGGGTGGGGTTTCACTTTTAAACAAGGGCTGTCAGTGTGCGCGCCCACCATTCGAAGGCCGTCTTCAATCAGTGAGTCACGACCTAGCACAAAGGCAATAATTGCCGAGTCATTACGGGTAACAAAATACTTGCCTCCGGCGGTCAGAGACCAAGCTTCACTTTCTTTAAGGCCAGTAAAACCCGCAGCCTCTAAGCGGCTTTTCATTGTGCTTACAGCGTGAAATGCGGTCGGAGAAGCGCCTAAAAAATCAAGCAAGTCATGATTAAACTGTTCAATTTTCACATTCGTTCCTTATTCAAACCGACCAGGCGATCCACGCCAAAACGCCACCAAGACCAAGCCGATAGATAACAAAGGGCAGCATGCCCAAGCGATTTATGTAACTTAAAAAGTAATGTATGCACGCATAGGCACTGATTGCCGACAGAGAGGCCCCCAACAATAGCTCTAACCACGGCACACTGTCTTCATTGAGTAACTCTATGGCTTTGAAACCGCCGCTGAGAACAATAATGGGAATAGACAGCAGAAAAGAAAAGCGAGCTGCGTCTGTGCGACCAATGCCGAGGAATAATGCGGCAGTTATGGTGACGCCTGAACGGGACGTTCCTGGAATCAACGCAAAAGCCTGACAGATACCGATAAAAATAACGGCTTTGACGGTCAAATTCGCTAAGGTTTTCACATTGGATTCTAAATCACGGGAGTGTCGACGGTCGGCAACTTGCAATAAAAGACCAAAAGCAATGGTTGTAAACGCCACAACAGCAATTGAGCGCAAATGTGCCTCAATAAAATCGTTAAACAGCAGTCCTGCCAAACCAGCCGGAATGGTTCCTAAGATAATAAACCACGCCAAACGACAATCTTGTTGCTCACTGGCACTGAGTTCAACACCTCGATTAAGACCACCGAACCAAGCGGTAATAAGGCGTAAAATATCATCGCGAAAATAGATCATAACCGCCAACAAAGAACCCACATGAACGGCCACGTCAAAAGCCAAGCCCTGATCTGGCCAACCTAAGAGGCTGGATGGCAGTAACAAATGCGCAGAGCTCGAAATAGGTAAGAACTCGGTGACGCCCTGCACCAAAGCCAGTATCACAATTTGAAAGAATTCCATTTAATACTACGCTCTTGCTAAAATCGGATTAAACACTACTGGCGTTTCTTTTGTCGTTTCTTCCAAGAAACGGTGTCTCGCAAATAGACCGGCTGAGCCATTTCAGCGCTGACCGTTTCGCCACGCTCATAAGCCAAGGAGGCTAAGCTTGCTAAATCGTAAGCTCGAGGGTGACATTCCAGAATAAGAGCCTCACGTTCTATACCGTTCATGGCTTCATAGTGCCAACCTGGGCCGATAGCTAAAGCTGAAGAGCTTTCCGCCCACAGCTCTCTACGCTCGAGCAATGCCTCAGGCGAAATTACACATTCCTCCCCTGCCCGCCCCTGAGCATCAAACGCACACCAATACACTTCGCCCATGCGAGCATCCAAAGCCAGGAGCAAACGACGGTTTTGTGCCTGAGATTCCAAACGCCGAACTCCCTCGGCCATTACCGCTAGGGTAGAGATTGGAATCACGGGCAAATTAGCGCCGAAAGCCAAGCCCTGCACAATACCGAGACAAATACGCACCCCAGTAAAAGAGCCAGGGCCACGTGTAAACGCAATAGCATCTAAGTCTTGTAGATTGCAGTTTTGTTGAGAAAGTACGCTGTGTACCATCGGCAGTAAGCGCTGGGTATGTTCCCGTGCCACCACTGCAAACTCTTCAGTGATAACACCATTAATGTTTAATGCGACGGAACAGGCATCGGTAGCGGTGTCCAATGCGAGAATTTTACTCATACGATCGTGTCATTGCGGATTAAGTGCGCTATTTTGTCAGATTTTGCAGTATGCAGATACCATAAATCCCCAGTGAGTAAACTCACTGGGGATTTATGGGTCTTAATTTTCGATTTTACTTCTTTTTCGCTTTGGCTTTTGGCTTAGCTTTGGCTTTTGGCTTAGCTTTGGCTTTTGGCTTAGCTTTGGCTTTTGGCTTAGCTTTGGCCTTTGGCTTAGCTTTGGCTTTTGGCTTAGCTTTGGCTTTTGGCTTAGCTTTGGCCTTTGGCTTAGCTTTGGCCTTTGGCTTAGCTTTGGCCTTTGGCTTAGCTTTGGCTTTAGCGGCGGCTTTTTTTGCTGCTGCTTTCGCTTTACTGGCTGCTTTCTTTGCCGCTGCCTTGGCCTTAGCTGCGGCCTTGCGTTCTGCCGCTTTTGCTCGTGCTGCCGCCTTTTTGGCCGTGGCCTTTTCTTGAGCCGCCGCTTTACGTGCCGCTAGCTTGGCCTTAGCATTGGCTTTCTTAGCCGCTAATTTTGCCGCTGCCGCCGCTTTTTTATTTGCAGCTGCTATTTTCGCTTTAACCTTTTTCTCTGCCGCCTTTACTTTGGCCGACATTTTCTTCTCGACCGCCTTAGCTTTCTTGGCGTCGGCACCTGCACGAGACTTCTTCCACTTAGACTCAAACGCTGCGAGCGCTTTCGCTAGGTCAGCCTCAGCTTTACTGGCCTGCTTCGCTTTTAAGGCCGCAACTTTCGCGACTGTGGCCGCATTGGCCTCACGAATTGCATTTAAAGCTTTAGCATTGACCAAAGAAGCTTTAGCCGCTGAAGACTTACCGCGCAGTGATTTTGCTTTGGTAGCGAGTTTAGCCGCGGCTGAAGCCGCCGCTTTTGCACTTCTCTTATCACCTGCGGACCCAGATTTTGCGGCTTTCTTTTTACTACTGAGAGCTTTTTTGCGGGCTGCTGCCGAAGACTTTGCTAAGGCTTGCAGTTCTTTCTGAAGTTTATCAACCGCTCCTTGCGCTTTATCTAACGCGGGGGCAGCTGCCTTTTTAACAGCTGGACGTTTTACAGCTGTCTTTTTAAGGGCTTTGCGTTTGGCAGGAGCCTTGCGCTTAGCCGGAGCTTTCTTTGCAACTTTCGCCATTGTATTTCTCCTCAACCTTCCATTAAGTATGAGTTGATCACGAACAACTAAAACATAAGAACAACTACAACTAAGTACAATCTGACCATAGCACAAAAAATAACCTGCCGAGCCATTGATCGAATACTATTTAAAAAAACAAGCCTTTGCACGTAAAAAACTGAGGTTTTGTTAAAAAAAACTACTTTTTTTGCAAAATTTTTAAAAAAATACAGATTTTTTGCAAAAAAAATGAATTCAGACCGCAGAAAGCTTTCCCAAGAAAAAAAGTGGCGCAGGGACAAACAGAGCGTTTCTAAAATTCAGACATAAAAAAACGGGCTCGAGGCCCGTTTTTTTATGTCTGCTTTAGCGCTACTTCAAAGCTGCTAGCACCTTATCTCGAATGGCATTCATCTCTCCAACACCTTCGATTTTACTGTATTTCACAAGCGCCTCGCCTTGACTCTGATAAAACCCAATCAAAGGCTCAGTTTGCTCATGATAAACCGACAAACGAGTGCGAACTGTTTCTTCGGTGTCATCTGGGCGCTGAACCAAAGGTTCACCTGATTCATCGTCCACACCTTCTTGCTTTGGTGGATTATATTTGAGGTGGTAAACCCGACCAGAAGCCTCGTGGACTCGACGACCGCTCAAACGGGAAACTATTTCTTCATCACTCACGTGGAATTCAACCACGTGATCAATCGGAACACCGGCTTCAGCCAAAGCTTCGGCCTGAGGAATTGTGCGAGGGAAACCGTCAAACAAAAAGCCATTTACACAATCGTCGGCCAGAATACGTTCTTTTACCAAAGCTATAATGAGTTCGTCAGATACCAAACCACCGGATGCCATAACATCTTTCACCTGTAGACCAAGTTCACTGCCGGCTTTTACGGCCGCTCTCAACATATCACCGGTTGAAATCTGAGGAATGCCAAACGTTTCCATAATAAATTGGGCCTGTGTACCTTTACCGGCACCTGGCGCTCCCAACAAAATCACTCTCATTATGGACTGCTCCTATATATAGACTGTTTAAATGACTGAAGGCCTGCGTACAGCCCCCTAGCAAAAGGGAGCTACCATACACGCATGCGTACTCAATCACAAGTAAACGGCCTTTTACAGGCTGTTTACAAGAATTTAAGTTGTTGTTTTTAAAAGATTTTTAAGAATACGACACTGAATTCGTAGGGCACGCGCAATAAGTTCATGGTGCTAATGGCTTTTCCTGAACTTTCGCTTCCAGCCAAAGTTCATCTAACTCAGCGAGGCCTGTGTTTGCCACAGACTCACCCTTTTCACCTAAGCGCGACTCAATATACCCAAAGCGGCGCTCAAATTTGCGATTCCCTGCCCTCAGTAATGACTCAGCATCGGTTTTACAGTGTCGCGCAATATTTACTACTGAAAATAACATATCACCGAGTTCTTCTTTTATCGCATCTCTTTCCTGGCTCGCTATGGCTTCTTTCAATTCCGCTAGTTCTTCCTCTGCTTTCGCCACAACGTCGTTGAGATTGTCCCAATCAAAACCTACTCCACTGGCCCTTTTTTGAAGTTTTTGAGCACGACTTAAGGCGGGTAAGTTAATGGGAACATCGGCCAGAATTTTGCCCTGCCCCTTGGCATTGCGTTCAACTTGTTTGGTGACTTCCCACTGCTGTTTAATGGCCGCAGTATCGCGACTGCCTCCCGGCTCTACACGGCTTTCCAGTGTTCCGTTTGGAAAAACATGAGGATGGCGTCGCAGTAATTTCGCGGTGAGGTCTGAAACCACATCGTCAAAACTAAAACCCTGCTGTTCCGAGCCTAATTGACCATAAAATATAACCTGGAACAAAAGATCACCCAGCTCTTCTCTAAGGTGAGCGTAGTCTTCACGCTCGATCGCTTCGGCCACTTCATAAGCTTCCTCCAGAGTTGAAGGAACAATGGTTTGAAAAGTTTGCTGTATATCCCAAGGGCAACCCGTAGTGGGTTCTCTTAGGCGGGTCATCAAAACCTTTAAATCTTCGATCGTGTAT
This sequence comes from uncultured Cellvibrionales bacterium, assembly GCA_913020115.1. Classification (GTDB taxonomy): domain Bacteria; phylum Pseudomonadota; class Gammaproteobacteria; order Pseudomonadales; family Cellvibrionaceae; genus CAJWCA01. Next base: position 219,603 of record CAJWBQ010000002.1, read on the forward strand.
TGGGTATTGAGGGCCAAGGGGCAACTCCCGGTTACTTTAACTTAGTGCTTGCGCCTGGCCGAAGCCACATTCGACAACTGATTTAGGCGAGCCAAAACTCGACTCAACTGATTAAAACTCCGTATTTCTACGGTCAGCATCATATCAACCGTGTTTTTGCGTTTATCTGACACGGTCTGCAATGCACTGGTACTCACCTGCTCATTATCCAACAGCGCCGTGACATCGCGAAGTAAGCCCTGCCGATCAAAAGCTTCTATAATGAGATCAACGGAATAAACATTTTCTGGCGCCTCGCCCCAATCTACGGTGATGCTGCGTTCAGGCTCATCCACTTGCAGCTGCAATATATTGCTGCAATCTTGGCGGTGTATAGAAACACCCTTACCGATACTTATGTAACCGGAAATTGCGTCTCCCGGTACCGGATTACAACAATTAGCAAAATTCGTTAATAAATTGCCCACACCCTCAATATAAACGTCAGTGGTGGACTTATTGTCGCCCGCTTTAGATTTAATGGGCACCCTAGCTTGTTCCGGCTGCCCCACACCCAACATTTTTTGTGCGGCGTTCAAAGCTTGGCCAACACCAATGTCGCTTGCGCCCACAGCGGCGTACAAGTCGTCCATGGTCTTCATATTAAGCTTTTTGGCTAGACTCTCGAAATCTAAGTCCAGCAGCGCCAAACGCTTGAACTCTCGATCGAGCAAAGCTTGCCCCTCCGAGATATTCTGGTCTCTCGCCTGTAACTTGAACCAATGCTGAATTTTAGCGCGGGCTCTTGAGGTGGCAATATAACCCAGTGCAGGCGACAACCAATCTCTACTCGGTGCGGCCTGACGGCCGGTGAGCACTTCAACTCGATCAGAAGTGTTCATACGATGGTTGAGTGGCACAATACGCCCATTCACTTTGGCGCCGCGACAACTGCAACCCACATCGGTGTGGATACGGAATGCAAAATCCAACACCGTGGCGCCGCTGGGGAAATCCAAAACGTGGCCATCAGGGGTGAAAACATAAATACGGTCTTGCTCGAAACCTTGCGTTAAATCATCCTGTAAGGCATTGCCACCCAACTCGTCATGCCATTCTAGTACTTGGCGCAACCAAGCAATTTTTTGCTCGTAGGAATCTTCGTCACCACTTTGCTCTGTACCCTTGTACATCCAATGGGCACACACGCCAAATTCTGCTTCTTCGTGCATGGATTGAGTGCGTATTTGAATTTCTAACACTTTGCGCTCGGGGCCGATAACTGCAGTGTGCAGTGAGCGATAACCGTTCTCTTTTGGCGAGGCTATATAGTCGTCAAACTCGTTGGGAATATTGCGCCACAAACTGTGCACAATACCCAAAACGCTGTAACAATCTCGAACCGTGGGCACCAAAATTCTTACCGCGCGAATATCATAGACCTGAGAGAAACCGATGTCTTTGCGACGCATCTTCCGCCAGATACTGTAGATATGCTTAGCTCGCCCAAAAATATCCGCTTCAACCTTGAAACTCTTTACTGCATTGCGCAGAGTATCAATCACCGTCTCAATGTACAGCTGCCGATCTACCCGCCGTTCATCTAAAAGCTTGGCAATCTGCATGTAGTCGCTGCTTTCCAAATACCGGAAAGAGAGGTCTTCCAACTCCCATTTAATATGACCAATGCCCAAACGATGGGCTAAGGGTGCGTATATGTCAGAGACTTCTTGGGCCACCTTGATTCGCTTCTCTTCACCCTCGTCTTTTACCGCACGAATGGCGCAAGTGCGCTCGGCCAATTTAATAAGTGCAACACGTACATCGTCAACCATCGACACGAGCATTTTACGCACGTTGTCGCCCTGCTCTTGAGACTGCTGACCAAATACGTTGTCGTTAGAGATGTTGCGTTGAGTGCTAATGGCAGCCATGCCCAACACGCCTTGAATAAGGCTGGCGATAGACGGGCCGAATTCGCGCTCAATGGTTTTAAAAGGGGCTTTTTCTTCTCGTACGGCGCGATACAGGACGGCGGCAATGAGCGTTTCTGGATCAAGCTTTAACTCTCCAAGAATTTCCGCCATTTCCAAACCCGTGCGAAAGCTGCTGCTATTTGCCCCCCAGCGGTTCTCAGAAGCATTTGCTTCACTCTCTGCTTCTTTACTAAGCAGGCACGCTCGCCGCAGAGGGTTGCGGGCATCGGCCTCTAGGTCAGCCATGGACATCAAGCGCTCTATCCAAACATCAATATCAACGCTGCCGTCAGGCTGTATAGGATGATCTTCTCTGACTTTAACCATAGCTGAACTTAAGTATTTTCCTGATTCCGGATAAACAGTGCCATTGACTCAACGTGGCTGGTATGGGGAAACATATCCATAATACCCAGCACTTCCAATTGGTAACCCTGCTCGGCCAAAGACTTGGCATCACGTGCCAAGGTTGAAGGATTACACGATATATAAACCAGTTTTGCCGGTGACAACTGAGCAATTAAAGGCATGGCTCCGGCCGCGCCACTTCTGGGTGGATCGAGTAACATTGCATCAACATCTCCCCGACCCAACAAGGCGCTGGCCATCGGCTTTTCCAAGTCGGCAGCCACAAAACGCACCGTGTCTAGACCTTGTGCCTTTGCGTTTTCTCGCCCGCGTACAACCATCGACTCCTGAGCTTCAATACCTATCACCTCAGATGCCCGCTTTGCCATCGGCAAAGTGAAATTGCCAACTCCGCAAAATAAATCGGCTACTTTATCGCCCTTGCTGATATCTAACAAACTCATCGCCTGAGACACCATTTGACGATTGAGGTCAGGGTTTACCTGAATAAAGTCTAAGGGGTGAAAGGCAATAGTTAGGCCATCGTCAGATTCCGACATTGCAGGAAGCTGATAGTTCAAACGCGGGTCGCATTCATACCCATTGAGATCGAGCAGTGAGCCGCCACTTTCTAACTGACGAAACACATTGAAAGTATGTGTTTTTGACAACTGCGCCAAGATCGCGAGATCATTCTCCAGCAGTGGTCGGTTGTGCCGAATCACAGCACTTGCGGAATTATCATCGGCCGTTAATTCTATGTGAGTAACAGGTCGGTTACGCGCAATCGCCTTCAACCAATCATTCAATGGAGCAATTAATTTCTCAAGCCGAGGATCTAAAATTGCGCAACTGGAAATCGCGACCACCTGCTTGCTTCCGGCTTCACGAAAACCTAACAGGGGTTCGCCAGCCTTCGTCCACTGTACAGCCAAGCGTGCTCGAGCACGATAACCTTCTGGTTTTGAACGAAGAGGAGGCAGTACGGTTGAAGGCGTAAGGCCTCCCCACCGACTAAGCTGATCTAGCACGGCTTTTTCCTTCGCCACCACCTGCGCCTCAATGGCAAGATGCTGTAAATCACACCCGCCGCAGCGGCCATAATACTCACAGACAGGCTCAACACGCTCAGGAGAACGAGCGATAATATCAAGCGCTTTTGCTTCGTTAAACTTACTGTGAGCACTGGTCTGCTTAACCGTGACAGTTTCGCTGGGCAGCGCTCCGCTTACAAACAAGGTTTTGTCCCGCCAGCGGGCGATGCCTCTTCCATCATGGCTCAGACGATCAATCACAGCGTCAAAGGGCCGGGCATCTAGAGGAGCCTGCATGCCCCTCTGCCTCTGCCGGCCTCGCATTTGAGCGCCGGCTCTACTGCCCTTTCGATCCGAAGCATTGCTATTTGAACCGCGCCGACTACCTGCCATATTTACACACTCTCATTACATTAATTATCAACTGAACAAGCCTGAAGACAGGTAGCGATCACCTCGGTCACAGATCACCGCCACAATGGTGGCATTGCTCACTGTTTCACTTAAGTGCAAGGCGGCAGCCACCGCTCCCCCCGAAGAAACACCACAAAAAATACCTTCCTTGCGAGCCAGATCTAAGGTGGTTTGTTCAGCCAAAGCTTGCGGCATGTTAACCGTTACGTCCACTCTCAGAGAGTCAAAAATTGTCGGTAAATATTCCTTCGGCCAACGGCGAATTCCTGGAATACTCGCGCCCTCATCTGGTTGCAATCCGACAATCTCAATCTCAGGATTTTGCTCCTTCAAATAACGAGAGGTGCCCATAATGGTGCCAGTGGTGCCCATCGAGCTGACAAAATGCGTGATCTCACCCTGAGTTTGGCGCCAGAGTTCAGGGCCTGTACCTTCGTAGTGAGCCAAGGGGTTGTCGGTGTTGCCAAATTGATCCAGCACTATTCCCTGGCCTTCGCTGGCCATTGCTGTTGCCAGGTCACGTGCGCCCTCCATGCCTTGCTCTTGAGTCACTAGAATAAGTTCCGCACCGTATGCTGACATGGCCGCTTTACGCTCAGCAGTAGCATTATCTGGCATGATTAATATTAGGCGGTAGCCTCGTATGGCGGCGGCCATAGCCAGTGCGATGCCCGTATTGCCGCTCGTCGCCTCAACGAGGGTATCACCCGGCTTAATATCACCGCGAGCTTCAGCGCGGGAGATCATTGAAATGGCCGGGCGGTCTTTGACCGAGCCCGCAGGGTTGTTGCCCTCCAGCTTTACCAGCAGAGTATTGCTAGTATTGCCTGGCAAGCGCTGTAAACGCACAAGTGGGGTGTTACCAATAAATGCTTCAATTGTGGGGTAATCCATGTGCGACCTTTATTCTGCAATCAAAATTCGACGCCCATTCTAGCGCTGATACACAGCGCTGGGAAACGCGGATGTGGAATATGCTTATGCTTGTGCGTTAGTTAGAAGCACCAGAACGAGCCTTTACAGCCCCTGCCTAGGAAAGCACCACAAACGCCACAGCGTAAGCTTCTTCATCAGAGATACTGATGTGGTGGCTGGTGCCACCCAAGACTTCAAATCGCTCGCGGGCGGCTTCACTCAAAAGTAATGACGGTGCGCCGATCTTGTTGTGTGTGATCTCAATATGCTGCCACGAGACGCCTTGCCCGATACCCGTGCCCAAGGCTTTGCCAACCGCCTCTTTTGCGGCAAATCGTTTAGCCAGCAAGCGATGAGGCTTTGCTGAAGCTTGAAACTCGAGCCGTTCAGCTGGCGAGAGTATTCGCTCTACAAACGACTCTCCCAAACGCGCTAAGGTTTCTTCAATTCGATCAATTTGAACTATGTCTGTACCAATGCCCACTATCATTTTCAAACCTGCTGGAAAAATTCTCTACTTTTTAAAGGTTTGCCGCCCAATAGAACTTTAAGAGCAGCTCGAGAAAGGTATTTTGCTGTACGCCGCACTTCCGCTGAGTTAAAAGTATCGTCGGCTAAGGCGAGCAAATGCACCCCTGGTATCGCAGGTTCACGGCTCAGTACAAAACCGCGATCAGGGTAAAAGCTGTAACTATGCTCTGCCAAAACCTTTTTGCCACTAGCACAATCATGCTGGAAGTCTATTCCATAGCCAAGCTCATTCAAAAAATTGAATTCAAATCGACGTAAGATACATTCCAATAGATATTGCTCGTCCACATCGGCATGCCGAGAACATTGGCCTAGTTCGCGCAAGACCTGCTGATAATGATCAAATACTTGTGGGTGTGCATCCATTGGGGGCAATAAACGAATAAGTAATTCATTTAAATACAAGGCGCTAAAAAGTACCTTGCCACCGAGAAGCTCGCCGTGGCCGTGAGTTTCTATTCCCGTCAAAGTTTTCAGCTCATTGCGCCCCTGGCAGGACACCAGCAAAGGTATAAAAGGGTTGAGACGTTGTCGTTGATTGTTTTTTTGACTGCGACCGCTTTTGCGTACGCCTTTAGCAATCACGCTAACGCGACCGTGGTCCCGTGTTAATAAGTCGGCTATAAGACTGGTGTCGCGATAGGGGCGCGTGTGCAATACCCAGGCAGACTGCAGCTCAATTCGCATATCACAAGTCGTCGTAGCCCAAGCTTCTGAGAGCGCGTTCGTCGTCAGACCAGCCAGATTTCACTTTCACCCACAATTTCAGCATCACCTTGCTTTCGAACATGGTTTCCATGTCGAGCCGAGCCTCTTGGCCAATTAGCTTAATCCGCGAACCCTTATCACCAATTAGTATTCGCTTTTGCCCATCTCGCTCCACCAAAACCAAAGCGCTAATATGGAGAACCTTTCCGTCGTGGCTAAATTCTTCAATTTCAACGGCCATTTGGTAAGGCAATTCATCACCGAGTTGGCGGGTAATTTTTTCTCGGACAATTTCCGCTGCCATAAAGCGTGAGCTGCGATCGGTAATCTGATCTTCTGGGAACAGATGAATATTTTCCGGAATTCGCTGAATAATGAGAGCTTCTAGAGCGTCAATATTGTGACCGCGCAAGGCCGACAGCGGTATGATCTCATCCACGTCTAACTTCTCAGCCAACTTACTTAAGTGTGGCAGCAATACGGTTTTGTCTTCTAATTTGTCCACCTTATTCACAGCCAAAATAATAGGGCAGTCAACAAATGCCAACTGCTTCGCTACCAGATCGTCTTCCTCTGTCCAAACCGTTCTGTCGACAAGAAATACCACCGCATCAACATCTTTAATGGCCGTCGTCGCAGCGCGGTTCATATAGCGATTGATGGCTTTGGCGTGACTGACATGAACCCCTGGCGTATCAACAAAAATAATTTGGTTATCGTCTTCTGTTTTGATTCCCAGCACGTTAGTGCGAGTTGTTTGGGGTTTTCGCGAGGTAATACTGACCTTCTGCCCCAGCAGGTGATTGAGCAGCGTTGATTTGCCCACGTTAGGACGGCCCACTATCGCCACATAGCCACAGCGTGAAATGCCACCTGATTCTTTTTCAATAGTCATAGATTTATCTGTTCCAATGCGGCGGCCGCCGCCTCTTTTTCGGCCGTACGCCGACTGGACGCCGTCGCAATCGTGGGCTTAGCCAGTATTGATACCCGACATTCCACCGTGAAGGCGTGAGCATGAGCGTCACCGTCTACCTGCACCACCTTGTAAACTGGCAGAGGCTTACGCCGAGACTGTAGCAATTCTTGCAGTTGGGTTTTTGGGTCTTTGGCCAGCTCGTCAATAGACAAAGCCGCTAAACGAGGTTTGTACCAAGCCAATAGGCAGGTCATACAGGAATCTAAGCCCGCATCGATGTTTATGGCGCCAATGATAGCTTCAACGGCGTCAGCTAGAATTGAACTGCGACGATGGCCGCCACTTTTCATTTCACCCTCACCCAAAATGAGGTTGTCACCTACTTTCAACTCTCGGGCAATTTCCGCTAGAGTTTCTCCACACACTAATTGCGAGCGCAAACGACTAAGTTGACCCTCCTTAGCTTCTGGAAATTTCTGATAAAGTGCTTCGCCGATTGTGAAACCGAGAATAGAATCACCCAAAAACTCCAGACGCTCATTGTTGTGGGCGCCACAGCTTCTATGGGTCAGGGCCAAATCCAACAAATCAGGATTCTTAAATGTATGACCTAGGCGGGTCGACAGCCGTTGTTTCTCTATATTATTCACTTTTTCCCAGCTTAATTGGCGGCCTACAACACTCTAGGGGGCGAGAGCTGTCTAGGTAATTTTCAAAACTCACTACAATCTCAATATTTAGAAACAAGGGCGTTCTCACCTCGTAATCTACATGAACAATTGTTGATTTACTGGTGCGCTCCACTTTGATTTCCTGGGCACCTTTTGAACGAACATTGTTCACCATATAGAATTTGTTTAATTTTTTTCGAATCTGCCCTTTGGTCATGTCAGGAAGGGCACTACCTTCTTCACCAAGCGATTTTAAAGCTTCTTCGATGTAGCGATTTTCCGCATAGGCTGGCACCAATTTAAAGGCACAAAGAACAAAAAAACCAAGTGAAGACAACAAAAACAACATCACCAAAGACGACATACCGTTTTGTTTGCTAAAAGAATTCATATTCAATTTTTGCTCCGTTATGGATTTTTATGCCCTGCTATTAACACAGAGGTTTCAGTACGATTAATGAATACCACCTACTCGATTAAAACTGGGGATACTGGTTAGGCTCTCCCAATGCATCCAAATACCAAAAGCCTTACCCACAATGTCTTTTTCAGGAACTGGTCCCCAATCGCGACTATCGGAGCTGTTATCACGATTGTCGCCCATCATAAAATAATGACCTGCAGGCACTAACCAAGTGCCTTTACGGCTCAAGCGACCAGGGACAACATGCTTCCGCATATCGTGAACCACGCCCTCTAGGTCCTCTTTCATTAAGTGATATTGAGGATTTCCTGCTGGCAGCGCAGCCAGCAATTTTTGGGGCATTTTTTCGCCATTAATATACAAGACATTATTAATATAGCTTACTTCGTCACCGGGCAAACCTACAACCCGTTTAATAAAGTAAGTGGTCGGTTTGTGCGGAGGGAAAAACACCATCACATCGCCGCGCTCAGGTTGATTTACCTCTATAACTTTGGTTCTCGCAACAGGCAGACGCACACCATAGGTGAACTTATTCACCAAGATGAAATCACCGATTTGCAAGGTGGGAATCATAGAGCCAGAGGGAATCTGAAAGGGTTCTACTAAGAACGAGCGCAGCACCAAAACAATTGCCAACACGGGGAAAAATGACTTTGAATACTCGACTGGAATCGACTCTTGACTTGCCGCATCCCGCGCAAGAGCATAAGCACTGTCCTCTTGCGCCTCAGCAATGTCCAACTGCTCAAACTGAGCGTCTACCGCCGCCACCGCCGCGCGTCGTTTGCTGCTAAATATTAGGGCATCCAAAGCCCAAATAAAGCCACTGAGGCCAACAAGCACAACCAGAATCAAAGGGAAATTAATATCCATTACTAACCTTTATTTGTTTCGACAAATGTTCGCAAATTGTGAGAATTACATTAACTGTCTAGTTTCAAAACGGCCAAGAAAGCTTCCTGAGGGATTTCTACATTGCCCACCTGCTTCATCCTTTTCTTACCGGCTTTTTGTTTTTCCAATAATTTCTTCTTACGACTAATATCGCCACCATAACACTTGGCCGTTACATTCTTACGCAAGGCTTTAACCGTTGTGCGCGCCACAACTTGACCGCCAATGGCCGCCTGAATAGCGACATCGAACATCTGCCGCGGAATCAATTCCTTCATTTTATCTGCCAGAGCCCGCCCCTTAAAGTGCGCGCTATCGCGATGGACAATCAGCGCCAGTGCGTCGACACGCTCACTGTTTATGAGCACATCTAGACGCACCAAATTAGCGGCTTCAAAACGATCGAAACTGTAATCAAGAGATGCAAAACCGCGGCTGGCAGATTTCAAGCGATCAAAAAAATCCAGTACAACTTCGTTCATTGGCAGATCATAGGTAATAGCTACCTGTGCGCCCATAAACTGTAAGTCTTTCTGCACACCCCGCTTCTCTATACACAGCTTAATTACCGAGCCTAAGTGGTCGGGCGGCACGAGAATGTGCGCCTCAACAATTGGCTCGCGCATTTCCTGAATAGACCCAGCGTCCGGCAGTTTAGAAGGGTTATCAACGTGAATCACATCGCCGTTGGCCAGCAAAATTTCGAAAACAACCGTTGGCGCTGTGGTTATGAGATCGAGATCATATTCACGCTCCAGGCGTTCCTGAATGATCTCCATGTGCAACATGCCCAGAAAGCCGCAGCGGAAGCCAAAACCCAGAGCGTCAGAACTTTCGGGTTCATAGAACAACGAAGCGTCGTTGAGCGTTAACTTAGCCAAGGCATCACGGAAAGACTCATAATCATCGGAGCTCACGGGGAACAGCCCGGCATAAACCTGAGGCTTTACCTTCTTAAAACCTTCCAGCGCGTCTACTTCATCGGCGCGCTGAGCGTGCACGATTGTATCGCCTACAGGTGCACCTTGAATGTCTTTGATTCCGGCAACAACAAAACCCACTTCACCCGCTTTTAACTCTGAAGTCACCAAGCGCTTGGGAGTAAAGATTCCTACGGCATCCACCACCTGAGAACGGCCAATAGACTTTGTTACAATTTTATCGCGAGCTCGTAAAGTGCCCTGTTTAACACGAACCAGAGACACCACACCTAAATAGTTGTCAAACCAGGAATCAATGATTAGCGCTTGCAAGGGTGCGTCAACATCGCCAACAGGCGGTGGCACCAATCTAACCAACTCCTCCAAGACATCCTCAATGCCCAGGCCCGACTTTGCCGAACACTGCACAGCTTCGAGAGCATCAATGCCGATAACATCTTCTATTTCTTGGGCAACTCGATCGGGCTCTGCTTGAGGTAAATCCATTTTATTCAGGACCGGAATCACCTCCAAGCCCTGTTCAATTGCCGTATAGCAGTTGGCCACAGACTGCGCTTCAACACCCTGAGCTGCATCGACAACTAACAGGGCACCCTCACAGGCCGAAAGTGACCGGGATACCTCGTAAGAGAAATCGACGTGGCCAGGGGTATCAATAAAATTCAGCTGATAAACCTTACCGTCATTGGCCTTGTAATCAAGCGTGACGCTTTGCGCTTTAATAGTGATGCCGCGCTCGCGCTCAATATCCATAGAATCAAGCACCTGAGCCGCCATTTCGCGAGCGGCCAAGCCGCCACACACTTGAATAAAGCGGTCTGCAACAGTGGATTTACCATGGTCAATATGAGCAATGATAGAAAAATTTCGGATATGGCTGAGGTCGGTCACGATGGGCAATTACTACGTTAGGTGAGGTTGAATTTGGCGATTAAG
>CAJWBQ010000003.1 GCA_913020115.1 uncultured Cellvibrionales bacterium
TTGGTGCTCCTATCTACCTATATAACTAAAGCCGGGGCGCCTCATTATTTCGGCGAGCCCTTAAGTTGCTCTAGCACTTGAAAAGGGTTGGGCTTGGTTTCCGGTTCAATTGAATCATCGCCGACTGAAAACACGGCTTGATCAACGCAGGCATCTTCGTGGTAGGACACCATAGGCAAATTAAGTAACAACTCCTCTTCGATTATCTCGTAAAGGTCTGCTGCGCCTTCTTCAAGTATCCAAGGCTCGAGACTCTTGGGCAGCTTCGCAGCATGCTCTTCGTCCCACACCACCGCCAGCGATAGAGTACTTTCTACCTCGAGAGCCATAGGCTCAAGACAGCGCTGACAGATTACTTGAAGGTTTGCCTGTGCCGTACCGCTAAGGGTTTTTCTACCCTCGCTATCGATACCGAACACCAAATCAACGTTCACTTTTGAATCAGACTCAACGACGGCCTGTGCCACTCGGGACAGTGCCGACACCGCTATATTACCTCTCAGAGTGATGCCTTGTTGGGCAAATTTCCGGGGGTCAACCTGCCTGGGCAGGGTCTTTGCAAAAGGGGCCATTGACATAAGCGCGCCATAATAGGGATATGTTATTGATCTGTCAAAGAAAAATAAAACTAATAGCTCTATTTTCCAGCATATTTCAGTAGAATAGCCCAGCAATAGAATGATTGCCCTGCCCCAATTGAATAAGATGCTCAAAAATGCCAGATCTAGTCCTCGCCTCCAGTTCCAAATACCGCCTGCAGATACTACAAACACTAGGCTTAGCATTTGAGTCGCGAGCCCCAGATATCGATGAGAGCCCAAGACATGAGGAGACACCAAGAGACCTTGTCTTGCGCTTAGCCAAGGCCAAGGCTCAAGCCCTAGCTCCCTACTACACAGACGCCCTCATTATAGGCTCAGACCAAGTCGCGTTAATTGACGGCTCCTTGCTGGGCAAACCCCACAACTACGAAAATGCATTTGCGCAACTCAAGCGGTGCAGCGGTAGGACTGTAGAGTTTTCAACGGGCCTCTGCCTGCTAAATGCAAACACAGGTGAAGTTGACGCCCTAGTTGAGCCATTCTTTGTGCGCTTCAGAACCCTGAGCGAGGCCCAAATAGAAAACTACCTATATAAAGAAGAACCCTATGACTGCGCTGGGAGTTTTAAGTCTGAAGGCCTGGGAATCGCCCTTTTTGAAGAACTCAGAGGCCGCGACCCAAACAGTCTAATTGGCCTGCCGCTCATTCAGCTTGTGACCATGCTAAGCCGAGCGGGCCTGGATGTACTCAGCCAACCCAGATAAGCACCCAGTGGTAAACCTTAAACCAAGATTTCCCCATTCGAACTTATCGAGATCACCCCAATTAGAATAGCTATAGGGTGAAAATCAAGTAACGCTTATAGCGCACTAAGCCTTGACAGCAAGGCTTCTAAATCATCGCCCAGCGGCGCACTCACCACTGTGGGCTCTGTCGCTCCGGGAAGGTAAAACTGCAACTTAGCCGCATGCAGAAACAGCCGCTTCAAACCCAACTGCTTCATTTCGTCATTAACCTCATCCACTCCATACTTGTCATCCCCAGCTAAAGGATGCCCGGCACACTGTGCGTGAACTCGAATTTGGTGGGTACGGCCTGTTATTGGGCGGGCCTCAAGCAGTGTAGCCTCTGAAAATTGCCTAAGTATTGTGAACTCAGTGCACGCCACCTTGCCATTGGGTGTCACCTTAACTATTCGCTCGCCACCTTTTAACTCCAAGCGCTCTAAAGGCTTATTTATTCTCTGCCGCTCGTTAGGCCAACGACCTACCGCTAAAGCCTGATATACCTTCGTAATGCCTTTATCAGTACTCACACCCAATGACTTTTCTCTAAAAGCCTGCTGTAAGTGCCTTAACATGGAGCGCTTCTTAGCGATGAGGATGCAGCCAGATGTACCCCGATCCAAACGATGCACCAACTCCAAAAATCGCGACTCTGGACGCATCTGCCTCAAGGCCTCAATCAAACCCAAATTGATACCACTACCACCATGCACGGCCAAGCCAGCGGGCTTGTTGACAACCATCAAGGCATCACTTTCAAAGAGCAGCGAAGACTCTAGCACATTAACTAAACCCTGCCCCGGCATCACCTGCGGCTTGGCCTCTGCCATTCTCACTGGCGGCACTCGCACTCGATCGCCCGCCTTGAGCTTATGCTCGGGCTTAACTCTGCCCTTATTTACTCGAACCTCACCCTTTCGCAGAAGCCTATAAATACGAGATTTAGGCACCCCTTTAAGGCGAGCTATAAGGAAATTGTCTACACGCTGGCCAGCTTGATCGGCATCAATGTCTACAAACTGTACGCTAGTGGGGATATCTGGGGCTGTTTTCATGGCGGCATAATAACAGCATGCAAAGGAAAATTCTTTGTATTTGAAGCACTTATCAATAGGTGCTATAGTGCGGCCTGCTGGCGCAGGCTGGTTTTCGGATATCGCAATAGGCTATATCACAAGGAAATACCGCTGACCGGCCCTTACTCCACCTCGAATCGCTGTAAATTGTTAGGCAAGAGAGAGTAACGGACGACGAAATACATTAACAGATACTGGCGACGCTACCGGCCCTATAAGAGCCCATATCCATCGGCAGTATCATTTGATAAACGCGCTTATAAGCGCCAATGTTTATCGCTAACACAATTTGTGTTTTAGACACTCGAGATATTTGAGTCTCTTTATAGCAAGGACGGTTTGTTTAAGAGCCCATTTAAGGCTCCCTCCACCGCGACATTTTGGCGGCGCGCAGGTAAAACAACCTCCCACTTGTTTCGCAAAACCCGGTTCTAATGCCTGTGGTTAGAAACAAATGAGCCAGTGAAGATGACAACAGTGTGATTGCGCCGCCCCAACTAAATTGAAGGTAATTTAGCTTGGAAGCGTGAAGAATTGAGTAAACAAGTTGAGCTGATATCAAGCCTCAACCGCTCGGTCGCCTATCTTTGCTGCATGCAGCACCGTTTTAGCAGGCCGAATAAAACATAAAGACGTTAGCCTAAATGTCTGGCAATGCTCCAAGCGCCCCTACATTAGGTACAACATGAAAAGAATGCTCATTAATGCAACTCAACCCGAAGAGTTGCGCGTAGCCTTAGTCGACGGCCAATGGCTGTACGATCTAGACATTGAAAATCGCACTCGCGAACAGAAAAAAGCCAACATCTACAAAGGCAAAATCACTCGAGTAGAACCCAGCCTTGAAGCTGCATTTGTTGAATACGGTGCAGAGCGTCACGGCTTCCTGCCCATGAAAGAAATTTCTCGCCAGTACTTCTCAAAAAACCCAAATCAAGGTGAAGGCCGCGTCAAAATTAAAGACGTTGTCAAAGAAGGCATGGAAGTGATTGTGCAAGTAGATAAAGAAGAGCGAGGCAACAAAGGTGCCGCTCTTACTACTTTCATCAGCTTGGCTGGACGCTATTTAGTGTTAATGCCCAACAATCCAAAAGCGGGCGGAATCTCTCGCCGCATCGAAGGCGAAGACCGCAACGAGCTTCGCGACTCACTCAGCAAAATTGAAGTTCCCTCAGGCATGGGCGTTATTGTCCGCACCGCCGGCGTTGGCCGTTCTGCCGAAGAACTGCAGTGGGATTTAAATTATCTAATGCAGCTTTGGGAATCCATTGAGACAGAAGGCAACAATACTAAAGCTCCGTCGTTTTTATTCCAGGAAAGTAATGTAATCATCCGCGCCATTCGCGACTACCTTCGCCAGGACGTGGGCGAGGTCATTATCGACAATCCTGAAGCATTTGAACTGGCCCGCGTATTCATCCAACAGGTTATGCCCAGCTATGCCAGCAAGGTGAAGCTTTACGAAGATGACATACCGCTGTTTAACCGCTACCAAGTTGAAAGCCAGATCGAAACAGCTTTTGAACGCGAAGTTAAACTGCCGTCGGGCGGATCTATTGTTATTGATCCCACCGAAGCACTCGTATCTATCGACATTAACTCTTCACGCGCCACGAAAGGTCGCGATATTGAAGAGACTGCCCTGCAGACCAACCTCGAAGCGGCAGACGAGATTGCACGCCAATTACGTCTGCGCGATATGGGTGGCCTAGTCGTAATCGATTTCATTGACATGCAACCAGTTCGCAACCAGCGCGAAGTTGAAACTCGCATGCGCAATGCCCTAGAGATGGATCGCGCCCGCGTTCAAGTGGGTCGAATTTCACGTTTCGGCTTGCTAGAAATGTCACGTCAACGTCTTCGCCCATCTTTGGGCGAAACCATGAGCAAGGCCTGTCCTCGCTGCAATGGTCAAGGCACAATCCGCGGCACAAAATCTTTAGCTCTGTCGATTCTTCGCCTGGTAGAAGAAGAAGCACAAAAAGAACGCAGCTCGGAAATTCGTGCGATTTGCCCAGTTCCTCTAGCAACTTATTTGCTCAATGAGAAACGCAAAACCATATCCAACATCGAAGCGCGCAACAGCTCTCGTGTGGTTATCGTTCCCAACCCAGAGATGGACACTCCGCACTTTGAAGTTCAGCGCTTGCGTGACGACGATAATGCGACACTGGAAACCAGCTACAAAATTACTGCAAATGCTGAAGAAAGCATACAAGATGAAATCCGTGCATCATCTGAAATTAAACCCATGCCACAACCGGCTGTGAAGCTGGCGACGCCACAACAACCTGCGCCTGAGAAAGCCAAAGAACCTACCTTGCTCGAGCGCGTTATCGCCAGCATAGCAGCTCTATTTGCCAAACCAGAACCCAAGCCGGCCAAGAAAGAAGCTCGCGTAGCTCGAGGTCGTAATCAGTCTCAAAGTCGCGGCCGTAGAGACAACCGCAATCGAGGTGAACGCGAAGACAACCGCAACAACCGTCGCGATCGCAATGAGCGTAACGACCGAGGAGATCGTAAAGAAAACCAAGGGCGGAACGAGAAAAATGATACCCAGAGTGACTCAAAATCCAATGAGACTCAGGAAGGCAATAATAACCGTCGCAGAAACCGCAATCGCAATCAGGAAGATCGCAATCAAGGTGGCCGCAATTCAGAAACTGGCAATAATCGTAATCAGTCGCGTAACCAACCGCGCAATCAGGCAGAGCAGGCAAGCAAAGCGGAAGCACCAAAGCCTGAAGGCAATGACAGCAATACACCAGCGCAAGATGGCGATCGCCCAGCTAAGCGCCCCTCGAATCGTCGCGGCCGCTCTCAGCAACGTCGTCGCGGGCGTAGAGATGGCGCTCAGGAAAGTTCTGAAAACACAGCCTTGGACAATTCGACTGCAAGCGAAGTAAGCGAGCTGAACCAGCAGGTTGAAACCGCATTAGACGCCAAGGCAACGAGCGAAGCTGCAGCTGCAGAAAGCAAAACTGCAGCGCAAAGCGAAGCTCCTGTGGCTAGCGCGCCCAATGAAACTTCAGCAGCAAATACTTCCGCACCTGAAGCTATAGTAGAAACTAAAACTGAAGCACCTGCAGCTGTAAAAGAAGCACCAAATACGGCTGCTGAAAACACAGTAGCGGAACCTTCTACCGAAGTGAAAGCAGCACCTGCCGAAGTGAAGGTAGCTCCTGCCGATGCGAAAGAAACTCCTGCCGAAGTTAAAACCGCCCCTGTAGAGACCCAAGCAGAAGCAGTAGTCGCTGAACCAGCCCCAAGTAAAGCGGCCGCGCCAGCAGCACCAGAACTTAAGGTCGAACCAGCCCCCACCGCCGCTAAAAGCAACGAAAAACCTGCTGCACCAGTGCAGTCGGAAATCTTTGCCGAAGTTGAAGAAGCCCCCACCGCTGCAGTAGATACAAGTGCAGCAGCGGAAGCCAATTCAGCAGAAACAAATGTCGAAGCCCCGGAAACCGCTGAAGCGCCTCAGGTAAATGAAACGGCAGCCACGGCTCCAACAGCGCATGCATCTGAGGTTTCCGCCCGCACTAACAGCAAGCCTGCAAGTCGCGCGAGCAACGACCCAAGGCTGGCCCCAAAAGTTGCAGTGAAGGCTGAAATTAAAACTGAAACCAAAACCAAACCAGCGGCAGAAGCGCTTGATACAAGCAAGCCCGCAGCCATTGTTCACGAGCCAAGAAAATTGACTCGCCCTAGCAATGACCCGCGAGCTAAAGCCTCTGAATAATTTTTAATCAGCGTTTTTTTTAAGCGAAAAGGCCGAACGGTAAACACCTTCGGCCTTTTCGCTTTTTTGATTAAAAATAAAGGCTTATAGCACTTGCCAGAGACCAAAACCTCTGTATAATCTGCGTCTTCTTCGGAGGGGTGTCTGAGTGGCCGAAAGAACTGGTCTTGAAAACCAGCGACGGGAAACTGTCCCAGGGTTCGAATCCCTGCCCCTCCGCCATATTGAAGAAGCGTTAAATGAAAAAGGCCTAGCCGCGATGCTAGGCCTTTTTTTATTCCTTGAACTTGGTAAAATTGCCCCCATCTTAGACACTAGGCCACGAAGATTTTCGGCGGGGCTGAATTCAGACAACTGACTCAAAAAGACTAAGGTTTTTAATAGTTTAGCAAAGTTTCGCAAACCTATTTGCTTTTCAAGTGAAGCTTTGTATGATGTCCTAAGTAGCCCAACAAACGATTGACCCATTACTCACATATGGAGAGTGAATTATGCAAGAACTATATTCCAACGCGAGTTCTGCAACGGTAGGCCAGCAATATGCCGTTTCAAAAATACTTCGCAACACCTACACCCTCCTTTCAATGACATTGGCTTTCAGCGCGATCACCTGCGCTGCCTCAATGGCACTGAACTTAGGTTATGGCGCAGCCATGATCATGAACATTGCCGCTATCGCGCTGATATGGTTCGTCTTGCCTCGCACCGCTAACTCAGCAAAAGGCATTTACGTCGTATTTGCCTTTACCGGTTTGCTAGGAGCGTCTCTCGGCCCCACCATCAATCACTATCTCGCCATGTCAAATGGTGGCCAAATCGTGATGCAGGCACTGGGCGGCACCGCAATAACCTTCCTCGGACTTTCTGGTTATGTACTCACCACTCGTAAAGATTTTAGCTTTATGCGCGGCTTCTTGGTTACTGGCCTAATTGTTGTGATTGTTGCGGCACTGGCCTTGATGGTCGCCGGCATGTTTGGCGTCAACATCGCCGGTATGCACCTGGCCCTAAGTGGTGCGATCGTCCTCCTGATGTCAGGCTTTATTCTTTACGATACAAGCCGAATCATTAACGGTGGCGAAACAAACTACGTTATGGCTACAGTTGCACTCTACTTAGACATCTACAACCTATTTGTCAGCTTACTGCATATCACAGGCGCCATGTCTGGAGACGACTAAGCTCTAAGCTAGGCCCACTTAAAAAGCCCTGAATAAGTGTTCGGGGCTTTTTTATTTCCGTAGTTGTGTTTTCAGGAGCCCTTGGCACTATAATTGACCAAGACTCACTTCAAAGGCGTATCGGCACTTACAATGAAGCTTTCCATCGCCGTTTACGGCGCGCCACATTCAAGTGAAGCGAGCGAATCAGCTTATCGCTTCGCCAGCGCGGCCTGCTCCATGGGCCACTCACTCATACGCGTATTCTTCTATCACGACGGAGTGCACAACGCCTCGTCGCTGGCGATACCACCACAAGACGAAACCCAGACAACCCAGCGCTGGCAAGCCTTGGCCCTGGAATTTAATATCGACCTAGTCGTCTGTGTGGCAGCGGCCCTGCGACGTGGCATAGTCAATACGGAAGAAGCTGAGCGCTACGACCTGGAAAGTCAGAATTTGGGCAAAGGATTTGAAATTTCTGGCCTAGGACAATTACTGGACGCCGCTGTGAGCAGTGAACGTTTAGTTAGCTTTGGCCATTAGACTATGAAAGAAACGCCAACTACTGCAACTCCGAAGAAAATCCTCTTCGTTAACACAAAAGCCCCTTATGGCAGCTCTTTAGCCAGAGATGCACTAGACGCCCTCTTGGCCGCCAGCGCTTACGAACAAGACCTCAGCGTGCTATTTTTAGGCGAGGCCGTATTCCAACTCTTGCGCAATCAAAACCCAAAGGATATTGGCATGAAAAGTCTTGCGGCCACTCTTCCTGTTCTGCCCATGTACGACATCACGCAAATTTACGCTCAAGAAAGCGCTCTCTCTACCAGAGGCCTCTCAATCGACGATCTAGTTTTACCTGTAAAAGTGCTTGGCGCAGACGAAATTGCCGCTCTCATGGGCTCCCAGGGAGCTATACTGAGTTTCTAATGAGCCTTTTACATACCGTTAACAAGTCCCCCTTCAGTAAAGACACCCTTCTGAACTGCCTGGCCATTTGCCAAGCCAAGCATTCAGTTCTGCTGATTGAGGACGGAGTCTACGGCGCCTTAAAGAGCTCTCCTTGCCGAGAGCAAATAGAGCAACTCAGCGCTATGGGTGTGCGCTTTTTTGCACTGAGCGCTGATGTGAGCGCTAGAGGTATAGACGAAAACTTGATCGCCGATGTCACGCTTGCGTCCGACCAAGATTTCGTTAACCTAGTGGTTAAAAACAACGTTACGCAAAGTTGGTACTAAGCGGTGTCACTCTTTCATCAGGGAATGAATATACCTACCGACAAAAATGGCTACCTCCTTAACCTTGAGCAATGGACGCCGGCGGTGGCGGAACAACTCGCAAAAGCCGAAGACATTCGCCTCAGTGACGCCCACTGGGAAGTGATCTCAGTATTGCGAGCGTTTTATCAAGAGTATAGCGTGTCCCCCGCAATGCGAATTCTAGTCAAACAGGTTGGCATGGCCTTGGGGACAGAAAAAGGTAAAAGTATTTATCTGATGCAATTATTTCCGCCCAGCCCAGCCAAAATTGTCAGCAAGATAGCGGGTTTACCCAGACCCGACAATTGTTTCTGAAAGTAAACGAGCAAGAATAATTTTATGTCTATTACCGCAGTATACCCAGAACGTTACGATGCACAGCTAGAAGAAAAGCGCGCACGTATGACAGAGTTATTCTCCGCACTAGCTCCGCCAGATATTGAAGTATTTAGCTCAGAGCCCCAGCACTATCGCATGCGGGCAGAGTTTAAGATTTGGCAGCAAGATAGCGTAGCGCACTATGCGATGTTTGAACCAGGGGCGCCACGAACGCCTATATTTATCGAACAATTTCCGATTGGCTCACTGCGCATTAACGAATTAATGATGCCACTGCTCAACACAGTGAACGCCTCAGATTTACTGCGGCAAAAACTTTTCCAAATTGAATTTTTGACTACCTTAGCGGGTGAAGCATTGGTCACAATGATTTACCACAAAGCTCTCGAAGATGATTGGCAACTTGAAGCCGAGGCCTTAGAAAAACAACTCAGGTGTAAAATTATCGGCCGCAGTAAAAAACAAAAGCTCGTATTGAGTGAGGACTTTGTTACTGAGACTCTAAGCCTTAGAGGTCAATACTTTTCATATCAACAGGTAGAAACAGGGTTCACTCAGCCCAACGCCAACGTGTGTGAAAAAATGCTCAACTGGGCACTCGATTGTAGTGATAGCATTCAAGGCGACTTGCTAGAACTCTATTGTGGCAACGGAAATTTCACCATTCCTTTGGCAACCCAGTTTGACAAAGTGCTCGCGACAGAAATCTCCAGCACCTCGGTAAAGTCTGCCAAGGTAAATATTGCCGCGAATCAGTGCAAGAATATAGAAATTGCCCGGATGTCTAGCGAAGAATTTTCTCAGGCTATGGATAAGGTTCGACCCTTCCGTCGCTTAAAGGATATAGACTTAGACAGCTATAATTTCAGTACAATTTTTGTCGACCCACCCAGATCGGGCTTAGACGAGCACACCACGCAGATAAGCAAAGGCTTTGATCACATACTCTACATCAGTTGCAACCCAGACACCCTGCGCGAAAACCTTGTCAGTATATGCGAAAGCCACAAAATCGAGCGTTTTGCACTGTTTGATCAATTCCCTTACACCCACCACATCGAATGCGGGGTGTTACTGACAAGACGCTCGGCTGAGAGCTGAGCCAATTACGACAAGAATTGCGATAGCACGGCCTGCAATGCATCCGACTTCAATGGTTTAGTTAAATGCTCGTTCATACCAGCAGTGCGACCCAGATCCCTATGCTCAGACATTGCGTGGGCCGTTAGCGCCACTATCACAACGGCGTCTCTGGTATTTTCAAGCTCACTGCTTCGAATGGCTTTCGTTGCGGTGAAACCATCCATAATAGGCATTTCGCAATCCATCAAAATAAGATCGTAGGTGTTTGAATTGGTTTTATAGGCCGCTTGATAAAGCTCCAGAGCCTCCACTCCATTGTCCGCAACATCCGGCACAATCCCAAAGCGCTTTAACATACCCAGGGCAACCAGTTGGTTCGTGGGGTTATCTTCCACCAACAGCACTCGATGGTTTGGAAATAAAGGCTTCGCGCTTCGACTTTCTTTAACAGGCAACTTTAATCTATCATTTGAGATTTCGGCAATTGCCTTAGCAGACTCCACAGGTTCTAGTGGAAGTTCAATTGTAAAAACTGAACCCTCTCCCTCCACACTCGCTACCCTAATGGTGCCTGCCATCAAGCTTGCCAGCTTCCCGCAAATAGCTAAACCCAAACCAGTACCTCCAAAGCGGCGAGTAATGGATTTGTCTGCCTGACCGAACGCAGAGAACAAACCCTGTCTTTGAGCCTCGGTAATTCCAATACCCGTATCCCTAACGCACAGTGTGAATTTAGATCGGTCTCCACTGAGGGCTAACTCCACACGCACCAACCCTTTGTCCGTAAACTTAAAAGCATTACTGAGAAGGTTGAGTAGTATTTGTCGTAAACGCGTTGGGTCGCCCCAAATTAGACTGGGCACATCAGGTTCGATAACAAACTCAAATTCGACTTCAGGGTGATCTTGTAGATTAAAAATCATCACACAGTCTTGGAACAATTGGTGCAGACTAAAACTCACTCGCTCAATAGGCATCTTGCCTGCATCAATTTTACTGAAGTCTAGGATATCGTTAATTACGCTGATCAGTAAATCACCAGAGGCGTGCATAGTATCCAGGTAGTATTTTTGTTTCTTATCTAGGAGAGTATCGCGCAATAAATCTAAGATCCCTAAGACACCATTTAAGGGTGTACGGATTTCGTGGCTCATTGTAGACAGGAAACGCCCTCTTGCTTCCGCCATTAGTTCTAGCCGTATATTCATGCGGTTCTTTTCACGATTCGCTCGAAACAGCAACGCCACCAAAAGAAATACAACAAACAACACCGCGACCGCAACAATGAGAATCAAGCGCTGGTCAGCAATGGTATTGATGTGCAAGGTCAGCTGATCGTTTTTCTCTGTTATAAGCTTTTCTTGCGCTTCCAGACGACTGGTTTGACGGCTGAGGCGGTCTACGTTTTGATCAATTCGATTTGCATAAGAGTCAATTTCAAGTCTTTGCGAGGACAGTACGTCTTCATTCTCGCGAAGACTTTGTGATTTTCCGTCGAGCGCCAGTCTAATCTCATCCATATTATTTTCTAAAACCTGCAGCACTCGTTCACGCTCTGCGATCCTGGAACCCTGACGGTTGATAGTCGCTAGCTGCTCAGAAATGTTGCTACCTTGACGGGATATAATCTCTGCCTGCTTAGCCAGCTCTGCTTGCTGCTCAAGGATGCTGCTTTTCTGAGACTCTGCCAGCTTTAAGGCTTCAGCAAGCTCTGCCTCGGTTTCCTTATACAATTCAGCGCCATCTAATTCAGTACCACCATAAAGGGTGATGTCTTTCGATAAAACAAACCCTTCTACCAATAAGCTCGAACGATTGATCTCAAAGGAGAGCCTGTTGTCGGCGGGCAGAACAAAATTAATCATTACGTGGTGCTTGTCGATGACCTGATCAGAAATCATCAAGGTGCCACTACCCTTGGTCATACGAGCAAGCGCTGCCATACGGGTATTGTATTTCACGTCGACGATCAACACTTCAACACTGCTCGCGGCATTCATCTTTCTCAATTGAATGACACGAATTCTTTTACCGCGAATTTTGGTGTTACTAAGGGACTTAAATATGGCCTGAAACATTGCTGGATCATCACCATAGTAACCTAAGACAAGCGTTTCTAGAGCGCGATCGTTAGGCCATCGAACATGGCCAAGAATTTTTCGAATCAATATGACTTTGCCCTGCTCAAGGGACACGGCCTGTTTTTCAGCAGGAGCAGAGCCTGCATTGAAGGGCATAAGAAGCAGGCCGAACATCAGAAATGTGACTAAAAGCGGTAAGCTGTTGGAGTTGGTACCCCGAGATACCATAGACCAGCCCTCATTTAAAATGCCAAAAAATAAACTAATATCTCCTTTTGAAGTACTGCCCCAAACCACATACCTGTGTGCCAGATTTAATAATAATAGCTTAAAGGAATTAATCCGTCTCCACCTCCATCACCTATTATGCGAATAAGTCATAAAAAGTTCGTCAAATTGCGATTTTTAAGCGTAAAGCTAGGAGTTGCGCTACCGCATCAATTAGAAGACCAGCCCCTTTATGCGCGTTGCCGCCTCGACAACGGCCGCCTTATGTTCACTTTCCAAGGCCACCCTTTGCTTTTCAAATACCCTCTGCTGCTTATTGCTTAAGGCTTTCCACTGCGCAAGGATAGGAATGTGGTCAGTTGCAAGTGCCAGCACATAGAACGCGTCATATTGTTTAGTTATGTGGCTTTCCAGGCCCAAACTATCAAGCAGCACCTTAATTCTGATACTCGCCTCAGTTAAAGAAAGTTGACCCTCCAAAGCCCCATGAGCAATAATTTGTATACTCTGGTTAATGCGCCGACGTTGATCGATGTTTTCTTTTTCTAAGGCCTCCTCTTGCTCTTTTTCCTCTGCGACCTTAACCCAGACCTTACGCTGTAAATAAATGGCGTAGGCAGCCAAAACAGCAATAATCACCAAACCTACCAACAACAAGCCCATCAACAACATCAAATTAACTCCAAAGACTTCAAAAAAAACAAACCGGTACTGACAGTAATAATTGACCAAAGTGTACTCATTGCAACGATATTGGCCGCTAACTCACTATTTCCCTTCATCGCTTCTACCATTACGTAACTAGCGGCAGCCGTGGGAGCTGACACCATCAGAAACAAAACCCCAAGCGGCATTCCACGGATACCGAAGGCCGTCGCTATAGCGAGGCACAGCAAGGGCATCACCAGCAATTTCATTAGCGAGGCCCAAGCGGCTATTTTTGAGGCTCGCCGCAAACTCTGAAAACTGAATGTTGCGCCGATACACAACAGCGCCAGAGGCAATGTCATACTTGCAAAGTATTCACCGGTATCTTGCAATACCGCTGGTAGCCCGACATTAAGTAATTTAAGCGCAAAAGACAGTACGATAGCGATGATCAAGGGGTTGGAGAAAATACCGACAAAAATGGGCCTTAACCTATGTTCACGACCTGGCTGCAAAGTACTGGTCAATGCCGTTACTGACAGTATATTGTACAGCACCGTTACAAAAGCCATCATCATAGAGGCTAGCGCCAAACCTTCATCTCCGTATGCTTTTGCCGAGAAAGCCAAGCCAATAACCCCTAAGTTACTGCGAAAACTCCCCTGTACAAAGACTCCCCTATCCCGCGGTTCACTTACGATCAGGGGAGAAATTAGCCATGAGACAAAAAATATCACCAAGGTCGAAAGAAAGGCTATAACAATGGTAGGGACGCTTTCTTCCGTCGGCATAGCCGCATTTTGTATGCTCAGAAACAACAAAGTCGGCAAACAAACTTTAAACACTAAGCTAGACGCTGTATTTATGAACTCATAAGAGATCAAACCAATACGCTTTAGCCAGCAACCCAGAGTAATAATGATAAAAATGGGGCCGGTAATGGAGAGCGCAAAACTGAGCGATTCAATCAAAATTCTACTTCTCAGTTTCGTCTAGTAAGGCAGGCACTTCCGCGTCTTCAAGGACCTTCACGGAAATCGTTTTCTTGGTTTTCGCCCCTAGGGTTTTAATATCTTCTACCCGTTTAACAAGGTTGCCTCGGCCTGTTTTCAATCGCTTTTGTGTGATTTCATAGGCATCTTGTGTTTTATTTAGCGCGCGACCGATATCATCGACAGAATCGAGCAATAGTACAAACTGGTCATAGAGCCCCCCTGCTTGTTTAGCAATTTTTTCGGCATTCTTGTTCTGTTTTTCATAGCGCCAAACGCCTTCAACTGTACGGAGAGTTGCGAGCAAGGTGGTAGGGCTCACAAGAATGACATGTTTATCGTAAGCCTCTTTGAAAAGTGCCGGCTCATGTTGCAGTGCTAACATGAAGGCCGCTTCTATAGGCATGAAAATGAATACGAAATCCAAACTGCGTATTCCATCCAATTTTTCATAATCTTTTATGCTAAGACCATTTATATGATTTCGCAAAGAGGCGATATGCTGCTTAAGGTACTGCTTTTGCGCATCTTCATCTTCTTCACTGCAATATCGCTCGTAATCGACTAAAGATACTTTAGCGTCGATAATTATGTCTTTATTGTCGGGAAGTCTCACAATAACATCTGGTGCACGCCTGTTGCCGTCCTCGTTTTGCAGTGATACTTGAGTCTCGTACTCACGTCCTTTTTGTAGACCCGAATCTTCAAGGAGCCGCTCCAATATCACTTCACCCCAATTACCCTGGGCTTTGTTGTCACCCTTTAGCGCTCGGGCCAAACCAACGGCGTCATTGCTAATCTGCTGCGTCTGCTTTTGCAGCTCACCAATCTGACCGACTAATTTATTGCGCTCGGCGTTTTCTTTTTCATAGACATCTTCAACTTTTTTGCGAAACTCTTTGAGCTGCTCACGTAGTGGTTCGATATTAGTTTTGAGTGCCGCCTGGCTATGCAGGTTAAATTCCTGCTGCTTGCTGGTAAAAATTCGATTCGCTAAGTTCTCGAATTCTTTCGCCAAGCCCTGTTTAGCCTCATTTAACAGACTCAGCTGATTATTATAATGCTTTTCTGCCTGAGTAAGCCGATCACTCGCCAGCAACTCGCCCCGCTCAGCGGCTTCCGCTCTAGCGGTCAAAGCCATATTGCTTTGTTGCAGTTCCTGATTGAAGTTTTCAGCCTGTATTTGGGCGTGCTCGATTTGTGTGATTTCGCGGCGATTTGACTGTCGCAGCAGTACGCTACTGAGCAAAGCTCCTACCAATACACCCACCAAACTAAGGCCCAAACCCAGAAGCCCCAATAATTCAAGATTGTCGATCAATTTATGCTCCCGCTGTACTATTTCTGTATCCCTAGTTATTATTTCCCTAGAGACAAATTCCCTACTTAAACCCTTTAATTCCCGGAGCCCTAGACAATGCCTGTACTGGATTTCGAGCTAAGCCAAGCCACAAAGGGCACGCTTACCGAAGATCAGCTAAATAATATTAAGCAAATCTGTTCTGAGGGCTATACTTGTTACGATGCAAGCAATTACAAGGCGGCACTGCGGCTATTCTATCAAGCTTGGCTTATTCTACCTAAGCCTCAATCGGCTTATAAAGCCTCGGGCTGGGTATTAACGGCCATCGGTGATACCTATTACCGCTTAAATCGACACTCTCAGGCCATCGAGGCCTTGAGTTCAGCGATGCATTGCGATGGCATTGATCAAAACCCATTCGTTTTCCTAAGACTGGGGCAAAGCTATTACGACAGCGGAGAAATCAGCTTGGCTCGACGGGAGCTGTTTAAAGCATGGAATAAAGGAGGAGAAATTGTATTCAAATCGGAACCACCACAATATTACTCGGCTATCGAGGACTTACTGGGTTTCTAGCATAAAGGTGCGTGGTAAGAAGTGTGACATTCATCATTCTTATGCAATAAACCCGAGCGATTCTCAAATTTGATGATTGCAATGCCAATTGGCTGTGTTAAATTGGTTCGAAATGGGCTGAGACCCACCATTGATTTACTCCAAGAGGAAATGCGTTCTATGTCTATTTTGTCTAAAACCCTCGCCGCTAGCAGCTTTATTCTTTTCACTAACTTTGCTGTAGCCTGCGACAAACCGGCAAGCCCCTCTTTGCCCGATCCTGAAACTGCGGTAACGCCACAGATGATCAAGGCCAAAAATGACGTGAAAACCTATTTGGCCAGTGCGGAAGCTTACTTAAAATGTAACATCAGCACCAAGCAACACAACGGCATGGTTGATGACATGAAGTCGGTTGCCGACGGATTCAACAAAATTGTTCGTTCATACAAAGCCCGCATGGCTGGCTAGTTCACCACACGGCTGGTGAAAAAGATAAAAAAGCGAGCTTGCTCGCTTTTTTATTGCTCGCCGTGCTTGTTGTCCCAATTAAACAGCGCGACTAAAAATTCATCGGCCGGTAGTGGCTTAGCGTAATAGTAGCCTTGCCCGTAGTCGCAACCATTTTCTCGCAGAAAATCGATTTGCCCCTTGGTTTCAACACCTTCCGCAATAACCTTTCTATTAAGCTTCTTTGCCAGCGTAATAATAAGTGAGGTTATTTCTCTATCATCGCTGTTATTGGGCAGATCTTTAACGAAGGAGCGATCGATCTTTAATATATCGACAGGGAGCTGCTTCAAGTAACTTAGCGACGAATAGCCCGTACCAAAATCATCAATTGCCAGGCTCACGCCTAAGCTTCTAATGTCACTTAGCTGATCAATAACGTTATTAATATTATCCATCAGTAAGCTTTCAGTTACCTCAAGCTCAAGTAGCTCTGGACTTAGGCGGAATTCATCTAGTACCGAGCTTAAACATTGAACAAAATCTCCTTGGCTCAATTGCCTTGCGGACAAATTTACCGATATTTTCAAGTCTAACTTGAGCGCTTTTTGCACACACTTAATTTGCTGGGCGGCAGTTCTCAGCACCCACTTACCAATGGGGACAATTAAACCCGTCTCTTCTGCGATGGGGATGAAATCAATGGGCCCAATATTGCCTTTACTTGGATGCTTCCAGCGAATTAAGGCTTCAGCTCCGACTATTTCGCCCGTGATCAAATCTACCTGGGGTTGATAATGTAGACTAAACTGTTGATGTTTCACCGCCTCACGTAAATCGTGCTCTAATTCCATTCGTGACTCTAATAGGCGATTCATATCAGAGGTATAAAAACGGAAATTGTTACGCCCCTTCTCTTTAGCTTGATACATCGCCATATCGGCATTTTTCATCAAGAGGTCAATCTGTTTACCGTCGTGAGGCGCCACTGTAATACCAATACTGCTACTCACGGTCACTTCTGTGCCCTTCAGGTTTATGGGCTTCGCCAATTCCGCCAGCAACTTGTTGGCGACTATAGATGCATACTGAGGGCTGCCAACTCGACTTAGTAACACACCAAATTCGTCCCCTCCAAGGCGACCAACAATGTCTTCATCCCGCAGACATCCAGTCAACCTGCATGCAACCTCGATCAATAATAGGTCCCCTGCCTCATGACCCATTGTGTCATTGATGCGCTTGAAGTGATCTAAGTCAAGGTACAGCAAGGCACTTTGATTGCCATCACGCTCACTCCGGCGCAACTCCATACCCAATTGTTCTTTAAAAAGGCCGCGGTTGGAAATACCCGTCAATACATCGTAGTAAGCGAGCTTTTCCATTTCCTTCTGCTGGGCTTTTACATCGCTGACATCCCGTCCAGCACAGGAAAATTTGCGCAGGCCGCTTGAATCCTGACCTAGCTCAGAAATTATTTGCTGCACCCAAAATGAAGTTCCGTCTTTACGGTAGGCTCGGTACTCACCCCGCCAACTCCCCTCTTCTAAGAGCGATCTCTTAATGTCAGCTACGCTGTCGCGGAGAAAGCTTTTTGACCCAAGCAAAGCCCCGAACTCAGGCTGCTGCTGTAAATCTTCTAGGCTAAACCCCGTAAAATCCGTAAAGTGGCTGTTGATATATTGAGGCGCCCAGTTTTGATCAAAAATTACCACAAGGCTTCGACTGTACTCCACTACACTTCTAAACATTTCAGTATTGCGGTCCGCTTCCGCGAGGGCGTCAACACTAGAATTGAGGCGGCTAATTAGCAGTAATCGCCGTGAAAAATACATCGCCGCGACCGTCAAGGCCAAGATAAAAAGAATACTCGCAGCCGATTTTTGAGTATGTTTGTAAACAAGGAATTCTATTTGATCGCTCGTAAACGGCTGTGCGCTTTGCACTTGTTGATGCAATCCGACAACGAGTTCTCGAGTGTGATTTTCAAGCACAAACAAAGCGGCCAAAAATATAAGAGCCAGCAGTAGTGACAGAAATATCACAATTTTTGTTTTACTCGATAACGATGCAAATATAAACAATCTTAACAACCTGTTTTTGCCAAATTCTCGAAGTATAGACCCAGCGTACATAATACAGTTTAGTTTATCAGGCTGGAATCACTAAAATCATCTCGATGACGTGGTTTAGCCCCCATAATTATGGCATCATGCGGCCATGCCTGCCTCCCTATTTAAGCTCGACTCGCTACTACCCGCTCTCAACACTAATACTTTAATTTTAACACCGAACAACCGCTTAAAACGCAAGATATTACAAGCTTGGGGCGAATATAATCTAAACCGTAATCTTGCCCGCTGGATGTCTCCTAGAGTGCACTCACTAGGGGATTGGCAGAGCGAATGCTGGCAGCAATTACAAGATATGGCCTATCCGGGGTGTGATGCGGCCATTGCCTCTGATGCACTTCGCAAATATGCCTGGCAACAAGCAATTCAGGCCTCGAGTCAAGGCGGCGGCCTTTATAAAACAGAAGTTCTAGCCGCTACCGCCGACGCCGCCTGGCGCAACCTCTCGCTGTGGCGCATAAGCGACAACGACTTAGAGGCGTTTAATGACCCAGATTTCCAACACTACCTCGAATGGCTCAACAGCACCCGAACGATATTAAATACCCGACAACTCATCACCAGCGAAGAGGCTTGCGAACGCATCATTATGGCCTTCGCCGACGGATCATTAGCCAAAGAAAAGTCCATTTTACTCCACGGTTTTGACGACCTTCCCCCTCTGAACAAAGCCCTGTGCCACAGCGCGGCTCACAGCACCCAAGAGAACGTTGAGACACAAACAGAAGGTAGGCTGACACGGACTACTGCACAGACTTCAGAACAGGAGATATTGGCTGCCGCTCGATGGGCTCAAAACATACTCGAGAAAAACAAGGAGGCTAAGCTTGGTATTATTGTACCCAATCTGGGTCAATGCCGAGATGAAGTGGAGCGTATTTTCGTTGAAGTTTTCGAATGCCACTCCATACTCCCCTCTGAGCCTCGCTACGCCCTCCCCTTTAACTTTTCAGCAGGTACTCCGCTTGGCAGCACGCCGCTGGTGGCGGACACATTAAAATTGCTAGCCCTAAATCTTCGGCAGTGGCCACTAGCGGACCTATGCGAAACCTTGCAATCACCGTTTTGGAAGGCGGGAGATGAACATTTCCGCACCCGATTGATCTCAGCACTTAAGCGTTTAGGGCAGCTCACTATCAGCGGCGCCGATCTTCGCGAACAAGCTGCGCGACTGGCTGAGCAAATGCCGGAGAGAACAGATTCTAGCCCCGAGGTAGAGCCTATCAACAAACGACTGCAACAGATCGCAGAGCAGCTGCGCCACCACGCCCGCTACCAGAGTGCCGACCGCTGGGTTGACTATTTCCAACAACATCTAGCACTTTGCCATTGGCCTGGCTCACGTCGTTTGGACAGTTTGGAATATCAGCAGGCCAAACAGTGGTTTCAACTGCTTGAGGAATTCAGTGAATTGAGCGTATTAGGCGCTACCCTCACTTTAAACGATGCTCTGAAACATCTGAGCCAGCTTGCTAACTCCCTACACTTTCAAGCCCAAACACCCGACTCCCCCATCCAAATTTTGGGCGTATTAGAAGGCGCGGGCTTGAGTTTTTCACACTGCTGGGTAATGGGCTTACATCGCAAGGCCTGGCCGCCAGCACCAGCACCTAATGCACTCCTACCAATTGCCTTGCAGCGTGAATACCAAATGCCTCATGCAAGTGTGGAGCGGGAGTTACAATTCGCGGAGTCTTTAACCCAAGGTTATCGCCAGTGTGCGGAACATATCGTATTCAGTTCAGCCAGCCACGATGACGAGTCGGCACAGCAACCCAGTGCTCTCATTAGTGATATTCCCGAATGCCCAGTGAATACACTCATTCCCAATTTACACTCCGCTTTAGATTTACATTTACAACAATTTGATCAGAGCCCTAATCTCGACGTCATTGATACTCTTTTGGCCCCTGCCCTGAGCCCCGATGAACGGCAAAACCTCAAAGGCGGTAGTGGCGTTTTACAACAACAGGCAAGCTGCCCTTTCAACGCCTTTGCGGTCTATCGCTTATTAGCTCGAGATGCTGAGGAACCCAGTCCTGGCTTGTCAGCCCTTGAACGCGGCATAATTTTACACGGAGCTCTACAATATTTCTGGGATGAGGTGAAGAACTCCTCTCGCTTAACGAGTATGAGTGATGAGAATATTACGGAAAAGCTAAGTCATTGTATTCAGCGCTCACTACAACCTTGGCGCAAACGCCGAGCAAAACAATGCGGGCCTCGCTATTTTGATTTAGAAGCGCACCGCTTGCTAAAGCTACTGCAGCGCTGGCTCGACACAGAAAAACAGCGGCCACCTTTTACCGTTAGCGCAAC
Organism: uncultured Cellvibrionales bacterium; assembly: GCA_913020115.1. Lineage (GTDB taxonomy): Bacteria > Pseudomonadota > Gammaproteobacteria > Pseudomonadales > Cellvibrionaceae > CAJWCA01. The sequence goes on from CAJWBQ010000003.1 coordinate 20,695, forward strand.
AGAAGAATCTGTCGAGCTGACCCTGTCTGGACTCACCCTAAACTTGCGCCTAGATCGTCTCGACACCTTAGAAGATGGTCAAGTCTTGTTAATTGATTACAAAACGGGCGAGCCCAAAATCAGCAGTTGGGATAGCGAACGGCCGAGAGAACCTCAATTACCTCTCTATGCAATCAGCCTAAAAGATAGATGCTCAGGCATAGCATTTGGCCAAGTAAATGCCAAGGCGTGCCAACTTCTGGGGGTCGGCGAACCAACACAGCCTATCGAGGGTATTCGAACTCCAGATGAGCTCCGCTATAGCGATCTTCCTGCACAGTGGAACGATGCGATTCCCCAATGGGAAGGCGTACTGACTAAACTCGCCACAGAATTCAGCGAAGGAAAGTGTGCCGTGGTATTCAAGGATAAAAGTTCTGGGCAGTATTCTGAAGATCTCTTGCCTCTAAATCGATACCCAGAGCTAGGCGCACTGGAGCGCTTCACAAATTCACAACCTGCTTCTTTTTCTCAGACACCCGTTCAAGGGGATCTGCTAAATGACTAAAGTAGAGAATACCGAACCTGCCGATCAGGCGGCTCGCTTCAATGCACTGGACCCCAGCCAATCCTTTGCCGTAGCGGCACCCGCGGGCTCAGGAAAAACCAGCCTACTGACTCAGCGAGTGCTGAAATTATTGGCCACTTGTCAGTCACCAGAAGAAGTACTATGTATTACTTTTACTCGCAAAGCCGCAGGAGAAATGCAGGACAGAATTTCAGCGGCGATCCGCTTTGCCCATGAAAACCCTCGCCCTCAAGAGGCTCATCAGCAGTTGACCTGGGACCTATCTCAAGCGGTACTCGCGAGAGATGAGGTCTGTAATTGGCATTTACTAAAAGCCCCAAACCGTTTGAGAGTGTTAACGATCGATGGTTTTTGCAGAGCACTCACGCGCCAACTTCCCCTAGCCAGTGGCTTGGGTGCACAGCCAGAAACAATCGACCAAGCTGAAGATGCTTATCGTCAAGCCGTGCGCGCGCTGTTAGCCGAACTGGAAAAAGAATCCAGCTTAAGTCAGGACTTATATCGCCTGCTAGAACACTTAGACAATAATACGAGCAACATCGAAAACTTGCTGGTTTCCCTACTTCATCGCCGCGAGCAGTGGTTACCGTTGATGTTGGCAAGTCGCCACAGTCAAGCCCGCGAATGGCTAGAGGGTGCCTTGTGCGAGGTAATTACTACTTCGCTAGACAAAGCCGCGAATTGCTTACAAAGTGTAGCCAGTGACCTTGCACAACTCGGTGACTACGCAGGCAACAATTTGAATGAATCTGCTCCGACTGCCAATATCGCGCAATTGGCTGGCATTGATTCACTTCCTCCTAGCACTGTTGAAGCGCTACCACAGTGGCACGCACTACTTGAGCTGCTGCTGAAAAAAGATCATGACTGGCGCAAACAAATCACTGCTCGAGAAGGTTTCCCCGCGGGGAAAAGCAAGCAGGAAAAAGCGGAAAGGAGTGAGCGCAAACAGGCCTTGATGGCGCTTATAGCCGAGCTGCAAAATCAATCGTCTAATCTAAGTATACTGCAACAGTTACGCAGTTTACCTAAAGGTCACTATAGCGATGAGCAATGGCTTATTCTTGATTGCCTTACTAGAGTTTTGCTGCATTTAGTCGCCGAGTTGAAAGTAGTGTTTCGAAATCTAGGGGCGACTGACTTTTCAGAAATTACCCAAGCTGCACTGTTAGCTCTGGGCGATGAAGAGTCCCCAGGCGACATAGCGCTACGCCTTGATTACCAAATCCAACACATTTTGGTCGACGAATTTCAAGACACCGCCCAACCCCAGCTGGAATTACTTCAAGCCCTTACTAGGGGTTGGCAAAACGATGACGGTAGAAGCCTCTTTATTGTTGGCGACGGCATGCAATCTTGTTACGGTTTTCGCCAGGCTAACGTGGGAATTTTTCTGCAGGCTCGAAAAAGTGGCATTGGCGGCATCCCCCTTGAATCGATTGATCTCAGTGTTAATTTCCGCTCTGAAGGCGGTGTCGTTGATTGGGTAAATCGAGTATTTTCTCAGGCCTTTCCCCAGACCGACGATATTGCGCGAGGCGCAGTAAAATATTCGTCATCTGAAGCGTTTAAACTTGCCGCCGATGCACCCGCCGTAAAATGTTTAATTGCCAGCGGTGAGAACGCCAAGCAAGACGAAGCACAAGCTGTTGTAGAGCTTGTAAAACAAGCACAACAAGAGCAACCCGATAACACAATCGCCATTTTAGTTCGCAGCCGAACACACTTGCGTGAGACCCTTGCAAGCCTAAGTGAGCACAGCATCCCCTGGCAGGCGACGGACATCGACCCCCTGTCTAGCCGCATGGCCATTATCGATCTACTGTCACTTACGCGCGCGCTGCTCTACCCAGACAACCGGATAGCTTGGCTGTCAGTACTGCGCAGCCCTTGGTGTGGCCTAAACAACCATGACCTGCTTAAAGTCGCGACCGCGAACTTGGATGAGCAAGCTTTCATTTGGGAGAACCTGCAAAACCTTGACGATATTGAGGGGCTGTCAGCAGACGCAATAATTATACTCACTCGCGTTCAAAAAGTTCTCAGCCAAGCACTCTTGCAAAAACGCCGAAAGAATTTGCGGCACTGGGTACAAGGCACTTGGCTGGCACTGGGGGGAGCAGCTACTCTTCTCGACCCAGTTGATCGCGACAACGCCGACACATTTTTCCAATTACTCGCCAAACACAGTCACGCTGGCCGCATAGACAGCTGGGAAAACTTTGTCATGGCAATTGAGCGCTTATACGCCGCGCCCAAAACTGATGCCAATACAAACCTACAGGTAATGACCATTCACAAATCCAAAGGTTTGGAATTTGATACGGTAATTATCCCAGGCCTAGATCGCAAACCTCGACAAGATGACAAATCGCTGCTGCTCTGGAAAGATCACATTAACAGCGACGGCAGTAATGGCTTGCTTTTGGGCCCTCTCTCGCCAACGGGAGAAGAGAGCGATCCGATTTATAAGCATTTGGCTCACGAAAACACCTACCGAAACGAACTCGAAAACACCCGCTTGTTGTATGTTGGATGTACCCGCGCGGCAAAAAAGCTCTACCTATTGGCATGTCTTAGCGAAGACCAAAAAGAGACTGAAGAGGCGCTGCCGCTCGTCCAGTTCAAGCCTCCCACGAAATCGTGTTTGCTCGCCAGTATATGGCCTGCGGTCAAACATGAGGTCACCGCAATTCCCACCGCCTCGCGCCCAGAGCAGAACAATGCCGAGCCTGAGCAAAACCTACACAAGCTACTGCGACTGCCCACGGCGTGGAATATGCCAAGGCTTACCCAGAACAACTTATTGCAAGCCTACCGTGGGCGGGAATTTGAAGACGATGAGAACCTGCCAAGCCCTGATACAAGTGCCAATAAATCAGCTCGAGAAGTAGGCAATGTTTTACATCGAAGCCTACAGCAAGTGGTTAAAGACCATCCAGACCAATGGAACACTCCACGCATCGAGCGCCAAACGCCATTTTGGCAAATGCAGCTTCGCCAAAGCGGCTTAAATAGCAAGGACGCAGAATTAGGCTCACTACGAATCAAAACAGCCCTTGAGCGAATGCTGGCTGACCCCGCTGGGCGCTGGCTCTTAGACCCAGGTCACGACGAAAGCGCCTGCGAACTCGCCATTTGGCACCGCACTCGTGACCAGTCTTATCAAAGCGGCATGAGAGAATCGATAATCGATCGTACATTTGTGGCCGCAGCCCCTGGAAGCGATGAAAACTATCGCTGGATTGTTGACTACAAAAGTTCAGAACCCTCAGCAGAACAGTCGTTTGAGGATTTTTTGCAGCATCAACGGGAAGAATACCGCTCGCAGTTACAGCGTTATGCCGATTTAATGTACAGCAAATCCGGACCAAAGATTAAAACAGCGCTCTACTTCCCCATGCTCCGGCACCTAGAAGTGCTCGATTTGAACGATAATCAAGCAAAACGGCCAAATAACTGCGCTTAAATGAACAAAAGGCGCGCCATTAGCAGTAATAATTCAGTAGAATGGTATCAAAGTATTCACAATTGACGGAACCAACGATGACAGACACTGCAGTAGACGATCTCAATATTGTTTCTCAAGACATATTGGTCTCGCCAGACGCCATAAAACAAGCCTTGCCTTTGAGCGAGCTCGCCAAATCAGTCGTGACAAAAGGACGGGAAACCGTGCGCAACATTCTCGACCGAAAAGACCACCGTCTAATCGTCGTGATTGGCCCCTGCTCTATCCACGACACTGAAGCCGCAAAAGATTATGCCAAGCGCCTGAAGGTTTTGGCCGACGAACTGAGCGACACTCTGTACATTGTTATGCGAGTTTATTTTGAGAAGCCTCGTACCACAGTTGGCTGGAAAGGGCTCATTAATGACCCTCATTTAGACGACTCCTTCAAAATTGAAGAAGGCCTGCACATCGGTCGTCAATTGTTGCTCGACGTGGCTGAAATGGGACTGCCTGCTTCTACCGAAGCCCTAGACCCTATTTCGCCTCAATACATGCAAGACCTAATTGCTTGGTCAGCCATTGGCGCCCGTACTACAGAGTCACAAACACACCGTGAAATGGCCAGCGGCCTGTCCTCGGCGGTAGGCTTTAAAAATGGCACCGACGGCGGCCTAACCGTCGCCATCAACGCCCTGCAATCAGTTTCTAGCCCACATCGCTTTTTGGGTATTAATACCCAAGGCCAGGTAGCCATTACCCATACCAAAGGCAATCAATACGGCCATATGGTTTTGCGTGGCGGCAACGGCAAGCCCAACTATGATTCAGTGAGCGTAGCGGTTTGTGAGCAAGAGCTCACAAAAGGCAAAGTCTCTACCAACATCATGATTGACTGTAGCCATGCTAATTCCAATAAAAACCACGAATTACAGCCATTGGTACTAGACAATGTTGCCAATCAGATTGTTGAAGGTAACAAGTCCATTATCGGCATAATGGTTGAAAGTAACATTGGCCCGGGCAATCAAAAATTATCCAGCAAACGGGATGAAATGACCTACGGCGTATCAGTAACCGACGCCTGTATTGACTGGGAAAGTACCGAAACTACCTTGCGTGATATGCGAGACAAGCTCAAAGGCGCTTTAAAAAATCGATAATTATATTGATATATTTTTACTGCGACATGGAGAAGCTGCGGCGAGCTGGGATCAACATCGCGACCCTGGTTTAAGTGTCTTGGGCCATCAACAAGCCCAAGACGCGACGACTCTTTTACAAGCCCAGCTCAGTGATCGCCATCACGCCGAAGGTGTTAAAATCATCAGCAGTCCACTGGCACGCGCGCAGGAAACTGCTGTGCCTCTGGCAAAACACCTAGATGAATCACCGACCATTGAAGCGCGAGTCGCTGAACTCCCCTCGCCAGCTAATTTGAACCTAAAAGATCGTGGGCCATGGTTACATGCCACGCTTAAAGGTTCATGGTCGGAAACTAGCCCTGAAATACAAGAGTGGCGTGAAAACATAATTTCTACACTTCTGTCACAAAAGCATCACTGCGCTATTTTCACTCACTTTGTGGTGATCAATGCTGTGGTAAGCTACTTACAAAAAAGTGATAAAGTACTCAGTTTTCTTCCAGATAATGCTTCATGCACTCATCTACGCTTGAGTCAGGGAAAGCTAAGCTTGCTTAGCTTAGGCGTGGAAGACAAAACGGTTATCAACTAATTTGAGCGTGAGGAGCACTACATTGACCAGCAGCAATAAAGAAGAACTCGACAATCTACTGAACTTATTACAGGTTGAACAACTCGACGCCTATCTGTTCAGAGGCCACAGCCCCGATCAGGAATGGCCTAGAGTTTTTGGCGGGCAGGTTTTAGCTCAAGCAATGTATGCCGCTTCTACTACGGTGCCCAAAGAACGTCAGATTCACTCTTTGCACTCCTATTTTTTACGCGCAGGAAAACCAGACCGCCCGATCATTTTCGAGGTGGACCCTATTCGCGATGGCGGTTCCTTCACCACGCGGCGAGTGGTCGCCATTCAAGATGGCAAAGCTATTTTTAATATTTCGATATCTTTTCAGGATGCTGAAGAAGGTTTTGAGCATCAGTTTGATATGCCGGATGTTCCAGGCCCCGAAGGGCTAATTAGTGACGTAGATTATTGGGAGGACGTGGCTTCGCGTTACCCCGGTAAATTTTCAAAGCGCCCTCCTTCGTTCAAAGCGGTAGATTCACGCAGCATCAACCGTCGAGATTTGTTTGACCCTCAGGCTGAAGAACCCACTCAAGGAGTCTGGTTTAAAGCCGCATCCAAAATGCCGGACGAACCCGCCTTGCATCAAATAATGCTGGCTTATATTTCCGACATGCATTTCATGTCAACGAGTATGCGACCCCACAATATATCGCTGGGGAACAGTAAGATTCAAGCTGCAAGCCTGGATCACTGCATGTGGTACCACGACGATTTTCGAGTAGACGATTGGATGTATTACCACATGGACAGCCCTCGGAGTTCTCACTCACGGGGCATGAACCGCGGCAGTATTTATACTCAGAAAGGCAAGCTAGTCGCGACCACGGCGCAGGAAGGCCTGATTCGCTTACGAGATTAACTTAAAGTTTTACCTCAACGAGCCGCGGCGTTTGGCCAATGAACAATAGTGTAGCGAGTACGGACAATAGTACCTTGTGGATTGTGATTGGCTACTTGGTATTTGTAACCCTAATCGGTATGGCCCTGTCTCGGCGCAACCGAAGTTCCAGCGACTGGGCCTCCGCCAGTGGCGGCATGGGCCTATGGCTGGTCGCCGCTGGCGTTGCGGGCACGCGAATTGGCGGCGTCGGCACCTATGGTGTAGCCAGTGATGTAATGAAAACTGGGCTGTGGAACCTGTGGTATGGAATCAATACTTTCCTAGCCTTTGCTTTGGTGGGATTCTTTTTCATTATTCCCTACAGAAGATTAAATTTAACCACTGTGGGCGAAATCTTTAGCCGCAGATTCAATTCGCGACGCGCGAGAGTTTTAACAAGCTTATGCGTGCAAAGTGAATACTTTATCATCAGTGTTATTGAACCCTATATCATCGGCCTAATTCTTTCCGGGATTCTCGGCATTCCTTTAGGTTATGGCATTTTGATTGGCGCCTTTATCATAATTAGTTACACGGCCATGTCTGGTATACAGGGCACGTCCTACACAAATATTATTCACTGTAGCGTTATTATATGCTCTCTAGGAACCATTGCTTATCTAGCCATGGGGAATCTCGGCGGCTGGGACGGTGTCGTCAGTAAAACAAATATCGCACTAGATACTGCCAACATTGATCAAGCCAGTTGGTGGAGCCTAATTGGTCTGGGCTGGCTGCCCGTGATCGCTATGTTTTTTTCAGCCACAATTCACACGCCAGGCGCATCAATCTACGTCAACTATGCAAGTTCGGCGAAAAGTGAAAAAATATTAATACCTGCATTTCTACTCGCCGGACTAATTGGCGCTGCAATGCCAATACTCTCTGGAATTATAGGTATTGAAGCCGTGGCGCAGTATGGCGCTGAAACTGAGCTAAAGGGTTTCACCAGTATTACTCGATTGGCCACCGATACAGGGCCCATTATGGGAGGCATAGCCATGGCCGCCATTCTTGCCGCATTGATTTCTTCTGCCGGTCCAATCTTACTTGGCGGCTCCACAATGTTTGTGAATGACTGGATGCCAAAATCAAACGAGCTATCGTCTGGAGATAAGCTTAAGGCCTACCGCGTAGTCAGTGTTGTCTACGGTTTAGTGGCTGCAGCTATCGCTTACCTAGCCAACTTTTCCTCCATCATGGGCGTTCTGCTACTGGCTTTTGCTATGGTTGTGCCGCCGGCTATTGCGATCACTTTTGTGATCTATTGGAAAAGAACAACGGAACAAGGAGTTTACTGGGGAATGGCCGCAGGTTATGGGGGCGGTTTACTCGCCTGGGCCGTAAATACTTGGTTCGGTTTTGGCCCCTCTCCGGCCTACAGCACTACGCTATTACCTCTACTGATAGTGCCACTGGTCTCGCTCTTAACACCTCAAGAATCAACACTCGCAAAAGCTTTTTATCAGCAGTTGAAACCCGCCCAATAGCGAGTGCTAATACCAATCCAAGAGGCGAGCTGGATCGCTACCAGCTTATGCCTCGTCGAACATCTGAATAGAATAACCGCTTTCTACCGCCTCTTTCAGAACTTTGTCTGCTGCTAAGACCCGCTTATCACTCAGTAATTTTGCTTCTACTAATTTGCGCTTTTCGATCTCAACTTCTGTGAAGCCCGATTTATACAAATAAATTTTGCACAACTGCTCTGCACCAAACAAATCTTGGAAATTGACATAGACAATGAAAGGCATAGATTGCCCCTCTTTAATATCGTCCATGTCGTGCTTAGCAATACCTGTGGCTGAAAAAATATACATACTCATTTCCTAAATAGATAAACAGAACTAAACCGCCACAATCACTCGCAGTGAATCTAAACGAACTCGAGTATTTTGCAGATACTCCCTCAGCAACTCTGTGTCAGCCTCGACTTTTTCAATCTCAGATTGACGGATATTTGGGTTAACCGCCGCCAGCGCTCGCAAACGCTCTGATGCCGAAGATTGTTCTAGTTCCATTTTGGCTACTGCTTCCGCCACAATTTCCGTGTGGTGCGGCTGCGCCAATAACTCTACTTTATCAATCATTACGCCCAACTCTTTACGGGTGTGGCGCACCAAGTCTTGGGCCGTGTTACGCGGTACTTTCTGCACCAATTGATCCAGTTTTTCTTCGGACAAAATATGACTTAGATCGGTGCCCTTGCTATCGATCACCACCCGTACACTCGTGAGTGGTAAATAGCGCGAAAGCTGTAAGGCACGAGGCGCTGTATTTTTAATAAGCAAGGTCGCTTCAAGCAGTAAGGTTCCTGGTTTCAAAGGCGGCAATTTAATTGTGCACAACGCGGTATTGCCAAAATCACCACCAAAAACCATATCCATTGAGCCGGTCACCATAGGGTGCTCCCAGCTTAAGAAATGAATATCATCCCTCGACAGCGCCGTGTCCCGATGAAAAGTGGCTGTGAGCCCGCCCTCAGGCAAGCCAGGGAAGTGGCTTTGTTGCATGTGGTCGCTGGGGTGCAGCACGATGCTCGTTGCACTGTGGCGCTCCTGGTCTACGCCAAATTGATCGTAAACCGATTCCATATAGCTCGTGAGTTCAAGGCGCTGCTCACTGTCCAAGATATCGTCAACGATGGTTTCAGCGCCTTGCTTATTGCAGGAGTTTAACTCCAATAAGCGATCTCGGCCGTCGTGTAAGCGCTGCAGCAACTCGGCGCAATACTCACTGGACTTAGTCACTAGCTCGTCCATCCGGTCGGTATCAGTCGGGTCGCTGATACACTCATTCAATTCGTCGCTGTATTTTTCGAAAACTGCCTGCCCTGCTGCGCAGGATTGCTCGAAACTGTTTAAGCCTTCGTCATACCAACGAGAAAGCACTTCCGTTTCACTGAACTCCACAAAAGGCACGTGAATGTTGACAGTATTCCGCTGACCAATACGGTCGAGTCGGCCTATACGCTGCTCGAGTAAATCGGGGTTATCTGGAAGATCAAACAAGACTAAATGTTGTGCAAATTGAAAGTTACGGCCTTCACTGCCAATTTCCGAACACAGTAAGAGCTGAGCATCCTCCTCTTCATCGGCAAAATAAGCCGCCGCCCTATCGCGTGCAATAAGAGACAGCCCCTCATGAAAAGCCGAGCAAGCAATACCTTCGCGATAGCGCAAATGTTCGTCCAGAGCGATGGCCAGCGAAGCTTTCGCACAGATCAACAAAACTTTCTCGCTCCTGTGCTCTTTGAGCCAGGACACCAACCATGCCAGCCTAGGGTCGTTTACTAAGTCATCGTCAAGCGCATCGTTTTGCAGCAATGGATAGGTATGTAATTGACGAGCCGGAAAACCATCAATGTTGTTGCGCGTATTGCGAAACAGCACACGGCCAGTGCCATGCCTGTCCAAAAGTGCGTGGGTAGCCTGATCAATAGCGTCTGCCTGCTCACCTTCTAGGAACTGAGCCTTAATGGTCGCAGACCGCTCTTCACCAAGATAGGTGTGTAAATCAGCAAAGGCTTCGTTAATTTGCGCAGTACTTGCACTCGTATCTTCATCGAGCAAAGCCATCAAACCTTGAACCAAGTGATTCACCGGCTCGTAACCTGCTTCCTCCTCAATGAACGCGTTTAAACTGTAATAGCGATCTGGGTCCAGAAGGCGCAATCGGGCAAAATGACTTTCAATGCCCAATTGTTCAGGAGTGGCCGTTAATAGCAGCAAACCTCGAGCAACCTGTGCAAGCGCTTCTACACATTGGTATTCTGGGCTGGCCTCAACCGTGCCGTCCTCCCGCTGGTGCCAGCGAAGGTGATGGGCTTCGTCCACCAATAATAAATCCCAATCAGCCTCAAGTGCCTCAGCCTGCCTCTCACTGTTTTCCGTCAAGAATGACAAAGAACAAAGAACCAGCTGCGCCGACTCAAAGGGATTGTCGTCCAGTTCCAAACAACGCTCGTCATCTAGAACGGTGAAATGTAAATTGAAACGGCGCAACATCTCCACTAACCACTGATGTAGCAAACTATCTGGCACAACAATGAGGGCTCGACTAGAGCGACCCGTGTGCAACTGCTGATGCAGAATCAGCCCAGCTTCAATGGTTTTACCTAGGCCTACTTCGTCTGCTAGCAATACTCTTGGGGCATAGCGATTGCCCGCTTCATGGGCAATGTACAACTGGTGAGGTAAGAGCTGAACCCGAGGCCCCAGCAAACCCGCCACCGGCGATTGCTGAAGTCGACGCATGTGCGACAATGTTTCGCGGCGCAGCTTATAGCGCGGCAACTTATCAACTTGGCCAGAAAAAAGACGATCCCGTGGCGAGCTGAATTGCACAAAGCAATCTAACTCCAACTCTGGCCACTGTAACTCTTCGCCGTCGTCTCCCAAACCGGCGTATAATAAGCAACCGTTAAGATCGTTCACCCCAGTAATGGTGAGTGACTCCCCTTCTAGATTGTTAATCTTTTCGCCCACATTGTATTCAACGCGGCTTATGGGGGCGTTGTCTATGGCATAGGTTCTACGTTCACCTACCGCAGGAAAAGCCAGCGTCACACGCCGATCAAGTATCTCTACAACCATACCCAAGCCGAGATCGACCTCAGTGTTGCTAATCCAACGTTGACCTGGAACAAATGTAGAAGGAGCCATGCTTTAACCTTTTATTGTGGACAGGCGGAACAAATTTTTAGGGCGCGGATTATAGCAGTATTTTGGAGTCACAAGCTAAGGGCTTTTGGCCTCATTAAAGCCCAGAGCCACCACAAGCTTCCGGCTGATAACCGATAACATCCGGATTTGCACAGGCAGTGCATGCGTTTTCTATAGTTTGCCATCGAGACGAGGGGCAAGGGCTTGTGACACAGCGCGTGCCTGTATCTATCTGTGCACACACTGGCTGATAGTCTGTGGGGCACATTCTTGGTCGCTCATCTGAATTACAAGCAACCCACGTGGGCACGGAGGGTTTAGGGGCTGAGTGAACTGACTTGTTTTCCGAGCAAGCCACTAGCAGCCACGCCCCTACAAAAAGTGAAAACAAAGCTGTTATCCGCCGCCTTGCTAGTATATGTTGCATTGTTTTGCCCCTAAATCTAAGGTGGGTAGCCGGATATACCGCTATTTAAGATAGCCTTCGGCCATGCCTTTTTCCACTTTAGAACTATATTTGTTACAGTGCCCGTTTTTTCAGAGAGAGAATCGTCTTGTTTGCAGAATTACAGTTAGATAAACAGCTACTTCGTGCCCTAGAAAAACTGGGCTTGGAAACACCCACCGAAGTACAGTCGCAGACAATTCCTCTGGCTCTAGCCGGCAGCGACCTACTTGTGAACGCCCATACCGGCAGCGGCAAAACGGCGGCCTTCCTGCTGCCCAGCCTGCACAAGTTACTCACTGAGCCCTCCAAACTCCATGGTACGCGCCTACTCGTGCTATCTCCTACTCGAGAGCTGGCTCGCCAGCTGTTCAAAAACTGTAAGGACCTGATTCAGTTTTGTCCCCTACAGGTGGGCTTGATGATGGGCGGTGACGAATTCAAATATCAGCGCGCCATGCTGCGCAAAGACCCTGAGATACTCATTGCTACACCCGGTCGACTTTTAGAACATATAAAACACGAACACGCGGAACTCAGCAATCTGGAAGTTCTAGTATTGGACGAAGGTGATCGCATGCTCGACATGGGCCTCAGTGACGACGTACTGGAAATCGTTCGTGCCTGTAAGCCTGAGCGTCAAACCATGCTGTTTTCAGCCACCCTCGCGCACACAGGCGTGCGTAAAATAGCCCAGCAGATACTCAGAGCCCCTAAAAGTTTGACTTTGAGTACTGCCCAAGATCAACACAGCAATATCCGCCAGCAAGTTATTCTAACCGACGATGCGGCCCACAAAGATCGCGTGCTCACATGGCTTCTTTCCAATGAAAAATATGAGAAGGCGCTAATTTTTACCAATACTCGTGATTACACCAACAAATTGGGCGGATTTCTACGCTACCACAACATTGAAGCCGGGGTACTTCACGGTGAAATGGAGCAAGACGCTCGCAACCAGATTATGACCCAATTACGGTATGGGAAAATTAAAGTACTTGTGGCCACCGATGTGGCGGCTCGAGGCCTAGATGTCAAAGGCATCGACCTGGTAATTAATGTGGACATGGCTCGCAGTGGTGATGACTATATTCACCGCGTAGGTCGAACCGGTCGAGCGGGTGCAAGCGGTACAGCCATCACCTTCATCAGTGCCCCAGATTGGAACTTGATGAGTACCGTTGAGCACTACTTACAAATTCGCTTCGAAAAGAGAGCAATCAAAGGGCTTGAGGCGGCGTTTAAAGGCCCCAAAAAAATCAAAAGCTCTGGTAAGGCTGCAGGTAGCAAAGTCAACAAGGAAAAGCGCAAAGCCCGAAAAGAAGCCGCTGAAATGCCTGACGAAGCACCCAAGACAAAACAGCGTTTGCGCGACAAAAAGAATATAGGTAAGCGACGGGCACCCAGTAAAGAAGGAAGCACAACACCTGAGAAAACTAACAATAAGAGTAAAAGCGCAGCACCTAAAACACCGGCAAAACCAACTTGGGGTGAACCCTCAGCTTGGCAGAAAGATGGCTGGGCCCCAATGAAAAAGAAAAAGAAAACTGAAGAGTAGGATATGAAGGTTTAAACTCGGTTCGCCGAGTTTAAACCGTGCAATCGCTAATACTCATCTCGCGAGTAACAAGCTCATCAAACGACTGCTCAAGTAACAACTCCACCTCACCAGCCGGTAAAGGTCGACTAAAGTAATAGCCCTGAATCATTTCGCAGCGCAAGGCCGACAATAATTCGAACTGAGCCAAAGACTCAACGCCCTCAGCCACCACTTTTAGGTTCAAGTTATGAGCCATATTTATAATGGTAGCCGCAATAGTTGCACCGTCCTCACCATCATCCATTTCACTAACAAAAGCGCGATCAACTTTCAAAGTATCTATTGGGAAACGGTGTAAATAGCTTAAAGACGAATAACCCGTACCAAAATCATCCACCGACAAACGAACACCCAGATTTTTCAAAACATGCAGCATTAAAATAACTTTGTCCGGATTGTCCATAATTAGACTTTCGGTAAGCTCGAGTTCAATATCTTGAGGGTTGACGTCCTCTTCGCGAAGGATAATGGCGACTTCTAAGGGGAAATCAGCTAATTGAAATTGCTTAGCCGAAACGTTCACGGCCATATGTAAATGCTTGTGACCTAAGGCATGCCAGACTTTTAATTGCCGCGCCGACTGCCGCAGCACCCACTCACCTATCGGCTTAATCAAGCCGCTGTCTTCGGCAATGGAAATGAATTCTGCTGGGTCAACCCAACCCAGTTCAGGGTGGTCCCAGCGCAACAGAGCTTCAAAACCTACGACGTGACGACTAAGCACATCGACCTTTGGTTGATAGTAAATATCCAATTCTCGGCGATTAAAAGCTGCACGAAGTTCACGCTCTAGTTTAGAGCGACTGTCAGATTCCGAGTTCATTCCTGGACTGTAGAATTTAAGGTTATTGCGCCCAAGCGACTTAGCGAAATACATTGCCGTGTCGGCGCATTGCATAAGCGCTTCTGTTTCAGTTGCATCGTGGGGGAACAAAGAAATACCGACACTGGCACCAACACCCGCGTCATGCCCTTTCACCATGAAGCCAGTTTCAAAAGCCAGTAAAATCTTCTTAGCGACGATCTCGGCTTCGCGGTCTGAATTTATATTTTCCAAAATAATGGTGAACTCGTCGCCCGCCAAACGCGCCACCATGTCGGCGTCTCTCACCGTATTCTTTAAGCGCACCGCCACCTGCTGCAAGAGCTCGTCGCCGGCGTCATGGCCCAACACGTCATTCACTTGCTTAAATTTATCGAGATCGATAAACAATAAAGCCAACTGCTCGCTGTTGCGTTTGGCATTTTGCATTGCCCGCAGCAACCCACCCTGAAACATTCCTCGGTTTGGCAGCTTTGTTAGCGTGTCATAGTTAGCCATAAACCGAAGCTCTTCTTCGGTTTTTTTACGCTCGGTGATATCCGAAAATACAGCGATGTAGTGTGTAAGCTCATTTTTAATATTATAAACACCGTTTACCGCCAGCTCTTGTGGGTAAACTTCACCACCTTTACGCGAATCCCAAGACTCCCCTCGCCACTGGCCTCGCTTGGCCACTCGACGCATGAGAACCTGTTGGAAGTTGGCAGGATTATTATCGGAACGCAAGAACTGCTCACCACTGCCAACCACCTCTGCTGAGTCATAGTGTGTAATGTGCGTATAAGCTTGGTTAACCGCCAGAATTTGAAAGCTACGATCTAGTATAATTACTGCGTCACTGCTGTTATTGAAGGCTGTAGCATAAAGCTCAAGCTGCTCTTCTGTACGCTTGCGCTCAGTCACGTCGAGCATAGTACCGGTCATTCTTAGCGGGCGACCCTGGTCGTCCCAAGCCATCACACTGCCCCGCAAGTGCAGCCAAGTCCAACCCTCTTCACTTTGAACTCGATATTCCACATCGCAAGACATGGTGCTGCCTTTCAAAGTACGAATAAAGGCATGTTTGGCTTTTTTCACATCATCAGGGTGAATTCGCTGACGCCAGACACTGTCTTTCATATCAACTTCTTCTTGCTCTAAACCGAGCACGCCACAACAACGCTTATCGAAATAGGTCATACGAGAGGCAATGTTCCAGTCCCACATACCCTCGCCGCTGCCTTTCAAGGCAAGGCTCAAGCGCTGCTCACTATTGCGCAGGGCTCCCTCGCGCTGCTGAATGTCATTGAGCATGTCGCCAATGCCCACTGCAAGGTCTTTAAGCTCTGAAATACGCGTGGGGGTATTATCGGGAGTGTAATTTTTTTGCCGCGAACGAGAGGCTGTTAGACTCACCAGATTAAGGATCGGCTGGCTAATAATCGGGATAACCCGACGCGCCAACATTAAGCCTGCCAGTAAAGCGACAATCAGAATGGAAGCGCTGATTAGAGTAAAACGGACAAAGCGCTCTCGAGCTTCCGCTAAATCAGCATAGATATACACATAACCAAGCTTTTCAACGCCATCCTTTTGGTAAATATCTCGGGAGAGCTCCACGTAGTTGTAGCCCTCTACATTTACCTCAGGCAGAACCCGTGGATTAGCGGCTGAAACCACAGCTTGCTTATCTGAACCGGCAATATGGTATTCGGCAAGAACTTTGTCGTTACGTACAATAGCGGCATAACGAATAGGCGGATAAGCACTTAATAAAGCCAGACTATCATTAAGCCCATCTTCATCAGAAAAGTAGAGTGCACCTGCGGTATTGCCCGCGGTCACCTCTGCCATGAGCGACAATTTACGAGTGAGATCGGAACGAATGGTAAACTGGTCGTAAATAACAAATGCAACATAAGCCTGCATTAAAGCTACAAAGCTGGTAATAGCAATTACTAGGGTCAAGCTTCTTTCTAGTGTAATGGCTTTTTTGCTCACACTCTCGCCTTTATTATGTGTATGGCTAAGTTTGACCTTAAGTCTCGAAAATCCAATCTTCGAAAAATTAACGCCAGAAGTATATCAGTTGGCCTTTATGCTATTAAAGACTAAAAAGGTATTAAATTTAGCCTCTAATTTCCGTAATTTAGTCTATATATCGATTTAGTGTTGGTGTCCGCCCGCGCCGTGGGCATGGCCATGGGCCAATTCATCGCTAGTGGCGGCCCTAACGCTCACAATATCCACTTCGAAATCTAGAGTCTTACCAGCCAGAGGGTGGTTAGAGTCGATATCAATGTTTTTTAGCCCAACCTTCAACACTATCGCCTCTTGAGCCCCATCTTTGGTGTTGATTTGCACAAGCATACCCACCTTGAGCTTGCCCTTAGTGCGTACATGCTTAATGGGCACTCGTTGCTGCGCACCTTCTCGGCGTTCGCCGTAGCCCTTCTCTGGAGAAACCGAAATGCTCAGGGTTTCGCCCGCGCTGTGGCCTTCCAGCCCCTCTTCTAGGCCTTTTAACATGCCGCTGTGGCCGTGTAGGTAGAGCACTGGGTCTGTGCCTTCGGAATTCTCAAAAGACTCACCACCCGCTTCGCTTAAGCGGTAGTGAAAAGACACCACGCTGTCTTTAGCGATAGTTAGTGCTGTGCCTTCTACGGTCTCTGTATCCATGTATCAATGACTCAAGTTTAAAATGAAGGGACCGAAGTCTACCCTGCTTTTTGGACTGCGGCTAGCTGAAAGCTCACTGCCCATACTCTCGCCTGACACCAATTGGAATTTAGCTCTTTTGAGGTAGTCTTGTTTTGATCGAGCGGCCGGCTTTCTCCAGCAGGGGTTTATCAGGCCAGCGATGCCTTGGGTATCGCCCTCGCATTTCCTTGGCCACCTCAAAATACGAATTTTGCCAAAAGTGTGCTAAATCACTGGTAGTTTGAATGGGGCGGCGAGCGGGTGACAAGAGCTCAAATCGAAGCACAACACTTCCGCCCGCTATTTTAGGCGAGCTCAGTTCACCAAACACTTCTTGCAACTGGACCGAAACCGTAGGCCCCTGCTGGCTGCCATACACAATTGGCAGTATTTTGTTACTAGGAGCGCAATACTCCACTGGCGCCTCGCGCGCTAAAAATTGCTGTTCTTCCCAAGACAAGGTGCCCAACACAAGCTCATAAACATTCAGTTTTTTAAGGTCTGCTAGGGATTTTACCTCAGCAATATAAGGCAGCAGCCAACTCTCTAAACTTTCGAGTAGAACCGCCTTGGATATTTCGGGAAATGAATCCAACTGTTGGCCCAGCCAATGAGCTCTGGCGACCCATGCCTCGGCTTTTGGAGTCCAGTTCAGCACGCTCAAGCCCATCTCTTGAAACACCTGAATCAGGCATTCTTGAAATTTGTCAGGGGGTATTTCTGAAATGGCGGCAGAATGTATCTTTATTGCGCCATATTGAGTGACGCGGCGCCCAGTAATTTTTTGCTTATTTTTATCGAATACATATTGCTCTTGTATTACAAACTCGTCTTCTAGGCAGCCTAAAATTACGTCCAGTGAAACGGCTGAGGCTCGATAGATTCGCCCTTCCGTTTTTTGCCCGTCACAATCAGCAATCAGCAACCACTCAGCACCAAACAAGGGGTCATCTTCAAACAAAAAGACCCCGCGCCCATTTGCAAGCTGGTAGCGGCCACACTTATTGCTGCGACGTTTTGCCAGGCGGTCTGGGTAGGCAAACAATAACAGCTTACCAATGACTTCTTGTATCTGTGTCAGTGAGAACTTAGTTAATGACGGGCTCAGGCCCACTGTTTTTTTGAAAACACTTGCGTTTGTAAGCCGCAGTTTTATAGGCACAGGTTCAATAGAATAATTTTTTAATGCCGAGCGCTGATCGTCTTTGAAATCCTGCAGGGCCAACATGCGCTCAAGGATATCTATACTTCTACTGCGACTAAAAATATCTCGATCTGAAAGCAGTGCGGCCAGCTCACACGCAACACCTTTTTCCACTGAACTTTCTGCCTTGAGCAACATCGTGGCCAACCTAGGGCCAAGCCCTACTGCCGCCGCTTTGTGCCCTAGGGATGTTGCTCTGGCACCCTCTGCAGCAATCAAACCCAAGGCCACCAAACGCATTTTCGCGGATAGAAAGTGCATTTTTGGCGGCGGAGTTAACCAATTAATATCATCAAAATTGACAGAGCCCCAAATATTGAGATCTAACACAAGCCCGCTTAAGTCGGCCGATAAAATCTCTTCACCCTGATAGTCTCGGAGGGAAGCGTGTCGCGCTTCGCTCCACAGACGAATGCATCTACCGGCTTGGGTGCGACCCGCCCTGCCTTTACGCTGCTCTGCCGACGCTTTGGAAATGTAGCTTGTTTCAAGACGTGTCATGTCACTAGAGGGATCATAAACCAAGGTTTTTTCTAAGCCACTGTCAATAACAGCGGTAACCCCTTCAATGGTTAAACTCGTCTCGGCAATGTTGGTAGTGAACACCACCCTCCTCTTGCCATTGGGGTCTGGGCTTAAGGCTTGTTCTTGCAAGGCCAAAGTAAGACCGCCATAGAGCGAGAGAAAGCGAAGCTCTGGATTACTGCCAAACACCGATTTCGATTCTGATAAGCAGCGCTTAATATCCGCTTGGCCTGGGAGAAAGACTAGGGTATCACCGTGCCTCTCTTCGCTTAATACCAGACGTAAAGCAGCGACAACTTGCTGCGCTAAGGGCGAGCGGCTTTCGCTCATGAATTGAAGGGATACGGGGAATACGCGGCCAGGGCATTCAATAAGCTCTGCGCCCCCCATATAACGGGACACTAAACCGGTATCAATGGTTGCCGACATCACTAATAACTTTAGGTCTTCCCGCAAGGTCTGCTGAATTTCCAGCGCCAACATCAATGATAAATCTGCATGAATAGACCGCTCATGAAATTCATCAAAAATGATCAAGCCAATATCACCGATTTCCGGATCGCCCTGTAGGCGGCGAGTGAGAATACCCTCAGTGACAATTTCCAACACTGTCTTTTTGGAGACCTTGCGGTCGTTCTTAATTTGATAACCAACTCGCTCGCCAACTTCCTCGCCAAGCTGATAGGCTAAATAGTGGGCAATAGACTTAGCCGCTACTCGCCTTGGTTCGAGCATTAGGATCTTTTTTCCCTCGAGCCAATCTGAATCGATCAAGCTCAAAGGTAAAAGCGTGGACTTTCCCGCTCCAGGCTCTGCCTGTAATACTAGTTTACCGCTGCGACGGAGCGCTTCTGCAATCTTTGGTAAAGAGGTACTGATGGGCAAGGGCGAAGCTGTACTCATATTAACGACCTGTCACCAGCAGAGATTAAACTTAGGCTTTGCGGTCCCGCTTAATTAGATCATAGGCCGCTTGAATTTCTTGCGAGCGCTCAGTCGCCACTTTCACCATGTCTTCTGGTACGCCCTGCCCCATTAATTTATCGGGATGAAACTCGCTCATAAGTTTACGATAGGCCTTTTTAATTACCGCATCCGAATCAGAAGACTTTACCCCCAATGCCTCATAGGCCGAGGGCAAGTCACTCTGCTGGCTGCCGCCATATGAGCCGCCACCAGCACCAAAGCGGTCTTGCGCTCTAATCATCCGAATCAATTGATCAAAGGCGGCGCTGGGATAACCCAAGCGCAAGGCAACACTGCGCAATAAACGCTCTTCTTCGCTATGCAACTCACCATCGGCCAGAGCAATGGAAATAAGCTGTACCAATACCATTTGTTTGAGATTGGCCAAGCGATTGCAAACCAACAAAAAATCATCGAGCAATGTGTCAACATCTAGATCAGAGCCACTGCCCTGCTTGAACAAACGAATAGCTTCCCGACGGTGGTCTGAGGTTAAACCCATCTCCGTCATCGCCCGCTCTGTTTGCGCCACCTCTTCTTGAGACACCCGCCCGTCGGCTTTAGCGAGCTTTCCCATTAACGAAAATACGGTTTTAAAGAATATCGCTTGGATTTTTTGCTGTTGCTCTGCAGACTGAAAGGCGCCAGCCCCAAAACCACCACCAAAACCACCACCAAAAGCTCGGCCGCCGCCAATGGCACCTCGGTCAAACATTCCACCAATGGAATAACCAATAATAGCACCCAAAAAATTCAAAAGGCTAAAACCAATCAGAGTGCCAATTATTCTACCCAGATACATAATTACCGTTCCCTTTACACATCATTGCTTTGAAAAATAAATATCATCATACCAAGCTTCCACTGATCCCCCAGCATTATCTGTATCAGACATTAACGCAAGTACATCAATGTAGCGAATCTCACTACCGTGTATACGGCGCATATCCTCAAGTAGATTCCGCTTTTCACTATACCAAGTATTTACCGCATCTTCCTTTCCTCGCACCGAATGCATCATAGCATTGGCTCCCGCAAAGGCATTGGGCCATTCACTGCCTTTAGGCATTTGATTTGACCATACATAGCTAATAGCCCGAGTCTTCCAAAAAAACATGCCACCACTCACCACAAGATAAACTCGCGCCGCAAAATCGTCCCCCTGCTTCAAGCGCTCCTCTCTATCACTCAAACGCTGGGATATTTTCCAACGCCAGTGAACATAGGGGTATTCCGCGAGGTCGACACGTTTAGCCAAATACAAACCCGACGCACTGTTCTTGCTTTTGGCGTTTAATACAGAATCCACACCGTCTTGCACCACAGAATAGGTGGTAAACCCAGCAAATTTTTTGTGTGACCAGTCATCCAAGCTAGGCTTATTGAAATTGGCGACGCCCACTGTTTCTGCGCTTTGGCCAAATACACCGCTGGCGAATGTAATTAAGGCCACATAAAAAACTGTAGTGACAGCGCTCACATTAAGCCTGCTTGCTTTGAATTAGATTTTTCAGTTCGAGCAGCTGGTTCTGCAAATCTCGCAAAGTAGGATCTCCAGCCGCATCAGCGGCTTCAGCTTTTTCACGCATGTGCTCTTCTTCCAGCACATTGACGACTATCCCGATAATCATATTCAAAAACGCGAACGCGGTGAAAAAGATGAAGGTAAGATAAAAAGTCCAACTTAGAGGATAGACCGCCATCGTTTCATACATAACATCGGTCCAGTCTTCGAAAGTCATGACTCGGAACAGTGTTAATAAGCTAACCGAAATATCACCCCACAAAACAGGGTTGATAGCGGCAAAGAAAGTGCTGCCAATAGCGGCGTAGATGTAAAATATTATAAACATGAGCAGCATCACATAACCAAGCTGGGGCATTGCTTTTATGAGGCTATTTAGCAACATTCTCAGCTCGGGTATAATGGACACCATTCGCAGCACCCTAAAGATTCTAACAAGACGCCCCACCAATGCCAGCTCACTGTCTTGAATAGGAATCAAGCTGACGATGACAATGAGAGTATCAAAAACATTCCAGGCGCTATGAAAAAATCGAGACTTATGCTCTTCCCCTAAAAATCGCACGGTAATTTCAAAGAGGAAAACAAAGGTGATGAACCAATCCAACACCCCAACTACTTGCAGCATACCCTCGGGCACGTCATAGGTTTTCACACCGATTACCACGGCCGAAAAAACGATAACGCTTACGACAAATAACTCGAATATCTTGTTCGAGCGCAGGCCATTAAGCTTAGCCTGTAACGAAGTATAATTCACAACACTCCCCTTTTAAGATGCAAATTCAGTCATAAAATCCAAGCCGGCTTGATGCCTGATCGTTCTGCGGTGATGAGACCACAACTCTTGAATTTTATCGGTATTACAGCTTTGCCGATCAACCAGCACTCTAGTTTTCAATTCGCCCACAGCCCCGTTAATAGGACACTTCGTAAACACAAACTGATTGCTGATCAGATCCATAAACGGACCAGACTTACTGGTTGGCATGATAAATAACAGCTGCAAACCCAAACTCTCAGCCAAATAATTGATAACTTCCTTCGAGCGATGTTCGTCCATCTTCGAAAAAGCCTCATCAACCAACACCATGCGCAGGTGACTCTTACCTTCGTTAAACCTGAAAGCCGAAGTAATGGCGGCTGAGCGAATAATGTACGCAGGGGTTTCAAGCTGCCCCCCCGAACCCGTACCATATTGACTGAGCGCTATAGGGGCTTTACCTTCTGGTTCTTTAAAAATTTCATAATTTCGGTAGTTTCGGTAATCTGCCAAACGCTCTAACTCACGCAGAGCCTTATTTTCATCGTCAGACAACAGCATGGCCATTAGGCGATCGCGAACATCGTTGCCTTTTTTGGTGAAACTTAACTCAAATAAAGTATTGCCATCACCCAGGCTGGGGCTGTCTATCACTTCCTTGAAGAATTGCCAATATTCTTTATATTCTGGCACCCACTCCCAATCAAAACGGAAGCTCTCTCGATCCGCGCCAAAGCGATGGTGTTGCAGCTCATCATTTAAGTCTTCTAAGGTTTTTTTACCATCGTTAATGGCTTGATAGATTGAGTGGCACAAATTCGTTACAAAGGTATTATTAAAACTTACCTTTAGCGCTTCCAACTTTTCATGCTTCGCCGCAAGAATGTTATTTTTCAGGCGGTTATGAATCTTATCAATTTGCAGCTGTGCACCACAGATATCACGGAAAAATTGTGCGTCGTGGTTACGACCAAAGTCAGGTTCATAACTGAGTAAATCTGCTGGCCGCGATTGCTGATTATGAGCCATTACTGCGCGCACCAATCCATGAGCACAATTGTTTAACTCCGCCAGCAAATCGTCGCGCTGATTGATCAGCGTAAGTAAATTCGTTTCGGCAGCCGCTTTGTCGGCCAACGCGAGTCGGTCCTCCAAATTGAAATCAGACCATTCTTTAGCCACGGTACGCAAATTTACTTCAGCCAAATCAACTTGCTCTTGCGCGGAGTCCTGTAAATCAGCCAATTCGTGGCAGAGTTTATCAACCTGCTTTAGTTTGGCTTCCAGCTTCCCTGCCAACTTAAGCAATTCAGCTATTCGCGTATCTTGAGCGTCTTCTTGGTCTCTTAGGCCTGATAAATGATCATCCATTTCGCTGAAATCACTCAAGCCAAGCTGTTCTATTGCCGATTCTGCGGTTTGCAGCTCGCGATGCAGCTTCAGTATGTTTTGCAGTAGGTCTGCGAATCGAACGTTTACCACCGCATCCACGGATACCTGTAGCGCGACGATTTCTTTATGACGGTCGCGTGCGAGCTGCCACTCCGTATTTAGATCGTTAAGTTCACGCAATTTGGCTTCACTCGCACGCTCGCGCGCGCCTTGACCAAACACCAATTCGCTATCAGCCAAATCGCAGCGGAACAATGCATAATTCCCTGACCCCAAGCAATCGCGGGTAAGGCCTCTGCGAGTGTGACGCAAAGACTCACGATCTTCTACTTGCTCAACAGAACCGTAACTCGCACTTAGATAATGGCGAGCCGTTGCGTGATGAAAATCAATTTCATTGATTATCGAGTTCTTAGGCAAAGTCATTTTTTCGCTATCACGCCGAGCTTTTTCGCCCTGAATTACACGCGCGCGATTATCTCGCCCCGGCAGGCCGCGAACAATAGCAATAGCGTCGGCCTCGTATTCTGGTTCTACGATAATACCAAAGCGAGCACCACCAATGTACCCCTCAATAGCCGATTGCCAGGAGCTGTCAGTCACTTCGACATAGTCGCATAAAACTCTGGCGTCGGCTTCTGGGCACTGCTTATTGATGGCCTCTAGTGCGGCGCGAACCGGTGCGGGGTAGCTGGTTTGACTACCCTGTAAAATATCAATTTCCTGCCTTTTGCGCTCACTACTTCGCTGTAGAGTTCCAAGATCTTGCTCGCGTTTACTCACTTCTCGAGCCAATTGGTCTCGCACACTACCGTTGCTGTGCAGCTCTTTATTATGTAATAGATTTACCCAACGGTTTTGCAAGGTCTGTACTTCCAGAGCCTTGTCCATCTGATTTTCAAGTGGTGCAATGTCTATCCAATCACGCCCCAATAACGTCGGCATGTCTATATCAGCACTGTGGCGGCTCTGCACAACGCCATTGGCCGCTTGCTTAATACCCTTGTCGCCTAGGGCGGGCACACAAAGTACGATGCTACTTTGCGCCAAAGCTTTTATTACACGTTCCGCTGCATCGCAATTACTCTGCTGCAACTGCATTTGCACTAGGAGAGGCTGAGCTTGCGCATGCAGCTGTTCATGGCAAGTATCAACCGTGTTCTGCAATTGGTCTTTATCACGCAAGGCCGGAATACCGAGACGCTGAGCTTCCAATTGACGCCCTTGGTCGCGAAGTTCGCGACGCCTAGCATCCGCAAGGTCGGTTTCCCGTTGGTTGTTATCAATTGCTTCCCGCATGCTTTGCTGATCGCGTTTCGCGGCTAAATAGCGCTGCTGCTCACTTAAAAAACGACACTGGGATTCAGAGTACTGTAAAACATTAAAATCCAACCATTGGTTGATGTAGTCTTTCGCTAATCCATCTGCATGACTTAGCAAGGTTATAGATTCTCGCAGTACTCGAGCCTCAGCCTCCATGCTATGGATGGTTTTTAACAAGCTAGAAACATTCCTAATGGCTTCGCCTAAATCTCTGGGCTCCAGTATTTCATTGCCAACAAAGTCATTGATACTCTTCACTGGTTTATAGGCCATAAACCGTGAAAAGGCCCGTGCCGCATTCATGGCTTCCCGCTCTGACACTGCGTCTTTCTTACCTCGTAGGGCCCCATATAGCCTGCACAAATAGGCCTTTTTCTTTTCGTATTTTTCTACCGCTTGCGCACCGAATTCTTTACTGAGTAATTTTTGCAAGTCTTTCAAAGGCGTAACATAGCGCCCTGCTACATCTTCGCGAACAAAGTGACTCAAACTAAGTTGCTCGCCGGGCAGCACTAGAAACTGACAGTCATCAAGCCGCGCCATACGCTGGCTTGAAGCTGTATCCAAATGCGCTCGCATTGCGATGATAGCGGTAAAGGGTTCTGAATCTTCGCCCTCAGAAGGGTGAAAAATTGCCGCCAAATAACCATCACAATCATAGGGGCGTGCGTAAGAACCATCATCACAACCAAGGACATACGAGGCAAGAGTTCTAACTTGCTTGCCTCGGGCCCGCTGACTGGATTCATCCTGCCCAGGGTTGAAGTGAAATAAATTATCGTGGGCCGCCGTCATTACAGTTTGAATAGCATCGGCAGCCGTTGTCTTGCCTGAGCCATTACCACCGGAAAACAGGCAAATTGGACCAAAATCAAACTCTAAAT
Source organism: uncultured Cellvibrionales bacterium (assembly GCA_913020115.1). Taxonomy (GTDB): domain Bacteria; phylum Pseudomonadota; class Gammaproteobacteria; order Pseudomonadales; family Cellvibrionaceae; genus CAJWCA01. Next base: position 46,160 of record CAJWBQ010000003.1, read on the forward strand.
GAGGGATATTCCCCCAGTTAACATAAATAAATTTCTTTAAAAACATAGCGTATACAGTTCAAATATTTGTCGTTTTAATTTAGTTAATTGCGAAAGATCAGCGCCAAGCTATTCGTCACTCTCTGTGACAGTGCTGCCATCGGCAATTGAGTGTTCAGGTTTTGAAAACATTGAACCCTGCTCAGAAAACTTAGCCTCTTCAGTGCTTTCTTCATCGGCAGCAGGTAAAGTCCCCTCCCTCAATGAGGATAAAACTTCGTCTGAAACAAAGCTTACGATCAGAGGTCGAATTCGCAACCAAGCGTCGCCCTGATCAATAGCGTCGTCTCCCGCGTAATCAATAAGACGCAACTGTCGCAAACGCCGAAAGGCGGCGCGACGCTCGGTAATACTTTCTGGTAACTGACGGTGTAATAGATTTTTCAGAGCAATAGACAAAGCCTCCAAAGATAATCGCACACTGCCTTTCTCGTCTATCTGGCCTTCTCGCAAAGCTTTGTCATATTCAGCTCTTAACACCAGTACAACAGCCACATCTTGCTGCGACAATCGCGAGCGCAAACCACCATTGAAAGGCGTATCGTTGTCATCTTCAAGACCGGGAACTCGTGCCCCAGGCGGCACCAACCTTACAAATTGAAAGCGAGCATCGTGTAAAATCCGAATATTGAGCAAGTCAAAATAGTCTGCTACCACAGACTCGAGACGCACAAATACGTCGTAATACTGCTGTTCAGTTAAGCTTTCATCACGACACAGAACACCGTAATCTAGCAGCCTTAATAAAAGATCTTTAAAGCGATCGCCGCTCACATTCTCCTGCTGCAAGACAGGATTTATAAACTGCAAAAAACTATTCATTACCAACAACCTCAAGCGACGGTTTCTTCACCAAGGAAATGGCAAAATCATCGATACTGGAAAAATATTCACGGCAACTGGTGCTACCTTGGGGCTCAACTTCAAACTGCATTTCACTGGACAGATTACTGCTCGACGCCACTTCAATGGCATGAGCGGCCGCCAAGAGATCAGTAGCACTGGCAATGGGTAAATCACTGGTCAGCACCCGGTCTCCCTTGAGCAAGATATCACGAACATAATCTCGCATAGCGCCATCTGACACCATGAATGCCTGGTCCAGCAGCTGCTGAACATAGAGATCCTTGCGAGCCTCTATGTCAAAATCTTGATCGCCATCGTCAAACACTGCGCTCACAAATCGCTGTGTTCGCGGAGCGTTTAAACGAACATGGTCAGGATCAATATACCCCACCTGTAAACCCACTAACTTATCGCTGGCCTCTCCCAGGAGGCGCTCCTGCTGTTCTTCGGGAAGCTCACACAAAGATTTACACACATCTAACACATCGCTGTGCTGCTGCGCGGCCAGATAACTTAGTTGGCGTATTATTATGTCTGCTCTCTGAGTAAAGCTATGTAGCGCTTTGCGCAAGGCCGGCAACATTACTTCACTGGCATTTTTTAAACGCGCGTCAATACCGTCCAGAAGGTTCCAGAGCAAACTGTGGCCCTCGACTATTTGATCTGGCATTAGATCACGCAAATTCCTCTCAACATCCGCCTTCCATTCCTTGGGTTTCTTGCGGATTTTAAGAATTAATGCGGAAATTTCATCACGATACTTTTCGACGCTGTCAGCCGATAAGCGTACGGCCACATCAGGCTGAAAACGTTTTTCCATGAAATCAAAAAATTCATCGCTGGCCTGCTGCACGAGCTGACGAGCCTCAACTTCACGTACCAGTTGTCGTTTCCGCTCTTCAAGCTCAGCGATAATATCGGTAAAGTCGCTGATTATACGTTCAGAACACTCGTAGGCATCGAGAAGGTCATGAACCTCTCCGGAGTTTAAAAACGCTTGTAAACTATTACGGGTATTCCTAGTATTCCGATGGCGAGTACGCACTCTCGCACTGTCAACTTCAGCGAATGGCTGAGTAAACAGGCGCCCGGCTCGGCTAAAGCTATAAGTACTCTGCAAGGTAGCGTCATCTACCTGTTTTTCCAACCACCCACTCGACAATAAACGGTTGAGGATAAAGGTCGCCAACTCACGCTGGGATTTAAAGCGACCTTCGTCTTGATCCCCATCGAGAACGGGCGCTCGCGCAAGGGCCTCAAGTAGAATATCCAAGAGTTGGCCTCTATTCAGCGAGTGCCCATAGTCGCGAAGGTCGGTATATAAACGGCGGTAGAGCAAGCGCAAACACTGCACCACCACTTCACGATACTTTCCATTGAGGGGGTTAAAGAAATGCGGGCGGTCTTCATTAAAAAACAAGACAGATACTCAGAGCACTCAAGGCGCCCACTGAAAAAACTATACCAGCGACGCCAGGCGCTGAATTTTGTAATGTTTTACTCATGGAGATTGTTCTCTTTTTAAATTCGCGGAGCTAGCCAATCGGCTAATTGCTCAGCGTAATAAGTGATGATTAAATCAACGCCTGCCCGCTTAAAGGCCATCATCGTTTCTAAAACAATCGCTTTTTCGTCAATTACGCCAGCCTTAGCGGCCGCCTTAATCATGGCATATTCACCACTCACGTGATAAACCGCCAGAGGCAAACTGGAATTCGCTCGGATATTGGCAATAACGTCCAGATAAGCCATGCCGGGCTTTACCATAAGCAGATCGGCACCCTCCGCCTCATCCATCATGGACTCCGCCAAAGCCTCCCGCCCATTGGCCGGATTCATCTGATAACTGTCTCGCGTACCTTTAAAACTACTGTCTACGGCGTCGCGGAACGGACCGTAGAAGGCTGAAGCAAACTTTGTGGAGTAAGCCATTATGGGCAAAGTGCCATAGCCGTTGTTGTCTAGCACTTCTCGAATAGCGGCCACAGTGCCGTCCATCATTCCAGAGGGCGCTATCATATCAACACCCGCGCGAGCAGAGGCTAGAACTTGGCGTTGTAAATTTGCCAGTGTTTCATCGTTATCAACATCGTCATCACACACAACGCCACAGTGACCGTGATCGGTATACTCACAAAAACAATTATCGCTGATCACTAGCATTTCGGGTTGTGCAGTTTTGGCGCAGCGTATCATTCTCGACATTAGGCCACTGTCATCCCAACTATCGCTGCCTACCTCATCTTTGTGCGTCGACACACCAAACAAAATAATCGCTTTGATACCCCGAGCCCAAACTCTATTAACCACTTCAGCCAATTGAGATTCAGGGTAGCGTTGCACGCCGGGCATACTGGCTATTTCTACCGGCTGATCAATACCCTCTTCAATAAACAGCGGCAAGATGAAATCATTTATACTTATCTGGTTTTCCTGCACCAACTGTCGCAGTACAGGCGTTTTACGCAAACGACGAAAACGAAAATCTGGGCTTGTCGTCATGTCTATTCTCTTCTCCATTTGGTGCCGTCCTTAGAATCTTCTAAGATAACACCGTCAGCAATTAGCAAATCTCGAATCTCATCGGCACGCGCGAAGTTCTTGTTCCGCTTTGAATCGGCACGCTCAACAATTAGCGCCTCAATATCTTCAGCGCCCAAGTCACCGGCCTGCACGGAAGTGGTGAACCAGGCCTCAGGGTCAGCTTCAAGCAAACCCATCTGTGCAGCCGAGTTTAACAACAGCCCCTTCAAGTAAGGTTTCTCACTGGCATCGGCTTTGTTAAGCGATTTAGCTAATTGATACAGTTCTCTCACCGCTATGGCTGTGTTCAAATCGTCAAGCAAGGCTTTGTACAGAGGTTTATCCTTGATATCGACGCTAAGGTCGGCCTGCACATCGGCGCTTTCGCGCAAAGCCCCATAAAGCGTATCAAGCCCCGCTTTTGATTGGTCCAGTAAATCTTTGGAGAAATCCTGCTCTGAACGATAGTGAGCCGATAACAAGGCGAAACGAATCACTTCGCCTTTATAACTCTCTAACAGTGAGCGGACGGTGTGAAAATTACCTAAAGATTTTGACATTTTTTCGCCGTCAATATTTAGATAGCCGTTGTGCATCCAGTAGCGTACAAATTGCTTACCGTCGTGAGCACAACAGCTTTGCGCCACTTCATTTTCATGATGGGGAAAAATTAGATCTCGGCCACCGCCATGAATATCGATGGTATCACCTAGGTGTTTTTCGATCATGGCTGAACATTCGAGATGCCAACCGGGCCGACCTCTTCCCCAGGGGCTCTCCCAACCAGGCTCGCTGTCACTTGAAGGTTTCCATAATACAAAGTCACCGCCGTAACGCTTGTAAGCCGCTACTTCTACCCGCGCCCCATCTAGCATGTCTTCAAGTGAGCGATTAGAAAGCTTACCGTAATCCGCCATTGTCTGTACCGCAAACAGCAGGTGGCCTTCGGCCTCATAAGCATGCCCCTTCGCTACTAAGGCTTCCATCATGGCAATCATTTCTGGAATGTGGTCGGTGGCCTTCGGCACGATACTGGGCGTCAGACAACCCAGCGCCTGCATATCTTCTGCATAGGCTTCGGTAAAACGCTCTGATATTGCACGGGTCGTTTCACCGTTGTCGAGTGCCGCTTTCATAATTTTGTCGTCAATGTCAGTAACATTGCGGGCATAAGTCACATCTTTGTATTCACTTTTTAATAGGCGAAACAAAGTATCAAACACCACTACCGGGCGAGCGTTGCCAATATGCACAAAATTATAAACAGTGGCACCACACACATACATCGTCACTTTATCGCGCTGGAGTGGTGTGAAAAGTTCTTTTTTCCGCGACTGCGTATTGTAAATAGAGAGTGCCATTACTTCTTCCAATTGTCCTTTAAGCCTATAGCCCGGTTAAACACCGGATGAGTGTCAGTGCTGTGTTTTGAGTCCAAACAGAAATAACCCTCACGCTCAAACTGATAACTCACGCCTGGCAGAGCCGACTCTAAACTGCGCTCGGCCTTACAACCTTTTAATACGGTTAATGATTCAGGGTTAAGATAATCAATATAATTTTTGTCGCCGGCATCGGGGCTTTCGTCATTAAATAAACGGTCATACAAGCGCACTTCACAATCGAAACTGTCAGTGGCCGAAACCCAATGAATAACGCCGCGCGGCCGAATGCCTTCGGGTGGATTTTCACCCACGGTGCCCGGCACAATAGACGCGAGTATTTCTATAAGCTCACCGGCTTCATTTTTTACGCATTCATCAGCTTTAATAATATAGCCTCCGCGCAAACGCACCCACTCACCCAAGACCAGGCGCTTAAACTTCTTGCGCGACAAACCTTGCTCTTCGGTAAAGTCTGCCTGGTCAATATACAAACTTTGGGTAAAGCGCATTTCTCGCTCGCCCAGTTCAGGTCGATTGGGGTGGATGGCTTGAATCATTGTTTCATTCATATCAAGCGGCACATTGGTAAGTGATACTTTCAACGGCTTGAGTACACACATAGCGCGTGGCGCGTTGTCATTGAGGTCATCGCGCACGGCATATTCCAACATACCTACGTCAATGGAACTACCAGACTTAGTCACACCAATCAGTTCACAAAAATTACGAATAGACGCTGGGCTATAACCTCTGCGACGCATTCCTGACACGGTAGGCATTCTTGGGTCGTCCCAAGCATCAACGTGTCCGTCGTCGACCAATTGCTTCAACTTGCGTTTTGAGGTGATGGTGTAATTCAACTCCAAGCGCGCAAATTCGTACTGTCGAGGCGTATTCGGAACGGGTAAATTCTCCAGAAACCATTCGTAGAGAGGCCGATGATCAGCAAACTCTAGAGTGCACACTGAGTGGCTAACACCTTCTAGTGCATCTTCCTGACCGTGTGCAAAATCGTAGCTAGGGTAAATACACCACTTATCGCCCGTCTGGTGATGGGTCTGTTTGCGTATCCGATACATAATAGGGTCGCGCATCTGCATGTTGGGCGACGACATGTCAATTTTCGCCCGCAGCACACAATGGCCTTCGTCAAACTCTCCCTGCTTCATTTTTTCTAGCAAGTCGAGATTCTCATCAATACTGCGCTCGCGGTAAGGGCTAGGTTTGCCAGGTTTGGTCGCCCAACCTCGATAAGCACTAGACTCCTCGGCGGAGAGGTCGCAGACATAAGCCTTCCCTTCCCGCACCAGGTGTTGAGCCCAAGCGTAGAAGGTATCAAAGTAGTCAGAGGCGTATTTCACCTCACCAGCCCACTCATAACCTAACCAGCTAACGTCCTCTTTAATGGCATCAACGTATTCTTGCTCTTCTTTGCCAGGGTTTGTATCGTCAAAACGCAGGTTACACTGCCCCTTAAAGGTATTAGCCAAACCGAAATTCAGGCATATCGCCTTTGCATGACCGATATGCAAATAGCCATTGGGCTCAGGTGGAAAACGGGTAATAAGCTGTTCAACGGCCTTAGTATCCAGATCTTTGTGCACTATTTGTTCAATAAAGTTTAGCGGCTTACTATTCTCGCTCATGCGGTCTCTTTTTCTTTGCCTACAGGCATTATGACTAGGGAAATTGGGGTGCGGCCACTCGGCCAACTCAAGGGGAGACATTATAACGGCACTCGGGGTTGGGCGCACGCTTCCTTGAGTTCGAAAACTTCAGTATCATGAGCCTTTTTTCCAATAGCAGGTTTGATCATGATTACCCTACATACCAATTACGGCGACATCACTCTAGAGCTCGACTTCGATAAAGCCCCCAAAACAGCGGCCAACTTCCAGCAATATGCCGCAGATGGCTTCTATGACGGCACCATCTTCCATCGGATTATCGACGGATTTATGGTTCAAGGTGGCGGATTCGATAGCGATATGAGGCAAAAAGAGACGCGGGAAAACATTGAAAACGAAGCTGACAACGGTCTCGCAAATGACCTTGGCACCGTGGCGATGGCTCGCACCATGGACCCACACAGTGCTAGCTCACAGTTTTTCATCAATATTAAAGACAATGACTTCCTGAACCACACGGGGAAAAACTCTCAAGGCTGGGGCTACTGTGTATTTGGCAAGGTCTCCGCAGGCATGGAAGTAGTCGACAAAATCAAAGCGGTGAAAACTGGCAATCACATGGGTCACCAAGATGTACCTAAAGAAGACGTTATCATCAATAGCGTGACCGTGGCTGAGGCGTAAACCAAGCCAATGACCACCTTGTTTATATCCGATCTGCACTTGGATGAATCACGCCCGGACATTAGCCGGGCGTTTTTCAAATTTCTAGAACGCGAAACTCCCCACGCTGAAGCACTATACATACTAGGTGATTTCTTTGAAGTATGGGTGGGTGACGATGACGACTCTGAGTTTTCCCGAGAAATCGTCGAAAGCTTGAGAAACATCAGTGACAAGGGCACAGCCCTGTATTTCATGCACGGCAACCGAGATTTCTTAGTGGGCGACACATTTACTAAGGAAACGGGCGCTACACTGCTCCCCGACCCCTCTGTTATCGAACTCTATGGAGAGCCAGTGCTGCTCATGCACGGCGACAGCCTTTGTACGCTCGATGAAGACTATATGATATTCCGGCAACAGGCCCGTTCGCCCGAATGGCAGCAGCAACTGATGAGCCACTCCCTTGCCGAACGCCGTATCATTGCCGCCGACCTCAGGCTAAAAAGCCAGTCGATGAACAGCCTAAAAGCTGAAGACATCATGGATGTGACGCCAAGTGAAGTCAGCAAAGTAATGGAGCTGAAGCAGGTAAAACACCTCATTCACGGCCACACCCACCGCCCCGCGCGCCATCCACTGAGCCTCAAGAGTGGCAAAGCAGAGCGAATCGTACTTGGAGACTGGCACGATCACGGCTGGGTACTGCGAGTTAGCCCAGACGCTTATTCCCTGGAACAATTTCTAATTTAACTCAAAGGCTGTAGACTGCGCCCAGCCAAACTTGAGAGTAAACGATGGACATCAATAAAATCGACCCTTTGAAATTTCGGTCTGCCCTCGGCCAATTTCCCACGGGAGTCACCATTGTAACCACTCTAGACGCCGAGGGCGGCAAAGTGGGCATGACCGCCAGCAGCTTTAATACGGTGTCTCTAGACCCACCTTTAGTGCTCTGGAGCATTGCTAAGAGTGCTTACAGCTACGATTCATTTATGGCCGCCAAGCATTTTGCGATTCACGTGCTCACGGCCGGCCAAGCCGAGCTCTCTAATTTGTTTGCGCAAACTGGAGCCGATAAGTTCGAGCTTATTGACTGCGGCACAGGGCTGGCAAACATACCAATATTACCCAAGTTTGCAGCGTGTTTTCAGTGTGACACTGAACACCGTTACGACGGTGGAGACCACACCATCTTGGTCGGTCGCGTGATAGATTTTGAAAGCCATGAAACTGAGCCTCTACTATTCCATCGCGGCAACTACGCAGAAATCACCTAAGCAGAGACTTTAGTCCCTTTTCTTAAGGCCTTATTCTTTCGAGTGAGGTCAATAAATGTGGACGCTGCAATGGCCGACAAACAAAATTTCACCCATTTTCTTTGTCCACATAACATCTCGCATTAATCAATCAAGGTATAGGTCCTAGCTTAACTATGAGCACAAGTGAAAGCACAGTAACTTTATCACCGGAATGGCTACAACGCTTTGGAGGCATCGCGCGCCTATACGGTGACAGCGGTCTCGAGGCTTTAGCTCGAGCCAAGTTCTTGGTTATAGGTATTGGCGGTGTCGGTACCTGGATAGCCGAGGCCTTAGCCAGAACCGGAGTTGGGGCAATCACACTGGTAGACTTAGACGATATCTGTATCACCAATACCAACCGACAGATTCACGCTCTGGCTCATACTGTCGGCCAGTCAAAGACTGCCGTTATGGCCGAACGCTTAAGGGCCATCAATCCAGAGCTCGAGGTAAGTGAAATAGAAGATTTTGTCGCGCTGGACAACTTGGCAGAAATAATCCTGCCAAGTTACGACGTCGTCATCGACGCCGCAGACAATTTCCGCGTAAAAGCCGCGCTTATTGCCCATTGCCGCGGACAAAAACAACAAATAGTTACGGTTGGTTCGGCGGGTGGCAAGCGCGACCCAAGGCAAATAATCAGCGGCGACCTCAGTCGCACCTTACAAGATCCACTACTGTCTCGAGTTCGCAAACAACTCCGGCAAAAACACGCCTTCCCGCGCAATCAGAAACGAGTATTTTCCGTCGAAGCCATCTATTCACCAGAACAAATGTTATACCCTGACGGCACAGGGGGCGTATGCCAAGCAAAGGACGGGGTTTTGCAAGATGGCGTGAAACTGGATTGCGCAGGTGGTTTCGGCGCGGCCACAATGGTCACAGCCAGTTTTGGCATGATTGCCGCGGCACGGGCGGTTGAGCGTCTTTTGGAGCGCCATACACCCACTGCAGACTAAAAGCTGAGTGCTTTTTTCACCATGGCATAAAACCCATTGCTCCGCGATGGGCTTAAATGCTGCTTAAGCCCCAGAGAGCTAAACACGCCTTCTATATCGAGATGCTCTAACTCTTCCTCCGTTTTATTCTGGATCAAAACAAGTAACAAAGCGCCTAAACCACGCACCACCCGCGAGTCACTGTCCAGCCTAAAAACATAATGTTCACCGCGCCTCTCCCGCTGCAACCAAGTATCGGCTTCACAGCCATTCACACGATTAAGCTCCGTGCGGATCATAGGCTTTGATTGAATTGCACTACCCCATTTCAACAGCTGCCGATAGCGACTCTGCCAGTCATTGTGAGCTCGCAAGTCTTCTATTGAGAGTGCGGCAAGCTCATTGTCAGCGTTTGAAACCGCCGAGGCCACTGCACCTAACGCAAGCTTCAAACCGACAATCAGCGCATCTATATCAGCTCGAGTATTATAGGCAAGCACCGAGGCCCGAAGTGTGGGCCCCTTTCCCAGAGCATCAATCAGAGGCTGGGCACAGTGATGCCCCACTCGAACTGCAACATCCTGCTCGTCTAAACCATGACCAAGATCGGTGGCAGAGACTTCGCCCCGAGGCACAAAAGTGGCTATACCCAAGTTACCTTCTGGTCTTGATAATAATTCTATTTCTTGGATTTTCATGAGTTCTGAATGTAAGTACTGCGTAAGCTCTTGCTCGTGATCGTACATCGCCTCGCGGTCGCACTCACTTAGAAAATTGAGCGCAGCTTCAAGACCTGCAATTGACGACAACGAAGCCGTACCCGCCTCAAAGCGCTGTGGTATATTCGCCCACTCGCTGGCATTCAGCCCAACATTTGAAATCATTTCTCCGCCGCCCTGCCACGGAGGTAATGTCTCAAGCAACTCTCTGCGACCATACAACAAACCGACACCGGTCGGGCCGTAGAATTTATGAGCAGAACAAACAAAAAAATCACAACCCAAAAGCTTTACGTCAATACTTTGGTGAGCCGCCAGTTGGGCGCCGTCAACCACAAGGCAACAGGGCATACTCTGCAACTGCGCAGCCACACTGGCAACATCCACACTAAAACCCAAGGCATTTGAACCTGCCGTAAGCGACACTATTCTGGTTTTATCACTAAGGTACTCAAGGAAATTTTCCGTTTGTGGTATTCCGTTTGGCCCTGGGATAAGTGACTCAGGTAAAAACTTCAACTTCAACTGATAACGCTCGGCCGCCATTTGCCAAGGTACTAAGTTTGCATGATGCTCGGCACGACTAAGAAGAATTTCATCTCCAGGGTCTAAGCTTGAGCACAGACTGCTCGCTAAAAAATTCAAGGCTTCGGTTGTGCCTCGACTAAACACAATTTCCGAGGCTTCACTAGCCCCTAAAAATTCAGCACTCGCAATACGTGTTCGCTCAACCATGGCCGTTGCAGCTCTTGCTAAACGATGACTCGAGCGATGCGTATTAGCATTGCTTGCAGAGTAAAAATCTGTGACTGCCTGAATGACACACTCAGGGCGCTGTGAGGTGGCCGCGCTGTCTAGGTAAACTAGACCTTGATTCTCCGCTCTTCTAAAGAGCGGAAACAAGCGTTTAAATTCTTCAGGCTTAAATCTATGAGGCATAACAATGGCTTTTCCTTTGGATCTACTTCAGGCCAAATAATTTCTGACTGTTGAGCGATGTTTGCGCCGCAATAAGCTCTAAGGGTTCATTTCGTAACTCTGCTAGTACCTGCGCCACACAAATCAAATTACGCGGGTGATTGGCTTGCCCCTGAAAGCCAAACGGCGGCATATCGGGCGCGTCAGTTTCCAGAACCAAGGCTTCCAGGGGCATAGCGGCGACCGTGTGACGAGTTTTTTTAGCTCGCTCATATGTAATGGTGCCACCAATACCCAGATAAAAACCCATCGCCCAATAATCTTGTGCCTGCTGAAGGCTGCCGGAAAAGCCATGCACAACACCACCTTTTGGTAATTTGTAACGCTTCAAGCAGCGCAGTAGTTCATTGTGTGCGCTGCGAACATGAATAATCAGCGGCTTGCTGGACTCTGCAGCAAGTTGGAGGTGCTGCTCAAAGATGGCAAGCTGCACGCTCATTGAACAATCTATTTTTGCGTCCAAACCACACTCACCGATGGCAACACACCTGCTGTCGCTGAGAAAATCAGCGGCCTGTGGTGCAATAGCTTCACTAGCCCCATTGGACTTAATCCACCAAGGGTGCAGGCCTACACTGTAGACAAGCTTAGGAATATCTGCTGCTAAGGCCTTTGCTGCTGACCACTGAGCAGGCTCTACTCCCGGCACCAAGAGCCCTGCAACCCCGCGAGCATTACACTCCTGCCACTGCGCAAGCCGAGTGCCCGCGCCAGCCTCTGGGTTAAAGTCTTCGAAGTCAAAATGACAGTGGCTGTCAAAAAATTCAATCTTCACGTTGTCGCTTTTCCGTCAATCGCTATACTTAGTCAGAAGTATTTCAGGATGATTATATGAGCACGTCCAGCCACGCGTCTTTTTACCAAACCGTAGAGCCAGATCAATTGCCATTACCCAACAAACAGGTGATGTATCTGGTTCAATATGTCACTCAAGAAGACGTGGATATTAACACGCTTGCTGAAATGATATCAGCTAACCCCGCGTTAACCTCAAAGGTATTGAAGCTAGTCAACTCCCCTCTATTCCGCCTTCAACACGATGTTAAAACAATTAAGGAAGCCAGTGTAGTACTGGGGCTCACCCATCTCAGCAGCCTAATTTTGTGCTTTGCGGTTCAAGGCGCCCTGACCACCAGCGACATCAAAGGCCTAGACGTAGATGTGTTCTGGGAGGACAGCTTTCGTCGCGGCATTGCCGCGCGCCTGCTAAGTGAGAAATTAGCCAAGCCAATAGAGGAGGCCTTTACCGCGGGAATACTGCAAGACATGGGCTTACTGGTACTGTTCATGCTGGAACCCGGGAAAGCGGACAGATGGCCACTGCTACGAGCAAACGCACCAGAACGACGCTTACTCATGGAGGAGGAACTGTTTGGAACCAATCATGCCGCCGTGGGTGCCTTAATCGCCAAGAAATGGCAGCTACCCCAGGCCTACATTGAGTCCATTGAACGCCATCACGACGAAACCGCCAGCGACCTTGGCAAGCTGATGTCGCTGAGCGACCACTGCAATGCCTTTTTCACCTGCAGGGATAAAAACAGAGTATTTGAGACCTTAAAACAGCAAGCTTTCGATTATTTTTCCCTAGACCGCAGCAGCATCGAATGGGTATTGGAAGCAATACCAGAAGCACTGGCAGACACGGCGACGTCCATAAACATCAATATCGGTGAACAACTTCAATTCGAAAATATATTAGATGATGCAAAATCGAAACTTATTGAAGACAACTTGAGCTTTTTAGAATTGACGTGGAAGCTACAGGGCACCCTGCAAGAGCGCGACATCTACGCCGAGAAACTCAACGATGAATTGAATGTTGCTCGAGAAATACAACAAAGCCTACAGTCAGATACTAGCAATATTGAATGTGTGGCCGCCTTGAATATTCCGGCGATGACCTTGTCGGGCGATTTTTATGACTACTTTGAGCTACCCGATGGGCGCATCTGTTTTTGCCTGGGCGACGTATCTGGCAAAGGCACGCACGCGGCGATTATGATGGCTAAAGCCATTTCACTGTTTCGCTGCTTGTGCAAAGTTGAAGAAAGTGCGGAACGAATTATTGAACTGATGAACATTGAGTTGTGCGAAACCACCACTCGCGGCATGTTTGTTACCTTCGCCGCCGGCTGGTTAAACCCAAACAACAATCAACTGAGTATTATCAACGCGGGACATTTACCTCTACTCATTGTGGGAGAGAAAAGTGCTCAACAACTTTTAGCCCAAGGACCACCCTTAGGCGTGTCTCCCGACCTAAAGTTTCCCGCCGAAAACGTGCTTTTTGACTGCCAGCGATTGTATCTTTATAGCGATGGTTTCATTGAATGTAAAACAAGCAGCGGGGAGGAATTAGGTATAAAGGGTTTTTTGTCTTGGGTAGTGCAATCAAAACATTTAAATCTGGAAGATCAGCTGTCCTGGATAGAACAGCAGTTTCAAAATCAGGCCGAAGCGCAACTCGATGACCTCACTCTAATGATCATCGCAGCCAAAACCGGTGCACTCGACTAGCCACGCACAAATTCTAGCACACTGTTGCTTGTGGCCTTGGTCTGCCATTTCCATTTACGCCGGGGTGCTGACGCTTGCAAAATAATCAAAATACGCAGGAAAGGTTTTTGAGGTGCATCCCGGGTCATTGATAACTACGGCTTGCGAGCTCAAGGCTACTAGTGAAAAACACATCGCCATACGGTGATCGTCATAAGTATCAATGCAGGCTTCTTTAAATTCGTGCGGCGGAATCACTTCAATGTAGTCCTCGCCCTCTTCCACTACCGCTCCCACTTTCCGAAGCTCAGTAGCCATTGCAGCCAAACGATCCGTTTCTTTGACCCGCCAATTATAAATATTACGAATACGTGTTTTGCCTTTTGCAAACAAAGCCACTACCGCAATAGTCATAGCGGCATCAGGGATATGATTCAAATCCAAATCAACGCCTTGTAGCTCGCCGCGGCTAACTTCTACAAAGTCGTCGCCCCAGTTAACCTTCGCGCCCATTGCTTCAAGCACATCGACAAATTTAACATCGCCCTGCAAAGCATTACGGCTTAGGCCATTCACTCGTACTGTGCCGCCTTTTATGGCCGCCGCTGCGAGAAAATAGGATGCTGAAGACGCATCGGGCTCGATGGTAATTTTTCCTGGACTCCGATAAGTTTGCCCACCTTTGATGCGAAATTGCTGGTAGTTGTCATGAACAACATCCACACCGAAACGCGCCATGATGGCTAGGGTAATATCAACATAGGGCACAGATACTAAGGTGCCTTTTATATTAATCGTGACATCGTCTGTTGCCAGTGGAGCCGCCAACAAAAAAGCCGAGAGAAACTGACTGGACAAATGACAGTCCATATCCACGGTGCCGCCACTTAGACTCTGCCCTTGTATTTTTAAGGGAGGAAAACCTTCCGCGCCCAAATATTCGACCTTCGCGCCCAACAAGCGTAAGGCGTCCACCAAATCACCAATGGGACGCTCATACATACGCGGCTCGCCGGTCAATGTAAATTCACCCTGCCTAGTATTCAGAACTGCGCATAAAGGCCGCATGGCCGTGCCCGCGTTACCTAGGAACATCTCTACGGGGGCATCGTAGTGGGCGCCAACAGCATTATTAACAATGCAGTTTTGCAAACCCTTATCATCGCCAAACGCTAAATCTGCGCTGACATCAACACCCAAACGATCGAGGCTATTGAGCATATGACGGATATCATCAGACAACAGCAGGTTTTTAATGGCCGTTGGCTGAGCCGACAAAGCGGCCAAAAGAAGTACACGGTTGGAAATGCTTTTTGAGCCGGGAAGATCAACAACACCGTCAATTGCAGCGATCGGCTCTAGCCTTAAACTGTCCATAAAACTAACAACTCTTGAATTTTCGAAAGCGAATCAGGGGGAAATAGGCGGCGATTTTAACAAAATTTTACGCCGCTGTCTGCGCTAATCCCGCTGGGTTTCGATGTCGGCTAAGGCTTGAGTAAAGCGGGGATCTTCGCCCATAAGCTGCTGCTGAGTTTCCAGCAAGGCCTTCGCTTCATCAAATTTACCAAAGGAGGTATATATGTAGGCGGTACCAATCATTTTATCGACGGCGTCTTCTTCAGGGGCCGGGGCCATATCTTCGTGCAGTGACAGATTCTTGAGATCAGCATCTGCAACTAAACTATCATCGATAGACTCTGGCAATTCATTCGCAGGCGAACTTCCGCCACCAAAGAGATCGTCGTCGGGAAGAATATCGATTTCGTCTACGGCTTCTTGAAGCTCGGCAACATCAAAGTTCGTCTCGTCATCGTCGGATGTGTCCAGCTCTTCCAGTTCCGGCGCATAATCAAAGTCTTTGCTTGCTACTTGCGCTTTTCGTCGCCCCCAGAAGTGATAGCCCACCATCAAACCAGCACCTAACAGTAAGCCCAACATCACCCACCACAGTGGGTTTATTGTAGCGCTGCCCTGCGCCCGACTTTCAGCAGCCTGAGCCGCAGCTTCAGTGAATACAGCAGTCGCTTCATTGTCACCACGCGGTGCTTCAAGATCGGTTGCTGCCGCCTCTTTGCGAGCTAAAGCTTCACTCTTAAGTTCATTTCGCAGCTCATCAATTTGCTGTTGTTGCAGGGCTACAATTTGCTCAAAGGTGCGGTTATACCCTGAATTTTCTATGCGCTCTATGCGTGTTCGTAGCTCTTGGTTTTCACGGGCCAAGAGATCGTTCATCTCCCGCGCCGATTCGACCTGAGTGCGAATGCTATCGGCTTGAGCGGTGAAATCGGGCTCAGTCACTTTGGCTGCTTCCGCATTACCCAAATAGAGTTTGCCCTCTGCACTGCTGTTTGCAGCGCTCGCTTTTTGCATTTCCTGTGGTTTTATAGCTCTGTATTCTTCATCTCTTGATGTGTACTGCGGCGTGCCGACCTGAGGTAAACCCCCTGCTAAATCAGACTCTTTCGCAGGAAGCTGCAGTTGAGCACCCGCTATCAGACGATTTGCGTTGCCACCAATAAAGGCCTCTGGGTTTTGATTTAGTATCCAACTCGAAACATCACTTTGAGAATGCCCTGTACCGGCCCGCCACCGCTTTGAAATTCTCGAAAGACTATCGCCAGACTTAACTCGGTATTGGCCATTTTGCGCAGCAGTGAAGGTTTGAGCCTGACGGGTAGTAGATTTTTGCACTGTCGTGCGCTGAACCGAATTAAGCTCAGCGCGTTTATCGCGCTTAGGCGCACTAGGCTTGAGGCTGGTGCGCTTTGGGGGAAGATCGAGTAGTAAGGTATATTCACGAAAAACAACGCCCTTGGGCCACTGCAATTCAATGAGCAGATCAACAAAGGGTTCTCGAATTGCTTCTCGTGAAGATATGTCGACAACTAAGCGGCCTTGGTCAAGTCGCGGGGTCAATTTGAATCGATAGGCGCTCATGAGGATATCAACCCCCATATCTTGCGCATCACTCGCCGATACCGCACGAACCTTAATATCGCTCGTGCCCAAGTTGGTGGTATTTCCTATAAGCTGAACACTAGCCGTAAGCGGCTCACCTAAATAAGAATTGTATTTAACGCCCCCCAAACCAAGCGCGCTGCTCATTGGAGCCCAGATCACAGAGAGAAGTGTAATCGCGGCGAGTCGCAGAGTCCGGCCCGGCCGATCCATGTTAGGCATTCTATATTCCCAGTTAACAATCAATAGCCAAAAGATATTTACGGCCAAAGTCACAATGATAGTTCAGCCAGTGCTCTGGCACCAGAATAATCGCCCAAATGAGGGCCTTCTATATTAGCAACAAGGCACTCGAGCCCCCTCCAAACTCTCCATATTGGTCATTAAGGCCTCTAATAGCCGCCCACAAGATCAAGTGCCAGTGGAAAAATCAAGAAAATCACTATAATACAGAAGCAGAATATGAAGCTTACACAGGTAAAGTGAACCCCCGAAGCAAGGTCAAAATTGCGTGACTGGACGGTCATGGTTAATTGACAACAAGCTCTTTTTTTGTAATAAACTCCTTTAGAGTATTTACTCTAGAGCGATGAATTTGCCCTAGTAAGACACTATGTCCGGCTATTTAACCAGAGTTCACTTGTCAAACATTTGGAGCAGAGAATGAAAATAATAAACCTAGAAGACACTCCCACTGAGATTGAAACGCTTGAATCATGGAACGGAGCGGGCCATCAGGATATTGAAGACAAACTATCCTTGAAACACGTCAATGACATTATTGAAATCTTTCAAACCCCCTTAACAGGATCCTACAACTGGGACTATAAATCAGCTGACGGCAGAATTAAGAAGCTGTATGAATTGGGGAAAGAACTTAATTGGAATGCTGAAGTTGATATTGATTGGGGCCCTACCTTCCCTAAAGATCAGCACATTATGGACCCAGCCCACAACCCTTTTAATGGCTGGGCCCCTTTTGAAAACATGTCCGACTCAGAGAAAATGCGCTACAACTGGCATTATCTTGCCTGGACCCTCGCTCAGTTTATGCATGGAGAGCAAGGAGCTCTGTTGGTTGCCTCACAATTGGTATCCTGCGCACCCACTTACGATGCAAAATTATATGCTGCCTCACAAACCTTTGATGAGGCCCGTCACGTAGAGGTGTTTACAAATTACCTGCAGAAAAAAATTGGTATTGTTTACCCTATTAACACTCACCTCAAATCCCTACTCGACAAAATACTTACTGATCCACGCTGGGATCTAAAGTTTATTGGCATGCAGATCATAATTGAAGGCCTGGCGCTTGCGGCCTTCAATACTTTACGCCTAACGGTACAAGACCCTATTTTGAAAAACATCCTCTACCTTGTTGTGCGAGACGAAGCCAGGCACGTAACTTTTGGGGTTAACTACCTGGAAGAGTTTGTCACCACACTCTCTGAGGAAGAAAAGGAAGAGCGTGCAGTTTTTGCTTATGAGGCCTGCGTAGTAATGCGTGAGCGTTTGATTGGCACTGACGTATTCGAAGAGTTTGGTCTGGATGTAGAAGAGGCTCGCACTAAAACCCTCGAAGCCGAGATGATGGCGCACTTTAGAAACTTCCTATTTACCCGGATTATTCCTAACCTGCGTCGCATAGGCCTACTCACCGATAAGGTACGTCCATTATTCGAAAATCTGGGAATTCTAGAATATGAAAATATGGTTGATGATGGCGAGATTGACTGGGTAGAATTACAAAAACCGCTTTACGAAGAACCAGAAGAAGAGGCGATGCAAGCCTAGAGCCGCTAAGGCTAACACCATGTTGAGCCAGTGAATTTCACTGGCCACTGCAAGCTCGTCTGCACCGGCGAGCTCGCGGCCTACCCCCAAGGCTCTCAACAACAAAAACAACAAAACTAATCCATTCAACAAGCCGCGCTCAGAAAACTTCCATAAAGCTCCATAAACAAACCAGGCATACAGCAAGCCTGAAAAACCTAAGTAAAATTCGCGAGTATAAAAAAAACTTAAGAATACGCCGTTGCCAATCAGTAAGAAGCCGGTGAAAACCAAGATATTTCTCGCTGACAAAGTATGAAAATACAGAAGTAAAAAGCACACAAAGGCGGCACAATTTGTCCACCAATGCGCCCATGACCAATGACTAAAGTGAGCGGTAAAAAAACGCCATGCCTGGTCGACATTCAGGGCGGGAACTGACATCCAGCCTTCGACCCAGGACGCCGAAAAAGGTGCGAGAGCCAGCAGCAACACACCCACAGCAAGATAGAATAATAACTTATTCAAGTTTGTACTTATTTGCAATGCGATCTCATCAATAGGTTGTATTGCTTAGCATAAGCCAGCCACTGACGGCGCATCAAAGCCTTATCTCCTGAATCAAGATGATCGCCCGAACCAGAAATGAAACGAGAACCGCACTCGAGCTTTGCGCTATCAAAGTCATCGAGGCCCACCCCTGGCAAAGTAGGGTTACGCCCACTCATCATCCACAAACGTCTATCACCTTTTGCCAGCGCAGATTGCACGTCTTCTTCCACACTCTCTAACTTGAAATTTCCAGGGTCACCCTGCTGAAGCACCTCAGCTTCAGATTTCGCGACCACCATGGGCTTGCAAGCCGTTAAAAAACACAGTGAAAGTAAAACCAATACACCTGTGACAGAGAAGCTCCCGCCACCACCGCCACCGCTACTTGAACTAGGTTCATTCGGTGTGGGCTCTGTTGTTGGAGGAGGAGGCGTGGTGCTAGAAGGCAATAGTTCTATGTCACCGGAATTTATCGCAAAAAAGATATTGTCACTGCAGTGTACTTTCAGTCGAGCGGCGCTATTACTACTGCTGGGCACGAGCACCTCAGCTTCCCCATCATTGGGCGTTCCCTCGGCCAAAATAAGATCGAAGTTTATGCCTGCATCACTCGACAGCGCAATATCAACCTGACCACAATTGATTGGCGCCATGTTGGTATCAGCGACATTCCAGCGCACCAATTTCTGCTCTCCAGCCTCCCAGCTCGCCCCCGTACTCGGTTCAGTCACAGCGAAAGCTTCTCCCGTGTTGGTCACGGTAATACGCATATCGTCATAAGCGACACCTCCCTGCCCATCCCGAACACTTAAGCGAAAGTTAAGTGCCCGATTGGTCGTCGCATAGGTTTCGCCCAATACCGTAGTGCCCTGTAAGACATTGCTCAAGCGTGGCAAATATCGGTCGGCTGTAGATTCAGGGGGCCATGAGCGAAATAGCGGGCGACTGCCGTCGTCCACCATATTCGCGCTACTGCTCGACGCTGTACCGAGGTCAAATTCTTCCCAGCTAAAGCTTAAAACGTCATTGTCAGCATCGCTGCCACTGCCCTTCAATTGAAGCGGTGTGTTTGCTGGCACATTGTAGTCTAGCCCCCCATTGGCCACAGGGGGAGTATTGGCAAGTGCCGAAATATTTTCGCAGCCAGCGCCAAACCCGACGCTGACGTAATCCACCATTTGCTCAATGGAGGCGCCATGAAAAAATGGATCCGCACTAAAAGCAAAATCTTGGCTGCCGCAAATACCCGAATAAGCCATGATACTGCTACCACTGCCAGGCTCCCAGGCCGAAAGGCCATCGCGGTTGCCCTCACAGCCGTCTTCAGTGCCATTGAAGGTATGGCTTGCACCGAATTGGTGGCCTATTTCATGAGCCACTAAATCCACATGAAAGTGGTCGCCCTGGGGATTGCGGCTACCGCTTAGCCCCCGCGCTTTGTAAAAATTATCGCAGACGCCGTTGTAAGCCAATCCACCACCCGCCGTATTTAGCACATGGCCAATATCAAAATTACCATTGCCAATAAAGGTGCGCTGCACATCTGCATTGGTTTCAACATCATCATCTGAATTATCAAAGGGGTCGGTATTGGCGTCGGTAAAAACAATGGCGTCGTTGTTAGCCACAAGTTGAAAATTGATGGCCAGTTCTCTAGCAAATACTTCATTGAGTCGATTCACCAAGGTCACAATTGCCGCCAAACCCTCACTGACACTACCACCGTGAAACTCTGTGTATTCGGCAGTGGCACTGACGGCCATGCGATAGGTGCGCAATTGACTACCAGTGCTAGTTTTTGCGGAGATTACCGCGGGCTTTGCCGAAAGCCCAAAATCGGGCTTCTGAGAAAAAACGCGATCTTGTATGCGCGGCTCCACATTGTTTAAATCTGAAGCGTAGTACACTAGGTAGTGTTGAGTATCTCCCTTTATTTCTGGGTCAATGTAGATACGTCGCCCATTGTGAATAAACAGCCCATGAAAGCCGTGATCCCCCAGGTCGAATCGACCTTGGTTTACGGCATTAGCCGTGTCGACACCCTGGAAGGTTTGAATATGCGGGTATTTTGCGGCCAATTCTTCAGCCATAACCTGGGAAGATTCAAAATGATATTCGGCAAAGGTGCCATCTGGCAGCGGTAAAACCAAGCTTGCGCCAAGAGGGTTGTCGTTTAAGGCATGGAGCCAAACAGGCAGATCCAAGCTCATGCGTCGGCCACTCTGAATCTTAAGTGTTCGATCCAAACTCTCTGCACTTGAAGTGGTGGACGGTTTCGCTAAAGCACCAACACCACCTAGGTCCTGCCAATAAGACTGGGCGCTCACCATTAAAGAGTTACACACCAAGAGAATAAATAAACCTACAATCATCAAAACCCGCATTCTTTCACTCCGAGTGTGTTTAGAGGCTGAACCAATAGTAAGGTAGAGAACATGGCTCAGCCAGTCAACTAGCTGGCCTCACTATCAATGAAGGCATTAAACCCGGCCTGTCTCATCAAGTAGGTTGCGAGTGCGCCTCGACAATCGTTTGCGGGCCTAATCAGATATTCGACGCTCTGATCCATTTTGGATAAGCCTTTTCTCAGCAAGCTTATTGGAATATTTTGCACCGCTGTATCGCTGTGGCCAGCCTTGTTTTGCTTTATTTCAATAGGAAAGCGTACGTCCAAAACTGTCACAGGACCCTGAATTGGTTTGCTCTCATTTTTAGATATTAGCAGATGAGTTTTAATAAGCTCGTCGAACATCTCCGCCGAAAAACGCCCCAGCAAACCATCACTTGCCATGGTTACCGTTGCATTGCGTTGGGTTTTTGCCACAAGCGCCTCATCGCCAAAATATTGACCAGGCTCTAAAGTAATAGAAGCCCCTTGATAAGGCCCTCCATCCTCTGTACTAACAGTGACCTCCCCACTCTTAATTAAATAGAAGTAATCGCCTTCGGTCTGCGCTTTGACAATTTCCTGACCCGCCTTAACCTCAAAGTCTTCCATCACTGACAACAATTGCATTATGGCTTCGTGAGGTAAATTCATTGCGAGCGGAGACTGGATAAAACAGGTTTGCCAGTCCTTCTCAAAATTGTCATCAATGGGCTCATCTGCCGTGATACCCTCTTCCGCCGTATCAATTTGAATAATGCCGTAGTGGTTCCCCTGCGCCAGTATATTTGCCAGCTGCCCACGCGAGATGGATACCAAAACTCCATCGCTCAAAGCCCGCACGGTTGTAGTTTTACCGACGCTGACATTTAAGGCATGACAGTTGGCAAGGTCTGAAGACTCAAGCTGAGCCCGATCGTCAAAGGAGTGCCGCAGTTCGACGCGACCCACAAGTAAGAAATGCAATAACTCGCTTTGAATACCGCCCTTTTTGATAAGGACGCTGCCTTTGAGAAATTCCTGACAACTAAGGGCCTTAAGTAAGGAATCGTGTGCCAACTCAGACAGCAGGTCAAATTCGCGAAATTGTAACAATTGATTAATGGCAACAGACTGCATAATTCTTACTCTACAACATGTGAACTACATAAATAAGATATTTACTGTTGTGGCGCAGGGTAACAAGTTGTGAGATTTTAGGACGTGACATGGACCACAAAACTTCAACGCGAAACTGAAGCTTTCTATTGATAATTGATGATTGAGGGGGTTTCTCCTGATTTTCCACCCACTATTAATAGACACTGCCAATTATTTGCAATAATTACATAGGTTTTCATTGACTTTTTTTCAGATCAACCTACTCTATAGGCCTTGACCAATTTTAGGAACACTCCATGAAACTTTACACCCATAAATCAGCCGTCACGGGCTTACGTCATTGCGAAATGCGATGTGTGTCCGTGTCCTGCATTTACATTATGTAAAGTCTCTCATGAAGGTGGGAGGCCATTAAGCCTCCCGCTGTTCTCGCAAGGTCTGTAAAGATCTTGAAAAACCCGGAAGGCCTTGGCCCTTCGGGTTTTTTTATGCCCTGAATTTATACCACCCACCCTTCTGAGCAATTGATTAAGAATAAGCCGGCATGCCAGACGCCCACTTCACTCAGGAAAAGGAGAAAGATATGTACTACGACGAAGAAGAAATTGACCTCGTTGCCATATTGAGCAACAACTAATTAGCCACAGATTTATTGCAGGACAGCAAGATGTTAAAAAAAATAGGAATATCCAAAAATACATTTCGAGAGCTCTTCGTAATTGCCATGCCAATGGTTGTTTCACAAGGGGCTTTTGCACTGATGATGTTTACCGACCGTTTGTTTATGTCGAAGATCGACCCGGCCCACATGGCAGCCGCCTTAGGCGGTGGAGTTGCGGCGTTCTTCTCACTCTCTCTTTTTATGGGCACGCTCTCTTACGCTAACGCACTAGTCGCACAGTACTTCGGCGCAGGCAGCTTCGAAAAATGCCCCAAGGTACTTAGCCAAGGCCTGATATTGTGCCTGCTAAGCACGCCAATTATTTTGCTTTTGGGCTATTTACTCAGTGACATTTTTGTCGCAATGGGCCACACCGAAGCACAAGCTGAACTGGAGTTTTCGTACTATCAGGTGCTGATGTGGGGTGCGAGCTTTACCCTGGCAAAAGCCTGTATTGCGTCATACTTCGCCGGTATCGGGCGCGCACGTGTGGTGATGATCGCTGATGTAACGGGAGTGTTGGTTAACGTTCCTCTTTCATGGGCGCTCATATTCGGACATGCAGGTTTTCCAGAGCTTGGTCTTGTGGGAGCGGCCTTGGGTACAGTTATTAGCACGATTTTCACACTGGCCTTGTATGGGGTGTATTATTTTAGCAAAGAACACCGTGAAACATTTAAGGTAGATAATTCGTTTGTCTACGACAAGCGGATACTTAAACGTTTTTTGCGTCTCGGATTACCATCTGGGGTTGAAATGTTTTTGAACGTTGCCGCCTTCAATCTGTTTCTACTGATGTTCCAGTCCTATGGCGTGGTGGCTGGAGCATCTGCTGCCATCGTATTTAACTGGGACATGATGTCCTTTGTGCCCATGATTGGTTTAAACATAGGAATTATAAGCTTGATAGGTCGCTACGTTGGCGCCCAGAATATGAGTAAAACGAACGAAGTTATTCGCGCAAGTTTTCTCATTGCACTCAGTTATTCAGGCTTACTTATGGTCCTATTCATAACGATGAGAGCCAGCCTTGTGGATCTTTTTCTGTCCGCGGGCGGTGACTACCAAGAGATACATGACCTGGCCAGCTATATGATGCTGGGGCTTTCAAGTTATGTAATGGCCGACGCTATCATCTTAGTTTCGGGCGGTGTTCTACGTGGTGCGGGCGATACTCGCTGGCTAATGATTGCCTCAGTATCGCTGCACTGGGCGATGCTTATCGCACAGTATGTGGTGATCAAGGTACTCGTTCTGGGCCCACGCACAGCCTGGATTATTTTCGTGGCCATGCTGCTGTCAATTGCGGCGGTGTATTTACTGCGATTATTGGGTGGCGCATGGCGTACCGAAGAAGCACTGAAAGGAGTAATGGTAGAACACTAAGGCAATCAAACCTTATTAAATTGTCACTAAACCCTGCGGAAGGACACCGCAGGGTTTAACCCGCCTTGAGCCACTAATACTACCCGCTAGGCTTTGCCCTCAAAAAATCATATTGAAATCTACTGTCGCCGTTAAATAATCACCCAGTGCGACAGAGTAAATCACACTGACTACAGGTGTCCTGCGAATATTTTTAGTCCTTTTGAAAATGAAAATTTCCTGCCCAATCAGACAGGTTTTGTGATCTAAAGCCCCTCCCAGAACGAGTATTTTATTTACTAGTTTTATTTGCTAAAATTCGCCCCCCATTCAATCCTCTAGGACAGATTCACATGAGCCTTGCTGACAAAGTTTTAGCCGTCAACAACGATCTACCCATTCGCAGCGACCAGCCAATTCACAGCGGTAAAGTTCGCTCGGTTTACTGGTTAACCGAAGCCGACAGCCGTCGCCTAATTGCTGAGAAAGGCTATGATGTGGCCGCCGATGCTCCGCTGGCAATCATGGTCATCAGCGACCGTATTTCAGCCTTTGATTGTATCTGGCACGGCGAAGGCGACATGCGTGGCGTGCCAGGGAAAGGTGCGGCGCTGAATGCCATATCGAACCACTGGTTCAAACTGTTCCGCGAAAAAGGTTTGGCTGAGAGTCATATTCTCGACATCCCCCACCCCTTTGTTTGGATCGTACAAAAAGCACGGCCAGTCATGATTGAAGCGATTTGTCGGCAGTACATAACAGGCTCAATGTGGCGCTCATACAGTAAGGGCGAGCGTGAATTTTGCGGCATTCAAATTGCCGAAGACCTGCAAAAAGATCAAAAATTACCGGAATTGCTAATCACGCCTTCCACCAAAGGTATTTTAGAGGGCATCCCCGGCGTACCTGCTGTTGACGATGTAAATATCACTCGCACCGATATCGTTAATAATTATCAAGCGTTCAACTTCACAAAAGAGAGCGACATCGATCTGTACGAAACCTTATTACGTGAAGGTTTTGACATGATTAGTGATGAGTTAGCTCAAATTGATCAGGTGTTTGTAGACACCAAATTCGAGTTTGGTTATGTCACAGATAAAAGCGGCCAAGAAAAACTCATTTATATGGACGAAGTGGGCACGCCAGACTCTTCTCGAATCTGGGACGGCCCAGCATACCGAGACGGCCGTGTGGTAGAAAACTCAAAGGAAGATTTCCGCCAGCTACTGCTCAAACACTTTCCAGACCCAGATATTTTGCTGAACAAAGACCGTATGGTGGAGCGCATGCAACTTGCACGTGACAACGCCTTACCGGAATCGGTATTGATGGCCATATCAAAAACTTATGTCGATATTGCTGAAAAGATTACCGGTCAGACACTGGTGCTGTCAGAAAATCCTAAAGCTGAGATTGTTGAAATCTTGCGCGACGAATACAAGCTTATAGATTAATAATAGTCGCCTGGCAGCGGCACCCTCTCACAGGGGGTGCCGCTTTTACTGAATAGGTACCACTGGAGGAGTAAAGCACCGCTGTCGGCTAAAGATTCATGCAACTACGCATTGAAGCTCTAGGAAATATAACGCCATTAACTGCAATTGCTCCAGCTATCAGCTGAAATTAATTGTAACCTTTCCAATAAACTGTATTTTGGTCTTCGTCATTCACTTCTTGCGGCTTATTGGTCGCGCGCTTATTAGACGTTTTTAGTAGATAACTCACGGCCCGCAAATTGCGGCCACGGCCTTCGTCATCAAAAGAGAAAGTAGCATTACCCGCGTTTGCGGCTGGAGATTTGGCGTTTTCACGCTCGATTTTCATTGTAGTCACCCTAGTAGTGTTGGCTACCGTTAAAGAGTAGCGTGTGTATACGTCGGGACTAATATAACAATTGGCGAGCACGGTATAGATAGCCATACTGGCCAATTATCAGGCTACATGAGCCAGGTTAACGACTCCACACCGCTGTTCGGCGAATTGAGGGGTATTCAACAATGGGCTCCTCGCCCTGAATTGCTCGACGCAGCATGTCATAGGCAATTGCACAACTGAGGGCACGTACAGTACGCCGTGAGATTTGACGCACGTGTATCATCTGGCACCACTCACCCAATGGAGTTGATAAACCAATGGCAACCGTTCCAACAGGTTTCTCGTCAGTGCCACCGTCGGGCCCGGCAATGCCACTGATAGACAGGGCGTAGTCACTTGCTAATACATTTTTCGCGCCCTGAGCCATCTCGCGAACCGTTGCTATTGAGACTGCACCATCTTGCTCTAGGGTATAGGGAGACACACCCAGCAGTTTAATTTTCGACTCGTTGCAGTAGCTCACAACGCTGTGCTGTAAGTAGCTTGAGCTACCAGGGAAATCCACCAGCTGACTGGCTAACAGTCCGCCAGTACACGACTCCGCTAA
Source organism: uncultured Cellvibrionales bacterium (assembly GCA_913020115.1). Taxonomy (GTDB): domain Bacteria; phylum Pseudomonadota; class Gammaproteobacteria; order Pseudomonadales; family Cellvibrionaceae; genus CAJWCA01. The sequence goes on from CAJWBQ010000003.1 coordinate 72,906, forward strand.
AGCCAATGTTTTACCAGAATTAAGCAGAAGCCCGTGAATTTCTTCCGCTAGGTTAGGCTTGCCTTCTGATACAACGGCAGCCCCAAGTGTGTACTTTACAAGGCCAACAAGATCACCAAGAGCAGCGTTAGCAGCGTCACCTCTCGCGAATAATTTTATTTCGTTGTAAGGCATTGAAGAGCGATAGCCAATGGTTACACCGGGCGGCAAAGCCAATCGCTCCAGACTTTCTCCTAAGCTCGACTCACCGTGCCCAAGCGTCAGCAACTTCTTCAAGCTCATTGAATCTCCCTCACCAAACTCCTCCCGAATAAACGGCAGAAACTGTTCGTGGATCATCTTCTTGAGTTCGTGTGGCACTCCGGGGGTAAAGAACAACCAAGCGCGATTAAGTTTAACGCGAAACCCGCAGGCTGTGCCCACGGGGTTATCAACCATTATGGCTGATTCAGGCAACATGGCTTGCTTTAGATTATTGGGAGACATCATACGACCGTAGCGAATCGTCAGCTCATCAAGGCGCGCTCGCCACTCGGCGTTTTCCGTTAAGGCCTCTCCTTTTGCCAAAGCCATGGCTTCAGCCGAGAGATCATCGGTTGTTGGTCCAAGACCGCCATTTACTACAATCACATCGGCGTGATGACTGCGCTCCTGAAAGACTGCCACTAAATCTTCAAGTCGGTCGCCAACGGTGACGCGTTGTGTCATTTCAACACCTCGCTCCATCAGCATATTGGCAAACCAAGCCGCATTACTGTCGACGATTTGGCCAGCCAGCACCTCTTCTCCAGTGCAAATCATTTCTAACTTCATCATCACAGACCTTGCTTTATTATAGGGTGTTTAGTCTTCTGCTTCTTCGATCCACGCCGCTTGAATGGCTTCCAAAATTTTCTCGCCACAACGAGCGGGGTCATCATCAAAATCTTCCAGGGCCAAAACCCAGTTGCGCAGGTCCACAAAATTTACATAACGCGGATCTACTTCGGGCTTGCTATCACAAAGCTCTATGGCGATATCGAGAATGTCAGTCCAAATTAAACTCATGATCTATGCCTGCGATTAGTGATTTTCAGAGACCATATTAATTGTATACTTGGGAATTTCCACCACCAAATCTTCTGTATCTACCAAAGACTGACAACTCAAGCGCGAGTCTGGCTCTAAGCCCCAAGCTTTATCCAAATAATCATCTTCCAGTTCATCTGGCTCCGCCAGTGTCTCGTAACCTTCTCGAATAACAACGTGGCAAGTTGTACAGGCGCAACTCATTTCACAGGCGTGCTCAATTTCAAGACCGTTACGCAGCGCTGCACGGCAAATACTCTCGCCCTTTTCAGCTTGAATAACCGCGCCTTCGGGGCATATTACTTCATGAGGTAAAAATACAATTTGTGGCATGTTAGTTTCTGCTCTTACTGATCCAATTCATCTAAGTTGTGGCCGGCAAGTGCCTTTTTAATACTGACGTCCATACGCCTTGCCGCGAACGCTTCACTCTGCGCACCCACACGCTCAATTTCTGCCAATATTTCATCCGCACTGCCACTGTTGTGACACTCGCGCAAACGGCTTACACCTGCCTGCAAGTCACTGAATTCAGAGTCGCTCAACAGAGCCTTGCCGTCAGCGGCCAAAGCCGAGCTTAGAGCCTCAATAACTCGCTCCGCCTCAACTTGCTGCTCACGCAGTGAACGCGATTCAATATCGTCTTTCGCAAATTCGTAAGAATCTTTTAGCATACGAGTAATGGTGCTGTCTTCCAGACCATAAGACGGCTTAACGGTAATACCAGCTTCTACGCCGCTGGATTTTTCCTGCGCTTCAACCGTTAACAAACCGTCGGCGTCCACTTGAAACCTGACTCGTATATGTGAGGCGCCCGCCACCTTGGGAGGAATACCTCGCAGCTCAAAACGCGCCAGTGAGCGGCAGTCGTCAACCAATTCGCGCTCGCCCTGCAAGACATGAATTGCCATCGCCGTTTGGCCGTCTTTGAAAGTAGTAAACTCTTGCGCTTTCGCCACAGGAATTGTGGTGTTGCGCTGAATCACTTTTTCCACCAGCCCACCCATTGTCTCAAGCCCAAGAGACAAAGGAATAACATCCAACAGCAATAGATCACTGTCGGGTTTATTGCCAACCAATATATCAGCCTGCAAGGCTGCACCAATGGCAACTACACGATCTGGATCAATATTGACCAGAGGTTCTCGACCAAAATACGCTGTTACTTGCTCTCTAACGCGCAGGGAACGAGTCGACCCACCGACCAAAACCACGTTTTTAATGTCGTTTGAGCTCACTCCTGCATCACGCAGAGTTCGCTTACAGGCACGAATGGTTTGCGCTATTAGAGGGTCAACTAATTCATTAAATTTTTCGCGGCTTAATTCGCCCTGCCAATCGCCGTATATTAACTCGGCGCTTTCATGAGCGCTCAAAGTCTCTTTGGTTTGACAGGCCAAATTAAGCAATTCACGCTGGGCACTAGGCTCGAGATTATCTCCTAGCTCAGCCGTAGCCATTATCCACTCAGCAATAACGTGATCAATATCATCACCACCCAAAGCCGAGTTGCCGCCCGTTGCCATCACTTCAAATACACCGCGACTCAAGCGTAAAATCGAGATGTCAAAGGTGCCACCGCCCAAATCATAGATGGCGATGACGCCCTCTTCTGCTTCATCTAGCCCGTAGGCCACTGCGGCCGCCGTAGGTTCGTTTAATAAACGCAAAACATTGATATTAGCAATCCGGGCTGCGTCTTTGGTCGCCTGACGTTGAGCGTCATCAAAATAGGCTGGAACAGTAATCACTGCACCGTCTAATTCGCCACCCAGTGAATCGCGACCTCGCTGAGCCAGAGTTTTTAATATTTCTGCGGACACTTCTACCGGGCTTTTCATTCCGGCCACAGTCTCAATGAAAGGCATGCCGCCATTTTCGGTATTAAACTTGTAAGGTAACTGCGAGCCAAGGGTTTTAACGTCTTGCAGCCCTCGCCCCATAAAACGCTTCACAGACAACAGCGTATTAAGTGGATCTTTCACCGCCATTTGTTTAGCCGCCAAGCCGACGACAGGTGATTGATCGCGTTGATAGCGCACGGCCGAGGGCAGCATTGCCAAGCCATCAATATCAGATAAAGTCAGTGCATCACCACTGCGTACAGTAGCCACCAGTGAATTGGTGGTGCCAAGATCTATGCCCACGGCTCGCTTGCGTTGATGAGGAGCTGGAGACAGGCCGGGTTCGGAAATTTGCAACAGTGCCATAGGGAATTCTACTTATTAATCGTCGAAAAGCTGTGCTTCAAGTTGCTCAATCTCATGGCGCAACTTGCTGACAAAATGGAGTTTTGAAAGGCATGTCTTGCAACCCTCAAAGTCTTTCGCGGTATATTTGTGCTCGAACTTGTCCAGCAGCACCTGGAGAGTTTGTTCAACCTGCTGCGACATAGCATCGAGTTCAGGCTCAGGATTGGAGTGGGCACGCAAACTCGCCAAAGCTTCTCGCAACTCCATTTGCTCCATCAAAAATTCGACATCATTGGTCGTCTCATTTTGTGGATCCACCGGGACATCAGCTAGCTTCAATAGATACTCGGCACGGGTAAGCGGCGATTTTAAGCCTTGGTAGGCCTCATTCACATACGCCGCAAATTGAGCGGCCAAACGCTGCTCTCGCTCACCTTTACCCGCAAAACGGTCGGGGTGAATCTCTTTTTGAAGCTCGCGATAACGCTGCGATAGAGCCTGCTGGTCCACAGCAAATTGTATTGGCAGAGCAAATAGAGAAAAGTGGTTTTGACTAATATCCAAGACGGGCGACATTAAACGTGAAAACTCTCGCCGCAACCACAAGCATTTTTAGCATTTGGGTTGTTGAATTCAAAACCTTCGTTAAGACCTTCTTTTACGAAGTCCATCTCGGTGCCGTCAAGATAAGCGAGGCTTTTCGGGTCGATCACTAAACTGAAATCTCCCTGATTAAACACTTCATCCTCATCTTCAACCCCGTCGACAAATTCCAGCACATAAGACAAGCCGGAACAACCTGTGGTTTTGACGCCCACTCGAATACCCATGCCCTTGCCACGGTTGGCAAGGTGACCCGCAACGTGTTTGCGAGCGGATTCGGTCATAGTAATTGCCATGCTATCGTTTCCTGCTTATTCGCCGCGCTTGTCGCGAATGTCTTTCACGGCGGCTTTAATCGCGTCTTCGGCCAACACTGAACAGTGTATTTTTACCGGCGGCAGTGCCAGCTCTTCAGCAATCGCGGTATTTTTAATTTCAGCCGCTTCACTTAGTGACTTTCCCTTAACCCACTCAGTTAATAATGAGCTGGAAGCAATTGCTGAGCCACAACCGTAAGTTTTGAATTTTGCGTCTTCAATAATGCCCGCATCATTCACTTGAATTTGTAAACGCATCACATCACCACAGGCGGGTGCGCCAACCATGCCAGTACCAACATTGTCAGCCTTGTCGTCCATTTTACCGACATTGCGTGGATTTTCGTAATGGTCAATTACCTGATCGCTATAAGCCATGATATATACTCCAACAAATTTCTTAGTGTGCAGCCCACTCGATAGAATCGAGATCAACTCCGTCTTTATACATGTCCCAAAGTGGCGACAATTCTCGCAGTTTCGTTACTGCGGCGTGAATTTTTTCTATTGCAAAATCGATGTCTTCGTTGGTAGTAAAGCGACCGAAACTAAACCGTAAAGAACTATGAGCCATCTCGTCATTAAGGCCTAAAGCACGCAGTACATAAGACGGCTCCAAACTGGCTGAGGTACAGGCCGAGCCAGAAGAAACGGCAAGGTCTTTGAGGGACATGATCAATGATTCACCTTCAACAAAGGCAAAACTGACATTCAAATTACCCGCATAGCGCTGTTCAAGATCGCCATTAACGTGCACCTCTTCCATGTCTTTAACGCCCGCCAATAAGCGTTCGCGCAGAGCGAGAACGTGCTTGCCGTCTTTTTCCAAGTCTTCACGGGCCACTTCAAATGCAGCACCCATGCCTACAATCTGATGGGTAGGCAGTGTACCTGAGCGCATGCCGCGTTCGTGACCACCGCCGTGTACCTGCGCTTCAATTCGCACGCGTGGCTTACGACGCACATACAGAGCACCAATACCTTTCGGGCCATATATTTTATGCGCTGAAAATGACATCAAATCCACTTTCATATGTTCTAAATCAATTTCAATTTTTCCGGCGCTCTGTGCTGCGTCCACATGGAAGTAAACTTTCCTTGCTCGACACACTTCACCGATGGCCGCAATATCATTGATCACGCCAATTTCATTATTAACGTGCATTATAGATACGAGGGTTGTGTCCTCACGAATAGCTTCGGCCACTTGCTCTGCCGAAATAATACCGTTACTTGCAGGGTCTAGATAAGTGACTTCAAAACCCTCTCGTTCTAATTGACGGCAAGTGTCTAACACCGCCTTGTGTTCAATTTTCGAGGTAATTATGTGCTTACCTTTACGCTGATTAAAATGTGCAATACCTTTAATCGCGAGATTGTCTGATTCTGTGGCGCCACTCGTCCAAACTATTTCGCGAGGGTCAGCCTTGATCAAATCGGCTACTTGACGGCGAGCGTTTTCAACGGCCTCTTCCGCCTTCCAACCATAGAAATGCGAGCGCGAAGCTGGGTTGCCAAAGTTGCCATCCATCGTTAAGCAATCAACCATTTTCTGGGCCACACGAGGGTCCACAGGAGTGGTTGCAGAGTAATCAAAATAAATCGGTAATTTCATAATGTATCCACACTTATTACAACTTTACAGGCTAGACGCCTGAATCACATCCAGCCCCGCAAGACTGTCTTTCAAATTTAAGTTCGCCTTCTCTCTGTCATCTTGGCGAGCCTTAACACGCTGCACGTCACGACGTGCCACCAAGCTCTCCAAACTAATATTGTTGAGAAAGTCATGAATCTGACTACTGAGGTCAGACCAAAGATAATGGGTCAAACAAACTTCTCCATGCTGGCAAGAGCCTGCGCCACCACAAGAAGTTGCATCAATTGATTCATTCACAGCATCAATGATTTCTGCCACGAATATCTCGTCGCCAGTACGGCTTAGCTTATAACCTCCCCCTGGGCCTCGCACACTAGTGACCAACTCACGCTGGCGAAGTTTTGAGAACAGCTGCTCAAGGTAAGACAACGATATCTCCTGACGTTTAGATATACCGGCCAAACTGGTGGGGCCTTTCTCTGCATGAAGTGCCAAATCAAGCATTGCGGTTACGGCATAACGGCCTTTCGTGGTCAATCTCATGGTAATTGTCCAATAAATACTTGCCAGCTTGATACGCTAGGGCGTGCATTATGAAAAACCCAAGCATTTTAGTCAAGTATATACCTTAGTGTTTTGCTTGGTTATTATTTTTTACTATAAATATATGGGGAAAAACAGCTAGCGGACGCTAGCTTGCAGATATAGAGCAGCCTGCATCCTCATCATCGACAGAGGAATACAGGCTTTAGGCATCGGGTAAAGCCAATACAAAGCCGCCCTATTGCAGAGCTAAGCTACTGTAGAGTTAGGCTATTGCATACCCTGAACCATAGAGATCATCACACCCGCCGCTACCGCCGAACCAATAACGCCGGCCACATTCGGGCCCATCGCATGCATCAGCAGAAAGTTTTGTGGGTTTGCCTCAAGGCCTACCTTGTTGGAAACTCGAGCCGCCATAGGAACAGCTGAAACACCCGCCGAACCGATCAAAGGGTTAATCTTTTGAGTACTAAAACGGTTCATCAACTTGGCCATTAATACGCCCATGGCCGTACCAATACCAAAAGCCACAATTCCCAAGGCTAAAATTCCGAGAGTCTTGGGGTCGAGAAACTTATCAGCAGCAAGCTTAGAACCTACCGATAAACCCAAGAAGATGGTGGTTATGTTGATCAGCGCATTTTGTGCCGTTTCGCTCAAGCGATCCACAACACCTGACTCACGCATCAAGTTACCAAAACAGAACATTCCCAACAGAGGCGCCGCAGAAGGCAGCACTAATGCAACCAATATCAGCAAAACCAAGGGGAAGACTATTTTCTCACGACCCGAAACTGTACGCAGCTGAGTCATGACAATCTGACGCTCATCTTCAGTCGTCAAAGCGCGCATGATAGGTGGCTGAATCATTGGCACCAAAGCCATGTAAGAATAAGCCGCCACAGCAATAGCACCCAGTAACTCAGGCGCTAATAGGCTAGATACATAAATAGCCGTAGGGCCATCAGCCCCACCGATAATACCAATGGCCGCAGCGTCAGCAATCGTGAAGTCCATCCAACCCAGAGTAGTCATTCCCACAGCGCCAAGCACGGTGGCAAAAATACCAAACTGCGCGGCGGCCCCCAAGAATAATGTTTTGGGGTTTGCCAGCAAGGGGCCAAAGTCCGTCATGGCACCAACCCCCATAAAGATCACCAGTGGCGCTACTCCTGAAGCAATAGCAACGTTATAGAAGCTATACAACATTCCGTCGCTGAATCCCGCGTCATTAGCAACCTGCACCGCCAGCACGTGAGCGGCCGACGTTGAGTTAGCATAGGCAGAATTAAGCTCCTTAAGTGAGTCCCAAGCATCAACACCCAAAGCTTGCGCCATAGATGCCACTACAGAAACATCACCGCTGGCTAAGGCCGCCTCGGCCGCCGACACCGCCAAGTTTGCACCTGGGATGTTGGCTAAAACACCGCCGATGCCAATGGGCACTAGCAGAAGAGGCTCAAAGCCTTTTTTAATGGCCAGAAACAGCAGTACAAGGCCAACCACGATCATAGTGAACTGGCCCGATGAGATCTGATAGATCCCCGAGTCGTGCCAGAGTCCAATGAAATTTTCCATGAATCAGCTCTCCGCTAGGCTATGGTCAACAAGATATCGCCGACGGTAACGGAGTCACCCTCTTTGATGTTGACAGCACCCACGGTGCCCCCTTTGACAGCACTGATTTCAGTTTCCATTTTCATGGCTTCTAAAATAACGATAGTGTCGCCTTCGGTAACTGCGTCGCCTGGCTTAACCAACACTTTGAAAATGTTGCCGGCCAAAGGCGCTGGCACCGGATCGCCGCCGCTTGGAATACCACCCGCCGCAGGAGCTGCTGTGGCAGTACCTACTGGTGCAATGCCAGACACATCGCCGCCATTGGCAACGGTTACCGAGTAACTCACACCCTCAACTGTAACGGTATAAAGTTCTTCTCCGTCACTGGTCGTGACCACCCCACCTTCTTTGCCGGTAGGAACTGGCTCAAAGGCATCTGGGTTGTTGCGGTTTTCCAAAAACTTCAGGCCGATCTGCGGAAACAGAGCGTAAGTGAGCACGTCATCAATTTCGTTATCCCCAGAGGAGAGAGCGATGCCTTTTTCTTCGGCTATTGCGCGCAATTCAGTGGTCAGAGCTTCGAGCTCAGGCTCAATCAAATCTGCAGGGCGACAAGTGATTGCCTCTTCGCCATCGAGCACCCGTGCTTGCAGTTCTGCATTTACGGCCGCCGGTGTAGCGCCATACTCACCCTTTAACACGCCCTGAGTTTCTTTAGTAATGGACTTGTAACGCTCGCCCGTCAATACATTCAATACAGATTGAGTACCAACAATTTGTGATGTGGGTGTTACCAGCGGTATAAAACCTAGGTCTTCGCGCACTCTTGGAATCTCTTCCAAAACTTCATCAAAGCGGTCTTCAGCGCCTTGATCACGCAGCTGGCTCTCCATGTTAGTCAACATGCCGCCAGGCACTTGAGCAATCAGAATTCGCCCATCAACTCCACGTAAAGAACCTTCAAACTTACTGTACTTCTTTCGCACGTCGCGGAAGTATGTGGCGATTTCTTCCAGCAACAACAAGTCCAAACCGGTATCGCGCCCAGTTCCTTGCAACATAGCCACCAATGATTCAGTGGGGCTGTGTCCGTATGTCATCGACATTGAAGAAATAGCCGTATCAATGTTGTCGATTCCCGCTTCAACACATTTCAGTGCGGTAGCGCTAGACAAGCCAGTCGTGGCATGACACTGCATATGAATAGGAATATCACAGGCGGCTTTTAATTTACTGACCAGCTCGAAACCATCGTAGGGGCGAAGCAGGCCAGCCATATCTTTAATGGCAATAGAGTCGGCACCCATATCTTCGATGCGCTTGCCCTGCTCAACCCACATATCAACATTGTGCACAGGGCTCAAAGTATATGAAATCGTACCCTGAGCATGCTTACCGACTTTTTTCACAGCTTTAAGCGCCGTATCAATGTTGCGCATATCATTCATGGCATCAAAGACACGGAACACATCAACGCCATTGTGAGCTGCGCGCTCAACAAACTTTTCAACCACCTCATCGGCGTAATGGCGATAGCCTAAAATATTTTGGCCGCGGAACAACATCTGCATCGGCGTGTTTGGCATGGCTTTTTTGAGTTCGCGAATGCGCTCCCAGGGGTCTTCACCCAAGTAGCGAATACAGGCATCAAATGTTGCCCCGCCCCAGGTTTCTAAAGACCAAAAGCCTACTTGATCGAGTTTCTCTGCAATAGGAAGCATGTCGTCAATGCGCATGCGAGTTGCAAACAGTGATTGGTGTGCATCACGCAATACCACATCGGTAATGCCTAATGGCGTTTTCGCCTCACTCATATATCTGCCCTTGTAAATTGTGGAGTATCTGTATTAGTGGTGCCAAACAACGCTATTTTTTATATAATTATTTGCGATGTTTATCGATAGCCGCCTGAATAATGGCTACCAATTTCGGATCGTTTACGCTGCTCTGCGCGCTGGCTCGACTAGGAACCAAAGGCGCCACAGCTTCGGGGAAAAAGCGCCCGATAACCGACGACATGATTCCAGTGGCGATGACCAGCAGTGTAAGAAACACACAAACTGAACCCATACCAAATAACATCAGGTCTATGCCCTGCTGCATCAATGTATCTTGCATAGAGTGTTAGCCTCTTTTGCCAGTTTAAAATGCCCCTATGCATAGGGGTTGCTCAATGTAGCTAAAAAGCCAGTTGTAGGCAAATTTTGCTTCTTACTACAAAATCGCACTTTCACTACTACAAAAATTTTATTTTTAGATATCAATACATTAAGTATAAAACTTAATGTTATTTGTAATAAAAAATAGGCCGATTTTTGCCTTTTGTAGCAAAAATACAAGCTAATTTTCGTCTATTTGTGTATCATTTTCACGCAACTAGACTAGGAAATTATCCATAACGATAAAGCATTAGTCTAACAAGTGACCAAATTGCACAAGCAGGCACCCAGAAAAAACCATAGGAAATCAAACTTTTGTGGGTGTTCGTTGGTAATTTCGCCCTCTGTACAATACCGAAGCCTATTGCTAGAATGCGCTCCCCCAACATAACACTGTTGTGGGTTCTCAGGGCGGGGTGAAAGTCCCCACCGGCGGTAATCGTGCTCAGCACGTAGCCCGCGGGCACTTGAGTCGGTGTTTAAAAACATAGACTCAAGGTTAGCAGACTCGGTGCGATTCCGAGGCCGACGGTTATAGTCCGGTTATGAGAGTGCGGTTTCATCACAACAAATAGGGCGGCGTCTTTGCGCCCACACAGTTTGTGATGCTTCCCTTTTCGCCCTTATTTTATTGATTTAGGGCTAATACATGACAACTTCAAATACCACTTCAAACACCTCTCATCTTCCAGTCGCTTTCATTCAAGCCTGTTGGCACCGTGACATTGTTGATCGCTGTAAAGAATCGTTTCTGGATGAATTCGCCAAGCTGTCCAATACCGAGGTTGAACTCTTCGAGATGCCGGGTGCTTTTGAAATTCCTCTATACGCCAAATTGCTCATTCAGTCGGGTAAATATTCTGCGGTAGTAGCCGCTGGGCTTGTCACCGATGGCGGCATCTATCGGCACGAGTTTGTAGCCCAGTCTGTAGTCTCTGGTTTGATGCAAGTTCAGCTAGAAACTGGCACTCCGGTTTTCTCGGTTGTACTAACTCCTCACCACTTCCACGGTGAAGAGCACACCCGTTACTTCCGTGATCATTTCGTGATTAAAGGTGCAGAAGCCGCAAGCTGTGTCGCCGATACCCTAGATAAAATCAACGCGATAAAGGCGTAAGGCTCAATGCGTATTTCTCTGGCGCCAATGGAAGGTGTTGTCGACTCTCACATGCGCGAACTTTTAAGCGCTGTTGGAGGCATTGACGCCTGTGTGACAGAGTTTGTACGCGTTAATGCCAGCACTTTGCCGGAAAAGGTTTATCAGCGCTTCTGTCCAGAGCTGAACAATCAGTGCCGCACCCAAGTGGGCACACCGGTCAAAATTCAGTTGCTCGGAGGCCAGCCGGTCCCCATGGCAATGAATGCCGCTAAATTAGCGGGTTATGGCGCGCGAGCCATCGATTTAAATTTTGGCTGCCCAGCCAAAACAGTGAACAACAGTGACGGCGGCGCAAGCCTACTCAGAGACCCTGCGCGAGTATTTCAAATTGTACGGGCGGTGCGCCAAGCCACACCCGGCAATATACCGGTGTCTGCAAAAATTCGCCTAGGCTTCGAAGATCGCTCACTGTACCTCGACAATGCTCACGCCATTTATGAAGCCGGCGCCAGCGAGCTGACAGTACATGCTCGCTCAAAGGTAGATGGCTACAAACCACCCGCCTACTGGGACTACATTGCTCGAATTCAGGCGGAGATACCCATACCTGTTATAGCCAATGGCGAAATTTGGACAGTTGCAGACTACTTCCGCTGCAGGGAGCAGTCGGAGTGTGAAAACGTGATGATTGGCCGCGGCCTACTGGCCTGCCCTGACCTAGGGCTGCAGATAAAAGCGGCAGTGGCGGGTGAAGACTACACTCCCATGAGCTGGCCAGAAGTCTGCCGCCTACTGTACCAATTTTATCTTGGTACAAAGTATTTTTACCCCGCTAAGCACATGGGCAATCGTGTCAAACAATGGCTAGTGTACCTACGTCAAGGCTACCCCGCTGCGAGCGCCCTATTCGAAGTGATCAAACGACAGCGCAGCGAGCAGGACTTTGATAAAACCTTCCAAGAGTTTTTTGAGGTGGTAACACCACTGCATCAAAGCCACTAAATAAAGGCAGCAAACAAAAAACGCCTCAATAGCCCAGAGTTATAGCTCCGGGCCGCCTCGGATCTGATGAACCATACATTTTCCCCGCCTTTAACATAATGCTCTGAGTGCTGCCCAAGACACGGGTGTCGCGGGTTTTGTGACCTTTGTTTTTGAGTAAGTGAATGGTATCCGGGCTCACGCCCTTTTCGATATTTAAGATATCGGGGTACCACTGATGATGTATTCTGGGCACAGACGACGCTTCGGCAATGTTCATGTCATGATCTAAAACATTAAGAATGACTTGTAAGACAACGGTAATAATTTTACTGCCTCCGGGACTGCCCAAGACCAAATAGGGCTTGTCATCTTTTAAGACAATGACAGGCGTCATAGCACTCAAAGGTCGCTTCCGGGGTTCAATAGCATTGGCCTCGCCCCCCAAAAGACCAAAGGCGTTAGGTACGCCAGGTTTTGACGAAAAATCATCCATTTCGTTGTTGAGTAATATTCCCGTGCCCTCGATAACGATGCCAGAGCCGTAACTGAAATTCAGCGTATATGTATTGGATACAACATTCCCCTCTTCGTCCGCCACCGAAAAATGCGTTGTGTCATGACTTTCAAAAGGCTGTTCGCTTCCGGGTTTAATATCATCAGATGCACGGGTTTGGGCAAAGTCGATCTGCTTTGCTATTCGCTTGCCATACGCACCAGAGGTCAAGGCCTTGATTGGCACCTGAGTAAAATCAGGGTCCCCCAGATACTCACTACGATCTGCGTACGCGTATTTCATCGACTCAGTGAGCGCATGTAGATAATCCGCGCTGTTGTGACCCATTTTTTTGAGATTGAAATTTTCAAGTACTTTCAACATCTGTAATACGTGCACACCGCCTGAACTCGGTGGAGGCATAGATACCACCTCGTAACCCCGATAAAAACCTCTCACGGCGTCGCGACTCGCTACGGTATACGTCTTTAAATCTTCACGATCAATTAAACCTTTATGGCGTTTTGAGTCTCGAACAATTTTTTCGGCAATTTCCCCTTCATAAAACGCCTGCTCACCCTTTTGTGCAATCTGCCGTAAAGACCAGGCCAAGTCTTGCTGAATAAAACGCTCACCCGCCTTGTAAGCACTGCCATCGGCCTTATAGAATATTTTTCTCCCCGCTTCAGAGCGAGACAATTGAGTTCTTCGAGACTCCAGCTCTGCGGCAAGTTCATGACTTAATACAAAACCTTGCTCTGCCAAATCAATAGCAGGCTGGATAACCTCAGCCAATGACAAGCGACCATATTTTTCCAGAGCCTGCACCAAGCCACGGACAGTACCCGGAACGCCAGCCGAGCGAAAACTATTGCGAGAAATGTGCTTATCTACATCCCCTTTTGAGTCCAAAAACATAGTTTCCGTTGCCGCCGATGGCGCCATTTCTCGATAATCCAAAGCGATGGTCTCACCTGTTTTTGCGAGATGCACCATCATGAAGCCTCCACCACCCAAGTTACCTGCCTTTGGCAGCGTAACCGCTAGGGCAAAACCTACGGCGACTGCGGAATCTACGGCATTGCCGCCCCGCTGAAGAATATCCAAACCCACTTGAGAGGCCAGTTTCTCTTGAGATGCAACCATGCCACGTTCCCCCACAACCGGGTGAAAGATACTCTTATGATCAATTATTGGCGCCGCGGCTAGACTCTGTTCGCAGAGTAATAAAACATGGATAAACACCATTACTATCGAAAGATTTGTTTTCACGGGGAGAGTCTCTAGTTTTAAGTGGATTGGGACACAAATGACCATAACAGGGCCGTGTAACCTACGATTTAAAAGCCCATCAATGATTGCGATAAGTTGTAAACACACTGTTAACAAAGAGCTCTCAAGCAACTCCTGCTTGCCATAAATGCCTCAAGCTTTACACTTAAAAATCACCTTTGCTGCAATCCTCAAAACAAGCGAAATACGATGAAAAAGAACGCCATCACTCTGCGTAAAAGTTTGGCCTACCGGCAGGCAAGGAATGCCGTATTAGTCGCATTTGTTATTGGCTTGATATTTGGCTCAGTGCAAATTGTGATTGATTACATTTCTCTCACCAGTGATGTCAATGCCTCGGTGGCAAAGGTGCTCACAACCGCTAACCGCGCGGCCTATCACGCCGCTTACAATTTGGATGAAAATGGCGCCCTACAAATTACCCGGGGACTTGTCAGCAACGCCCCTATTATTGCCGCGACTATTACAGACAATTTTGGCGCTGTGCTCGGTCAAGCCAACAACTCAGAAGCACACAAAACGTCAATAATTTCTCGCTGGCTGTTTGGCGATATTAATATTATCGAACAAGCCTTGATTGAAACACAGTCCCACCAATCTGCAGTGGGTACCTTGCTTGTCACCGTAGACCCAGCACTGACCTCGGCTATTTTTATACAGCGTTCACTCATAGTCTTAATTTCAGGACTGCTCTCCAACTTACTCCTGGCGACGATACTCATTGCGGTATTTTATTTCACCTTAACTAATGCCATTTTACTGGCCAGCTCACGCCTTCAAACAGGCAAAAGCAATGAGCGCATCCCAATGCCCGAAACACACCGAGAGGACGAATTTGGCGTGCTTGTAAATGGCTTTAACGAGCATCTAGATGTGATAGGCGCCCAACACCAGCAGATTGTCCAAACCAATGCCAATCTGGAAAAGCTAGTGGCCAAGCGCACACGCCAGCTCGACCGGAAAAACAGCGAGCTAGGGCAAGAAAAGAACGCCGCTATTAAAGCTAGCCAAGCGAAGTCTGATTTTATGGCAATGATGAGCCATGAGATTCGCACGCCTATGAATGGCTTACTAGGCATGGCTGAATTATTGAACGTCAGCATTTCGGGGCGTGACGGAGAGCGGAAACAAAAAGATTACATCGAAGCTATTCTCGATTCGGGAAAGTCTCTACTCACCCTAATGAACAGCGTGTTGGACTATTCAAAATACGAAAAGGGTCAACTGAGCTTTGAAAGTATTGCCTTTGATCTCCATCGTTTAATCAACGGAATTATTTTTTTGTTGTCGGCCTCGGCTGAGAAAAAGGGCAGTACGCTCAGTGCCGATATAGACGCAACCCTCCCTCGCACCCTTCTTGGAGACCCAGAAAAACTGCGACAGGTGCTCCTCAACCTACTTTCAAATGCCATAAAATTTACAGAGGATGGCAGCATCAAGCTCGAAGCTAGAATTCACCCCTCAGGCAACGAAGACGAACTGCAAGTGGAATTTACAATACATGATACGGGTATTGGCATCGATGCCAATTCCCAAGCCAGTATTTTCGAACCCTTCACCCAAGCAAACACGAGCATTAGCCGACACTATGGTGGTACCGGAATGGGTCTGGCAATCTGTAATGAAATCGTCAAACAACAAGGGGGGGAAATTTCTCTACAGAGTGAAATTGGTCAGGGCAGCACCTTCAATTTTCACCTGCCCTTTCGAAGGCAAACGAACCCTGACGTGGCCTTACAGGACAGTGAGAGCAGTCTCGCTAAGCGCGACGTTAAAGCGCCCAAAGCACTTACCATTTTGGTTGTTGACGACGTCGCTATTAACCAAAAACTGGCGAAGGGTCAGCTAGAAAACGAGCAACATTACGTTGTCCTCGCAAACAATGGACTTGAGGCCATTGAAATTCTTCAGCAGCAGGATATAGATCTTATTCTGATGGATATCAACATGCCAAAGATGGACGGAATAAGCGCCACAAAACATATTCGCATGCTAGACCAGGGAGCGCTAGCCGAAACACCTATAGTCGGGGTTTCGGCCAACATATCTCCCGAACGGGAAGCAGTCTGCTTAAGCGCTGGTATGAACGCAGTTTTAGAAAAACCCGTTAATACAAGCCGGCTTTATCAAATACTCAGTGAAGTGATGGGTATGGGTTTACAGTCATCGCCTAGTGATGATCAAGAGAGCCACAAGCAATATCTGGACATGAATATTATCGAGCAGCACCTTAGTAACTTGGGCTTAGTCACTTTACTAGAATTGTATAAAGAGGCACAGGAGGCTGCAAACAGCCGAGTTTTACAGCTTAACCAAGCGTTAATGAGTGGCAATACCCAAGAAACAGAAAACCAAGCCCACACCCTCGCTGGGCTTTGTGCTAACTTTGGCTTTCCCGCGCTTCGCAATACAGCAATTGCCATTGAAAATGCCGCGAGCCAAGGAAACGCTGAACGCGCACATGAATTCAGCCGTGATTTGAGTCAGCAACAAGAAAGCACTTTTGAACATTTCGGCCAATATCTAAAGGCACAGAATCATGAACACTAAGTGTTTATATACCGCCATTTTAAGCGCACAGCTCTTCCTGTCACCTCAGCCTGAGGCCGGCGAAATAAATATTCAATTGGTAACAGAAAACACTCCGATAACCCGCGTCTCACTCAACAGCCAAAAAGGCGGCGAAGCCACACGTTTTATCCAAGGCGTTATGGACAATGCAGACGTAGGGTACACGCTCAGCTACCTACCTTGGCGAAGGGCTTATCACAATGCTCGCGCCGCTCCAAACGTTGTCATTTTTCCCTTGGCCAGAACCGCAGCCCGCGAAGCGGAATTCCAGTGGATTGGCCAATTAGTGCCTATTAAGTACTATTTGTTTCAGCTGAAAGCCAGAAATGACATTCACGTTCAATCACTTAATGACGCCAAGCCTTATGAAATTGGGGTGGTCAATTATCACGCACATCATGAATTACTTCTGGAAAGAAAATTTGCCCACCTTCAACCCGTAAATAGCAGCGATCAAAACATCAAAAAACTACTTCTCGGTCGAATAGATTTTTTTTCCATGAGTGACGGAGGCATTCAACCACTCTGTGAGCGAACTCAGATTGATTGCAGGAAGTTAAAGGCAGCGGTTGAGTTGACGGGAATTGCGGGCGGGCTCTATATGGCTTTAAGTAACGATAGTGACCCTGAATTGGCCAGAAAGCTAAAGCTCTCTTTTTCACAACTTGTCAATGACGGTACTCACGCCGAAATATTTGCAGAACGTTTAGATAGGCTAGAAAATTTCTCGGATACCTGGCAATAAAAAAACGCGGGCAACAGAAAACTGCTGCCCCCGCATAATGGTGCCTAGGTTTAAAATTTCTTCTTCAAGTCAAGATAAACGTAACGCCCTCTGTTGGAGTGCAATCCAGCACTATAGCCTGACGATGAATCAAACAAAGGTGGCTCTTCGTCCGTAAGATTGTTAACACCTACACGAACCCGAGTGCCATCAAACAGACCGTCTTCGAACTTATAATCTGCATAGGTATTCAGAGTGATCCACTCATCTATCTCCAGGAATTTACCCGGTATCTCATCGGCTTCAACTCCATAATCGAAAACATGACCCACATAACGAGCACTTAAACCTGCGCGCCACTGATCTTTTTCCCAAGTGACGTTGGCATTTGCTCGCCACCGAGGTTTGCCTTCATCTTGCAGCTGACTACCTACGGTTTCCGAACTAACCGACCCTGTGATTAGTGGGTTTGCGTCCAGTGCGGCTATGAGGGACTGCACTTCCGTTGACGCACTTTGCTCCCATTTAATAAGGTAAGCGCCGTTAAACTTAATGGTAACACTGCCCCAGTCACTCTCCGGAAGACGATAAACCAAGCCGATATCAGCGCCCTGCATTTCTCTAGGCTGCAAGTTTAAGAACTGGTCATTGATATACAGTAGGCTACCCACGGCGTCCAAGTTGGTACCATTTGCGTTGTTGTACTCATCAATCTCCTGCTGGTCTTGAGCGTTTGGTGCAGAGCGAACCACGGCCTCATTAGAGCTTCCGTTAAAACGCATTAATTGATCTAGCAGCAAATGGTTATCGCGGCCAAACAAACCGACAACACCCTCTTGTTCAATTTGCCACCAATCTAAGGTCAAGCTTAAACCGTCAACGAAGCTAGGCTCGATCACAAAACCTACGGTAAGGTTTTCAGAATCTTCAGCGCCCAATTCTCCGTTACCCAAACGTCGGGTAATAATAGAAGTAGCACAAGCGTCAACATCAGCCTCGTCCGTACCTCCAACCTGCCCGGCCTGACAGCGCAAGAAATCTTCCTCATTATTGTTGAAACGCTCTTGAACACTAAGATTCAAAGTTTCGAGATTTGGCGCACGAAACCCTTTCGACCAAGCACTTCGCACTTGCAACCAGTCAACTGGGCGCCAAGATAATGCTACTTTGGGTTTCAGTATTTCACCATCAACGTCAGAGTAGCTCTCTCCGCGGAGCGCAAACTGCGCGTCTAAGCTCTGAACAAGGGGAATATCTTGATGGCTACCAATTAAAGGCACTAGGAATTCTGCGTAAGCTGAGTAAACTTCGCGGCTACCCTCAGTATCGGGGGTTGCACTGACTCCCATAATATCACTGTCGAAAAACTGACCAGACAGTGGGTTGGTAAACGTTATCGAACCGTCCAAGCTTGAATCGCGATCATCGTCGTACGTTTCACGACGCTGTTCAACACCGAAGGCTGCGCCAACATCCCCCCCAGGCAATGAGAAAATATCACTGCGACTCACCTTAAAATCAACACCGCTGATACGGGTTTTGTTGTGACGGTCTACATCCACTGTAAATTCAGCGGCATTGCCGCCTGATGTGGGGTCACCATTGGCGACATCATTGAGGTTACCGCCTGTAAATGGATTGTAGGCGTCGGCTGTGGTTCTTGAGACGGCTTCGTAAAACTTGGTGCGGCTAACACTTAGCTGCGTATCTGTCGATTTTGCCTCTGAATAGAAAGCGGCCGTTTCCCAGTCCCAGCCTGCAAGCTCTCCTCGCAAACCACCTAGAAAACGGTAAGAGCTTGATTCAACATCAATAGTTCTTGGGCCCGTATCATAGAGGCGCAGACGATCGATTTTAACGTCCAACCCTTCGGCGGGAACATCAGCTAAATCCAAACCTGGCAATCTGTTTGCACTGCCCACCGCGCCAAAAGGGTTGTAGTATGCGGTTGCCGGAATGTACATCTTGTTTACGTCAGATATTACATTTGGACCAAAAAATGAATAGTAATCCGATTCGTAGTAAGACGCTTCAGAAAAGAATTCCATGCCATCATCTAATTCATGAGTGGCCGTAGCGAAGATGTTGTTGCGGGAGATATCTCCCGACAACATACGCAACTCGTTAATGTTATAACGCAAGCTGCTGTCCAATGTAGAATCATCGATTTTAAGGCCATTGCCAATACTCATGCCACCGCTGTTGGCTTCGGGCTGGAGGTGGAAACGTCCGTCACTGCTGCGAGCAATACCCGACACGCCTACGGGACTAAACGAACCGTCCTGACGATTCACTTGACCTAAATTAAATTGCCCCCACGGAGTAAAAGTGGAGAGATTTCGCAATGAAGTATCGCCGACAAAATCTTGCGGTGTACGGGAGTTTTCTCGATAGTCACTGGACTGCGCCCACTCTACCTCACTCGCTTTCATTCCCGAACGATTAAAATTACTGGCAAATATTGTCACGTTGGTACTGCCGTCGTTAAGCGCAAATCCACCGTGAACACTCAGTGTGTTTTCATTCAGGCTTTCGCCATCGCTTGAGCCGTGGCGAAGCGCCACTTCAAAGCCTTCGTAGTCGGTATCGAGAACATAGTTGGCCACGCCAGCGACAGCATCGGTGCCGTAAATCGCCGCAGCGCCATCGCGCAATACTTCAATTCTGTCCAAGCCCATAGCTGGAATCATCGCGGTATTCACGAACTGGACGGGAACGCCATTGACCGTTGACGACGAGGGATTCAATACCATCCGGCGGCCATTTATCAACACCAAAGTACTGTCGGCGCCTAAACCACGGAGATCCAGCGAGCCTACGTCACCACGAACACTATTAGATGAGGTGCTGGTATCATCGCTGTTAAATGTAACAGAGCCAGCCTGGGGAATGGCGGCGATAAGCTCTTCTGTACTAGCCGCTCCCATTGCGTCCAAGTCATCCTGATCCAGCATACTCACAGGCAGTGAACCCGCAATATCAACACCTTTAATATGAGTACCTGTGACGGTTATTTCTTCTAAGACCAAGTCAAGAGTGTTTTCATCTTGAGCGGCAGCGCTGCTCATGGCGATGGCCGCTAGTACAGCCAAACTCAGTTTGTGTTGCTTAAGCATCCTGATTCTCCCTCGGCTTCTGTGGCGAAGCCTTTGTTATGATCATTGTCATTGCCCTACACCGACGCCTTTGGCCTCAATGCCACTTAATACTATCGCTGTGGCGTTAATGTCGAATAATCATCAAGTATTAACTTGTATGAGCTTGTAAATGAATCGTTAACAATCACTGTAATTTGAGCAATATCCTAGTGGTAACCTAAGGTGCTGGCGCCTGGGCGCCTGGGATCAGAAGCCCCAGAGAAATGATGACCGTTCCACATCACCGACTGTACACTTCCCATGGTTGCGCCCTGCTTCAATATATGGCCGCGCCGCTTTAATAAATTTAGAGTATCTGGGCTAATGCCAGGCTCATATTCCAGCTCATCTTTGGCCCAGCCATGAAAAATTCTTGGTGCGTGAGTGGCGTCGGCAATATTCATTTTGTGGTCCACTACGTTAGAAATTATTTGCAGCATAGTGGTAATAATTCGCCGCCCACCCGGTGTGCCTGTTGCAAGCAAGGGCTGCTGATCTTTAAACACAATCACCGGCGTTTGCGTGCTTTTTGTGCGCTTGCCGCCCTGTAAGGAGTTTGCAAAACTGGCTCTTGCCCCCGAGGCGCCGGGTACTCCATAGAGTAGAGCAAAATTATTTATTTGATTGTTCATCAAGATTCCAGTGCCAGCTATAGTCACACCAGAACCAAAGGATGCACTCAATGTGTAGGTGTTAGAGACCACATTACCTTCACTGTCCATAATGGAATAATGGGTGGTATCTGCACTCTCTTGCAGTTCTGCTGGGCTGCTGGGTGCTATCTCGGCAACCGGCGTCGCACGCTGCATATCTAGAGTTTTCACTTGGCTCGCCGCGAGTGTTTTGCCGGCAAGCCAATTTACAGGCACCTCTACAAAAGCAGGATCACCCAGATATTTGGCCCTAAACGCGTAGGCCCGCTTCATCACTTCGGCGAGTATATGTAGAGTGTTGGCACTGTTGTGACCATAATTCTCTAAAGGGTATGCTTCGAGCATATTAAGCATTTGCACCAAATGAATACCGCCAGCAGGAGGAGGCATGGTTAAAACGCTGTGGCCACGATACTCGGTGGCCAGCGGTGTTTTAACGACGGCTTGATAATCCGCAAGATCTTGTTCGCGGATGAAACCGCCATGGGCTTTCATTTCGCGAGCGATCTGACGTGCCACACTGCCGAGATAAAATCCAGCACGCCCCTTGTCAGCAATTAAGTTAAGAGTTTTTGCCAAAGCCTTACGTTGAAGGGTGTCACCCGCTTGATAAAGCTCCCCTCCCGCTTTAAAAAACGTCTGTAAAGATTCCGTGTTAGCTTTTAACACCGGGGCTTTAGCCGCTATGGCCCAAGATAAGTCCTCGCTCACAGTGATACCCTGCTGTGCTTGGCGAATAGCGCCCGTCAACAAGGTTTTCCAAGGCAACTTGCCCCAGCGCTGGTGCGCCTCATACAGCCCCGCCACTGTGCCAGGCACTGTTGATGCGGTGAAACCTAGCTTACTTAGAGAGCGATCAACCTTACCTTCAGCGCTGATAAAGTCGGAGGCGCTAGCGCTCATCGGCGCGGTGCCTCGATAGTCGATTGCCACTGTTTCATTGGTCTTAGCAATATGCACCATCATAAAACCACCGCCGCCCAAATTGCCCGCTCTGGGCAATGTAACGGCTAGAGAAAACCCTACAGCCACGGCTGCATCAATGGCATTGCCACCCTTAGCCAAAATATCACGCCCCACCTCAGTAGACAGAGCGTTTTGACTAGACACCATGCCACTTTGCGCTCGAACGGGATGATGTAGGGCCTCGTAGCGCAGAATGTAACTGTTACTAGTCTGTGCGGCCGCCGATACAGCGGGCATAGCCCCAGCCGTAAACACCAGCAGCAAATACAGATTACAAGCACTCAAACTCTTCCCCATCCTCATAACTTGACCTTACTGTTGTCAATTTGCCATGGCAGGGGGCATCCCCTACACTCGGTTTGTATGGGCTAACTATAGCAACACTGTTCGTCCAAGCTATTACCCTAGTTTAGTTGTTTGTAAATCGAGCGCTCAAATGATTAACCAAATGTTAACAGAAGCAAAATTTTGTGACGAAGCCAGCGTCACCCTGTACCTTGCTACGCGCGCAATGGGGACAGCAGTACCATGACAGACAAACAAACACCGAGAATTTTGATTGTAGAAGACGAAGTTGCCAGCCTGAATCTATTGTCCAGCTATTTTGAGAAAGAAAATTATGTAGTCTATAAGGCCAGCAATGGCGATGATGTTGGAAAACTACTCAATCAACACACGGTTGATGTGATTTTGCTCGACATAAATTTACCCGGCAAAGATGGTCTCGCACTCACCCGGGAAATTCGCGCAAAGTCAGATGTGGGCATTGTTCTGGTCACACATAAAGATGACGATATTGATCGTATCGTCGGCCTTGAACTAGGCGCCGACGACTATGTAACCAAACCCTACAATATTCGCGAGTTATTCGCTCGAGTAAAAAACCTATTGTCGCGGGTTAAGGCTAACCCTCTTGCAGGGCCCAGCGGCTTGAAAACTGCAAAAGCCATTCAGTTTGATCGCTGGGTTTTGCATGTCGGTCGCCGGCAATTGGAATCTAGTGATGAGCAGATACAGTTGACTGAAGGTGAGTTTAAACTGCTGTACACACTGATTAACCACGCAGGCACCGTGCTGAGTCGCGACCAAATCATGAACCGAATGGAGCGTCGAGAGTGGTTCCCAACAGACCGAACGATTGATGTAATGATTGCTCGAATTCGAAAAAAACTAGGGGACGACCGCGACAAACCTAAATACATCAATACCGCACACGGTACAGGTTATATTTTTATCGCGGAAGTGACTGAGGCCTAACGGCCTCTCGCAGAACCTTCACGCCGAGGGTCCGCAACACCGGTCATAATACCCTTTTCTACATAAATACCGTGTAGGCCACTGTTTAAATCACGCTCTTTTACCACATGCCCCCACTGACTGAGTTGTGCGCGAAGCTCTGCACTGAAACCGTCTTTTTCCAAGACTAAGGAACCATTATTTTTCGCCACAATGTGAGGCCGGCTGATGGCCGCTTCTAAAGAATCGTTTTGCCCTAAAACATTGGCAATCACCCTCGCCACATAAAGGATTATTTGCGAGCCACCCGGTGAACCTATTAACATTTTTACATTTTGCTGATCATCAAAGACGATAAATGGAGACATCGAACTTCTGGGACGCTTTCCCGCTTGAATACGGTTCGCAATATTATTTAGATCTTCATCAATAGGGGTAAAAGAAAAGTCTGTTAATTGATTGTTTAGTAAAAAACCTTTTACAAATAAACGTGAACCAAAGCCACTTTCAATACTGGTCGTCATGCTTACCGCATTGCCATCTGCATCAATCACACTTAAATGACTGGTAGAGGGAAACGCTGGGGTTTCACTAGACACTAAGGCGCTGGAAACTGGTTCTCCGGCAGGAAACTTGGCGACTGTTTCAGTGTTTTTAATCAAATCCGCGCGCTGCTTCCAATAGGCTGGGTTTAATAAGGCGGCGGTAGGCACTGAAACAAAATCTGGGTCAGCC
Organism: uncultured Cellvibrionales bacterium; assembly: GCA_913020115.1. Taxonomy (GTDB): domain Bacteria; phylum Pseudomonadota; class Gammaproteobacteria; order Pseudomonadales; family Cellvibrionaceae; genus CAJWCA01. The sequence continues at coordinate 96,842 of CAJWBQ010000003.1, forward strand.
ATATAACGATTGCGGTCGGCAAAGGCCAGCTTACTGGCATCGGCAAACAAGTGCACGAACTGCTCTGAATCGGCCGGCCAGTGTTCATAGCCCTTAGCCTCCAACACACCCAGAATATTTAGGACGCTCAAACCTCCAGACGAGGGAAGCGCCGCACCACAAGCGGTATATTGCTTGAACGGCCCACAAGCGGGCTTGCGCTGTAAAGCCTTGTAAGAGGCCATATCACTCATACTGAGCTTGCCCGGCACCTTAGGGTCTTTGCGCACCGTGTTTACAATGGCTTGTGCGATCTCGCCCTTATAAAAGGCATCGCTGCCTTCTTTGGCAATTCTTTCTAAGGTGTCTGCATAATCAAAGTTTTTCAATCGATGACCAACGGGCAGAGGCTGCCCGTCTTTAGTGAAGAAGTATTCCGTAATCGCTTTTCTCTCGGCCACTTTTGGGATGCGCCGTAATAGCTTATGCAAGCGCGGTGAAACGGCAAAGCCTTCGCGCGCAATCTCAATGGCGGGTTCAAATAACACTTTCCAGGGCAGCTTTCCCTCGCGCTCATGGGCCAGCTCCAACATTTTCACCACGCCTGGCACTCCTACGGCGTAACCTCCCACAATGGCTTTAAAAAAGCTCATGGCTTTGCCTTCAGCGCTCATAAAATGATTTTCATCTACTTCCATGGGCGCCGTTTCACGGCCATCGTAGTGCACTAGAGCTTTTTTCTCGGCATTCCAACTGATCAGAAATGCGCCGCCGCCAATACCAGAAGATTGTGGCTCAACAAGCCCCAGAACCAACTGCGCGGCGATACTTGCGTCTACCGCGCTGCCGCCCTGCTCTAGCATTGCATAGGCCGCGTCGGTCGCGAGCGCGTTGGCACTCACCGCCATAAAGGATTGCCCTGTCGCTGATTTGTGCTGGGTCAAGCCTGTAGAGGCTTCTGGATCAACATCGTCTTTTTCAAGGGCCGACAGTGACAGGCTAGCCATCAGCAAATAGGAGGCGACTAGGCTTCCAATCAACATTTTTCGATTCATCAAATTCTATCTCTATGCTTGTTTAAGGTCGCTTGAACTAGAAACGGTAACACAGGGGGGTGTGCCGCAGACAATCAACAGCAAAGCCCACGTGCAAGATGTGAGCTAAGCAGAAGCAAAGGTAACGGGTTTTAGAGTTTTTGTCGATCAGCTTATTCGAAGCGAAGTGCTTCAATCGGATCTAGTTTTGAGGCTTTGATGGCCGGAAGCAAACCAAAACCGACACCTACAATGGTGCAAAAAACGACGCCCATAATCGCCCACTCGAGTGGAACTGAAGCCTCGAAGTCGGTCATTGCGCTCAAGACATTACCCAGTCCAAAACCCAAGACCACGCCAAGAGCACCGCCTATATTACAGAGAATAACCGCCTCCCACAAAAATTGGCGCAGGATATCTTGGCGCTTCGCCCCGAGAGATTTTCGGATACCGATTTCTTTAGTGCGCTCGGTAACCGATACCAACATGATATTCATAATGCCGATTCCCGCCACCACCAGGGAAATTGTCCCCATGACAAAGGCTCCAATTTTCACGCCTAAAGTGGTTCGATTAAAGTTGGTAATCAGGCTCTCACTGCTGAAAAATTCGAAATTGTCTTCTTCATTGTGTTTTAAACCACGCTCCCGCCGCAGCACCTGTCGGGTTTCCTCCATGGCATTCTCAAGCAAGTCGGGGGTGCGAGCATGCACAGTAATATTCACAGACTTAGCGAAACCACCATTACGCAGATTGCCGTAGGTACGTTGGAAGCTCGTCACCGGCATCAGCACGTAGTTGTCATAACCACTGCCAAACGCAGATTTTTTCTCTTGGAAAACACCTACTAGGCGGTATTTTCTTTTATCGACAAAAATATCACGGCCAATGGGGTCTACGAAGGGGAATAGTCTTTCCGCTAGACCATAGCCGATCACAGCCACACGGCGTGCTCCCGCAACATCCATATGTGAGATATTGCGCCCAATACCAACATAGTGGGTATTATTTTCCGAGTACTCTGGCGTACCTCCCACAATCGCCACATTCGGATTCGATACATCGCCTTTATAGCTCACCGATACGCCAAAATGCCAAAGCTCTGCGCCCACTTGATCTGCAGAATCTACCTGCGCGCGAACAGCATCAGCCTCAGCAACGGTAAGTGGCGGACGCTTCTCTGCCTTACGTCGATCTTGTTCGGAGTTAAAACCTCCAGCGGGCCATTTTTGTGCTTGGAAGGTCTGCGAGCCCAACACACTCATTTCTTTTTCCATGGCCACCTGGACGATTGAAATAGCCGTCATTACCGCGATGATAGACGCCACGCCTGCGACAATGCCCACCAAGGTAAGCACAGAGCGGAGCTTATTGCTGCGTATCGCCGAGAGCGACATCAGCAGAATATCCAACTTCTGCATTTTATTCATAGCGAAGTGCCTCGATAGGGTCCATCCGTGCCGCGTTGTAAGCGGGTACAATGCCAGAAATTACGCCCACCAATACTGACACCAATATTGCGATGACAACAATGAGTAGAGACATGGACGCCGGCATAACTAAGGCGTTAATCAGCATGGTGAGCAATCCCGCGAGCACAATGCCCACGATGCCGCCTACCAAGCAAATGATGGAAGACTCAAAAATAAACTGCATAAGAATACTTCTTCGCTTAGCACCAATAGCCTTGCGAATACCGATCTCACGGGTGCGCTCTGTGACGGAGACAAACATTATGTTCATAACCCCTACTCCACCCACAAACAGTGAAATTCCTGTTACTAGCACACCTACTAACAACACAACCCCCATAATGCTGTTATAGGATCCCACTAAGGAATCCAGCTTGTTAATTGAAAAATTATCGTCTTCCGCTGGGCGTAGCTTGCGGATACGGCGCATTTCGCCAATAGCCTCAAACTCTAAGCTTTCAAGAGCCGCGGCGTTATTTGCCTTAATTGCGATGTTGACATCACCCTGATTGCGCACGGCCCCAAAATTTTTTTCATAAGCGGTAACAGGGATAAATATTTGCCGGTCCAAGTTAGGCCCTCCCATAAAGCCACCGCCTTGAACTTCCATAACCCCAATAATACGATATTTGTAGCGCCCAATTTTGATTGATTGGTTAAGCGCGGAGCTTTTCCCAAACAAACCTTCTTTGATGTCCTGGCCAATAACCGCCACCTGAGATTTATAGCGGACTTCGGTGGAAATAAAGAATCGCCCTTCCGAAGGCACTACATCAGAAACAACGGTTTGTCGTTCGCTTGTGCCAATGATGGTGACATTATCCATGCGCTCAGAGAGAAACTTAACGTTCTTATTTCCCTGAATACTAGGATTCACTACGCCGTGACCACGCAGCCTTTGTTGCAGCATTTCAGCGTGTTTAAGCTGGATGGGCGGACGATTACGAAAAGCAAAATTATTGCCAAAATTCACCCAGGGCATTCGCGATACATAAATCACGTCGGCGCCGACGGAAGAGAAGCTCTGTCGAAAAGTATTCTGTAAGCCATTGGCTGCTGTCATCGTAGTAATTACGGCCACAATACCAATGACGATACCTAAAGTAGTTAAGAAACCGCGCGCTTTATTGGCCGTGATGGCCGTCATTGCAATATTGAGCGACTCTAATATGTCTTGCGAAAGGCGCATTGGCGAACCTCGTAAAAAACTGTTACTGCGCTTAAGCGCTGCGGCTTAGTACTTCATTGAGTGTGTCAGACTCAATCAATCCGTCGCGCAAACGCACCGTGCGTTTCGCGTGAGCTGCAATGTCATCTTCGTGAGTAACCAGCACAATGGTATGACCGGCTTGATGCAATTCGTCTAGCATGCCCATAATTTCATGGCCCGTTTTGCTATCAAGATTTCCTGTTGGCTCATCGGCCAAAATAATAGAAGGGTTAAATACCAGAGCACGGGCAATGGCAACCCGCTGCCGCTGGCCACCCGACAACTCATTGGGACGATGGCTCATGCGGTCGGCGAGCCCTACCCGTTCCAGTGCTGAACTGGCCATTCGCCGACGTTCCTCACGAGGCACCCCGCCATAAATTAACGGAAGTTCAACATTGTGAAAAATATCGGCGCGAGGAATCAGATTGAAAGTTTGAAAAACGAAACCAATTTTACCATTGCGAATTTCGGCCAATTCATCTTCGTTCCGCTGGGCCACCGGAATGCCTTCCAGTAGATATTCCCCAGAACTTGGCGTGTCCAGACAACCTATTACATTCATCAAAGTAGACTTACCTGAACCCGAGGGCCCCATGATCGCCACATACTCGTTTTTTTGAATATCTAAGGAAACTCCGCGGAGGGCATTAACTTCTTGGCTACCCATCACATAAGTTTTCACCACCTGATCGATGCGTAGCGTTGGCTGCGTAGTCATCAATTATCCCTCGCCTTTAGGCTTTGGATCATTATTCACCTTCACCGCTTGGCCGTTAACTAGATCCCTTGAAATCGCTCGATAACTGCCAGTGACGATTTCTTGTTGACCACTCAGCCCCGATTCAATTTCAATATATTCATCACTTTGAATACCCGTGACAACCTGCTTGGCCACCACCTTTTCAGCCTCTATCACAAACACCATTTCAACAAAGCCATCTTTGTCAGCGACATAGGTCTTGCTTAGGTCTTCAACCTCATCTTCACCTTTAAGCTGGTCTAGAGTTCGCACGGCAACACTCTGAATAGGCACGCCCAATACATCTGGTTTTACATGGGTGATGATGTCGGCGCTGGCTGTCATTCCGGGTCTGAGGTCCGTAGCCAAATCAACAACGGTTATCGTCACTTCAAATTCTGTCTTTTGATTGCTAGAACCTTCCGCAGAGACATTGGCACTGTTAGAGATTTCCGTTACTTTGCCCATCAAGACCTGAGAGCTTAAGGCGTCAACCTCAATTTCGGCGTCTTGCCCTATGCTGATGGAAACAATATCGTTCTCATCCACATTCACCTGAGCTTCCATAGTGGATAGATCTGAAACCACTAGGATCACGTCCTCCTGAAACTGAGACCCTATGGCGATTTCGCCTTGCTCTTTATTCAGGTCTGTAATAGTACCCGCCATTGGAGCGTAAATAGTGGTTTTGCTCAGATCATCTTGTGCCTGCTTTAGCAGGGCTCGCGCTTGATCCACCTGATTCAAATTCGCTTGATAGCGCGCCGCCTCAACTTTATTGGCCGCCTCTCGACTGTCAACATTAGCCTGGGACTCAAGATTTTTTCCCAGTAGCTCTTTCGCCCGACGATATTCTTTTTCAGTGATTTTTCGGTTTTCCAGCACCAACTTGGCATTGGCTTCAGCCGCCCTAACGCTCGCCTCTGAACTTTCGACCGCGGCGAGATAGCGCTTGCGATCCAATTCCAGCAAAAATTGCCCTTGCTCTACCCAGTCACCTTCCGCGACCTCTAAACGGATGATCTTCGCGCTCACATCGGCGCTGATTTTCACCTGAGTTTTGGGCTGAATTTTACCGGTAGCATTCACTTTCCGAATGATTTCACGGCTAAGGACCTTATCGGTTTGTACCTCTTGAAGATCTTTATTTTTATTCTTCATCACCACAAAACCAGAACCTGATACTACCAGCACGGCCAGCGTGAGCACGATCCACTTTTTCTTCATGTCTAACCTTCCTCATTTTCCTAAGCCTAGAAGATGAGCGAATGTCTAGCCTAATACAACCGCCTATAGATAAGTGGTAGTCGGCGTGCGCTGAGTGGAGCAAAGATGAATAAAAAGACCCCGTGGGAATGACTGCGGAGCATCTTTCTATGGTAGTATTTTGGCAAATACTAAGCCTATAGTGAGTACTATGCCCTACATATTAAGCTTCGTCGCTCTACTCTTACTAGCCTTTGCCGGGAATCGCTGGATTCGCAATCAATTGGCCAAGGAAGACCCTGTGGAGAGACGTAAAGGCCTGATTCAAGCGGCCTTGATCTTGGTCTTTGTGATCATTGTGCTGCTTACCGTGACCGGGCGCCTGCACTGGATAGGCGCGCTTATAGCGGCCTCAATCCCCGCGGTAAAGTATTTGCTCTCAATCGCTCTGCGACTATTGCCTTTTTTCGGGTCTCGATTCAAACCCTCACAAACACAAAGTAACCCAGCCCCGACCGACAGCGGTAAAATGACCCATGCCGATGCGCTTAAGGTATTGGGCTTGAGTGAAGGCGCCGACAAAGACGCGATCATCGAAGCCCACCGGCAACTGATGCAAAAAGTCCACCCTGATCGAGGCGGAAGCGATGACCTAGCCGCGAGAATCAATCAGGCTAAAGACGTCTTGCTGGGCTAAAGCTTGTGCTCAATACTGAAAAAAGCTGGCTGGTTTATATCATAGAGGCTAGCGACCACAGTTTGTACACTGGTATTACCAAAGATATGCCCCGCCGCTGGCAGCAGCATTTGAACGGGACGGGGGCAAAATTTTTTCGCGGAAGAAAACCGCTCAACTTAAAATTCCTGGAGAGTGAGCACACTAGAAGCACGGCTAGCCAGCGAGAAGCGGCCATTAAAAAGTTAGGCCGCCAAGCCAAGTTGAAACTTATAAATGAATGCTTTTCGAAATTAGACCAAAACTTGCTATCAATGCCTTTGGACTCTGAAGCCTAAGAGCACCCGCTTAAATAGCCTTATAAATACTGAGCCGGACTAGGATTCCGCATCGTCGAGGTATTGCTCGTGCAAAGAACTAGCAGCCGTCGCCGCACGTTCTTGCCAAGCACGATTAAGCTCGCTTAGATCGGTTTCAGTATTGCCCGCTAACAGGGCCTCCCCTTCTTCCGCGAGCTGACGAAACAATTGAAAATTCGGGTCATCTTCAGCTCGCAGCCAAAACTCCAATTTCACCATCTCTTGAGCACAGACGAAAGGGGCTACTGTGCCCGCGAGCAATTCACTCGTGCGCGCCACAACACGCCGGCAGTGTTTCTTCCACAATGACTCTTTGCTTACCCAATCTGGACGTTTCATGTTTTTGGGTCTAAGCCATATTCATTTTCACCTTGATTCCCTTCTAACACCAGAAAGAAAACCAATACCAAGAAGCCAAGAACTGGAATTAAGCAGAGTAACAACCACCAACCAGATCGGCCCGTGTCGTGTAAACGCCGAATGGAAACACAGGTTGCCGGTAGAAAAACGGCCAGACTATAGAGCAAACTTGCCAAACCAAAACTGGAAAACAGCGCGTCAAAAACATTGAGAATCACCGTCACGATTGCGCTGATCAAAACAAACATCCAGTATTCTTTGCGCCTCGCCCTACCGGTGTAAACCATGTATTGGCTGAGTACGCCTATATACCACTCCATTTCGCCTCTCCTGTATACCAAAGTTGAATCAGCATAATACAGAAAACCAAAAATTGCAGTGTTTGATTAACAAGCCAGAACCAGCGTGGGCCTAGGCTTCCGCCAGACCCAGAGCTAAACCAAATTTAATTCGCCTTAGAACCAATCCACTTACATATCGTAAGCCGTAGTATCTAGCTCCAATAGCAACTTTGCCCAGACAGCAATTTCCGGCAACTCAAAACGATAAAAATATTTCATGGCTTGGAGCTTGCTGAGATAGAAGCTTTCGTCTGCTGCGTGAGGGTTTTCATCAAGTGCCCTTGCCGCCACCAGCCCTTGTTTCAACCACAACCAGGCAATAAGTACATGGCCAAACAGATCGAGATATTTCGCGGAGTTAGACAGAACACTATCGATGTTCTTTTCAAGCATCGCCCCTAACAGGGTTTCAGTAACATTTTCCAGGCAGCTAATGGACACTATTAATTCAGCTGAAAAAGCGCTTGTTGAATTATGCTCAGAGGCCTCGCCAGCGGTTTTTTTCATCTCGGCGAGCATAATCCTATAGCCCGCCAAATTGTTCATAGGAACTTTTCGGGCCAGTAAATCCGGCGATTGAATTCCGTGAGTACCTTCATGAATGGGATTCAGACGGTTATCGCGGTAGAACATTTCAACGGGGTGCTCATTGGTATAACCCGCCCCACCAATACCTGAATAGCATAATAATTGGCCTTTGGCCCATATTTTCTCGGCCATGACTTAATCATTGGTGTCATAAAATCTAACCAAGTATGAGCATACTTCCGCTCCTCCGCACTGGGGGCCGTTTGTTCGTCGTCCATCAACTGTGAACCGAGTAAACAAAGTGCATATGCACCCTCAGCATACGTTTTCTGCGCGAGCAACATACGCCTAATGTCCGCGTGCTCAATGATGTTCACTGGCGCTGATAATGGGTCTTTGTTAAAAGGCAAACGGCCCTGAGGGCGTTCTTTGGCATAATCAAGCGAGTATTGATATCCGTCCAAAGCGAGCACTGCTGCACCGGTACCCACACCCACCCGCGCTTCATTCATCATGTGGAACATATACAGCAGGCCTTTATTTTCTTCACCCACTAAGTAGCCAACAGCGCCGTCTTTGTCACCAAATGACAAGGCCGTAGAGGTTTGCGCTCACCCAAACTACCGTTTTCATTAACAAGAAATTTCGGCACAATAAACAGCGATATGCCCTTCACTCCCTTCGGAGGACCCTTTACCCGTGCAAGCGCCAGGTGGACAATGTTTTCATTAAGCTCATGGTCGCCACTGGAAATGTAAATTTTATTGCCTGTCACACGATAGTGGCCATCGTCAGCGGGAACGGCTGTGTGATCAAATCACCCAAACCAAACCCTGCTCCAGGTTCCGTCATGGCCAACGTGCCACCAAAGCGTCCAGCACACATCGGTTCAAGCCAAGTGGTTTTTTGCGATTCATTGCCATGGGCTACAATAAGATTTGCAGCCGCCCGCGTTAAAAGTATCGCGGCTATGATCAGCGTAACGCTCTCTCAGGGTCATGCCCTCAGCGTCGAATAGCTCGTATAACATGAATTCCAGTTCACGCTCGTTTAATAGAGGTGCCGCCACGAGGTAAACCTCCCATTATTTCAACATTAAGTATGTTTTTACTATTATAGAGTATAAGCTGCTATTTCAATATTGAGGCCTTGCTGTAGAGCAGCCAAACAGCTTACAAAATGTCACTTGAGGAACAAATACAGTAGACTCCGCCCAAGGCATCCAATGCTGGTCAATTTAACTCATTCGAACGACTGAAGAAAAAAATGACAGACACCGTTTCGCCATTTAGCAAGACCTCTCAGCACAGCCAAAAACGCCAGGCCATATTGTCAGAAGCCGCACGCCTGTTTAACAGCCAGGGCACGCGAGCCACTACACTGATAGACATTGCCTCTAGGCTTAAGCTGACTAAAACCAGCCTGTACTATTACGTTAAGACCAAAGAGGAATTAATTTACCTCTGCTACTTGCGCAGCTGTGAGGTACATCAGCAAATTTTGAGCGTCGCCCAAAATACCGGCACCGACGGGCGAACAAAAATTGAAGCCGCTATACGCGAATACTTCCGCCGATTTCAAGGCATTCTATTAAACAAAGAACCTCAACATGCCGTAATGACTGAAATTCGCACTTTGAGGGCAGAACACCGCACTGAAGTGCAATCGCTTTACTTCAGTCTGTATTTTGCTTATCGCGACCTCATTACAGAAGGAATAGCTGACGGCAGCTTAGAGCCTTGTAACGCAGGAGCTACCGCGCTAGCATTGTTTGGCAACATACAATGGACGGTGTTATGGCTGGGTGACATTGACCCCAACAATATACCTACGGCGGGCGAGACCTTCATTGACATTGTCATGAACGGTCTGTCCACCAACCCAAGCTTTCAGCCTATCAATTTTCCAGAGCTGAGTAGTTTAAGTATTAATAAGGGTTTTGATCGCAGCGCCCAAAATCAACTAAAACAAGAAGCCTTTTACAAAGTTGGCAGCCGCTTCTTTAACCGCAAAGGCTTTAAGGGAACTTCTTTAGACGAAATTGCCGAAGCCCTAAATGTCACCAAAGGAGCCTTCTACTACCATATCAAAGATAAAGATGATCTGCTGCTTCAGTGTTTTAATCGAACTTTGGAACACACCCGCGCAATGCAAACCCGAGCCATAGAGAATGGCAAAACGGGTCTGGATCAACTGGAACTCGCGGCACACTACCTTTTCTATATACAAAACTCTGACGAAGGGCCACTGATTCGCTACAACTTATTGCGATCTTTAAAACCTGAGAACCAAGACAGAATACTGAAAGAAACCCAAGCCGTGGATGATCGATTTGGCGAACTGGTTCAACTTGGCATTCGCGACAACAGCATCCGCGATGTCAATGCTAGCATTGCAGAACAGTTTATTTCGGGTGGAATTAATTCTTGTCTAGACTTCCCAGAATTGTCTCGCGGCAGTGATGACATGGCGAAAAACTCAGCAGATTATTTCCAGATGATATTCCGCGGCATGGGTGTTCGCTAATTCCCTGGCTGCTCCTGAGCTAAGGCTTCGGCTTTCACTTTCGCAACTAGAGGTTTCTCCAATCGCGCAATGTACTCGTAAGAGGCAGGAAATAGACGCACAATAAAGTCTAGAATTTTCGCGTCCCAACCCACTAAAATCCGACGTCGGTTTTTTTCAATGCCATTTAAGATAACAGACGCGGCTTTATCGGCCGTAGTTTTTGCAAGGCTATCGAATTGGCTGCCAATTTCTTTTTTCGTTACAGCCATACTGCCTTCAGCGACACGAGCATTCTGAACAATACTGGTTTTTATACCTCCTGGATGCACACTGCTGACGCCAACCCGGGTATCCGCCAGCTCCATCTTTAGCGCTTCCGTAAAACCACGCACAGCAAATTTTGAGGCATTGTAAGCCCCTTGGGATGGCACGGCCAACAAGCCAAACAGGCTAGAGATGTTGGTGATGTGCGCTTCATCAGATTTTTTCAGGTGAGGCAGGAAAGCTTTTGTTCCGTAAACTACTCCCCAAAAATTGATATTCATTACCCACTCAAAATTTGCATAATCCATGGTATCGATATGGTCTATGGCCGTCACACCCGCATTGTTGAATAAGAGGTGTACACCTCCGTGAGTAGACACCACAGTATCGGCAAATTCTTCCATCGCCTCGCGATCGGATACGTCCAAGTCATGCAAACTGTATTTGCCACCATACTCTGAAACAGAATCGCCCGTGGCCTTTAAGCCCTCCATGTCCATATCGGCCAGAGCAAGTATACAACCGCGCTCTGCCAGTTGTAGTGCCAAACATCGGCCTATTCCAGATGCGGCTCCAGTAACTACTGCGACGCGGTCACTAAATTTTTTCATGACATATCCCCCTACAATTAATGAGCTTTTACATGAGCGCCAAGGACATAGGCCTTATCGATACTAAACCATCTTAGGAGGTTTAGGCGTTTAAAGTTTAGGATTCCGCGCCAAAAAACACGGAATTGGTGCCAAGCTTCGGAGAATTGCAACTAAGGTTTCAGGAAAGAAGCTCTACGCTGGATTTATGTGTAAAGTTTTGCTTGTATGCAACAAATGATCAGCTTTACTGCTAATATCAGAAAAAAAATAAAACCGTAAGGGAGCGCTACCAATGACAAAAACCTTTAAGATTTCACTGCTTGTTGTTCCTTTCACTCTGTTGCTTTCAGCCTGTGAGCGCTCAACAAGCCCTGCCACACAGGGGGATGCGAGCCACTTCACCATCGAGAAAAACCAACAAGTTTACGAACAAATTGACATTGCCGATCAGCAGGATTTCGAAGACGCTCAGCGCGGTTTGATTGCACGCGCCCCCGACGCGCCCATCAAAAACGCAGCAGGCCGAACCATTTGGCACCCAGGCGCCTATAACTTTCTTGAAGGGGAAAGCCCCGACACCGTAAACCCCAGCCTTTGGCGCCAAGCCAAACTCAATAACATCCGAGGCTTATTCAAAGTTAAAGACGGGATTTATCAACTCCGTGGTTTTGATTTGGCGAACATGACGTTAATTGACAGCGACTCAGGCTGGATTGTAGTAGACCCACTAACAACGGTTGAAACCGCCAACTCAGCATTGAATTTCGCACGGGAACATCTAGGCAATAAATTGGTTAAAGCGGTGATTTTCACCCACAGTCACGTTGACCATTTCGGCGGCGCACTCGGCCTGCTGTCTAAAGAAGAACTCGCCACGCGCGAAGCAAATAACGATCCCCTCACCGTCATCGCCCCCTCAGGTTTTGTTGAAGAGTCTGTGAGTGAATTGATTGTTGCCGGGCCCGCAATGACTCGCCGCGGCGTCTACATGTATGGGCAAGTATTGGAACGCTCGGCCAAAGGACATATTGACTCCGGACTTGGCAAACAACCAGTTTTCGGTACGGTTAGCACACTGCAACCCACCATTGACATTAAGTCTGGTCGCGAGGCTTTGACAATAGACGGCGTAGAAATGATATTTCTAAATATGCCAGGATCTGAAGCACCAGCAGAATTAACGTTCTATCTGCCAGAACATCAAGCCTATTGTGGCGCTGAGGTCACTTCTCGCACACTGCACAACCTCTACACCCTACGGGGCGCCAAAGTGCGGGACGGCCTGCGCTGGAGCACCTACATCAACGACAGCATTGCAGAGCTAGATGGCATAGATACTTACTTTGGCAGCCATCACTGGCCCATTTGGGGCAATGATAATATTGTGACCTTCATGGAGAAACAGCGGGACTTGTACCGTTTCATTCACGACCAAACTCTACAACTCGCCAACAAAGGATTCACACCTCGCGAAATTGCAGAAAAAATAAAGCTGCCTGAATCACTTTCAAAGGTTTTTTACAATCGCGACTACTACGGAACGGTTAAGCACAACAGCAAGGCCGTCTATCAACATTATTTTGGCTGGTATGACGCCAACCCGGCGAACCTCAACCCTCTACCGCCCACTGAGGCGGCCAATCACTACGTAGAGTTTATGGGTGGTGCAGAGGCAATAATAAGTAAGGCACAAGTGTCTTATGATAAGGGTGAATATCGCTGGGTGGCCGAGGTACTCAATCACTTGGTTTTCGCTGAACCCGACAATAAACATGCTAAGAATTTATTAGCGGCAAGCTATCAGCAGATGGCCTATCAAGCCGAGTCGGCTCCTTGGCGGGACGTCTATCTCACAGCGGGTTTGGAATTGCAGGAAGGCACCAAGGCTTCAACGCTGAACAAAGAGGAAACCATTGATTTACTCTACAATGTTCCCACCCACGAGTTTTTCAAATCAATGGCCACTCAACTCAAAGCGGATGACGCTGAGGGGGCTGATGAAAGTATTAAAATCGTCTTTACCGACACCCAAGAAACCTACGTACTAAGTGTTAAAAACTCCGTTTTGCACTACACAACCGTCAATGTGGACAAGACTGAAGTCAGCGCAACCTTGACCTTAACCTTACGAGAGTTTCTGGATTTTCAGGTTGGCATCATCAGCTTAAAAGATCTGCTGACTTCAGATAATTTAAGCGTTGAAGGCAGCACCCTAGAACTTCTTAGCTTTCTGTCTATGCTCGATAGTGGCTTTGAGAGTTTTAATATTGTCACGCCTTAAGTAATTAATATGGGCTATCGCTGGCGATAATCTCGCGGCGATTGCCCATACCAAATTTTAAAAGCACTAGAAAACGAGCCTTGATCCGCATAGCCAAGCAGGAAAGCAATTTCTGCCACCGCTAATCGCTCATCCCCCAAATAGCGAACAGACAGATCGCATCTTATCTCCTGCACCACCTGCAAAAACTGCGTATCTCGATCGGCTAAACGTCGCTGCAAAGTCCGCCGGGACACATTTAATTCTGCAGCCACTTTATCAATGCTCATGTCGCCCAGAGGCAAGAGGCGAACTATGGACTGACGCAAACCGCTGAGGAAGGTGTCCTCCACATTAAGATCATCAAAGTAACGTAATATGGGATTGATTTGCTGAGCGTTTAAATCGTGTTCTAACTGAGTAATTGCGTAGTCCAAGCACTTCCGCTCGTAATACAAGCAACTCACTGGCGCAGCAAAATTAATGTTACTGCCGAACATTTGCTGCAGCAAGGTGGTATCGGCGGGCTTGGCATAGCTAAAATCGGCACGTAAAGCTCGGATAGGTAGAATGCACAATGAATTTACGATAGCGCTAGACATTGTTAAAAAAGAGTCCGTCAAATAACGCTGAGAACAACTTTCTACGGCTAGAGGATGCCATTCAAGACGCAGTAGCTCGCCTTCACTGCTTATCTTAACTTCACCAAGATCACCGGCAAATTTCAGCACACTGGGCATCACGTTGAGGTACTCACGAAAAGTACTGCAGATGGTGGACATGTATAGTTGCACGTTCAAACCATTAATAAACGCAATACGGCCCGCGTAAATTGCAAGATCCTCTTCGCTCGTGACGGCAACAGCTCGCTGGTAGAGTTTAAAAAGTTGCTGCACGGGGAAACGCTGGTCAACCTGCGCAAGCCGAACAAGATCAATGCCCGCCTCCGCCAGCAAGAGATCCCGCTCAGCCCCGAGATTTTCGGCGGCCTGAACCAAAGCATAAATGGGTGCTGAAAACACCGTCCAAGCAGGCTTGAGCGCGGTAACTTTAGCGCTCATCGACATCTCGGGAATTGGCTAGAGCATTGAGTCTGAACTGCATGAATTGTTATGCCTTAGCTTTCGCCCTTACTGCTGCCTCCAACTTTCGGAGCATTGGCTAAAATTCTGTCGGACAAGCGAGAAAAAGGTAAGCTTTGTAACCACACTTTGCCATGACCGCTTAAGGTGGTCAGAAAAATTCCCTCGCCACCAAACAGCATACTTTTCAGCCCTGAGCTCAAGGTGATATCAAAATCAATACCCTGAGTGAAGCCAACCAAGCATCCCGTATCAACCCTTAGGGTTTCGCCATTAAGTTCTTTTTCAATCACGGTGCCGCCAGCATGAATAAAAGCCATACCGTCGCCGCTCAGCTTTTCCAAGATAAAACCCTCGCCACCAAAAAAACCGGCGCCCAAACGTTTATTAAAGGCGATATCAACTTTCGTGCCTCTTGCAGCACAAATGAAGCTGTCTTTTTGCAAGGTGATTTCACCGCCATTTGCGGCCATATCTACAGCGACTATTGTCCCAGGGTAGGGAGCCGCAAATGCTACCCGGCGCTTATTGCCGCCACGGTTTGTAAAGTGCGTCATAAATAATGTTTCGCCGGTCAGCACTCTTTTCCCAGCGCTAAATAGCTTACCCATCAAACCCTGGTCTGGATCGGCACCGTCGCCAAGCTTAGTTTCGAAATCTATATCCTCTTCCATGTAGGTCATGGCACCCGCCTCTGCGATTACAGACTCGCCAGGATCTAACTCCACCTCCACTGCGGGCATTGAGTTGCCAACAATTTCATAATCCACTTGATCAGCCATTCCATCATCCTTCTAAATGTAAGATTTCATCCAAAATAGTTAAGTACTTGCAAGCAAATCACCGTCACACTGACAGCACTGCAAAACAAGCTAATAAACAGCCACGCCAAACTTTAGTAAGCGCCGCGCTAAAATTTCGTCCAAGGCTCCCAGTTCAGACTCTTCAATTTCAATCAAAGCCAACTGATTCCGCTTATAGACCTCTGCCCTTTCCAGCTTCCGCTTAATAGCGCCTGCGTCCTGGGAGCCGCCCCAAAACTCCAGAAAAACATTGCACGATGGCAAATAAAAATTTGCCCGATATACCTCCGCAACCGGCAAGCGTCGATTTACGGAGTGAGGAATACCCGCCAAATAAAGCCAGTTATCAATTAAACGTTCTGCATCACTCGCCAAAATATGCCCGTCCAAAGCACAGTGCTCAAGGGCTGAAGGCATCGACTTCAGTGCATTAATGTCTTCCTTCAAAGCTGGGTGGTCCAACAATGTTTCTGGCCAAGTCACAAAAGGAATGCCGGTTTTATCACTCTCTTTTTGCTGGCCACCCAAGGCTTTACCCTGCTCACTTAAGTGCCAACCCTTAACGGCCTTGTGAATCCAACCTAATTCCGCCAGCAAATGATTCACAAACCGGGCAGGTTGATTAAATTTTTGACCGAGGGTGGTGGCCGTAAGTGGTGCCTCGGGTAAACCTCCCCAAATGGCGTGCTGCTGAATCGTTTCCGGCCAAGCGATATACTCACCGTACTTTGGGTGCTCAATATAGATACCACCCTCAAACTTGCCCTTCTCTGTCAAATGCCATCGATTGTCGACTTTGACAATCCAAGCCCCGTCGGCCAGCAAGACAAACAGTTCTCGAGCTTCTTTATGAAGCCGTTTGGCGAGCGCTGTAGTAGAGAGGTGCTTTTGATTCATGAAGGCCTGCTAATTCACTGAAATGGAAAATATTAGAGTCGCTCAGTGTATCAAAGCCTGATGCTTGCGCAAATTGATGAAAAATAATGCAAATAACCCTCGCTAGTTGAACGGAAAGTCCCTATAATTCGCGCCCCTGTAATCAGGGCTGTGCCTTATTTCGGCTGTTGGTTTGGAGAAACCTGCTTCGTTTAGGCAAATGCCCTCCAAAATCCGAAAGTAAGGTGTGTAATGTCTTCTGAAATATTAAGTTTCAGCGATCTCGCGATCTCTGCGCCCATAATGAAAGCTATCACCGACGTAGGCTATGAACAGCCCTCGCCGATTCAAGCCGCCAGTATCCCCCATTTATTAAACGGCGAAGACCTATTGGGTGTCGCTCAAACCGGTACGGGTAAAACAGCCGCATTTGCGCTTCCCCTGCTGTCTAAAATCGATATCAGCAAAAAAAACCCACAGATTCTAGTATTAGCACCGACTCGCGAATTGGCGATTCAGGTAGCTGAGGCGTTCCAACGCTATGCCTGCAACCTGAAAGGCTTCCACGTTCTGCCTATATATGGCGGTCAGGATATGAGCACCCAACTGCGCCAATTGCGCCGCGGCGCTCATGTTGTGGTTGGCACACCCGGCCGTGTTATGGATCACCTGCGTCGCAGCAGCCTGGACCTTAGCGGAATTACCAACATTGTTCTTGATGAAGCCGACGAAATGCTTCGCATGGGCTTTATTGATGATGTTGAGTGGATTCTTGAGCACGCCCCGAAAGAGCGCCAGACTGCGCTATTCTCGGCCACTATGCCCAAGCAAATTCGCAGCGTTGCCACTCGCTACCTAAACAACCCTAAAGAAGTCAGCATTAAATCTGACACCACAACCGGTGACAACATTGAACAGTGTTACTGGATGGTAAGTGGCACCAACAAGCTGGACGCCCTAACGCGCATCCTTGAAGTTGAACCTTTTGACGGCATGATTATTTTTGTCCGCACCAAAACGGCCACGGCCGAACTGGCGGAAAAACTGGAAGCCCGCGGCTACTCAGCATCACCACTAAACGGTGACATGAATCAGCAACTGCGTGAACGCACCATCGATCGCCTGAAGAACAAGCAATTAGATATCGTCATCGCCACCGACGTTGCCGCTCGCGGCATCGACGTACAGCGTGTTAGCCACGTGCTTAACTACGATATTCCATACGATAGCGAAGCTTACGTTCACCGCATCGGCCGCACCGGTCGCGCAGGTCGTTCGGGCAAGGCAATTCTGTTTGTTGCACCGCGCGAAAAGCGTTTGCTTTACGCCATTGAGCGTGCCACTCGCCGTCCTCTAACCGCCATGGAATTACCTACCGGCGAAACCGTGTCGGCCATGCGTATCGATCAGTTTAAAGAAAAGCTTTTAGAGACCATCAAATCTCAAGACTTGAGCTTCTTCAATGAAGTACTTGCTCAATTCAGTCATGAAAATGATATCGCGCCAGAAGATATCGCTTCGGCACTGGGTTATCTCGCCCAGAAAGAAAGACCTCTGCAAGTTCAGTGGGCGAATGTTAAGCCTGCACGTGAGAACAGAGGAGATAGAGAGCGTGACAACAGTCGCAATGAGTCTCGTGAGCGCCGACCTCGTCGCGAACGTGGCGACGACGCCAACATGACAACGTTCCGCATTGAAGTTGGCCGTTCACACAACGCTCGTCCTGGTGACATTGTAGGTGCGATCGCCAACGAAGCAGGTATCGACAGCAACAATATTGGCCACATCAAACTGCACGACGACTTCTCCACCGTTGACTTGCCAAATGATATGAGCGACGCCACATTCCAAACTTTGAAAAAAGTTCGCGTGCGCAGCCAAGTCTTGAATATCAGCAAAGACCAAGGCGGTCACAGCAGCTCAAACTCTCGCAGCGATAAACCTCGCTCCGATCGTCCACGCTCAGACAAGCCTCGTTCAGACCGCCCTCGTTCAGACAAACCTCGCGGTGAGAAGAAGCCTCGCAGAAGCACACCAAGAACAGATTAAGCCCCTGCGAAATACCGCTCCCGACTCAGTCGGCGAGCGGTATTAGCTCGCCAAAGCCCTGTACATATCTTTAGCCGACATACCACGCTCGCGTTCACCATTTTCCGCTTCTACAATCATCCTTACCAAAGCTTCATTGGCCGGACAAGCCACACCCACTTCCTTGCCAGCCTCTACTACAGCGCCGTTTAAAAAATGGACTTCAGTGATTTTCCCAGCACTTAAATCCCACCACATCGAGGTTCTAACCGTAGGGTCTACAGATAACATTTTAGTGCCCAAAATGTTAAACACCCAATTGGGCACACTCATAACCTTCGGAATTAAATGACCCGGTATCGCTGTCACTTTTGGCAACTCAATACCCTTGGCCCGAACCACCGCAATGAGCTCAGACATCAACAGCGCAAAACTTCGCCTAAAATCTCGCTGCTCAAGCATGGCCTTCACCGGGATATCGGCCAGAGCATTAACACCATTACCTAAGTTTAACTGCAGCTTCGCCCACAACAATGCCACCATATCGTCACAGGCGTGAACCGGCAGCAAAGGGCAGTTAATCTCTGCCGCAAGTTGTGCTGAGTGATCACTGCCCGCCCGTGATTCAATTGTAATGGCACCCTCAGACCCCCGGTGCAACTTGCCGGGCTCCAACTCCACAACATTGAACTGCACCATTACCCGCAAGACTTCGTTGTTTGGGTAACGATTTTTTACCGCCTGCTCAGAGCCCAAGCCATTTTGACAGCAAAGAATTCGAGTCTGCGGCCCCACCAAACTACCGAGCTGCTCTATCGCGCTATCAAGCCCCGTACACTTAACCGTCAACCACAAATAGTCGGCACTCGGCGATTCTGCGGAAACAAAATCTGGGGCGGCCACTGCGGCTTTATTTCCATGGTAGTCACTCAACTGAAGCCCAGCGGCCAGTTTTTTTTGAACACTTTCTCGAGCCACAACACCTACATTGCGCTTCTGTGACAACAGCACACCAGTAACATAGCCACCAATTAAACCCGCCCCAAATACCACATGCCTTGTCATTGCTTCACCTTATCATTGCTTCGTATCTTCGCTATACGCTTGGTTATTGTTGCGAAACTCACTGGGCGTTGTATGTGCCCAACGTTTAAATGCAGTTCGGAAACTTCGGACATCACTATACCCGAGCATCGGCGCAATAGTCTCTAGTGTATACCGAGTATTCAGCAGATAGTGACGCGCCTCCTTGAATCGAAACTCATCGGTCAAGGCCTGCCAAGAAGCGCCCAAGCTCGACAATTGACGACGCAGTGTTCGCGCCGCCATATTAAACTGCTTTGCCGCCTGCTCCAGGGTCGGCACACCGTCCACTTTAATGATGTAGGCTTTCACCGCTGCCACCAAGCCCCGCTCCCCCTTCAGCGTTTCAATACTCTGCCGGCATAAATCTCTCGTCAACTCTGCATACTCTGGCTGCGCGTGAGGCAAGCGCCGCGACATCTCCTCTTGACGAAAATAAATCGCATGTTGCGGCTGTTCAAAATACACAGGGCATTTAAAAATATGCCAAAACGGCGCAATTGAATCAGCCTGACAAGTATGGGCAAAATGGACGGAGTCAAAATCAAACGCCCCCCCCACAAGCTGACTTATAATTTTGTGAAATGAGGCGAACCAACTTTCAATTTCGAGTATCTGGGCCGGCCCATCTACCGGAGACGGCAGAACACTGAGCCGGGTCATATCTTGCCCAATGTAACGCACATTAGCCAAAGTGACGTGAGACGCCCAACTGATGAGAGGCGCAAAATCCACACTGAGCTGCAGCGCATCACGCAGCGTATTTGACGCCGCCATAGCAAAGCCCAACACCCCATAACCCGTCAAATCCAACTGACCACCAATCTCTACCGCGAGCAATGGATTTTTATTGCAGGATGCAATTCGGGCGTATAAGGCCAGTTCCTCCTCCACACTGAGACGAAGCGCCGGGTTCTCAAATGCTTCCACATCAAGGCCAGTACCCGCCACCAGCTGCTCCAATGAGAAGCCCTGCGCATCAATCAACTCTCTCAACATGAGCTGTATTTCATGACTGTGCAGCAACTTTGGCGCAGACGCTTGAGGATAAATCGACTTCGGGGACATAATCGGACTCAACAATGGCCTATATTATCCCCCTATTGTCCCTTATATGGCCTAACTAATCCATCTCGAGCTCCGTATGCTTGCACCACAATCAGACCCCAATGGATTCAATATCATGTCTCACAAATTTCGTTTAGTTATATCTTGCCCAGATCGGCCGGGAATTGTTTCCGACGTCAGTGGTTTTGTTGCGGGTCATGGTGGCAACATCACAGAAGCCAGCCAATATCACGACCCCACTACAGGCATGTTTTTCATGCGCTACGTCATTGGCACAGACGCATTGAAAATGGATGCAGAAGAATTTCGCCAAGCGTTCATACCCGTTGCCGAGCGATACGCCATGAATTGGCATCTCAGCGATACCGCCAAGCCCCGCAAAGTATTGCTCATGGTGAGCAAGCTAGACCACTGCCTAACAGACCTGCTGTATCGTTGGAAATGTGGAGACCTAGAATTCGACATCCCCTGCGTGATCTCCAATCATGACGACATGCGTAAATACGTTGAGTGGCACGGCATTACCTACTACCACGTACCGGTGCCAAAAGACCAAGAAGGCAAAGACAAAGCCTTTAAAGAAACAGCTGACATCATCGACAAGCACCAACCAGACACCGTAGTTCTCGCGCGCTACATGCAAATTTTACCTCCCTGGATGTGCGAGAAATACCCGCACCAGGTGATCAACATACACCACAGCTTTTTACCTTCATTTATGGGGGCAAAACCTTACCACCAGGCAAAAGAACGCGGCGTAAAATTAACCGGCGCCACCTGCCACTATGTAACTTCAGATTTGGATGCAGGGCCCATCATTGAACAAGACGTAGCTCGTGTTTCACATTACGACTCCGTTGAAGAAAGTGTTCGATTAGGTAAAGACGTAGAGAAAACCGTTCTAGCGAGAGGTTTGCGTTACCACTTAGAAGATAGAGTACTCGTGCACAACAACAAGACGATTGTTTTTAACTGACTCCAGCGATCGTTATTTTCTCGACTCTAGCACAAGAGTAGGGCCGTCAGGGTGCTTCATGTTGCGACCGGCCACAACATGAAGCACCCTGACGGCCCGAATTATCGGCACAAGCAACCAACTAACCAGCCCAAACAACAAACCACCTACTTCACCTTAATCGAAATCATTGCAAGCAATGGCTTAGAATGAAACTCTCGGCGATATAAAACGGCCACAACAAAAGCTACTGCGACGATGAACAACCAAGGGCTAACAAACCAACTCATTACCGCCATCGCAAAGTAATAAGAACGCAGCCCATAGTTGTAACTGTGTGCGGCTTGGTCAATGACTTTCGCTGCGTATAATGCAAACTCGCTGCGCTCGGCTTCGCTGACTGTTTCATCATCATGTAAAGGCGCGGAGCCCACTAAAATATTGCAGAAACTGTATTGCCGCATGGACCATGTAAATGTAAAAAATGCGTAGACGAAAATTGAGACCAATACTAGGAATTTAAATTGAATAGCCGCAGGGTTATCGCTTACAGTGAAAGGAAGGTGCTCGAGTAAAGTAAAACCATTACCAGTAGTGGTGAGCACTGTCAGGATGCCGGCTAATATCAACATGGTCGTGGAGGCAAAAAAGTTTACGCCACGCTCTAGGTTGGCCAGCAAGGACGCGTCGCCTACCCTGACTTCACGGGCCAGCATGTGACGCAT
The DNA here is from genome assembly GCA_913020115.1 of uncultured Cellvibrionales bacterium. GTDB lineage: Bacteria > Pseudomonadota > Gammaproteobacteria > Pseudomonadales > Cellvibrionaceae > CAJWCA01. The sequence goes on from CAJWBQ010000003.1 coordinate 118,994, forward strand.
CCAATCGATACGATACTCGTGTAGGAGCGAACTGAGTGAGTGGGTTTTCTTGGCCATCACTTTGGCGAATTTTGCGTAAGTAATCCAGCAGGTCAAACACCACGCCAGTGCAAAAAAGTTCAACCAATCGTCTTGGCTTAACGCTTCTATCGACACACTTTACCTTCCCTTTTGTTTATCGCTTGATATTTGGCACTATGCCTCTAACATGGGCTCTATGCAAATGACTCGCCCCCGCTGTAACACCTGCGCCAGACCTCTAAAAACCTGCCTATGCGATTTGGTTCAAGTAGTAAATAACACCTGTGAGCTGCTCATCCTGCAGCATCCACGAGAGGAATTTGAAGCCAAGGGTACAGGGCGATTATTACATTTGTGTTTAAAGCGCAGCAAGCTGGTAGTGGGCGAAGAATTTGGCGATGAAGCGCTAAGAACGCTTCTGGGCGCTCAAAAAACAAACATACTTCTCTTTCCGCCCTCTGAAGATTCGCCTTTGGAAATTCAGCGACTCCTTTCTGCGAGCGACGCCATGGCGCTGAATACGGGCAAGGCGGCCTCAGGCTTACGCCTAATTCTCATTGACGGCACATGGCGTAAAGCCCGCAAAATGCTCCATTTGAGCCCCTTGCTTGCAGCACTACCGCGCCTGCAATTAAGCTCCCGAAAGTCTCATTACCACATCCGTAAAGCGCAACGCGCCGGTCAACTGTCGAGCCTGGAAGCGGGCTATTGGGCACTGGCAGAAATGGGCGAAGCACATGATGAATTATTGCTTAGCTTTGAACGATTTTTGAACAGACAAGCTATTTGGCGGGAAGACACTCACACTGAATGACCCCACCTCATATACCGGCTACAATGAACGCAAGTTATCCAATTCCTTTTTAGAGGCATACATGTCTAATCAGCAAGCCCTTTCAGCATTCAAAATGCTGCGTCGCCACGCCATCGACTCGCTTAATGTAACAGTAGAAGAATACGAACACATCAATACTGGCGCGCAGCATATTCACATTGCCGCCGACAACCCTGAAAACGTGTTTTTGGTGGCGCTGCGCACAGTGCCCCACGACTCAACGGGCGTTGCCCACATTCTTGAGCACACGGCGCTTTGTGGCAGCGAAAAATACCCCGTTCGCGATCCATTTTTCATGATGATTCGCCGCTCCTTAAATACTTTTATGAATGCCTTCACCAGCTCCGATTGGACGGCCTACCCTTTTGCCAGCCAAAACCGTAAAGACTTCAGCAATCTTTTAGACGTTTATTTGGACGCGGTATTTTTCTCACGCCTCGACCCGCTGGACTTTGCTCAGGAAGGTCATCGCGTTGAATTTGAAACGCCTGATGACCCGAGTACAGCACTTGTGTACAAAGGCGTTGTTTTCAATGAGATGAAAGGTGCGATGAGCTCTGTGCCCTCTCAGCTTTGGCAGACTCTAAGCAAATATTTGTTTCCCAATAACACCTATCACTTCAACAGTGGCGGTGAACCCGACTGCATACCCGACTTAAGTTACGAAGAACTGCTGGCGTTTTATAAGACTCACTATCACCCCAGTAATGCGATTTTTATGACCTATGGCGACATTCCCGCCGAAGAACATCAAAGCCGATTCGAAAGTCAGGTATTGAGCAGATTTCAGCGCCTAGACACTGTCATTTCGGTCGAACCGGCAAAACGCTTTAATGCGCCTATAGCCGTAGAGGAGTCCTACCCTTTAACTGAGGACGGAGAGCTCAACAACAAGAGCCACATCGTTCTTGCTTGGCTGTTGGGACAAAGCACTAATTTGGAAGAGTCACTGAAAGCACACCTGCTAGGAAGTATTCTTCTAGACAATAGCGCGTCACCTCTCCAACAGGCCCTAGAAACCTCCACACTAGGTACGGCCCCCTCTCCGCTCTGCGGCCTAGATGACTCACAGCTCGAATTAATCTTTATTTGTGGACTTGAGGGCAGCAACCCAGGTCAGGCCGATGACATTGAGGCTATGATTTTCGAGGTGCTTGAGAACGTTGCTAAAAATGGCGTAGATCAAGCTGATCTCGAAGCTGCTTTACATCAACTGGAGTTACAACAACGAGAAGTGGGCGGCGACGGCTACCCGTTTGGCTTGCAGATAATTCTTACCGCGTTGAATTCCGCTACACATCGCGGGGACCCTATTAGCTTGCTAGATCTAGACCCTGCGCTGGAAAAACTTCAACAAGAAATTAAAGACCCGAATTTTATCAAAGATTTGGCGAAAAACTTACTGCTTGAAAACCAGCACCGCGTTCGTTTAACACTAAAACCAGACGACAAGATGGCAGACCGTCAAGTAGCAGCGGAAGTTGCTCGACTGCAAAGCCGACGCGAAAGCCTGAGCAAGGATCAGGAGCAAGCCATCGTTGATCAAGCAAAAGCCTTGGTTGATCGGCAGATGCAGGTTGACGACGATACTATTTTACCGAAGGTAGGCCTAGAAGATATCCCGGAGCACCTTCACTATGTTCACGGTCAAGATGCGAACGCAAAAAACCTGAATTTAACTCAGTATTCTGCAGGCACTAACGGCCTTGTCTACCAGCAAATGATTATCAAAATGCCAGCGATGCCGGAATCCTTGTACACGCTTTTGCCGTTCTACAGTATTTGCATGACTGAGCTGGGCGCGGGCGACAAAGACTATCTAGAAACTCAGCGTTGGCAGGCAGGCGTAATCGGTTCCATTAATGCCTACAGCACCATTCGTGGCTCGGTGGAGGATGTGCAAGCGATTGATGCTTACTTTACGCTTTCAGCCAAAGCACTCAGCCGCAATCAAGCGGCCATGACAGAGCTGATGCGAAGCACTTTTGACTCTGTTCGCTTCGACGAGCTGCAACGTATTCGTGAGCTGGTTTCTCAGGCGAGAGCCCGCCGCGAACAAAGTGTCACAGGCAGCGGCCACAGCCTTGCCCTAGCTGCGGCGAGTGCTGGAATGAGTCCTGCCGCGAAGCTCTCTCATCAGCTCAGTGGTTTAGGTGGCATTCAAGCAATTAAAGCTCTTGATGACGCTTTGCAAAGTGACGAGGCTTTAAGTGCATTTGCTCAACAGCTCAGTGATATTCACCAGCTCATGATCGCCGCGCCAAGACAGTTTTTGCTCGTGGGCGAAGAAGAGCGCTTAGCGAATTATCAACAAGAATTAGATAGTCAGTGGCACTCTCCTACCACCTTCAACAACACGCCATTTACTCTGGACCGCGTCAACGAAAACGTAAAAGAAGCTTGGCTGACTAACACTCAAGTAAATTTCTGTGCAAAAGCTTATCAAACTGTACCCTCAGACCATCCTGATGCTGCGGTACTCAGTGTACTAGGCGGATTTTTGCGCAACGGTTATCTGCACAGAGCGATCCGTGAACAAGGTGGCGCCTACGGTGCCGGTGCTAGCCAAGACAACAACATTGCCGCGTTCCGTTTTTACTCTTATCGCGACCCGCGTTTAAGTGAAACCCTGGACGATTTTGACTTATCTCTACAGTGGCTAAACGACAGCGACCACGAGTGGCAGCAAATTGAAGAAGCCATCTTAGGGGTAATCAGCGCCATCGATAAGCCAAGCTCTCCTGCAGGTGAAGCCAAGCAAACATTTCACGCAGAATTATTTGGCCGCACGCAAACTACCCGGGAGCGCTTCCGCAATCGAGTATTGCAAGTAAAACTGGACGATTTGCGGCGAGTGGCTAACACTTACCTCAAACCGGAATTAGCCAACATAGCGGTGGTAACAAATGCCGCCGCCAGCGAAACCGTTGCCGCCCTGGGGCTGGCTTCCATTACTCTTTAAGGGAACAACTATGTTTAAACGTACCTTATCACCACGCTTTGCCGAAACAGATGCCCTCGGTCATCTCAGCAATACCACTCTGCCTATATGGTTTGAAGACGCGCGCGAGCCCATCTTTCAAATATTTAACCCAGAGCTAAACCTGGCAAGCTGGAATCTAATTCTCGCAAGAATAGAGGTGGATTTCGTAAGACAGATATACTACGGCAGTGAAGTAGTTATTCGGACCTATGTAATAAAAGTAGGCAATACTTCTTTCACTTTACTGCAAGAGGCTTGGCAAAAAGGAGAGCTGGCGGCCCGTGGAACCGCCACTATGGTCTATTTCGATTATGCCAGCCAGCACTCAGCCAAAATACCTGAAATCTATCGCGAGCAATTGGAAGAACACAAGCTTGAAGGCGAAGAAGTCATCCATAGCAATTAAGGTATATATAGCTTGAAAACGCCCCCGCCCAGGGGGCCGTTGTTACTCAGTTCAATCCGACCGCACAAATCGTTCTGACAGTGCAACTTAGCCACCTCGTTAGCGAAATATAAACCGAGATTGGTACTGCCTGAATTGAAGGCATCACTGCTGCTTGAAAGCGTGGGCGCTCCCAGCATGGCTTCGGGATATCCTTCACCATCATCGGCAATGGCGATACACAGCACCTTGTCAACAAGTTCGGCTGACACCTGCAGCTTTTGTTTAGTATAGCGTGCACAGTTAATCAGCACATTGTGTACGACACCTCCGACCAAATCATTATCAAAATATCCGTTCAAATCAGCATCGCACTGAATATCAATTTCAATATTTCGAGTTTCAAACAACATATGATTACGCGCAATTTGATCTTCAATCAGATCGATCACAAAATGCTCGTCAATGTGCAGAGGCATACGGTTTTTTTGCATCCGATAGACACTCAAGAGCTGAATTAATTCGCCGTTAATTCTCGATGTTTCATACTGCAGGGTTGCAAAGCGCTTCGCCTGCTCATCATTCTCTGGAGGAGTCTCCTGTATAATTCCCTCCAGCGAGCTGAGTAGCATACCCAATGAATTTTTCATATCGTGTACGCTGGACGCTAATACCAAAGAAAAATCTAAAGAGTTTGAAGAGTCCTTCATATCGTTGACCTTACAAAAATGTTTAACATTAAGTTCACCCTAACCTTCTAACCATTTCATGGAGTTGGCGGAAGCGCTGAAATTGTGGGTGGGTAGCAGTAATTTGTTTTTCAATTTTCTTAATGACATCGAGCGTTAAATCCATAGGCTCTGACTGCACGCCAAACTCCCGCATCTCCGCCACAAGGGCTTGCACTAAATTTAGGTGCACACCAATATGATTGGGGAACAAGCGTTTCGCTTGCTGAAAACAAGCAATGGATTCTTTAAAACGATTGTCATTATAAAGGCCAATGCCCTCTTTATTGATCTGTGCTACTCGCTGCCGGTTTACATCACTAACAGGCTCCTCTAAGAGGCGATCTATTTTCTGCAAGGCCTCTTCGTCGCCCTTTGAATCTTTGGTTAAGGTTTGCAGCAGCACATTAGCCTGCGCATCGTCGCCGGCCGCAAATTTGGCTTGCACCCTATCAAGTTCCGCCTCAAGACTCAATTGCATGTCTTGTTTTTCGATCAATACCTCAGCGTCTGCCATTAACTCCCGCGCGCGTACGTCGTTACCCAGACCATTTTGCACTTGGCTTTCAAGTAACTTCATTTGTACTTTTTCTTGGGCGTCCAATTCAAAGCGCGTACCCAGCGCGTCTGCCACTTTCAAGGCGTCTCTAGAAAGGTCTTTAGCTTGATCAGAATGTTCTTTAAACAAGGCGGCACTGGCGCGAAGAAAACTCATATGACTGCTCAATTCGTCGTAGCAGGAATTTTCACTGAGGCGCACCGTTCGCCGCCAGGCATTAGCCGCTACCGACAAGTCGTTATTTTCATCCGCCGTTTTTGCTAAGTTTTGTTGCCGGAGCAAAGCCATTGGGGATATTTGCACCGCTTGCTGCAACACATCCTGCACCCGCTCAGTATCACCCTGAGCTTGACTGGTTGTTGCCAACTCATCGTAAGCCTGCATGCACAATGGATTTGCGGCTATAATCTCACCTAACCACTGACTTGAGGTATTCAGGTCTCCCTGCAGCCGTTTCACTTTTGCTAAGCCTACTTTTGCCCAATCTAAGGCCCGGACTTCGAGCGCGTCGGTATATACCCTTTCCGCCAAGCCGTATTGTTCAGTTTCCAAGTAGAGCTGACCTAATAGTTTCTGGCACTGTGCGGTGTAGCGGCTGGCAGCGGCTATCTTCTGCTGGCACAGTTCAATTGCCTCAATCAGGGCACCGTTTTCAATCGCTTTATTCAGGTCAATTAGTTCGTCCCTCTGCAAGAGTAAGCGGTCTACTCGCTGCAAAAGCGATTTTGCGGTTATAGGCTTAGTGACGTAGGCATCTGGCTCGGAGTCATAGGCGGCCATCACAATACTTTTGCTAGACTCTGCACTCACGAGGATAAAGAGGCAGTGACTGCGCAGGATTTTCTCACTCCGCAGTTGCTCTAGAATTTGCTGACCATTTTGGCCTCTGCCCAAATTATAATCACATAAAATAAGATCATAGGCCCTTTCTCGGCAATACTTTAACGCTTCGTTTGCCGAGACGGCTGAATCAACGACTTGAACCCCATGTTCCATTAGGATTTTTGCCACAGTCATACGGAAATTGTCAAAGTCGTCGACGACCAGTATCCGCAGGTTTTCGTAGCCTGAATAGGCCATAGAGTATTGCCCTCCCTTATGTCGATTTATCTGGGCCAAGCATAGACCATTTTAGGTGTGCCGGTCACCCCCGCGACAGTATCATTCCGCGCTAAGCGCCACTATAGCGCTGATCTCAGGAAAATTAACCGCCATAGAATTTCTGGGCTGTCGTGGCATAAAACCCAAGCAAAGTTTACTTTTGTGCTTGGGTAAATCAGAAGATTCTTTTCGCGACAATGCAAGTAAGCGTAAATTTGCAGCATAAGCCATTAATTCCACGTAAAGATTCACCGCTAAATAATGGGCGATTCGCCTAAGCGCCTGTATACTGAAAATTCCAACCGCAGAACATTAGAGATTCAACTGTGAAAATTTTTGCCAAAGTACCAACTTATTCTGCCTTTATGCTGGCGCTGCTTTCGGCCTGCGCCTCTGCCACCAGCAACGCTGCCGAAGCAGATTACTATGACGAAAGCGATCTCCTGGTAGACATTCCCATGGTTAGCTCAGGCGCCAGAATGGAACAAGAGCGCCACTATTCACCCTCTTCTGTTACCGTGATCAGTAGTGAGATGATTGCCGCCCTGGCACCTAACAACTTGGTTGAAGTTTTTCGGCTGGTACCCGGTTTCGTCAGCTTTTACACCAACGGCTCGCTCTATGGAGTGTCTGGGCATGACGCAACCGACGACGACCCGAGGCGAGTAGAAGTTCGTGTAAATGGCCGCAGCGTCTACGTCCCCGCTTACCCTACTATATCTTGGGAGAGCTTAGGTATTACCCCAGATGACATCCAGCGTATCGAGTTGGTACGAGGCTCTAACGTTCCCGCGTATGGTTCAAATGCCATCATTGGCGCTATTGATATCACCACCAAAAGCCCTATACAGGAAAGCGGTACCCACATTCGAGCCACCATCGGAGAGCTACAAACACGTAATGTTAATGTGCGAACTAACTTCCAGGTGCCCAACGGCTACGGTCAAATACGCCTATCTCACAGAGAAAATGAAGGTTTCAAGGATCTAGACGACAGAAGTGCTGTTGATCATCTGGTATTTAATGCCGCATTAACGCCTACCCTACAGGACACCTTCAATGTAGAGCTGGGCTGGAGCGATGGCAGCTTCGGAATCGGTGATACCGACCACCCAAGCCAATTCGCAAAAGATGAGAACAGCAGCTATTGGATAACGGCGGGCTGGTCTCAAGCACGAGAAGAGCAGCAGTGGGACTGGTATATCTCTCTGTATGACACAGAATTTGATCAAACAGGCGGCAGTTTTGAAGATCGCAGCACAACCTTATGGGAATCGGAACTGGAGTATCAGCTTACCCTAAATGAAAGCCTGCGCTCAGTTTCTGGAGCCGGCTTCAAACACCAACGAATCACCTCGCCCTTTAATCTTGACAGTGACAAGAGCATTGATAACACCATTCTTTACGGCTTCACCAATATCGAGTGGCGCATGCACAAAAAATGGCTGAGTAATATTGGTTTCATGGCGGAAAACCAGGAAACCGACGACACCCGTCTGTCGCCACGAGGCTCGCTGCATTATCAATTAATGCCTCAGCATAATTTTCGAATCAGCGGGTCCAAAGCCTATCGTTCGCCCACCATTTGGGAGTACAACCGCGAAACTATTGACTACAATGACGCACCTTATGTGGACTACCATTTCAAATCTGATGATAGAATGTCGGCCGAGACACTCGAGAGTATTGAGTTTGCCTATTTCGGTCGCTTTTTTAAAGAAAGCCTAGATTTGGATTGGCGAATATTTAAAGAGAACATGAGGGGCGGTATCGATCACGCCAGCTGGAGAAATATTGAACCTCCGGTAACACCAAATTCATTTAGTGACGGCGACAGTCGAGTTAGTGTATTTTCCAACAACAAAGATTGGCGAGTCAGTGGTTACGACATGCAACTCACTTGGCGCCCACAACTTCATACCACAGTCTATTTTCAGTACGCTAATGTTCGCTTCACCTCCGCCAGAGTATCCAGAGTTACCCCCGATTTTGTCGGAGTAGGAGGAGATGAATATTCAATCCCCAAACACGTAGGGAGCCTTTTCATTACACACCAGTTTGACAACAACTGGAGTGCGTCAGTGCTCAGCTATCATCAATCACGCACCAAGTGGAGAGGCGGCGGCATTGGTTCCTCCCCCATCGACTCATGGTTTCGCCATGATGTCACTATCAGTAAAAAGTGGCGCTCGAATAAACAAGCTTTCAAACTGGACTTGAAAGTGGAGAATATTAGTGATGAGGCTTACGTGGAGTATCAAGCGGGTAATATCCAAAAAGGCAACATGGCTGGCAATTATTTTGAACGCCGTGTTCACCTCAGTGTCTCATTAGAGTGGTAAAAGAAACAATTACCGTCAGTAAAGAATTAGTGTAACCACACAGGGATAGTTAAATGAGGATTGTGATTGCTGATGATCACGCGATGACCCGCTCAGGCGTCATCGCCGCGCTATCGGAAATGTTTCCGGGCGCGAGTATTATCGAGTGTGTAGACGCCCCCTCCGTGTTAAGGGCGGCCAAAGATGAAGTGCTAAGCCTTGCCATTGTAGACCTGTTTATGCCGGGCAATGATAGCTTTGGCTTCTTGAAGAAACTTTGTAATAGCCACCCAGAACTGCCGGTTGTGGTATTATCGGCCTCTGACAACCCTAAACATATTCGCAAAGCCATCGATCTCGGTGTGAGCGGCTACATCCATAAAAGCTCTAGCTTTGAGCTCATGCATGAAGCAATCAATAAAATATTAGCCGGTGGCATCTATCGACCTACCCTGCCGTCACTTGAGTCCGTTCAAAGCAATCAAGATGTATCAGACATCGATCGCCCACAGAATAGAGAGGCTTTGATCGACAGCCTGACGAAACGCCAACTTGAAATCCTAGCTTGCCTAGCAAAGGGGATGAGCAACAAGGAAATCGCAAAAAACCTATCTATTTCGGAAAACACCGTTAAAACCCACTTAAAAGTTCTAATGGTTGAGCTAGATTGTAGCAACCGAACTGAAGCCGGCGTACTCGCCGAGAAATTAGGTTTGCTGGCGTCTTAATGCATCCCTTTACCCCCTCTTACTATGTTCGTCGTCGCAGCGCCGTAAAATGCGCGATAACTTGGAGCTTATTGTTGTTTTTGGGGTTCTGTAATTTTGCGTTTGGCAATCAAAAGCTTATCGTTATTTCGTCGTCGGAAGCGTCGGTTTACCAACAAGCCGTGAGGGCATTTGAACAAGGCGTCGCCCAAAGTGATCTCTTAAGCACCTACTCCCTTAATCACTTTCAACTGGACGCGTTAAAAAAGAACAACAAGCTCGCAAACGCAGCCGACGGAGATGCGATTATTACCATAGGTTCAGCCGCGGCTGACTATGCCAGTCGCCACTTCACTGGCATACCTATTCTATGCGGGTTTATCACTCGCAACGCATTCTCCGCAATTACTTCAAAAAACCCTGGAAACCCGACCATTAGCGCGATTTTTATAGATCAGTCATTTAATCGCTTGCTTAACCTAGCCAGTTTATTAAGAGAAGACCAGTCTCCCTTCAAAATTGGCCTTTTAAGCCAGAGTACTCAGGCCATCAAGAACCTAAGCAATCAAACTAACCATTCAGATAAAGACATGCTTGTTGAATTGGCCACCTTACAGGCAGGCAACAACCCCATGAATGTGATCAAGCCACTAATGCAAGCAAGTGACATTTTCATTGTAAGACCAAACACCAGCCTATTTAATCGCCTAGTCGCAAAACTGGTGCTGCAATTGAGCATGAGATATAGAACTCCCGTCATTGGTTTTTCAAAAAATTATGCCCAAGCCGGCGCCCTTTTATCGCTCTATGCCAGCCCCGAAGACATAGGCGTAGATACCGCTAAGAACCTTGAACAGTGGCTGGCTGCGCCTGAGACAGAAACCCCCGAAGCCAGTGAAGGAAGAACTTTTAGCATTGTGGTGAATCCGCATATCGCGGAAAAAATGTCAGTGCAACTAGCCCCGGAAAAATTAAAAGTTGATTTGCGCCGCATGGAGGAAGAATCGTTTTGAAATTAATGAACTTATTTTCCTTTAAGCACTGGAGCCTTAAAGCCAGAGTATCAGTGCTAGTGGCCCTGCCTTTAATCTGCATCACACTGCTAACCACCTACAACGTCAGCAGAGCGATTAACCGGGAAAATGTTAGCCTACAAAACCAAGGAGAGAAATTACTCTTGCTCGCCGCAAATGCGTCCCAACTGGCCTTATTTGCAGGTGACATAGCCAGCCTCAATACTCTGCGCTCAGCGATGATGAACGACCCTCAAATCTCCAACGTATTTTTCTACGATGAACATAAAAAACTGCTCACCCAGCCCTCAGAAAATGCTCTTTCGCAGACAAGCGAGACAGTCACTGCGAAGCAAAGCTTTTTTGACAATAACAATTACATCGAAGGTGATTACTGGTATTTCATTAAATCAGTACAACTGAGCGAAGACCTGCTCGAAGGTGATCAAGAACAATATGTTGGCACACAAGATACCTCAACATTAGGCTGGGTTATTCTAGTGGTGGACTTGAGTGATAGCCACGCCTATCAAGTCACCCTATTAACAAACAATCTACTGCTAGCCTTGTTGATGCTAAGTGTTGCGCTTTGGCTGGCATTTCGCTTCAGCCATGCCATCGTTGATCCTCTCACAACCATAACCCTAGCCGTGGGTCGCTATGGTCGAGAGGATTTTAGTCAGCGTGTTGACGAAGTGAGCTCCGGCGAGCTGGGCGCACTAGAAAAAGGCATCAATAAACTCGCGGCCCAAGTCGGACAATCTCAAGAGGTGTTAAAAAAAGCCGTTGAAAAAGCGACCCTGAATTTAGAAGCCAGGAACATCGACTTGGCAGAAGCTAAGGAAATCGCCGATGCCGCGAACATGGCCAAGGACGATTTTCTTGCCCGAATGAGCCATGAATTGAGAACACCGCTCACGGGAATTATTGGCTTTACCCGCTTGCTGGCAAAAACAGACCAACTTGAATTGCGACAAGAATACAGTGATATGATTGAGACCTCCTCTTCAGTACTACTCACTACAATCAACGACATTCTGGATTTTTCAAAACTGCAGGCCAATTCGTTTTCCTTGCACCCCATACAATTTAATCTTGAAGATTGCTTGCGAGATGTTCTCGATTTACATCGGGTTGCGGCATTTGAGAAGGCGATTGAGCTTAATATGCTTATCGATTCGGATACCCCTATCGAGATATTTGCAGATATCGACAAACTTAAAAAAATATTGAACAACATTATTGGCAACGCGGTGAAATTCACCCCATCCGGCGATATCGTTATGTTTGTTTCTCTGCTTGAGCAAAAAGAAAATGAAGCCATTATCACCATAACGGTTAAAGACAGCGGCTTAGGTATCAGCGCCAGCAATATAAAACATTTATTCAATCCCTTTTACCAAAGCGATGAAACCAACACTCGCCATCACGGCGGCACGGGATTGGGGCTCGCCATCGCCGAAGATTTTGTCACGCTTATGGGTGGAGACATTAGCATCAGTAGCGAAGACAACGAAGGCTGCGAGGTAGAGTTTAGTTTTCGCTGCCAAACCGTCCTGGAAGCCAGCGACAAACCCGCTAATCCCGAGGCCTTCCAGGCCGCCATATTTGATAACAATGCGTGGACCCGACGGTCTTGGCGCAATCAAATACTCAAATACACCGACGACGTTCGCGCACCCGCATCTTTTGACGAGCTCATTGCCACTCTCAACTCAAAGCTTGAACTGTTGTTATTAGGTATCAACTTCCAAGACCATAATATCAAGTCAGTAGAGTCACAACTGACCCGAATAAGAGCAAAATATAAGGGCTCTATCATATTGGCCGTTGCGGATGACGGCAGCGCCCTTTTTGACAGCCTGAGCAAACAATTCAAGCCCTTGGTGCTCGCAAGCAAACCTCTGACCAATAACCGCTTGGTGGGCGCTATTGAAAAAGTGAATAAAACACTGCTCTCTGAAGTCCACCCAAGCGCGCTACAATATCAGCCCCGCCAACCTTTGCCCTTGAGCGATGTTGGTAGTGTTACAGGGCTTGAAATACTGGTCGCCGATGATAATCGCTTCAACCAGGTATTATTGACGCGCCTTCTTGAAGCGGCTGGCGCTCACGTAACACTGGCCAGCGATGGTTTGTCCGCCCTGCAATTATGCAAAGAATCCCCCTATGATGTTTTAATTCTGGATCTTCATATGCCAGGCCTGAGCGGCCTACAGTTATGTAGTGAGATCAGAACAGGCGACGATTGCATCAATACTGAAACACCCATTATCCTGCTCACAGCAGATGTGCGTTTACAACAGAATTCCGAGACTCTGGCCGCTGGAGCGAACGCCATCAGCTACAAACCCATCGACGAAAACGACTTGATTCACAAGCTATCCAGCCTCACCGGCCAAGCCACTCAATCAATCCAGGGGACTAAACGCGCACTGCTGAACCTCTCCGCCAGTGAATTGTCGGAAGAGGTAGCGAGACAATTGGCCTTGATTAAAAATGCCTTAGGCGCTGCAGACCTGGTCGCCCTAGAAGACCAAGTACACCAGCTTAGCGGCGTAATTGGCCTGTCTGGACTCGAAGGCATCAATGATTTTGTGCAGAATTTACACGCAGCGGTGCTTGCAGGCGAAGTTAGTGCCATTAATGTACATTTTGAGAGCCTGCTAAGTTGCTGGAACCATAGGGATGCACCGTCTAAAATCTAAAGCCACCTCAGGGCTGATCGTTTTTCATTCAGTCAATATCGCAATATCACCCCTATGGGTGATATACATCTAGCCACCCTACTACTAATATTAACACCAAGCTGAGTCGTTGGGACGGATACCGACACGGAAACACTGGAGTGTACTTAGCCCACTTTTTTCCAAGTAATAATAAATTATCACTCCTGTTAATCCTCCATCTTTCCACCAGTAGTCGACTTTGAATATGACACATTCAACAAGCGCTCTTGAGCAAAGTTTATCCATGCAAGAATACCAATTAGACTTTGGTTCATTTCAATTTTATCCGGACTATGTGACCTACTCTATCAATGAGGGGGCAGACCTAGACTCCGAAAAGCTACAACAATTTTATACCCTGTGTAAGAACGTATTTAAAGACCAAGAGTTTGGTGTTATTGAACTGAAATACGCCTCTTTTTCAACAAACCCCCTGTTTTATCTACAATCCAAAGATTTACTCAAAAATGTAAGATCTCATAGCGTTGTGCTTAATCACGAGAGCCAAACCGCCCTGTGTGATTATGAGTCAAGCTTCATCAAACACTGCCCTGTTCAGGTTTTTTTTACCCTTGATGACGCTGTTAATTGGACCCTTTCCAGCTAAACATTCCTCTATTTTTCTGCCCTTAGCCCAACATTCATCGCTGGCTCAAACCACCAGAGCTTTTAGCTTGGCCAAGGCCTAGAGTAAATGGCAAAAAAGCCAGACTCATGGCACAATAGCGCCCTTCCCACACCGCCACCCCTCGCTAACAAGTCAACGCCATGAAAAAAGATCAAGCCGACACCATTTTCGCCAATCCCCTCGATAAAGTGAGCGGATTTCGCTTCGATCAACAGGTAGTCGATGTCTTTCCCGACATGATCAAACGCTCAGTGCCGGGCTACACCACCATCATTAGCATGATTGGCAACCTGGCAGAACGCTACGCCCAATCCGATAGCCACTGCTACGACCTGGGCTGTTCACTGGGTGCTGCCACCTTAGCCATGCGTCATCGTATCCAGGCCAGCAATTGCACCTTAGTAGGGGTCGACAACTCCCCCGCCATGATTGAGCGATGCCAGCAAGTTATGGCTGCCGACAGCGGCGAGCTGAACGTAGAGTTAATTTGTGATGAGCTTCAGTCCGTCACCTTACAAGCCGCATCTGTTGTGGTTTTAAATTTTACCCTTCAGTTTATTGATGTGGCTGAGCGACCCGTAATTTTGCAGCGTATCTACGACGCCCTGCTGCCCGGAGGCGTACTGATACTGTCTGAGAAAGTAGCCTTCGATGAAGGTCCTCACCACGAGCTAATGATAGAGCTCCACCACAATTTAAAACGCAGCAACGGTTACAGCGACCTTGAAATCGCCCAAAAACGCTCGTCCTTAGAAAACGTCCTGATCCCAGAAACCCTAGACTTGCACCGAGAGCGTTTAAAATCCGTCGGATTTAGCAGCTCAGACGTCTGGTTCCAGTGTTTTAACTTCGCCTCTCTCATAGCCATTAAATAGCCAAGCCTCATGATCGACTACACCGAACTTCTTGCCTCCATGGCCGATACCAAACTGGCACCATGGAAAACACTATTGCCACAACAGATCGCCACCGGCCTAGATGAACAGCGCCACGGCGACCTGCCTCGCTGGCGCGCCGCCCTAGAACAAATGCCAAAGGTTCAAAGCTCAGAAATTGAACTCAGCAACAGCGTTAGCATCGGCGCCAGCGAAGACACATCAGAGGCCAACAAGGCAGAAATTCGCAAGCAGCTCCGCGCACTCATACCCTGGCGCAAAGGGCCCTATCACGTTCATGGAACAGACATCGATACTGAATGGCATTCCGACTGGAAATGGAACCGAGTGCTGCCGCACCTTGCACCTTTAAAAGGCCGCACCATCCTCGACGTTGGCTGTGGCAATGGTTACCACTGCTGGCGCATGTATGGCGAAGGGGCCAGCCGAGTGATAGGCATAGACCCCTCACCGCGCTTCGTCGTCCAGTTTTACAGCATCAAGCACTTTATCGGCCCAGCCCCGGTAGACGTATTGCCAGTGGGTATAGAAGCGGTACCCGCAAACCTGCAGGCCTTTGACACTGTGTTTTCCATGGGGGTTCTTTATCACAGACGCTCGCCAATGGACCATCTCAAAGAACTAAAAGCCACATTGAGGCCCGGCGGCCAACTGGTTTTGGAAACCTTAGTTATAGAGGGCGTACTCGGCGAAGCTCTAGTGCCAGAGGGGCGCTATTGCATGATGAACAATGTTTGGTTTCTGCCCAGTTGTGAAACGCTACTGTCTTGGCTAAGAAAGTGCGGCTATAAAAACCCGAGGGTGGTCGACATCAACACCACCACAGTGGAAGAACAGCGAGGCACAGATTGGATGCACTTCCACTCTCTCAGTGATTTTCTCGACCCAGAGAATGAAAATTTAAGCGCAGAGGGACACCCTGCGCCTATAAGAGCGGTAATACTGGCCGAAGCCCCAGAGTAAAGAACTAATCCTCGACCTGGTTCAAAACCAAGCTGAGCCCAAAGGCCTCATTAACTTGCGAGCACCAAAGGTCGAGTCGCTCACGGGTAAGCTCCTCCTGCTGGTCCTCATCAATGGCCAGCCCGACAAATAAATCTTTACCTGGAACCAAAGCCTTAGACTCATCAAAATCATAGCCCGCCGTTGGCCAGTGCCCCACAATTGTCGCGCCATTCGCCACAATCACATCGTGAAGCATACCCATGGCGTCTAAGAAATAGTCTCCGTAGCCAAACTGATCACCTAAACCAAACAAGGCGACGGTTTTACCGGAGAAGTCCACCTCAGATATATCGTCCCAGAACTCCTCCCAGTCAGACTGAATCTGACCAAAATCCCAGGTGGGAATCCCGAGGATCACCCGTTCATAATCTGCAAACTCCAGCTGAGTGACCTCGCCGATATCGTGTACAGTCAGATTCTCAGCGCCAAAACGTTGCTGAATGCGAAAACTCACCGTCTCACTATTGCCTTCATCGCTGCCAAAAAACAGGCCAATACTCGTCACAACCACCTCAACTCTGAACTCCAATGAAATCGCGTGAATTCTCCCAACAATAAGGCCCCAGTGCAACCGGCGCAGAGCCGTTAAATTGTGTTAAGAAGGGTAAAAAATTGGTTCAGCTGAATGACAGCTCAGTCCACATACTGCACACTTGCGACATTATTGAACCGGAAGTATGCCCACTATCATGACCAAGCTCTTACTCGTAGACGATGATCAGGACCTATGCCAGTTGCTGCAGGAATATCTCAGCACAGAAGGCTTTGAAATAACCATGGCCCACGACGGCCAACAGGCCCTAGACATTACCGCCAAAGACAATTTCGAAGTCATCATACTTGACGTGATGTTGCCCATACACAACGGCTTCGAAGTGCTGCGCAGGCTGCGCGACTACTGCGACACTCCAGTGCTAATGCTCACCGCTAAAGGCGAGACAGTTGATCGAATTGTGGGTTTGGAAATGGGCGCCGACGACTACCTACCCAAGCCATGCAACCCTAGAGAGCTTGTGGCTCGGCTGCGAGCTATACTGCGACGCCTCAACACCGAACCTGAAATTGCCATCGATAAGGACCATGTCGCCACCGGCGACCTACACATTTCCCTGCGAAACCGCAGCGTGAAATTGAATGAGCAGGTCGTAAGCCTTACCGGGGCTGAATTCACCGTTCTGGAAATACTCACACGCGCTGCGGGTAACGTGATTAGCAAGGAATCTCTTACCGAACAAGCGCTGGGCCGCAAACTCACCCCCTACGACCGCAGTATTGACGTACACGTGAGCAATATTCGTAAAAAATTGACGGCCCTGGGCGCAAGTAAAGACCTCATTATCAACATACGTGGCGCGGGCTATATGCTCACCGTGGCGGAGGACTAAGCCTTGTCTAATAAACTCTACTGGAAAATATTTATTGGTTTTTGGGCCACCACCATTGTCATGATTCTAGGCACATTTGCAGTAGTGCATGAAACCAATGACCATCATGAAAAACAATTAGCCACCGCCAAAAGTAGCCCTTCAAATGCCGCCAAGATGCTCAGCTATACTGTGCGTCACGCCATCAATAAAAATTTAGAAGAACTGGTTCAAGGTTTCGAAGATACGCCAGAAGGTGCTATGCAAAACCTCTATATCATCGGCGCCAATAACCAAGACATATTAAACCGCCCACTTCCAAAAGGTTTTGCCTCTTTTGTGAGCGGGCTGTCGATCGAACACCCCTTCGACCAGATGAAGATCGAAAACCGCAACGTATGCGGCCGCTATCTGATTTTGCCCGACGGCAACCACTTGCGTTTTGTCGCCGCCTTGAGCCCCGAGCAAACGACCATTTTTTGGCAGCTGTTCTTTAAAAACTACTGGCCAGTGTTTTTAGTCGCTATATTGATCTCTGGCTCTCTGTGTTATTTGATGGCCATCTACGTGACGCGCCCACTTCAAGCCTTAAAGCGCGCTACCCGGCGAATTGCTGACGGTGACCTTAGTGTTAGAATAAAGCCTGAAATCCAGGGGCGCAGCGCCGACATTGCAGACTTGGGCGACGACTTCGATCACATGGTTGAACGACTGCAACAGTCAATGGACGAACAAAAACGTCTTATTAAAGATGTCTCACATGAACTGCGCTCGCCATTAATGCGCCTGCAGTTCGCCCTTGGCCTCGCTCAGCAGCGCAGCAACGGCAGCGTCGACGCGGAACTTGAGCGCATCAAAAACGCCGCTGATTATCTCAATAACATTATCTCCGACATTTTGTCTTTGCCCATAAGTGAAAACGAAAGCTGGACGCTGAACGACACCGTAGATTTAAAAGCACTGCTGGAAACGCTCTTAGACAGCTACCACACACAAGCTAAAAGCAGCGGTTTAACACTGAACTTAAACTGTCTTCAGGAGGCACTCGCGCCTACCCACGGCAACACCTTAGTTGGGGTTTTTGAGAACCTTATTACCAACGCTTTGCGCTATTCTCACACAAACACCTCCATCGACATCGAAGTGAAGCGCGAAGCCAATACCTTTATTGTTCAAGTCTGCGACCACGGCCCAGGCCTGGATGAGAAACAACTAGAAGCCATTTTCAAACCCTTCTATCGCACCGATGAAGCCAGAGATCGCTCTAGTGGTGGCTATGGATTAGGTTTAGCAATTGCCCAGCGCACCGTGGCCCTTCACGGTGGCAAAGTCGTAGCTAGCAACAACCCAGAAGGCGGGCTTTGCGTGAGTGTTCATCTGCCCTGTGGAGCTCTGAGCTAAACCCCCTACTTCCTTAATTGCCGGGCGGCAATGATTCACCGGTCGCTTGCCGGCATTGCCCGCCAAATTTATGGCACATAATAACTCCCTCAAGAACACGCATGTAAACCATTGTTTTAATTGAATTTTTAATTTTAAAAAAACATGGCACAGTTCTCGCTATACAAACTCTACCTAATAGCGGATCGTCAAAGAACTAGCCAATGACGCTAGCATGCGATCCAAAAAGAGATGACCTAAATGAGCAGGCCACCACCTGACTTTGGGCGAGATCAAGCGGGACAATACTATGCTGACATCGGTTAATTCTGGCTCTGCAGCGCTTAAAGCGCCCAAGAAGTCTATGCGCTCAAGAGCGCCCTTAAGCCCTGATCAACAGCTAACTGCCAATTTCAAGCTGAGCCAAAGCTTGCAAACCACACTCGACCTCAACGAGCTTCTGGAGATGTTTTTAAACCACCTCCAGGAAATCATGCAGGTGAGCGGTTTAAAATATCAGCACGACAGTCAAGAACTGAATATACAGTTGGGCGGCAAAGGCGTTCACCACTGTAACTATCGCCTAATAACCCCACAAAATAATCTCGGCGAAATAATATTCAATCGAAGCAAGCGTTTTAATGAGGCAGAACTCACCACCTTAGAAACCCTGCTGGGCTTACTGGTTTACCCTTTGCGCAATGCTCTGCAATATCGCGAAGCCGTACAAAAGGCGACACAAGATCCCCTCACCGGCACCGGTAACAGAGTGGCGCTAGACGGCGCACTCAAGCGTGAGCTGTTAATGGCTGAGCGCTACCAACAAGCACTGTCCATGTTGGTCATTGATATCGATTTATTTAAAGATATTAACGATAAATTTGGCCACAGTTGTGGCGACGATGTAATTCGCGAAGTGGCTCACGCCACTGTATCTGTCACCCGAGACACAGACATGACTTTCCGCTACGGCGGCGAGGAATTTGTAGTGATTTTGACTAAAACGGCTGAAGACGAAGCATTGATCATCGCTGAACGTATTCGCGAGTTCATCGCCATGAGCCACATAAGTAGCGGCGGCCAAAAGTTATCTACCTCTGTGAGTATTGGGGTTAGTAGTTTGCAATCAAATGACTGTGTAAAAGACCTTTTCATACGGGCTGACCGAGCACTGTATGAAGCAAAGAAAAACGGCCGTAACTGTGTAATGGTGCAAGCCGCAAATAACAATAATAAGAAGAGGAAGGCACCCAAAGCGATTATAAAAGCTTAACAAAATAAGTTTTTGGGGAGAGATTTAACAAAGGGACCATTAGGTCCCTTTTTTTATTGTCTATTTTTTTCTAGGTGGCCGCTTACTTTTGCCCGCTCGCAGCTTGCGCTGATGCCGTTCACGCTTGGCTTTTTCATCAGGCGATATTGGCGCAGTGCGCACGGGTTTAATACCTGCGGTTAAACAAAGATCTTTAATTTCTTTGTTGTCTAATTCCAACCACTGGCCAACACGCACGTGAGACGGAATGAAAATATTGCCGTAGCGAACACGCTTCAAACGGCTCACCTTAACACCCTGAGACTCCCATAAACGACGCACTTCACGATTGCGTCCTTCCATCACAACGCAATAAAACCAGCTGTTACGCCCCTCGCCTGCGCCATCAACAATGTCGGTAAAACGCGCAAGCCCGTCTTCCAATAACACGCCTTTAACCAAGCGAGCTTTCATGTCGTCATCTACCGTGCCCTGGATACGCACAAGATACTCACGGTCGATAACAGACGTGGGATGCATTAACTTGTTAGCCAAGGTGCCGTCGTTTGTAAACAGCAGCAAACCGCTGGTGTTAAAATCTAAGCGGCCCACTGAAATCCATCGATCGTCGTTCAGCAATGGCAGGTGATCGTACACCGTGCGACGGCCTTCCGGGTCTGAACGAGAACATATTTCTCCTTCAGGCTTATTGTAAAGCAAGACCCTGCGACGCTGCTCGTCTGGTGACTTCAGAACAATTTTTTTGCCGCCAAATTGAACGCGATCGTCTAGGCCTACTCGGTCACCTAACTTTGCGACATCACCGTTCACCTTTACCTGACCGGCATCAATAGCTCGTTCCATTTCACGGCGCGAACCCAGCCCCGACCGAGCCAGAACTTTTTGCAGTTTTTCACCGTTGCCAGGTTCAAAACCGGAATTCTCTTCCGCGTCTTCTGGCGTATCTTTTGTTAATTTTGACATATAGTGTATCGATGCCCTTAGGCGTCGTGTTGTTCCTTGGTAACTGACGCAGATTCAAAGCTGTCGTCAAAATCTGGGTCTGGGTTCTCCTCCTGCTCATGATCAACAGGGGCATTGTTTTCTTCTGATAATTCACTGTCACTATCGAGGCTTTGATGCTCAATTTCCGCAGCCTCGCTTTCTACCTCATGGTTTTCACCATGGAGCTCTTCTGCTTCTGACTCGCCTGCCTCGCTTTCTAGGTTATGGCTTTCGCCAAGGGCCTCTTGTGGCCCTGATTCGGCAGCCTCGGCTTCTCGCTCATGGCTTTCACCAAGGGCTTCTTGTGGCTCTGACTCTAGGCCGTCACTGTCTTCAAGCTGCTCGTCATTCACCGCCTCCAAAGCGGCGGCTGATTTGGCAATTTGAGTTTCTATTCCTAGATCCAACTCTTTGTTCAGTTCATCCAGATCTCGAATTTCACCGAGAGTGGGTAAATCTTCAAGGTTTTTGAGATTGAAGTAATCCAAAAACTGTCGAGTGCTGGCATATAAGGAAGGCCGGCCTGGAACATCTCGGTGGCCAATCACTTTCACCCACTCGCGCTCTAATAGAGTTTTAATAATGTGCGAGCTCACCGCGACACCACGAATTTCTTCAATGTCACCACGAGTAATGGGCTGTCGATAAGCAATAAGCGCTAAGGTCTCTAACAGAGCTCGCGAATAACGCTGAGGTTTTTCATCCCACAGGCGGTTAACCCAGGGCGCCGTTTCTTCTCGCACTTGGAAACGCCAACCACTGGCCACTTCTTTCAGCTCATAGCCGCGGGACTCGCAGCTGGCTTGAATGTCTTCCAATGCAGCCTGTATCAGGTCTTTACCGGGCACTTCAGGGTGCAGATTATCGTCGTCTGCCGCTTTATCCGCAGGCTCAAACAAACCCTGTAAACGGCGGATAGTCAAAGGATGGCCCGCCGCTAGCAAAGCCCCTTCCAAAATTTTTCGTAACTGTTCGGCTTCGATGTTCATTGTGTTCTTGCTTTTACGTGAATGGGACCAAAATCTTCACTTTGAATAATTTCTACCAAAGACTCTTTAATTAATTCCATAACTGCCAGAAAGGTCACTACAACGCCTAGACGACCCTCTTCCACTCGAAACAAGCTCACAAATGGCATGAATTGCTTGTGGGCTAAGGAGTCGAGAACTTGTGTCATGCGCTCCCGAGTAGACAATTTTTCTTTCTCAACATGATGGCTGACAAACATGTCCGCCCGACGTAATACATCTGACAAAGCCAGCAAGATTTCTTTCATGTCAATTTCCGGCTCTGGCCGGGTTAAGTTGCGATCTGGCGCCTGGGCAGAACCGACAAAAATATCTCGGCCCATTCTGGGAATCTCTTCAATGTCTTCGGCGGCTTGCTTGAAACGCTCATATTCCTGCAGGCGTCTGATAAGCTGGGCTCTTGGGTCTTCTTCGTCTTCTTCGATTTCTGACGAGCGCGGCAACAGCATGCGCGACTTAATTTCAGCCAACATGGCGGCCATCACCAAGTATTCTGCCGCCAGTTCAAATTGCATTGAGTCCATTGCCTCAACATAGGTCATATACTGAGTGGTAATTTCAGCCACATTGATTTCCAGAATATCAATATTCTGCCGGCGAATTAGATAGAGTAATAAATCGAGCGGGCCTTCGAAGGCCTCCAAAATAACTTCCAGAGCCTCTGGCGGAATATAGAGGTCTTTAGGCAACTCCGTAAACGCTTGTCCTTGAACGATGGCGAAAGGCATCTCAGCCTGAGCTGGTGCGGTGCTCGCAGGCACAGCGGCAGCCTTTGCAGGCTCCCCGAGGGCCGGTTCAATCTCTAGAATTTCTTCGCTCAAGCTTTCACGCCTATCAATTTTGGGGCAGGGACAAATGACCGCACATTATAGCGGCACTGGGGCGGGTCTAACCAGCGGCAAAAGGCGTAAAATCGCCCATACCTTGCCTAATTAGACTGGGAAGCTCCCCTGTTAGGTCAATTACCGTGGTGGGCTCCAATCCGCAGTAGCCACCATCAATCACTAATTCGAGGTGATGCTCCAAGGTATCTCGAATATCATAGGGGTCTGTCATTGGAAATTCCTCTCCAGGCAAGAGTAAACTACTGGTCATAAGAGGCTCACCAAGCTCCTCCATCAGCGCCAAGGCAATAGGATTGTCGGGAATTCTCAAGCCGATGGTTTTGCGTTTTGGGTGCTTCAAACGCCGAGGCACCTCAGAAGTGGCTTCCAAAATAAAGGTATAGGAACCGGGTGTATGATTCTTCAACATACGGTAATCGGTGTTGTTCACCTTGGCATAAGTGGCCAATTCTGAAAGATCTCGACACATCAAAGTGAAATTGTGGTGCTTGTCCAACTGCCGTAAGGCGCGAATGCGATCCAAGGCCATTTTGTCGCCAATATGACAGCCAAGCGCGTAAGCGCAATCCGTTGGATAAATGATTAACCCGCCTTTGCGGACAATGTCAGCGGCCTGAACAATCAAGCGATGCTGGGGGTTTTCCGGGTGAATCTGGAAGAACTGCGCCACTGGTGGCTCCTTATTGCGGTGCCCATAACTGCCACACCGGATTACTGTCAGCGGGCATTGTGCCAAACGCGCCCAACTCCTGCCAGACATGATCTGGCTTATGAAAATCACTGCCACACGAGGCATGTAGGTAAAACTGATTCGCCAGACGCACCAAATAGTCGGCTACACCGGTATTTTGCTTACCCGAGATCACCTCGAGTGCCTCACCTCCGGCATTCGCAAAGTCTGCCACCAAGGCTCGCTGCTTAGTGCGTGTCATCTTATATTTGTCAGGGTGGGCCAGTACCGCCACGCCGCCCGCGGCCTTGATCCAGCTAATAGCCTCAGGCATATCCGGCCACAAGTTTTTCACGTCTCCAGGCTTGCCTGCGCCCAAATATTTCTTAAAGGCCATCTTAAAGGTTTTTACCTTACCACTTTCGATAAGATACTCCGCAAAATGAGGGCGCCCTAATACAGCGCCGTCGGCAATTTTCAGAGCGCCGGCCAGTGCCCCCTCAATACCAATTTTGCGTAATTTCTCTGCAATCAACTCGCCACGCAGCTGCCGCGCCTTTGCTTGGCGCTCGATACCCGCCAATAACACAGGATTTTCTGGGTCAATATTCAAGCCGACGATATGTACGCCGCCCTTTCCCCACTGGCAGGACAACTCAATACCACTAATAAAACCGAGGTCCTGGGCGGCCGCTTCAGCCCGCGCTTGTGTTAAACCCGCCACTGAATCGTGGTCAGTAAGCGCTAAAACATCCACGCCTTGTAATTTGGCCCTCGACACCAGCGCTGCAGGGCTTAAAATACCATCTGAAACGAGGCTGTGTGTGTGCAAATCATAGATAGTCACGGTAAACTCCACGGCCTTGCGGCCTCAATGGCTGCGTATTATCCCCGAGAGCGTGCATGACACAAGTAAAATCACCCGAAAAACGCGAAAGCATGTTAGCCAACATGCTTTTGAACATCGTAATTCCCACTCTAATTCTTATGAAAATGAGCGAGAATGCCTTTGTGGCTGGGCAACTGGCCAATATTGACAGCCTAATCAACAGCGAATTGGCCGCCTCCTACGCCGCTTACGGCACCCGCTGGGCCATCATCGTTGCCCTCTCCTTCCCTATTTTATACGGTATCAGAGACTTCCAGCGGGCCAAAAAGGTAAACCTATTTTCCGCCCTCGGCGTGATCAGCATTGCCCTAACTGGCGGCATCAGCTTATTAGAGCTCGACCCCAAATATATCGCCATCAAAGAAGCCACCATACCCGGCCTCATTGGCCTAGCCACACTGATTTCGGTTAAAACCCGCTTCCCCCTAGTCAAAACCCTAATTTACAACGACAAAATACTCAAAATAGATCGAATCGCCGAAGCGCTCAACGAACATAATGCCACCAGCGCCTTCGAAGACACCCTTAAAAAAGCCTCATGGATCGTCGCAAGCTCCTTCTTCCTATCGTCTTTTTTAAACTACATGCTTGCCAAGATTCTGCTCGTCAGCCCTCCCGGCACAGCCGCCTACAACGAAGAACTGGGTAAAATGACCGGCCTCAGCTTTCCCGTAATTGCACTGCCTGCCACCTTAGTACTTATGGGGGCCTTATTTTACCTATTTCGCAGCATCACCAAATTGACCAACTTATCTTTAGACGAAATTATTATTGAACAGTGATGCCTCTTAGCACACCGTTTCAGCAAAACTTAATCAGGACCCAACAATGCTCTACGCCATAATTAGTGAAGACGTACCCAACAGCCTAGCCGCTCGCAAAAGCGCTCGAGCCCAACACCTGGCTCGTCTAGTTGAACTCAAAGAACAAGCCCGCCTTTTTGTCGCAGGGCCTCACCCCGCCGTAGACAGCTCAGACCCTGGCGAAGCCGGTTTCAGCGGCAGCTTAGTTATCGCAGAATTTCAAGACCTCGAACAAGCACAAGCCTGGGCCGACGCCGACCCCTACATCAAAGCCGGCGTATACGCCAAAGTAGTCGTAAAACCCTACCTAAAAGTATTGCCCTAAGCACAAAATTCACAAACTAAAGATCAACATGATGGAAATCAAACCGTGAACCAGCACATCGTAGCTCGCCTAATAAAACGCACCTTCACCACAGCAATCACCCTAACATGCCTAGCCGCAAGCCTTGCCGCCTCAGCCCAAGAACTGCGCTACGTATCAGACAAACTTTTCGTTCCACTGCGCAGCGGCATGGGTTCATCCTTTAGAATTACCCACCGAGGTTTGCCCAGCGGCACCACCCTCACCCTGCTAGAAGAAAACAAAGAGGAAGGTTGGAGCCGAGTGAGCACCGCCAAAGGCAAAGAAGGTTGGGTACAAAACCAATACATTGTCAACGAACCTATCGCCCAAATAAAACTGCTTAGCGCCGACAAAAAAATAGCCCAACTCACCACCCATCAAAGCACCCTAAATGAAGAACTAAAAAACCTGCGCAGCGAAAACACCGCACTCACAAGCCAACTTGGCGACACCAACAAAAGCAGCGAAGAAATCGCAGAAGAACTGCGCAACATCAAAAAAATATCCGCCAGCACCCTAGCCCTTAACGACGCCCATAACATCCTACTGCAAGATCACCAACTGTTGCAGACCGAGCGAGATTCCCTAACCGCCGAAAACAACCAACTCAAACGTGATCGCACCTACAACCAATGGATATACGGCGCCGGCATCATGTTTCTAGGCGTAATACTCACCCTCATACTCCAGTCCACAGGCCGCCGAAAAAACTACTCAGAATGGGCATAACCGTGACCATAAAAAGCCACACAGAAACACTCATAAAAAAAACCATCAGCGCCCTAGTGGCACTGACACTAATATTTTTTACAACTACCAGTTCAGCCCAAACCCAGGCCGCCACAAACATAAACCCAAAAGTTCGCCTAACAACAGACCTGGGTGACATAGTAGTCTTGCTCTATCAAGACAAAGCCCCCATCACCGTCAAAAACTTTCTAGACTACGTAGATTCCGGTTACTACAACGGCCTCATCTTCCACAGAGTAAAGCCCAACTTCGTAGTACAGGGTGGCGGACTAACTTTCGACTACGTGCGCAAAGCGCCCAACGCCCCCATCAAAAACGAATCTGCAAACGGCCTAAAAAACACCACCGGCACCTTAGCTATGGCCAGGCATAGCGACCCCGACTCCGCCACCTCCCAGTTTTTCATCAACATGAAACACAACAAGACCCTCAACCACAAAAAGAACAAGCCTGGTTACACCGTCTTTGGTAGAGTAATGACCGGCATGGGCGTAGCGCTTCGCATCACAAAAGAGCCCCGAGGCATGATAAGAGCCTTTCCAGAGGCGCCAAACGTCCCAATCAGAATATTAAAAGCAGAAAGAATTTAGAAAAAATAGAAAATAGAAAACTCAGACACAGAACAGAGGGAGGTCCAGCGGTGCGTTGACCATCGCGGCCATTCAGAACGCGTTGTAGCTTTTCCCCTCTGACCAAAGTCATTTAGCGAGGACTGTTTGAGTCCGGCACGGGCGAGTTCCGCAGCGGTTTGGTCAGAGGGGAAAAGCGTGCGTTCGGCCGCGATGGTTAACGCACCGCTGGGCCGGGGTTTGCGCACATAAACCCGCCCAAATTAAACGCACCACTGGGCCAAGGTTTGCGCACATAAACCAGCACCAGATCGGGAATCGCCCCCCTCCCAATCAACCACAAACAACAGGCAAGCCCCATGACCCAAAAACACCCCACCGCCCTAAGCGTAAACCTCAACAAAATCGCCCTAATCCGCAACTCAAGAGAAGGCAACTTCCCCGACGTAATTGAGCACGCTAAAATTTGCATCCAGGCCGGTGCCGACGGCATAACCGTTCACCCTCGTCCAGACCAGCGCCACATACGCCCCAGCGACGTAACAGCCCTAGCAGCACTCGTAAACCCAATGCCCAGCGTAGAATTCAACATCGAAGGCAACCCCTTCGCCGAGCCCATTGGCGACTTCCCCGGCTTCCTAGAACTCGTAGAACAGGCTAAACCAGACCAGTGCACCCTAGTACCCGACAACAACCAGCAACTCACCTCCGACCACGGCTTTGACCTAAAGCAAAGTGGCGAACAACTAAAGCCCATAATCAAACGCCTACAAGACAAAGGCATTCGAGTGAGCTTATTCATGGACCCAGACCCCGAGCAAATTGCCCTGGCCAAAGAAGTCGGTGCAGACCGCATAGAACTCTACACAGGCCCCTACGCCGCCGCCTACCCAGAACAAGGCCAGGCCTTTCGAGACCAGCTCGAGCAACACAAAGCCGCCGCCCTCTGCGCAGCAGAACTAGGTCTCGGCTTAAACGCCGGTCACGACCTTAATTTGGACAACCTACCCGCCTATCGCGAGATTAAAGACCTGCTTGAAGTCTCCATCGGCCACGCCCTTACCGTTGACGCATTGCACCAAGGAATAATACCTGCCGTGAAAGCTTATAAAGCAATATGTCAGGGCTAGTAAACAGCGCTTGCTCCACACAACATTCTCTGGCAATGTGAAAAGCATTGAAGTGGTCTACGCTTGTTTATAACATCATAATAAGGAGACACAGATGCACTCCATTCTTGTTAAAGACTACATGGATAACGACCCCCACGCCGTACACGTGACAGCCAATGTGCGCGACGTTGTGAAGAGTTTACTTAAAGCTGGGGTAATTGGTTGCCCAGTAATTGACGACAAAGAAAACGTCGTCGGATTCGTATCCGAACAAGACTGTATAAAAGAAATGCTGAATGACGCGTTTTACTGTGAAGAACCCCCCGCCGTGAGTGTGGTCATGCACAGCGACGTTCTCACCGTAAGCCCCTCAACCAGCATTGTTGAAATTGCGCAAACCATGTTGGCGCACAAACCTAAAAATTATCCCGTTGTTGATAACGGAAAATTGGTAGGGCTGATTAATCGCAGTCTTATTTTAAAGGCCATTGTCGAGAATGACGAAGACTGCTACATCCATCACTAAACCTACACTGAGTATTATTGGCGCAGGCAAGCTTGGGAAAACCCTCGCGCGCCTGTGGTCTGAACAAGGTTTTTTTACCCTCACCCAAATACTGACACGCCATCGACAAAGCGCCGATGCGGCCCGTGACTTTGTCGGTGCTGGAGAAGCTCACTGGCAAATTGAAACGCTACAAAAAAGTGATGTCTACTTAATTGCCACCCCCGACCAAGACATTCAAACTAGCACTCAAAGCCTAGCGGATGCGGGGCTATTGTCGGCAGACTCCATCGTATTTCACTGTAGCGGCGCACTGTCGTCCCAAGCATTAGCGCCCGCCGAAGCCATGGGCGCGAGCACCGCAAGCGTGCATCCAGTTCACAGCTTCGCCCAGCCCAAGCAATCATTACAGCAGTTTAGTGGCAGCACTTGCACCTATGAAGGCTCAAGCCGCGCATTAAAACTACTAATACCAGCCTTTAGCGCACTAGGCACTACCATGCTAAGCGTTAATCGCGACAACAAAACGCTCTATCATGCGGGCTCAGTATTTGCCTGCAACTACTTGGTGTCTTTGATAGAAGTGAGTTTGAATTGCTTTGAGGCCGCAGGCATTAACAAATCTGACGCGGCCAAACTACTAGAACCCCTAATGTCAGGCACCTTGAGCAATGTCCTCAACGCGCAATCAGACGAGGCTCTCGAGTCGCAATACCTAACGGGCCCTATCGCTCGAGGTGAGCAAGATATTGTCGCGAAACAACTGGCCAGCTTAGAGCAGCAACTGCCACAACATAGCAGCCTATACAAAGAACTCGGCAAAGTAGCGGTAAAGGTTGCCCAAGACCAAAACAGCGCCAGCCACGAACAACTGGAAGCCATAACTCGGCTTTTTAATACCACAGCTCCGGGATCTTAAACTTGAACAAGCACCCTAATGCCCCACAAGGCGACAGCGAAGAATACCTCTCCAAAAAACGCTTTTACGAACAAATATTGACGGTGTACGGGCGCAAACCTGTGCTTGAAGCACTGCAAGAAAAAGGCGTGAAAGTTCATCGCCTACACCTGGCTGACTCCAATAAATCGGCGGGCATTATTGACGATATTATTGCGCTTGCGAAAAATAAAGGAGCCGAAGTGCTCTACCACGATCGCAAAGCTCTATCTAGAATTTCAAAAAACAGCAAGCAAGACCAGGGAGTTGCCGTGGACCTTGTCTGTCAGGGTTACGTTAATTACCAAGACTTTTTGACAAAGATTCCCCGCACCCACTTCGAATTACTAGCCTTAGATGGCATCACCAACCCGCAAAATTTGGGAATGATTATTCGTTCAGCCTGCGCTGGCGGAGTGGACGGCATTCTACTACCGTCGAAAGGCAGCGCCAAAATTGACCCGCTAGTAATTAAAGCCAGCGCTGGAACTTTGTTTCGAGCACGCATCTTACGCTGCGAGAACCTAGCCCAAGCCCTAAAAGATTTTCAAGACGCGGGCGCCAAAGTTTGCGGCTTGTCTTCTCACGTAGAAACCCGGCTCCAACAATTACCTGACAAGCAGGCGAGAATCTATGTGCTGGGCAATGAAACAGAAGGGGTTTCGAAATCGGTGAGTGAGCTGTGCGATGAGATGGTTTCTATTCCAATGAATAACGGTGTGGAATCTCTGAACGTTGCGGTCACCGCAAGCTTAATTGCCTTTAAGTCAATGCTGTAGCAAGGCTGGGTTTGATAAACACTTCCCGTTGTTGCAAACAAACGGGAAGGCTTCTTCTGCGTCTTCCTTTCCTAAAGCGTTTAATAAAAGCTCCCAAACTTTCCCCTTGCCCAGTAACTCTTTAAAACGTCGGTCAAAGTGTTTTTTCAAGGCTAAACCCCGAGCATCTTCGCGAAAAGCAAAATAGATGGCCGACTGTGGCAAATCACCCTTGATCACAAAAGGCAGATCCAACTTCTCCATGTAATGCTCTAGATCGGGCCGATAATCCAAAATGACATCGAGCCGACCAACCTGAAGCATTCGCAACATAAGATCAATTGATTCGAATTCTCGATAGTGGGCCGACACAGGCAGTCGCCCTTCAAAGGCATAACCCTCAATAGAACCAACTCGAAGGTTTGTAAGAGACTCGGTGCCCTTCCAACTCGCCGCTCGCTCAGGCGTCATCACTGCCGCCAATACTTCACGCTCAACAGGCAAGTCGGAAAAATAGCCCTTTCTTAACTCATTATTATAAACTCCAAGGACGATGTCAGCGCCTCCGCCCTCTAACATTTTCAATGAAGCGGGAAAGGAAACAATTTTGAAGTCAAGCTCATATTCAGGTTTAGTGTAGACTGCACGAAGTACATCGAAGTAAAAACCGCTAAAGTCTGGGTCGGTGTAACCCATCCAGTGCGCCGTGCGAACAGCGATCAATGCAGGCTGTTGTGCTGACTCCGAATTTTGTGCAAAGAGCGATGTCGATGCCAAGGAGCTTACAAGCAACAAGATAGCGACTGAAATTCTAAAATCTTCTAACAAGCTGCACCATTAACGTTACAATAGACAGGTTTCACTATAAAGTCTGGCACAGCCCACGAATAAGGGCCAATAAATTCCAAGCTTTATAAGCGCGCCCAATAAAAGCACAGATAACCCTATAAAAGCAATGGAAATACCATGGTAAAATCAATGCTAAATGGCCAATGCTATTGTGGCATTTCACTGCCCTATTCGGAATGCTGCGGCAGCCTTATAGGCGGCGTACAAGTGGCTCAACAACCCGAGCAATTGATGCGCTCGAGGTACTCTGCTTTCTGCACAGGAAACATTGATTACCTAGTGGCAACACTGCACCCAGAGATGCGTCGGCAAGATGATCGTGAAGTATTGCAAAATACCATTGCCAATACTCACTGGAACAGGCTGAAAGTCATTGCGACTAGCCTTCAAAGCCCAGTAAAAGGCGAAGTGGAATTTGTGGTGTTTTATGGTTCCACGGCTCAGGAACAAATGCATGAGCTGTCACGATTTGTCAAAGAAAATGGTCGCTGGTATTACCTTGATGGAGAAATGTTCAATCACCACAGCCTAGGCCGTAACGAACTCTGCTGGTGTGGCGAAAATAAAAAACTAAAGCACTGCCACCGAACTTCTTAGATATTTACTTCACTGTAAATACGCGGAGTGCGCATAGGCATGCGCGTTAATACTTCGTAGCCAATGGTACCGGCATGCCCTGCAACTTCGTTGGCACTCAAATTATCGCCCCAAAGAATAACTTCATCGCCTATAGCGACTGAATCTATATCGCTTACATCCACGGTAATCATGTCCATTGAAACTCGCCCCACCAAGGGGGCTCTCTGCCCATTCACGAGAACTGGCGTACCACTGGGTGCCTGTCGGGGATATCCGTCTCCGTAACCCATGGCAATGGTAGCAATTTTAGTGGTTCGCGTAGCAGTCCAACTGGCGGCGTAGCCTACACTCTCACCGGCAACAACTTCTCGTAGAGAAATAATCGCCGACTTCAGTGTCATCACAGCTTGAAGTGTATCGGCTTCAGCTTGAGCTACAGAAAATGGAGAGTTGCCGTACAGCATAAAGCCAGGGCGGTTCCACTCGGCGATGGCTTGTGGCCACGCTAAAATTCCAGGGGAGTTCGCCAAACTTAAAGGGGCGCCTAAATCGCGAGCGGCATCACGTAAACAAGCAATTTGCTGAGACGTCATTTCACTTTCAAGATCATCACCACAGGCGAAGTGCGTGGCGACTACAATAGTTTTATCAACATTTTTACAAGCGTGCATACGCCGGTATGCAGGCATCAAATCTTCTACGCTCAAACCCAAACGATGCATGCCGGTATCAACTTTCAACCACACCTTTAGAGCTTCGGTAACAGAAGCGTTCTCTAAAGCCAAAAACTGTTGTTCATTTTCCAGCATTAACCAAAAATTATTCTCTGCGGCAATACTGACTTCGTCAGCGGAAAAAATTCCTTCCAGTAAGAGGATAGGCTGTTCAATACCCGCCGCTCGCAACTCCAAAGCTTCTTCAATACAGGCCACACCAAAGGCTGGCGCGAGATCGGCTAAAGCTCGTGCCACTGGCACAGCACCGTGACCATAAGCATTGGCTTTCACCACAGCCAAAGCCAAGCCAGGCGAGCAAAGAGACGCGGCCAATTGAAAATTGTGGCGCAGCGCCTCGAGATTAATAATTGCTTTTGCCGGACGAGCCATAGTGAGTTCTTAGTAGTTTGATTTTGCAGCGGAATAAAGTGTCTGTGCTTTTACCCAAACATCACCTACGCCACCCTGCCCTACTGGACGCCCGTCAATTTCAACAACGGGCGCGATCTCTTTGCTCGAGCTGGTCAACCACACCTCATCAGCCCCGCGCACTTCGTCCATTGTCACAGGGCGTTCTTCAACTTTTATAGAACCGTCTTTGCGCAATATGTCTAGTAACATCAAGCGAGTGATGCCCGGTAATATCTGATGATCGAGGGGAGGAGTAATTACCACACCGTCTTTAACGATGTAGGCATTACACGCACTGCCTTCGGTCATTTCATTATCGCTGTTGTAGAGAATGGTTTCGTTATTGCCTTCCGAGTGCCCCTGCTGGAAATGCATAACATTACCCAGCAGTGCCGTTGATTTAATGTTGCAACGCTTCCACCGTAAGTCTTCGGTAGTGGCTACTTTATATCCCTTCACTTTGGCTTTATCAGCCACAGGCGCCGGGGGAATCTCAAAGACAAAAGCAAAAACAGTGGCGTCTATATTGTCGGGATAAGCGTGGAATCGCTTAGTATCAGCACCGCGGCTGACATGCAGATAAACACCTAGATTATCGCCTTCGTTTTTAGCGGCCAAAGTTTCACACACGGCACGCCACTGGTCTGCACTAAAATCGAAATCTATACCGATAAGCGCTAAACCCTCCACCATGCGGTCTATATGAGGCCCAAAACCCACCAAATTTCCGTCGTAGGATGGAATCACTTCATAAATGCCATCGCCAAACAGAAACCCGCGATCCATAGGGGAAATCTTCGCTTCTTCAAGCGGCATATAAGAACCATTTAAATAGACAATGCTCATACAGTTTTGCTACCTACTTATACAACAAAGGGCGGGCAGTTTATCAAAAGGTTTTCCGTTGATCCTGCTAACAAATTATCAATTTTTAGTGAATTCACTAGTTAAGGTACAGCTTTTAAGCGAAATCCACTAGCCACTCCAATACTACAGCATTAAATGTCTGGCACTATCAGCCAGCAGACCAGGGAGGATTCTGTCGTCATCCACCCGCCAAGTACAACAGAAATCCAAATTTGGTACCTGTATGTCTATGTCCAGCCTATCCAGGCGACCTGTGGCGAGATGATCAACCACTAAAGGTTCAGGCAACAAGGCCAGCCCTAAGCCCTGCTCTGCCAGCTCTAGCAGGCTGGCAACCGAACTGCATGTATGCTGCATGGGCCTAGCCCCCGGCAAGGGTTTTAGAGCTTCCTGGAGGTACTTCCAAGGCTTAGTGCCCCGCGGAAAACTCAACAAGGGGTAATCCACTAAATCGGCCAAGCCCAGCCCCTGGTTTTTGAGCTTCAGACTCGGCGAACCCACCCACACCTGTGAATAGCTGCTCAATGGCTCTGTTACCAGGCCATCGCCATAGTGT
Organism: uncultured Cellvibrionales bacterium; assembly: GCA_913020115.1. Classification (GTDB taxonomy): domain Bacteria; phylum Pseudomonadota; class Gammaproteobacteria; order Pseudomonadales; family Cellvibrionaceae; genus CAJWCA01. The sequence goes on from CAJWBQ010000003.1 coordinate 153,096, forward strand.
TCGAACACCATAAAACACAAGTCTAGTTGATGCTCTTGTAACTGTGTCCAAAGCACCGATGAAACATCCACCACAAACTCAAATTCTATAAGCGGGAAAAACTCCCGCCAATTCTGCAGTAAGGGCCCCAACCAAAGGTGCGCCAAGGTATCGGTAAGGCCAACACGCACAATACCCTGCTCAGGGGAACTCTCGCTCAATTGAGCTTTCATTTCCTGGTGGATGGCCACTAACTTCTCGGCGTAGGGCAGCAACTGCTGCCCTCTTGAAGTTAGACGAGTGCCACTCTTGTCGCGGGCAAAAAGTTTAACGCCCAAGACATCTTCTAGGGCAACGATACGCGCCGATATTGCCGGCTGGGAAGCATGTAAATGCTGCGCGGCCGCGTGAAAGCTCTGCAGTTGCGCCACCTTAACAAAGGTGAGCAGATTGCGAATGCGCATTAGGCGGTAAAACCCGCGAGCTCGCGTAAATTCAGAAGTAGCAATTCACCCTCGCTTAGGGGAAGCCCATCTTCTGTCAGTGTATTCTCTCTTGTTACTCCATCAACACTGCCACGAGCTGAGAAATATTCTAAGCAAGCCAGAAGATTAAACGATGCCAAGAGATCTTCTCCCTGCAAAAAGCTCAACATGGCCACAAGGCCGTGGCCACCCCAATTAGAGACGTCTGCCACAATTAACTCATCACAGGTGGTGGCTGCAGGCACAATGTCTAAATCGCGCAAGGCCTCACCGATATTGCCCATGCCTATTTCATTTCCACCATCACCTATGGCAATGGTAGGGCAATCACTCTGCCGCATAAACGTGTCAAAACAGGCCGATCTTGGGCTGATGGATTCACCTCGCATATTGTAATAGCCACCGTCAGCAGACTGACCCGGTCGCTCAATAGAGATGATTAATTCGGGTTGATACTTGGCGAGAGCATCACTCGCTTCTTGCTCTTGTGCATCGTGCTCACCCACTAGTAATTCGTGAACTTGGTAGTCGCCCTTAAGTGCATCAGACAAAGGCGCACCACAAACAATAATGGGCTTTGCCCCTAAGGCCTCCAAGGCGCGGTAAAGTGAAACTGCCCCTACAGGGCCGTCGGTTTCAAAGGTATCAACAACAGGAAAACCCGTGCCAATAAGCACAACACCCCGACAAGCTTGCATCATTTTTGCGGCGCGTAATACATAGCCAGGCGCCAAGGCGGGCTGCACTGATTTCATACCGCGAAGATTTCGGCTTACCAATAAATTCTCAATAGCGAAACTGAGTGCTTCAGCACTTTGATTAAGAGACTGTTCGTTTTTCATAATTCTAAACCTTTCACTAAATACTATAAGGGCTCAGCGCGACGCCACTACAGACTCACCACATTTGTACGTTGAAAATAACTTTCCGCTAAACATAAATCATTGTGCGCGTGATCTATGGTCACAGGTTCAAAATTTATTTTTGCACCTGGCATGCACTGCCCTAAGCGCGCTACGTCCAGCGACACCATAGATCCAATCTTTGGATAACCACCAATAGTTTGCCTATCATTTAACAGCACAATGGGTTGCCCGTCGGCTGGAACTTGAATGGCGCCCAGGCAAATTCCCTCGGATAAAATACCGTCGACAGAAGGTTTTATTTCCGCGCCGGTTAAGCGATAGCCCATGCGATCGCAGCGATCACTGACTTCGTATTCACTGCTAAAAAATTGGCGCTGTTGAAAACGACTAAAATAATGTTGCTGATAGCCAGGAATCACCTTCAGATTAATTTCCTTGGCATAAGTTGGTCGCGACTCTTCAGGCAAAACACTTAAGGGGTGACTAGCATGCGCGTCACAAGGAAGCAGATCACCAGCACTCAGCTTGTCACCGTTTAAGCCACCTATCGATTCACGTACAACCGTTGTAGAACTGCCAAACTCTGCATCGACTTTAAAACCACCCGCAACGGCTAGATAAGAACGACAGCCTTCGCTTGCAAAACCCAAGTCAATTTTATCGCCCGCCTTAATTGCGTGGCATCGCCACATCTCTGCGTCTAAACCATTAATTTTGAGTGCTACAGTGGCACCTGTCACCACTATGGCGGTGTCAAGTTGGGCCTCTAGAGACAAGCCTCCAATACTCGCTTCCAACAAGCTGGCATTCTCATCATTGCCCAGCAAGCGGTTTGCCCAACGAAAAGCGGTGGGGTCCACTGGTCCACCGGAGGTTAAACCGATGCGGTGATGCCCAAAGCGACCTAGGTCTGTAATTAAAGATAGGATGCCAGGTTTAAGAACAGTAAACCCGCGAGTGCTATTGTCTGCGCTCATCTACGCGATCTCCCCTTCCAGCGTGCCACCCAGAGCCAGAAATTGCTCTCGGGAAACGGCTTTAAATTTCACTCGATCACCCACTTGAACGGGCATAGTGGGTTCAGCGTCTGGATTAAACATACGCTCTGGGCACAAGCCAATTAAATTCCAACCACCGGGGGATACCGCTGGATAAACCGCCGTTTGCCGGTCGGCAATTCCCACGGCACCACGGGGCACTTTCATGCGCGGCGTTGCCAGTCTCGGTGAAGCAATACGCTCGTCAACCTCACCCAGATAAGCGAAGCCCGGCGCAAAACCAATGGCGTAAACGAGATATTCGCCCTGCTGATGAATCGCAATAATGTCGTCGACAGATAAACCTGTACGCTCAGAAATAATGGCTAAATCGGGACCAGATTCAAGGCTGTAATACACCGGCAGCTCAATCACCTTACCTTCACTCAGGCGGTCATTTTCCAAGCTGATCGCTTGCAGTGCTTCCCGAATCATTTTACGAACGGCCAAGTGATCACAGAGCAAGGGGTTAAACACCACCAACAAAGAAGCATAAGAAGGCACAAGGTCAATTAAGTGATGTTTTAAGGTGAGCGACAGCAAGTCCACGGCCTGCTGCACTTGCGCAGAAATTTTGGGCTCTGTTTTTTCCCCAAAATAAATGATTAAGGCGTTCTCGCCTGCGACGTGAATATTCACGCGCCGATACGCTCGCGAATTTCTTGAATGGCTTGAACGCCAGCCAAATTGTCGCCGTGCACACACAATGTATCGGCTTGTAGGGCGAGGCGCTTGCCACTGACCGTGGTGACTGTGCCGTCTTCACACAGCTGCGCCACTTGAGCGAGCATTTTTTCGCGATTGTGCACCGCGCCGGCTTTTGATCTGGCTAGCAAACGGCCGTCATCGTCGTAACAGCGATCGGCAAAGGCTTCAAACCACAGAGAAATTCCTTTTGCTTCTGCCTCCTTACGGTGATCATCTGCCGCGGCCGTTGCCTGAAGCATCAACACAATGGGTCGGTAGTAGCTGGCAACCGCGTCCATAATGGCTTCGCGAACACTGCCCATGGCCATCATGTCGTTGTACAAAGCCCCGTGAGGTTTAACATATTCAAGATTGAGGCCCTGACTTTTAGCCATTCCGTCGAGAGCCGCAATTTGATAGGTGAGCAAGGCCACAATTTCTTCGGCGCTGCACTTCATTGAGCGACGCCCAAAACCCACCAAATCTTGATAGCCGGGGTGGGCCCCAACCATCACGCCGTGCTGCTTGGCCAAACTCAAGGTTTTCTGCATCACCAAGCTGTCGCCAGCGTGAAAGCCACAGGCAATGTTCGCCTGATCGATATGCGGCATCACCGCAGAGTCCATGCCCATGGTCCAGGAGCCAAAACTCTCTCCTAAATCGCAATTTAATCGCATTGTCATTTTAGCTTTCCTTACATCACAGCCAAGCGGCTGTTGGGTAAATCGGTCACCAACATACAGCCGGGGCTGTGAGTGATGCAGAATGGAGGTTTGGCCTGCTCTAATGCCACTTGCGGGGTTACGCCGCAGGCCCAAAATACCGGCAGTTCGTTTTCATTGAGAGTGACGGGGTCACCGTAATCAGTGCGGTTTATATCCTCAATGCCGATCAGGGCTGGGTCACCCAAATGAACTGGCGCGCCGTGAACGGAAGGAAAGCGAGTACAGATTTGCACCGCTCGAATCGCATCAGCGGCTTTAAAGGGACGCATACTCACCACCATGTCGCCACTAAAGCGACCCGCACTGCGACAGGCGATATTGCTGCGATACATAGGCACATTGCCGCCTTCGCTGATATTGCGCACCTCAAGGCCGTCTGCCGTGAGCGCCTCTTCGAAAGAAAATGAACACCCCAAGGCAAAGGTCACTAAGTCCTCACGCCAAAGGTCTTTAATATCGCTACGCTCTGAAGTTAATTGACCGTTTTCAAAGACTCGGTAACTAGGAATATCCGTGCGAATATCAAGGTCGGCCCCCAGATCAGGCAGACCCGTTTGGCCCGGCTGCGCCGCCATCCCAACCAGAGGACAAGGCTTTTGGTTAAGTTGGCAAAACTGCAAGAATTCAGCGGCCCAATCGGCAGGTAAAATAACGATATTGCATTGCACAAAGCCCTGAGCATAACCCGAGGTATTGCCTTCATGTTCGCCACTGCGGATGCGTTTCCGCAATTCCAAGGGAGTGAGTATTGCAGACATATCTAAAGCCTCTTTAGAGATTATAGCGACAGAATAAATAGGAAATATTGGTCTTAAGGCCTAAGTTTGTCCAATCGATTATCCATAGGGCAACTGATAAAATTTTCTTATCAGATCTCAGAAGAATAGCGGAAAAATTAGCTTATTTCGATAGAAGTGACGATGAAATACGCAATTTCATAGAGAAAACAATCAAAAAATATAATGAGCAGCATGATTCCAGCCACCCAATAAGCGCGGAAATAGAAGTTTGAAGAGGTATTGCTCTTACCTCAAGGGCCTTTTGGGGGACTACTTCAAAGCCTTGATCAAGGCCCCTACATCCCAGGATTCCATCCACTCGATGCCTCGTGAATGCAAGTCCTGGGCTAGACTGGGCTCCGTCACATCGTAGACAAACCACTCCCAGCTACCAGACCAGGGGGTAGTGTCATTCAATGACTTGTAATCACAGAGAAGAAAGTTGGGAGCAAGCTCTTGAGCGCACTCTTGATTGCCGGGCTCACAGTGATGCATAACCCAGCCAATAGGAAAAGTAGAGGCATCTCGGACGCCCCCTAAGAATTCTGCATCAAAAGAAATAATGACAACCTGAGACTCCAAACCTTGAAGTGCATTCAGGACGACGGCTAGCGCTTGGGAGCGAGAGAACCAAGCGAATGACTCTTCCTTAATTTCGACATAAACCCGCACCTGGGGATGCTGTTTTATAAGCGCAACAAAGTCACTGAGCAGAGGTAATGGGCTGGGGTTAAATTGATCGCCAAAACGCTGAGCTTCATGAACACTAATTTCAGTCGCTAACTCTGCATCCACATCGGCAATGGAGCGATTGACACCCGCCACTCTCAGCAAATTGTCATCATGAACAACAAAAGCCTGACCCTGGCGATTAAATTGAACATCGCATTCGATGCCAGCGGCCCCCGCGGCAATGGCCGCAGCAAAACCTGCCAAGGTATTTTCTGGGTACAGTTCAGGTAAACCTCGGTGGCCCGCAAGTTTCATCATACCGCTATACCATGTCCTCGAAACGATTCGTCATGGCCAAATCTATGCCATTGGCGAAGCCGGGCACCTGTATTTCTAAGCGATTCATAACAATCTCATTTTCATCAATAAGGTCTTGGCCAAATCGATAAATGGTGTCGAAATTTCCTTGGGTCGCCGAGGCATCATAGGCCAAAGCACTGGCTCTAACTTGCTCACGGCGAGACTCATAGGCGGTAATTTCATCGGCACTGTAACGCTTGGCCAACATGGTCTCAACCACCTGAGGGGACAAGACCGCTGCGGTAGCATTGTTGCCGCCAAAACCTTTAGAATTCAAAAACGCCACATCAATATTACCAACACCCTTTTCGATGTCTTGGGTGGAAATATTTAAGCGCTCATCAAGAACATCGTCGGCCACTTTATCGATGGTTTTAATACCGGGTATGAGCCCGTACTTAAAAACGCCAAGACTTACCACTAACTGCTCGCCACTGGCTGGCGCCAAAGAGTGACCCACATAGGCTTTAACCGCCGATACTGGCCACTGCTTAATATCAAAAACTTTTGCGACTTCGTCAAAAATTCGCGACTCAGTAACTCGGTTCGCCGGAGTACTGGAACCGTGAGCCTGAATAAAAGAACGCTCGCGAACCGACTCTTCGCCGACAATAGCGCTTGCCGCCGCGACCGCTTTTGCCATAGTAATATAATTACCTGGCCCTGGAGCTGAAATGGATTTTTTGTAACCGTCAGCATTGATAAACACGTCGCTCACCGCACCGTGGATATCGGCGCCCAGTTCCAGCGCTAAAGCGTCGTCCATCAAAACCACATACTGAGTAGATTCAGCGATGGTAAACCCGCAGTTTTCTCCAAACGGGCGACTTGCGCGGCGGTGGTCAACGCTGTCGGTGTTATCTAAGCGCTTCAAGTTGTCTTCACTGGCCAGCGCACCCATGGTGGCGTAGCCATCAATCACTTCGGGCAGCACGGGGGCCTCGGCATTACCAACTACCGCTACGCGTCGCTTGCCATTGGCAATGTCTTCCGTCGCTGCACGCAGGTTATACAAAAAAGTAGCGCAGGCACCTACCAGAGAGCTGGTATGGCCAACACTACCTAGCACATAGGCATTCACGAAGTCAGCGGGCATGGTATTCAAACCCAGAGGGCACTGCTTGGTGCTGACTCGGCCGCCTTTTAAGCGAGACTGCAACATGCCGCCAAAACCATTTTCATCGAGCTGCGCCATGGCATTACTCGCGTACACACCAATTTCATCGGGCCTAACGGCATCAACAACCGATTTCCACTCAATGCCCATAGAGCGAACCGCGTCAGAAGCGCCCATGATGGCCATCTGCAAGGCGCGAGGGTGAAAGCGAGCGTTATAGTGGTCTGCAGGGTCAAAGCCTGTTGGCAGTTGGCCTGCGGCCTTTACCGGGCTTTGGCGATAACTGTCGGCCTTCAACTCCACGGTATCGTTGATTTCGACTTTAACGCGATCGCCGTCGATGTCGCTTAGGGTCCAGCTGGCCGGCAATGGCTCGGGGAGCTGGCGGCGGCGCACCTCAAAGGTGATTTTTTGCTCTTCAGAGGGAGAGGCACTCATATTTTTCTGCCAGTGCACAGCTTCAACGTCAAAGTGACTGTCTTCAATCTTGCGAATAAGGGTTGAGCTTAGAATCTGCTCGGAGAAGCGCTCGATAATGTCAGCAGTGCTAAGTGATTGCCCTTCGCTATCGAGGTAACCGCCCTCTTCAAACCGCACCAACTTCATCATCGCCGCTAAGCCCAGTAGCGTATTTTCTCGCTCTTTTTGGGGCATGTTTTCAATCACCATGCGCTGATAAGCGTGATGAAACGAACTGCGACCGGCGGCATTAAAGCCACCAAATCCAACGATGACCGGTAATGAAGACATATATTGAGGTTCCAAGAAATTAGATGATGAGCAGTCTATTGCCATGCGCTGCTAGCGGGCAGTGCCATTGAAGTCAAAACCTGAGGCATTATAGCCAAAAAGTGCCTCAATAGTACCAGACCGCCTAGTCAGCCTTATGAGCGCATGCTATTTTGGCCAGATATTGAGGAATTTACGCCAATTTAGGCGCCAGGTGGTATTCGGGTATATGCACAAAATAACCTTTGTTCTCTGTGACGGCATGTTGGCCACAAGCACCACGCTGCCCTTTGAAATGCTGCGCGCCGCAGAAAGTGCCGCCCGCGGCAGCAGCCGCAGCCGGGCTGAGCGAATGCAGATACAAACCACAGCGATCAATCCCGAGCCGGTAATGACCAGTGTCGGCTTTCCCCTTCACCCAGAGACAACGCTGGAGACAGTGGGTGAAAGCGATATTATCTACCTACCGGCACTCTGGCGTAATCCGCGCCCCATTGTGAAAAAACACCAGGCTTTGCTTGAGTGGCTGCGCAAGGCTTATGAAAACGGCGCAACCATCAGCGCGGTAGGCACTGGCTGTTGTTTTTTGGCCGAAGCGGGCTTACTCAACGACAAACCGGCCACAACCCACTGGCACTACTTCGATCAATTCCAACGGGACTACCCTAGGGTTCAGTTGAAACGCCAATACTTCATCACCCAGGCAGGCAACTTGTATTGTTCCGCCAGCGTCAACGCTATGGCTGATCTTACTGTGCATTTTATAAAACGAATGTATGGCAAAACCGTGGCCAGTATTGTTGAGCGCAATTTTTCTCACGAGATTCGTCGCGCCTATGAAAGCACCAGTTACTTTGAGGGCAGCACTAAACACCACCCCGACGAAGACATTGTGCAGGCGCAAATTTGGCTGCAAGACAATTACTTTCGACCTATTAAGCTGAGTGACGTTGCCGCGCGCTTTGATATGAGCGTGAGAACCTTTAACCGCCGCTTCAAAAACGCGACGGACCAGTCACCGCTTCAATATTTGCAAGACATACGAATTGAAACGGCCAAGGATTTACTGCAAACAAGTAACCTGACCATTAGCGAAGTGGCTTATAAAATTGGCTATCAGGACATGGGACATTTTACTGCGCTATTTAAGAAACTAATTTCCACTACCCCCAGTGAATATCGAGCAACGGTTAGAGCCAAGTTGTTCACCGCCTAAAGAAAAACAATTATTTTCAATTACGCCCTTGAAAAGAATTCTCGCGCCCCTATATCTTAATTACGCAGGCCCACATGGGGTGCGTAAATTTAGCTTGGTCCCTAGAGACAAGCAAATTTTTAACTTTAAATATTGCTCAATTGAGGATATCAATATGCGTAACGTAGATTTTGCACCACTGTACCGTTCTTCTGTCGGCTTTGACCGCATGGCCAACTTGCTCGACACCATTTCTCGCAGCGAAAATAAAGAACCCGCCTACCCTCCCTACAATATCGAGCTGACAGGCGAAGACCAATACCGAATTACTATGGCCGTTGCAGGTTTTGATCAAAGCGAATTAAACATTGTTGTTGATCAAAATAAATTAACGGTCGCCGGCAAAAAAGCCAGTGACAACACGCCCAGAGAATATTTGCATCAAGGCATTGCCGCGCGAAACTTTGAACGCCGCTTTCAACTAGCTGACCACGTAAAAGTAAAAGACGCCAACGTCGCAAATGGTTTGCTACATATAGATTTACAGAGAGAAATACCGGAAGCCATGAAGCCGCGCACCATTGAAATTGGTGCCAATACCAGCGGCGTGAAAATTAACGGTGAATTAAGTAAGGAGCCATTAAAAGCCGCATCATAAGGCTGAAGCTTGTAGTGCTCTCTCCTCATTAATACTGCACACGCAGTCTTGGCGCCGACATTATGTCGGCGCTTTTTTACGGTATAATTATTTGAATTTAAGCGGTAATCTGAATTCCGCAAAGCGTAAGATCGTCGTCCAATGAGCGACGCCCTGCATATGCCAACAAAGCCGCTTCCACGTCATCAACAACTCGATGTGGGCAAAGCTCTGCCTCTGCGATAACGGCTTCCAAACGCTCAAAACCAAACTCATCACTATTAGCGCCCGCGCCACGTGTTTCAATAACCACATCGGTATACATGAACAGAATGTCGTCTTTCAGCATGGGGATATGGAAGGTTTCCCAACTGAAATCTGGCACAACACCCACAGGGATGCTGCCCTCGTCCAGGCGTATAATTTGATTGCCACGCTTTATATAAGCGTGTGGGTGGCCCGCACAGGCATAACCCAGCATGCGGGTTTCTGGTTGGTAATTGAAAATACAGGCGGTAACAAAACGGCCGCGCTCGCGACGAGTAAAAAAATGCTGATTGATATAAGTGAGCACCGAACCCGGACCGTTAAAGGTATCGTCCGGCTTAAAGGTTCTCAAAATAGCGTCCATCATCACAGCTTCAATGGTTGCACTTGGCCCGTGCCCTGCAACGTCGGCTATGATCGCACCAAAGGAAGGCGATTCCGGGGAGCCGAGCTCATTTTTGAATGAAGTAATATCAATGTAATCTCCACCCGAAGAGCGAAATACCTTAAAGCGAAAGGCCAGCTCTACGCCGGGGATTTTTAGGCCACTGTCTGGCAGCAGTAAATGTTGCAAACGGGCCATCTCGCCCAATTCAGCGTCAATCCAGGTACGAGCCTCTTGCAAAACGTCTGTACGTTTCTTCAAGGCTAAACGCGTGCAGAAGAGCTCGATATTCAAGCGCAGTGACTCGTCCGCTTCCTTGATGGTGCCATTGTCTTCACTTAGCAGCACACACCAAAGATGGGCAAACTCGTCCAGAGGCACTGGATAAATCCAACCCTGAGTGTAATTCTTCATACGGCTGAAGGAATCTAACTGCCGCTCATTGAGTTTGAGAGGTTCTAAAAGATTCCTTTGTAGCAAGCCTTGCAATTCGGGAGCACAGTTGACACAGACAACAGTGGTCTCAACCTGAGACAAATGAACGTCTGAATCGCTTGAAAGCTGCGTACTATCGATATCCAGCTCCTCAATTACTTGGGGGAGGAAAGAGTCAATTTGTCGAACCAATAAAACTCTGGAATGAGAAAGATAGGAACCCACTATGTTCGCCAAAGATTGTCGCTGCTTCGGCGTCACATTAATTTGTTCTATGTAGGAATCGTCAAACAATTTCACGGTGACAGGGCCATCCAAAAGCTATAATTTTATGCGAAGGGAAAACAAGAAAACATTCTACTTAACCCCGGCACTTGTCCGATGTAGGCCTTTCAAGACTCGCTGTTCGCCATCCATGGCCGCTCCACGTCGGCGTCCTGCCTCCGAGGGTCTTGAAAGGCCTACACCGGACAAGCACCTTCCATTGTGCCTGCCCTGGGTTTTTGAGAACTTACTCAAAAAGGCATTAACTGTCTTTTTGCTGATCATCCACTAATGATCTGTTTAAGCCGGCCAGCCCTTGCTTTTTCAGAGTGGCTTTGTAGGTATTGCCATAGTTGCGCACTAAGGAAATACCTTCAGCAACAAAATCATAGATCTTCCACTGGCCATCGCGGTTAATCATACGATAGCTCACCGGGATTTTTTTGCCACCGGAAAGAATTTGGGTACTAACCGTTGCGTAGCGCTCTTTCTTTATTTTTTCGCCCAGATAAACCACTTCTTCATCGGTATAGCTGGACAATAAAACGTAGTAAGTGTTTGTGAGCACATTGCGAAACAAAGATTTAAACTCTGCTTTGTCGGCGTCTGCCGAGGTTCTCCAATGCTTGCCAACAACACGCTGAGACACTGCACCAAAATCTACATTGCGATCAACAACCAGCTCAACAGCTGCCTTTTTTTCCGCTTCACCTAAACCCTCGGTTTGCATGATGAGTAACATCTCATCAACAATGGCCGTTAGGGTAACGGTTGCCTGCCCCGCCTGCAGCGTAAGAGGCGTTAATAAACTCGCAACCAACAAACATAAGCTTATGACAGCTTTCTTCATTGCCATTACTCTGAACCCCCTTCAAACATATACTTACTGATCAACTCTTCGATGCTAATAGCCGACTCGGTTTCAATAATTTCTTCACCCTCTTCCAAAGGCAGGTCTGAACCACCCGGGGTGATTTTCACAAAACGATCACCGATAATACCGGCGGTGCGAATTGAGGCAATTGAATCGTCTGGAATTTCAATGCCCTTGGGCAGGCGCAGAGAAACAACCGCCTCAAAGGCCTCAGCGTCTAAAGTGATGGAGGTGATCTTACCCACTCTCACCCCGGAAATTTCTACAAAGCCACCTGATTTCAAACCCGAGGCACTGTCAAAGCGAGCCACTAGGGTTTGCTCGTCAGAAGAAGCCATGCCTCCGCCGCCGATGTTGACCGCCATGTAAAACAGCGCAGCCAAGCCAAGCACTACAAATAATCCAACACTAAATTCTAAATACAGTTTACGCATGTTTACGAAAATCCCTAAAGCATCAATGAGCCAATAATAAAATCAAAACTTAACATCACAATGGCGCTGAGCACCACGGCGGTTGTGGTTGCATGGCTAACACCTTCAGCCCCAGACAGGCTCTGATTGAGGTGCACGTTAAAACCGTTGACCAAGGCAATCCACATGATAATAAGGCCAAACACAAGGGACTTAATCACCCCCATGAGTACGTCATTAATTGTTACGGTATCAATGAGGCCATTAATGTATGCGCCGGCACTCTCACCGTGAATTAACACCCCCACCACATAACCGCCACCGATACCCACCAAATCAAAAATAGCCGTTAACATGGGCAGGGCTACTATCGCTGCGAGCAAGCGCGGCAACATCAAATAGCGGTACACATCGATGGCCATACACTCAAGCGCGTCGAACTGTTGCTCGTTGCGCATAATGCCTATTTCCGCACAGCTGGCCGAGCCCACTCGAGCAATGACCATCAGCGCCGCCATTACAGGCCCCAGCTCCCTAATTAGACTCAAAGCCACAGCTGAGCCCAAGAGGTCGACAGAACCAAAACGAACTAAGGTGTCATAAAATTGCAGCGCCACAACCATACCGGTAAACAAACCGGCCACCAGCAACACAGGCAAAGTACGCACACCGACAAAATTAAGCTGTTTAATAAACTCGGCTAAAGGAAAAGGCCAATGAAAAAGCCGCGAGAGCGTTAAACCCAAAAATACCGCCGCCCGCCCTATGCTTGAAACGATATCGATGCTGTAGCGACCAAGACTGGCGGGTAAATTAATAAGACCTTCCATAGTATTAAGTTCCTCCTGCAGTGAGTCTTTGCAAGTAGGCATCAGCGTCAACAACTTTGTCTCTGGGCTTGCGATTGATCAGATTTTGAATTCGCACATCGCTGGAATTTTTAATTTCCTCAACAGTGCCCATCGCCGCAACCTCCCCATCAAAAAGCACGGTAATACGATCGGCAATTTTAAAGGCACTTTCCAGCTCATGGGTGACAATGACCATGGTCATGTTGAGCGCCGCCCGAAGTTGCAGAATGAGCTCATCCAGCTCCACGGAGGTGACGGGATCTAAACCGGCAGAGGGCTCATCGAAAAACAAAATTTTCGGGTCCATGATAACCGCTCTTGCCAAACCGGCACGCTTTAACATACCCCCCGACAGCTCAGCGGGCATCAAGTCTTCGAAGCCTGCTAGGTTCATCAATTCCAACTTCAGTCGCGCCATGATATCGATGGTATTTTCATCGAGCTCGGTATTCTCTCGCAGAGGCAGCTTAACGTTGTCGCCGACACTCATTGAACTGAGCAGAGCACCGCCTTGAAACGCCACCCCCATCGATCGACGCAAGGCCATCATCTGCTTGCGCCCAAGTTCTGCAATATTTTGATTCAGCAAGCTAATGCTACCGCTACTAGGTTTCTGAAGGCCAAGTAGGTGCTTAAGCAAGGTGCTTTTACCGGAGCCGGACCCTCCCATCACCACCATGATCTCGCCTTCGGCCACCGAGAAATTGACGTTGTGCAGCACTTGGCGATCGCCGTAATGGGCGTTCATGCCAAGCACCTCAATCACGGGCGGCTTACTGTTGTTTGTTTGTGTACTCTCACTCAAAGCGGATAAGACTCACTAAAGGTTATGTTCGTTTTCGACCATGGGAAAGACCGACACTAGCCGGGTTAGTTCCAAGACTTGTAGAGGGCTGCCCGTAGCGCCTAAGATTTTGAACTCCAAAGACTGCTTTTTCGCGACGTTAAAACTCTCAACCAAGGCCGCGATGCCGGAACTATCGATATAGGCCAACTGGGTAAAATCTACCAAGACGTGTTCTCCGCCGCCCAGTAGGCCCAGCAGTGTTTCGCGCAGCACGCTTGAGTTATGCAGGTCTATCTCGCCGCTTAGGTGTAGGCGTTCGTATTGTTTAAAGGTTGTTCTACTAATTTCCATAACTGTCGCCCTTAGGCTTCCTTCAGTGGTAATTGTTTACGCATTTCTAAGGTATTGCCGCTGGCATCGCCTTCAATCAGGTGAACGCGGTCCATCACCTGATGAATAATATGTAAACCAAGCCCCCCTGGTTGCTCATCAACCACGGGCTTTGCCGTTATATCGGCTTCACAGATTTCGGGACATTGATCGATAATGTGGAACACCGCTTCGCCATCTGCAGCAAAGATCTGCAGCTTCACAGAGCCATTGTCGCAATACTTGTAGCCATATCGGATGACATTGGCACAGGCTTCATCTACGGCCAAAACAATGCTGTTAATATCGGGGTCGGGGAAACCAAATTCAAGGCAAGCTTCTCTTACATCGGCTCGAATACTACAGAGCTTTGATGTGCATGAATCGCACTCAATGTTTTTGATCAATTTCAATGCTGGTCTCCCACCGCTTTACCGGATGCTAATATAGCTGTTCGCGCAGGTCGGGGGAAAGTAAAAACTGCCGTAGGCATATGATAATGGGCATTTACTTGAAAAAACACTGTTAGGCAGGAAAAAACTCTCCTGACACCTTCTGTCAGCAGAGCCCCCGTATACTCCACGTTTATGTAAATTTATTCACGGAATGCTTTTATGGATTTAATGAAAAACGGCCTGTCCCACGCGGCGGTTGATCGCATTGGTCAAGCTCTGGTGCGCTTGCAACCTAAACTGGACCGAGCGCTGTTTCAACAGCAGGCGCTGGAGGGCTTAGAATCCCTAGAACTGAAAGAGCGAGTCAATCATATAATTTCGACGCTACAGGCCTTTTTACCCAGCGATTTCGCTAAAACGGCTAAGCTACTGAAGCGCTTACCGGCTATTTGGGACCGCGGGCCCGCTGACGACCCGCTGCGAGGCTTCGCGGCCTGGCCTCTTATCGATTATGTGGGTGTGCACGGCCTGGAGCACCCCGAAATAGCTCTTGACCTCTTAGAGCATCTTACAGAGCTCTTTTCCGCTGAGTTCGCCATTCGGCCTCTCCTGCTAAACCACCCTGAGATTGCTCAGCGTTATTTACAAGATTGGAGCCTTCACCCCAGTGAGCACGTGAGAAGGCTAGCCTCTGAAGGTTCCCGCCCTCGCCTGCCTTGGGGTATACAGCTTAAACCCTTTGTTGAGGACCCAAGCCCTAACATACCCCTCTTAGACACCCTGAAGAACGACCCCAGTTTGTATGTTCGCCGCTCGGTGGCGAATCACCTCAACGACATCGCAAAAGATCACCCTGATACGGTTATTTCAATTTGCAAAAAGTGGTACAGCAAAAAGCCCTCTGAGGAAGTGCGCTGGGTAATTAAGCACGCCACTCGCACTTTGGTGAAAGCTGGTCACCCCGAGGTATTCCCCCTACTGGGCTACAGTGAACAGGTTGCCATTAAAAAACCCCAAATTACCCTCGAGTCGGCAGCACTGACATTGGGTGAATCCCTGAGCTTTTCTTTCAAGATTCAATCGACCAGCACCGCAGCCCAAAAATTAGTGGTCGACTTTGCCCTGCACCTGGTCAAAGCCAATGGTCGACGCCAAGCAAAAGTATTCAAACTGAAATCCTTGAACTTAGCTCCTCGGGAAATCTGTCAATTAGAAAAAACCCACTCCATAAAACCCATCTCAACTCGGAAGTATTATGCAGGCACGCAAGTATTAGAGGTTTTGGTCAATGGCAAAGGCGTAGCGGAATGTGAATTTGAACTGAGTGTTCCCTAGCGCCCGCCTCCTAAGAACGCTTGGCATAAGCACCTATCCCCCAAGCCGGTTCTTATACATAATAGGGCTCACACAAAAACAATAAATGCAGAGCCCCCTATGGACCCACAAATCTTCACCTTGGAATCTAAGCACAGCACGGACAGCCACCACATAAACACTCTGTTGTGGACCAGCGAAAAAGCCGGCGCCTCCCTAGTACACATATGCCACGGCATGGCTGAATTCGCAGGGCGATATCAAGCTATCGCAGAATTATTGGTGGCAGCGGGATATCACGTGATTGCCCACGATCACCGGGGGCACGGCCAAGACAGTGCTCATCTCGGCCACTATGCCGACAGTGATGGCTGGCAAAAGGTTGTTGACGACATTGGCACTGTGCATGAATTTGCGCTTAAAACTCTCGGTGCGGGCACGCCCATTATCTTGCTGGGTCATAGCATGGGCTCGTTTATCGCTCAGCAATATGCCATTGAACACGGCAAACGTTTAAAGGCTCTAGTTTTGTCTGGCAGCAATTTGCCACAGGTGGGGCTAATGCGCAGCGCTCGCTTCATCGCCAAATTTGAGGCCTGGCGCCAAGGTCCCAAGGGCAAAAGTAAATTCATCGACAAGCTTTCCTTTGGTTCTTTCAACAAAGCCTTTAGCCCCAGCCGTACCGACTTTGACTGGCTGTCGAGAGACAATGAAATTGTAGATGCTTATGTTGCTAGTCCCCTCTGTGGGTTTTTATGCAGCAATCAGCTGTGGCTAGACATGTTGGGCGGCTTAATCGCGCTAGGCCAAGCAGACGCATTTAAGGCGATTCCATCAGACCTGCCTATTTATTTGCTTTCAGGTGAACTAGACCCCGTCAGTGCTAGAACCAACGGTGTGGACAAGCTGGCAGAGCGTATGCAGGCTTGTGGCTTGAGCGAGGTGAGTTGCAATCTTTATGATGAGGGACGGCATGAAATACTCAACGAAACCAATCGTGAAGAAGTGCTGAGCCATTTGACCAAATGGCTGATGGTCCTACCGGCCTAGACACTGTTTACCTAAACTCTCTCCACCTAGAGGCACTCAGTCTAAGTTCTACTTAGCCTAGACTGAGACCATTTAGACTACGCTGACACTAGTGCGCTTGAGCTTCACCCGAACCCTTTGGGAAACGAATGCTCTCCACCATTGCCTGTATCTCTTCCGGTGCATCGGGCGTAAAGCGACTCACTGCCAGTGCCACCACAAAATTCAGCAACATTCCCAAGGTGCCAATACCTTCGGGGGATATGCCCCAAAGCCAGTTCTCAGGCACATTGGCCCCGGGATTAACGAACTTAAAATAAACGATGTAGGCTGCGGTAAACGTTACCCCGCTTAACATGCCGCTAATGGCACCCTCTTTGTTCATACGCCGAGAGAAGATTCCCAATATAATGGCCGGAAAAAAAGAGGCTGCGGCCAAGCCAAAGGCGAAGGCCACCACTTGCGCCACAAAACCTGGCGGATTAACGCCGAGATACCCGGCAATCACCACTGCAACAGCGGCAGCCCCCCTGGCATATCGCAGCTCTTGCCGATCGGTAATATCGGGCATCAAATTTCGCTTTAACAAATCGTGAGACACAGAGGTAGAAATAACCAACAACAAACCCGCGGAGGTTGATAGCGCCGCGGCGATACCACCCGCCGCCACCAGAGCAATCACCCAGGCCGGCAAGTTGGCAATTTCGGGGTTGGCCATCACCATAATGTCTCGATCGATGGTCATTTCATTACGCTCGTCTCCAGCGTAATACATTCGCCCATCGTCGTTTTTGTCTTCCCAGCTGATGAGCCCAGTTTTTTCCCAATTGTTGATCCAGCTGGGCGCCTGCTCACGAGCAATGCCCTGCCCCTCTGGGCCGTTGATGGTATTGATCATATTGACCCGCGCAAAAGCGGCGATAGACGGTGCTGTGGTATACAGCAAGGCGATGAACAACAGCGCCCAACCTGCCGATTTTCGCGCATCGCGCACTTTGGGCACGGTAAAAAAACGCACTATCACATGGGGCAAACCGGCCGTGCCTACCATCAATGCCGCCGTTATAAAGAAGACATCAATTTTGCTTTTGGTACCACTGGTATAGGCGGTAAAGCCAAGTTCCTGAGAGAGGCCGTCCAGCTTATCGAGCAGGTAGGTACCCGAGCCATCGGCCAAAGTATCCCCCATACCAAGCTGAGGAATGGGATTGCCGGTAATCATGATTGAGATAAACACCGCTGGCACAAGGTAGGCGAATATGAGAACACAGTATTGCGCTACTTGTGTGTAAGTTATGCCCTTCATGCCGCCTAAGACCGCGTAGAAAAACACCACCCCCATGCCTATGATGACTCCAGTGAGAATATCCACCTCAAGAAAGCGCGAAAACACCACACCGACGCCACGCATTTGCCCGGCAACATAGGTAAAGGAGACAAAGATCGCACACACCACCGCAACGGTTCTTGCCACCTGTGAATAATAGCGATCACCGATGAAATCTGGCACCGTGAATTTGCCAAACTTTCGCAAATAAGGCGCCAAACAAAGTGCCAACAGCACATAGCCCCCGGTCCAGCCCATCAGGTAAACGCCACCGTCATAGCCCATGAAGGAAATTAATCCCGCCATAGAAATGAACGACGCTGCAGACATCCAGTCAGCCGCTGTGGCCATACCATTGGCGATGGGGTGAACATCTCCACCGGCGACGTAGAATTCTTGGGTAGAACCCGCCCTCGCCCACAGGGCTATGGCGATATACAAAGCGAAAGAAGCACCCACAATCAAAATGGTTAATAGTTGGATACTCATACTTCAATCCTCGTGCACGTTATATTTTCTGTCCAAACGGTTCATTTTCACCACATAGACAAAAATCAGCACCACAAAGCTGTAGATAGCGCCTTGCTGAGAAAACCAGAAACCCAGTTTGAAACCTCCGAGACGAATGCTGTTGAGCTCTTCAACCCATAAAATACCGAAACCAAAACTTACAATGAACCAAATCAATAGCAAACTCAGTAGCAGCCGAATGTTCTCCCGCCAATAGGCTTTGGCTAAGGTACGATCTTCAAAACTCATAAGGTACTCCATTAGTATTATTTTTATATTGAATCCGGGTGAAGCGAATGGCCTAGCGAATGCTGTAACGACAAAATGCTGACGGCGAAGCAAACTCTTAAGCGCACAACATAACATAGCTCTTTTGCTAATTTCAGCCTAAACTCACTATACTTAGCCAAGGGATAGGAATGAGATAGGACTTTATTACTAAGTGAATTGAAGCTGCGAGTTAATGGGCATTTGAATATATTCAAAAAAACACTTATACCTCTCTGCACCTCCCTATCAGTGCTATTACCTGGTGCTACTTACAGCGATGAAACCCTCTCGCTGTTAACTTGGGAGGCCTACATTTCCCCCAAGGTTATTGAAGCGTTTGAAGCACAAACGGGCATTCGAGTTGAGAGCCATTTTTTCACCAATGATCCGCAGCGAAGCCTGCTAGTTTCAAGCTACCCTGAAGCTTACGATCTAACCCTGCTAGACAAGTCCGACTTGGTTCGTTATCAAAATCTAAATTGGATTGCGCCGATGAACCTTGATTTAATACCCAATGAAAAACATATCGATCCTCAGTGGCGCGACAGTCAACAATTGGGCCTGGCTTATACTTGGGGAACCACAGGTATCGCTTATCGAGCCGACAAGCTCGAAACCGCGCCAGACAAATGGGCCGACCTGCTAAACCCCAGCGTGACTTTGCAGGGTAAGATTTTAATGATTAATGAAGCCGAGGAGATCTTCATCGCGGCTTTAAAATACATGGGCCTGCGCATGCATGAAATGTCTATTCGCACCATTGACCTAGCCTACGACATTCTCTCTACCCAGCGACCTCACACCCGTTACAGCATTGAGCCTTTAAATCAAGAAAACGGCTTTGTCACGGGCGAAATTTTAGCGGGAATGGCCTACAATGGCGACGCAGCTTATCTCAAGAAATATTTCAACAGCGATATTAACTATGCACTGCCCGCGGAAGGCTGCATTTTGTGGGCCGACTATTGGGTGATGCTGAGTAAATCACCCAACAGGCGAAACGCCCACCTATTTCTTGATTTCATTAATACCCCCAAATACGCCCGTGAAAATGCTCAATTTATTAGCAACGCCACCGCCAACAAGGCGGCTTACCAACTACTATCAGAGGAAGAGAGGAATAACACTATAATTTACCCGCCCAAACAAACACTTAAAAACTGTGAAGCCATCAACTTTAATACATCAGACATAAGTCGAGAGATGAATCATTTATTTTTTATGCTTTCGGGGAGTCAGTAGTCGATGCGTCTGTCAAACCGGCTAATCATCATTATCTTAATTGCCGTTATTGGGCCGCTCACAATACTTGGACTTGTGGCGAGCAAAATTATTCAATCTGAAATGGAAAAACAATATCTGGATATGCCGGGGGGCACCCTGAGTGACTTGCAGTTTTTACACCAAGACATCAAAAATAACCTCAGAGGAAATTTAGAATTCTTGTCTCAAAACTCTACGGTGAAAAGTTTCATTCGCCTAGAAAAAGACCAACAAGTAGGTGGGCTACACTCTGCACTACTGCAATTATTTAAATCTTTCTCAAAAATTTACCCGGATTTTTATCGCTATCAACTGGTTTCTAGCGACGGAGATGTGAGAGCCTACTTCAACACTCTGAGGCAACGTAACACCCACCAGAACATAAGTAACAGAGATTTCTTTAAGGACATCGTCGCCGACGAAGACGGTGTCAGCTCTTTTCTCACCCTAGATGTCAATTCAGGAAAGCCGGTACTTCTACTAGCCCGCAAGCTTACGCCGGAACAAAAAATTTACCCCAACAGAGAGCTGGAGAAAAAAATAGAGCACAGCTATCTTTTACTCTATTATCGCCCTAAGCACCTTACCCAACTCATCAGTGAGCGGGCCAGGCACCTGCAAGCACAAATCACCATGACCAGCTTAAAATATGGGCCTCTTTTCAGCACTGGCTTTGATGCGGGCAATACCCGCTCTAACAGAGCCAACGACTCCGATACCTATTCGCAGCTAGATTCGCCGCTATCGCCAGACGTTAATGTGAAAATAATGGTGCCCAATTCAATTGTGCGGGCCGCCAACAAAACCCTCAATCAATATCTCTTTGGTATATTGATACTGTCTTTTTTCCTAGTACTTGTGGGCGGTTACTATCTCATCAAGCGCTATATTAATAAGCCGATGCAACAACTGATGATGGCCGCTGAGGAAATTAACCGGGAGAACTGGAACTATCGCCTGCCAAATCCCCCTTCGGGTGAATTTGGCGATCTTTACCAAACCCTAGCCTCAATGCTTGAGCGCATTCGCCTGGCTTACAAATCTATGGTGGAAGGTAATGTAGAGTTGGAAAAGCGCGTTGGCGAACGAACAGCCGTACTTGAACAGGCCATGATCGACCTACAGCTTTCGCGGGACTCAGCAGCGCGCGCCAATCAGGCTAAAGGTGAGTTTCTGGCGAATATGAGCCATGAAATACGCACGCCCATGAATGGCATACTGGGCATGGTGCAACTGCTATCTGACACTGAAGTAAGTACAGAGCAACGCCGCTATATAAATCACATAGAGAGCACCAGCGATATTCTTTTAGCGATTATCAGTGACGTGCTAGACCTGTCGAAAATTGAGTCTGGCTTACTAGAATTAGACAAAGTTCCCACCAATTTAGCCGCCATCATCCACGATGTGAGCGCTGTGTTCACCAACATCTCCGACCATAAGGTTGATTTCCAAACCCACGTCAGTGGAAATTTTCCAGACGCGGTTTATCTGGATGAAACGCGAATTAAGCAAGTACTCATTAACCTAATAGGCAACGCCTTTAAGTTCACCAAAACGGGAAAAATTTCCTTGAGGTGTGAATGCCTAGCAAAAAGTGATCAGCAAGTTGAAGTTCATTTCACTATAAGTGACACCGGCATAGGCATACCTCCAGAGCGCTTGGAGTCGATATTTGAGAAATTCAGCCAAGCCGATTCCTCAACCAGCCGGGAATTTGGTGGTACGGGTCTTGGACTCTCTATCTGTAAGCATATTATTGAACTTATGGGCGGCCAACTGTCGGTATTCAGTGAAGTTGGCAAAGGCTCAGATTTTTTCTTTACCCTGCTCTTTGACTGCGGCACTTTAAGCCAAGCCAGTTCAATTGAGCATTCACCCGAGGCCTTGGCAAAGCTTAAAGACTTGCCCGTATTGATAGCAGAGGACAACGTGGTCAATCAAAAAATCATGGTTGCGATGATGCAGAAACTAGGCTGCGATGTAAGTTTGGCGGCCAACGGCCGCGAGGCTCTGCTCGCCTGTGAGGCTAAATTTTTCTCGGTTATTTTTATGGATTTACAAATGCCGGAAATGAATGGCTTTGAAGCGACAGCGGCCATAACCCAGCAGCAAGCCGAGCAGGAAAAACAAAGCTATATCATTGCGCTTACGGCCAATGCCACGGAAGAAGATCGTCGCCAGTGCCTCGATTCCGGTATGCATGAATTTATGACCAAGCCCATAAAATTCGCCTCGCTTCGCAATGCCCTGATAAAGACCCTGCAAGATTGAGCATGCCCTAGCCCTTGAGAATATCGGGGCTTTTCCAGAGATAAGCCTATTCTTTTGGGCCTGTCTGTGCCACGGGTTCGCAATTACTCGCCTCTAGTGCTAAATTCTGAATAGAGAAGTAAGACTTTGACCAAGAGCGAACCTGGCTATGCTAACTTCACAGGGAAAACAACCCTACAACGAAAATCGACGCCAATACAGGCGTACAGCGATTAATTACCCCGCTATGGTAACGCTGGTACCAGACGAAGACACTGAAGCTCCCCGCCCTCTAGAAGTAATCATCCACGACATATCTTACGCTGGCATTCGCATTGAAGGCCCCGCTTTAGTTATGCGAGTGATCCAACCTGACATAGACTCAATAGACGAACACAAACCGGTGAATCTATGCATTAAGTTTACAATGCCAGACCCTCAACTGGGCCAACAAACCGTGGTGGTACAAGCCGCAACCACCTACAGCACCCCAGTGAGTTACGACACCGGCAGTATTGGCCTAGAATTCGTGGACGTTGAACAGGGCATAACGGCGCTCTCTGAGCTGCTTATCAGCAATTAATGCATTAAACCTGTCCAAATGAACAACTTGGCACGCTGAATGCAATATCTCTGTGGTGCATCCAAGCCTAGCTAGGATGTATCTCTCATCATCGCTTATGTGCCCTCTTCTGAGGGCTTTTTTATGCCTGTTAATTGAGTTTTGGATTGTATTTGTACGAAGTGATTAGATCTTGTGCTATCGGTGGTTTTATCCGCTGATCATATTAGTGCGATGGATGAGGCCCGCGCACCAAATTAAATCATAATTTGCGATAGGCCACGGGTAGACAATTAAGCTTGTGCTCTCAACTTAGCCTAAGCGCGCTCGAAGTTTGTCCATCACGGCCATAAATACTTTGTGCTCATCGGGCTGCAAGACACTAATTAATTCCTGTTCCCAGGCCAGTGCTTGCGGCGCAATTTCCTTATACAGATCTATGCCCTTGGCGCTAAGCGTTAAGTAACTGGCACGCTTGTCCTTAGCGTTTTTCTGTTTTAACAAACAATCTTTTTCGTCTAGCAGTTTCACCGCGCGCGACATTTTGACCTTGTCCATCCCCGTTAAAGTGCCGATGTCGCGAGCGGTTTGTGCGGGCAGTTCCGCCAAAGACGCCAATATTCGCCACTCGGCTACGCTGAGGTCAAATTCTTCACTGTATATCTTCGCCAGTGAATCGCTAATTTGCTTTCCCAAGCTAACAACTCGATAGGGAATGAACTGGTTTAACACTAATGTATCGGCTGGATCACTGGACATAGTTACTGCCATTGCAGAGGGGAATAAAAAACAATATTACAAAGCTAGCAAGTTTGACTCAAGCTCGAAGTAGTTTCATTTGTAACTAATATCGAGTAAGCTAGCCTCAACAGCACAGAGGGCTCGCTATGATTGATCCAAGTACACTGTTTTACCAGAATGGTTTCGGGAATGAACACGAGACAGAAGCACTGCCAGGCGCGCTCCCTGTAGCGCAGTTTAGTCCACAGAAATGTGAGTATGGGCTGTATGCAGAGCAGTTTAACAGCACGGCATTTACCGCCCCGCGCGCCGCCAACCGGCGCACTTGGATGTATCGCATCCGCCCCTCTGCGGCTATGGGCGAATTTAGCCCCATAGACAAAGGCCTGCTGCGAACCGCGCCAATTACAGAAGCGGATTGCCCGCCTAATATAATGCGCTGGGACGCCTTGCCTCTCCCTACTGAGCCCACTGACTTTGTCAGCGGCTTAACCACCGTGGCGGCCAACGGTGATGCGCGTGCGCAAACCGGCATTGCCATTCATGTTTATGCCGCCAATCAGAATATGGACAATCGGTTTTTCTATAATGCCGATGGCGAGTTGCTAATAGTGCCTCAGGAAGGAGCGATTCTCGCGTATACCGAACTGGGTGTATTGCACGTAAAACCGGGTGAAATATTGCTCATTCCCAGAGGCCTGAAGTTTAAAATAGAACTGCCCGAGGGGCCGGTGCGCGGTTACATTTGTGAAAATTACGGTGAAGATTTACATCCACCCGAGCGCGGCCCGGTAGGCGCAAACGGCTTTGCTAATGACCGAGATTTTCAATACCCCGTGGCTTGGTTTGAAGACCGCAATGGCGACTTTACCCTTACCGCGAAATTCTGTGGAGGTTTACACGAGGCCAAGATGGGCCACTCACCTTTAGACGTTGTGGCCTGGGTGGGAACTTCCGCGCCCTACAAATATGACTTGTCGCGTTTCAATGTGATCAATAGCGTGAGCTACGATCACCCAGACCCGTCAATTTTTACCGTGCTGACCTCCCAGAGCAGTTCCCCTGGGGTTGCCAATTTAGACTTCGTTATTTTTCCTCCACGCTGGATGGTGGCGGAAGATACTTTCAGGCCACCTTGGTATCACCGCAACATGATGAGTGAATTCATGGGTTTGATTGAGGGTGTTTACGACGCAAAAGAAAAAGGCTTTACCCCCGGCGGCATGAGCTTGCACAACTGCATGAGCCCTCACGGCCCTGAAGCTGAAGTGTTTGAAAAAGCCAGCAATGCCAGCTTAGAACCCCAGCGCTATGAAAACACTTTGGCCTTCATGTTTGAGTCGCGCTATGTCATTGCCCCCACCCAATTTGCATTAGAAACCTCCCTGCGACAAAAAGACTACAATGATTGTTATCAGGGCCTAAAAAAACACTTTAAATCAAGCGCTAATACCACTAGCCAGAATTCATAAATCGAGTGAGCTACATGCCAAATTTAAACGATACCCACAACCCTTCTCTGCGCAGCTGGGTTGACTCAGCCAACCTTGAAGGCAATGATTTCCCGATTCAAAATTTGCCCTTCGCCTGTTTCCGACGTCGCGATACCAAAGAAACACTGCGCGGCGGTGTTGCCATTGGCGATCAAATTGTTGACCTAGGAGCGCTTCGTGACGCGGGCAACTTTGAAGGCTTGGCAAGAACAGGCTTGGAAGCCGCCGCAGAGACTTCATTGAATCACTTTATGAGCTTGGGCACGGCCTACTGGTCAGCACTGCGAGCGTCTTTGTCAGCGGGGCTTGCGGAAGGAAGTTCTGCCATGAACGCGTTGAAGTCTTGTCTTATCCCTCAGGCGGAGGCGGAATATGGCATGCCTTGTGTGGTTGGAGACTACACCGATTTTTATTCTTCCGTGCATCACGCCACCAGTGTGGGAGCATTGTTTCGTCCCGACAACCCCCTGCTGCCCAACTACAAATGGGTGCCCATTGGCTACCATGGCCGGGCCTCGTCAATTGGCGTTTCTGGTCAGAGCTTTCCACGCCCCAGAGGCCAACTCAAAGCCCCCGATGCGGCCGAACCTTCTCTGGGTCTCAGCAAGCGTTTAGACTACGAGCTGGAAATGGGCATTTTCATGGGTTCAGGTAACGCACTGGGCAGCCCCATCAGCATCGACCAAGCCGAAGACCACGTTTTTGGTTTGTGTTTATTTAACGATTGGTCTGCTCGCGACATTCAAGCTTGGGAATATCAGCCTTTGGGGCCTTTCCTTGCGAAAAACTTTGCGTCTACCATTTCTCCGTGGATTATCAGCACCGAAGCCCTCGCCCCTTTCCGGGAAGCGTTTAGCCACCCGGAAAATGACCCCCAGCCTCTGCCCTATTTGAGTTCAAAGAAAAATTCTACAGAGGGTGGTTTTGATGTCACTCTTGAATGCCTGCTGCGCACTGAAAAAATGCGTGCGGCGGGTGAAGCGGCCACCACACTGTCTCAATCCAGTTTCAAGCACTCCTATTGGACCGTTGCGCAGATGGTTACCCATCACACCGTGAACGGCTGTAACTTGATGCCGGGAGACTTGCTCGGCACTGGCACCCAGTCTGGCCCCAGCCATGAAGAAGCTGGCTCTATGTTGGAGCTCAGCCGAGGTGGCAAAGAGTCCATCACTCTGCCCAACGGCGAGAAGAGAACCTTCTTGGACGACGGCGACACCGTGCTGATGAAAGGCTACTGCCAGCGAGAAGGCTTTGTTCGCATTGGTTTTGGCGAGGCCGAGGGCACAGTATTAGCAGCGAGGGATTCTTAAGTGAAGCTTTACGGTTACTATCGCTCTTCCGCGGCTTATCGCGTGCGCATTGCCTTAAATTTAAAAGGCATTGCCCACAGCCATGTGCCGGTAAACCTGCTTCACAGCGAACAAAAAGATGAAGAATACAATGCCCTCAACCCTCAGGGTTTAGTGCCCACCCTGAGATTGGAAAGCGGCGAGTGTATTGGCCAATCTACCGCCATATTGGAGTATCTGGAGAGTGAATATCCCGATATTCCTCTACTGCCGGCCAAGGCCATTGAAGCCGCCAAGGTCAGAGCTTGGGCAAACACCATCGCCTGTGACATTCACCCTTTAAACAATTTGCGGGTGCAGAAATACATTACTGGAGAGTTGGATGCCAGCGAGGCGCAAAAGATCGACTGGCTTTACCACTGGATAGATCAAGGGTTTTCCGCCTTAGAACAGGAGATTTTGGCCGCGCCCTATTGTTTTGGTGAATCACTCACCCTAGCGGATGTGTATTTAATTCCCCAGGTGTATAACGCACTGCGATTCAAGCAAGATCTTTCGGCTTACCCTAAAATCATGTCGGTTTACGAGGCCTGTAACTGCGAAGCCGCTTTTGCGGCGGCTGCGCCAGAGCAACAGGCTGACGCGGTCTAAGCCAGCAAAAAGTGGCTAGGTATTCACTCAGCGTTTCGCTGAGGCCTTGCTGAGCAAGCGATCAAGCTGATCGGCAAAGGTTTTGCGGTCAGCTTGGGTCATGGCCGAGGGGCCGCCGGTGTGCTCGCCACTGGCCCGCAGCGTATCCAAAAAATCCCTCATATTGAGCCGGGCTTTGATATTTGCCTTAGTCAACAGCTCCCCTCTAGGGCTCAGAGCTAAAGCGCCCTTTTCAATCACCTCCGCCGCCAGGGGGATGTCGCTGGTAATAACCACGTCACCCGCCTCTGCGCGCTTAACAATTTCGTCGTCGGCCACATCAAAGCCGGAGGGCACCTGCATGGCCGAAATCACCTTTGATGGCGGCACGCGCAAGGGCTGATTGGCCACCAGAATTGTCTCAATTCGAGTGCGCTCAGCCGCTCGGAACAAGATTTCTTTAATCACTACCGGGCACGCATCGGCGTCCACCCATATCTTCATAGCACTCACACTCATGTGGAATACAGCTCTCTCTCATTGGGTGCCGCAATCTTAACTGGGCGAAGCGCTTAAATCGAGCCTCTGCCAGAGATAAAAGCCCCAGCAATACAGTTCTCGTGAACATGTGCCAGACCTATACAGTTCGGGGCTGTCGCGGTATAGTGTCGACACGGCAAAGAGCCAGTACAAGAGAATCTTGCCAAACGGCATATTCATCACTGATGAGCACAACAATAATGGCCAAGACGCCCTCAATCTCACAGATGTACACTCATTATCGCCCCAAACTGGTGCGATTTATCAGCCGTATAGTCAAACCACAAGATATTGACGATATTGTTCAAGAAACCTTCGTTAAGTCAATTGAAGCGGAACTCAAGCAAGATATCGATTATCCGCGCACCTACATGCTAAAAACAGCCAGAAACTTAGCCCTGAACCACGTTAAGCGTTGGGACAATAAATATACAGATACAGTAGCGGATTTTAGCGACTCAGTTGTTGATTATAAGAGTGCCAGTCTAGAGGCCGAGTTTGAATCCAAAGAGCGCTTTTTGCTCTTCTGCCAGGCGGTAGACAAACTGCCAGGCCAATGCCGCAAAGCCTTTGTACTGAAAAAAGTGTATGGCCTGAGCCAAAAAGAGATCTCCAGCTATCTCGATATATCTGAGAGCACGGTGGAGAAACACGTGGCTAAAGGCCTGCTGAAGTGCTTTGAGTACATAGAAGATTCAAACAACACCATTATCCGCAACAGCCGCAATGCTTCTCAGAGTGTTGTGAGCACAGCCTTAACCCGAAAGAGCCAAGTCAAATGAGTACTGTTGTCCCCCTGCCACTCGCTCAGCCTATCAGAGAAGAGGCCAGCCACTGGATTGCCAAGTTGGAACGCGGCCTAAGCGATATTGAACGCACTGAGCTAGCAACTTGGGCAACTCAATCCCATACACACCATGACATGCTGATGAGAATGGCCAGCTTGTGGGATTCAATGGGTGTTCTCAACGAATTGTCTTCACTGTTTCCCTTAGAGCAGCCAAGCACCAGCAAAATAAAGTCGCCGCGCATGCCTCGTATGGCCATCGCCGCCAGCTTTTTGATGTGTTTGGGCATTGGCGCGTTTTGGATGAACAGCCCCGACACCCAAAACTTAAATAACTACCCCTCTCAGTACCTGACCGCAGTGGGTGAACACACCACCAAACGCCTGTCAGACGGCTCAGTTATTCAGCTCAATACCAATAGTCTGATCAAAATCGACTTTTCAGCTGATGAGCGCCGCGTGACCTTGGTACGCGGAGAAGCGCATTTTGAAGTTGCCCACGCCCCAGAGCGCCCCTTTATTGTTCAGGTGGGCCAAAAGTCGGTTCGCGCGGTAGGAACGGCCTTTAACATCTATGTGGGTGTGGAAGAGTCTATGGAACTGATTGTGACTGAAGGTAAGGTTTTACTCAGTGATATGGATCGGCGCGAAACTAAATCCATAGACCCTCTCAGCCCCAGTAATGTAGGCGACCTACTGTTAAATGCGGGCGAGAAAGTAGCGGTTGAAATAAACAGCGTAGGTAGCGTTGAGAAGCTTGAAATTGATGACATGGAGTCTGAATTAGCCTGGCAGCAAGGTTTCCTTGTATTTGAAGGCGAAGCTCTGGAGAGCGTATTAGAAGAAGTTAGCCGATACAGCGAAGTGAACTTTGAATTGGCCGACCCCACTCTAAAAAGTATTAATATTGCCGGTTTTTACAAAGCACGCGATGTAAATGGCTTACTGCTGTCCCTCAAAGAGAACTTCAACATCCATGCCGAGCGAGATAGAGATCAGCAAAATCATATTACCCTTAGTGCGCTTTAAAGCCACTTTCACAGTTTTTCCACTTTTTTTTTGCCGTCTATGGCGGATTTTTGCGAGCCAGTTGTTGATTGATACTGAGGTTGTAGGAATCACGCCTAGAGGGAATGACAAGCGTCGCGTTATACACGCCTGGATGTTGGGATTGTCGCTGATATTAAGCGCTCTCTCCACCGTAGCAACAGCGCAAGATGTACGTCGTTTTGACATTCCCAAACAGCGAGCTGATAAAGCATTAACAGCATTTGCCCAACAGGCCAATAAAACCGTAGTGTTTTCATTTGACCTGACTCGACAGTACACGGCCAATAAACTGGCCGGCAATCATACGGTGAAACACGGTATGACAGTGCTGCTGAGGGGCACAGGCTTAGAAGCCAAAATCAGCGATTCCGGTCAACTGCGTATCCAATACAGTGAACCACCGGAGAGTAATAAAAAAATGAAAACTAAAAAAACGATGATCGCTACGGCGCTGTCAGCTATTTTGGCCGGCGCTACCCAAGGCGCTATTGCGCAAGAATCCACTATTGAAGAAGTTACCGTACTGGGCAGCCGTCAAGCTGGACGTTCAGCCGCCGACCTGCCAGTGCCAGTAGATACATTAACCGCCGATGCTATGACCAGCAGCGGCCAAACCGAAGTGGGCCGCATGCTGCAGTCGCTTGCCCCTTCATTCAACTTTTCTAGCTCTTCCATCAGTGACGGTTCTGACGCACTGCGCCCTGCTACTTTGCGTGGCCTGGGTCCAGACCAAACACTGGTATTGATCAACGGCAAGCGTCG